>NZ_JAJGPW010000020.1:0-528 GCF_020889605.1 Rhizobium sp. 'Codium 1'
CGCATTCGGCAATCCGGGTTTCGGCGAGTTGCCGGCTGACCGGGTCCAGGCCGGGATGGCCGAGAAGATCCGTATTGCGATCGCGGCGGGCCTGCCAGACAGGCCTGTGCCTGGCGGTGACGGCGAAGTTGGCGCAGGCGAGACACGTACTTTCGGTCCTCAGAACGGGGTTGGGGCCTTTCTCATCGCCGAAGCAGGCAGCCGTTTCGACGCGGTAGACGCAATAGCCCCAATCGCAGACGCCGAGCCGCAGATCAGTCTCCTCCATCAGGAAGGAGACATAGGCCTGGACATCGCCGTCGCGCGTGCGCCCGCGGAACTGGGAGCGGGCGGCGATCATCCGTCCGCCCTTGCCCGCGAGGGCGGTTGCCGTCAGCACTTCTTCGAGAGCGGCGCGGGTTTCTTCCCGGGCATGCCGGTCGATCAGGTCGTCGAGCGCGAAGTCGGTCCCGACGTAGCCGCGATCAGTCATGGCCCGGGTCACATGACCGAAGTGGGCCTGAAGCGCATACAGGCCGGTCCGGTCGC
>NZ_JAJGPW010000021.1:0-526 GCF_020889605.1 Rhizobium sp. 'Codium 1'
TGTTAGAGTCGTGTGGCTGTCATCGTTATGGTTCATATGCGTGGGGCATTTTGAGGAGGGCACGTAGACGTCCGAGTCAAGCGTTCCCGCAGCGTAGCGAGGACAATGCTTGACGCGGCGGCGACACCACAAACTAGTCAAATGGTTGCAGGCGAAGTCCTGCAACCCTGCCACGTGGCGAACGGGAGAGCGCGAGGGGAACCCCTCGCATTCTAAACAAAAGAGTGCGCCGCAGGCGCTCCGCTTAATAACAGCTGGTTCGGGAAGCTGTCTTCTTTGTTGCTGTACAGGGAGTTGCGCCGAGCTCGGCGTCTTTTGCCGTTTCGGACGGCGAGGACCAAAGAGGACAGTATGGCGCGGATCATCAAGGCGGCGATGGGCTATGCCGCAATCCCGGCAGGCTTTCCGATTCTGGTGTCGGAGCGGATGGCGATCATCGAGCCGGCGTTTGCCTGGCTGATGGAGTTGGCGACCATACCGGGCCGCAGCCATGCGGCTGAAACGATTCGGACCTACGGCGAGCACC
>NZ_JAJGPW010000022.1:0-525 GCF_020889605.1 Rhizobium sp. 'Codium 1'
GCATCGACACGATGCTGCCGGGCATGGTCTACGGCAAGGTGGTGACGCCGCCGGTGCGCTTCGGCGCCACCGTCAAGTCCGTCGATGACAGCGAGGCCAAGAAGGTCCCGGGCTTCATCAAGGCGGTCGTGCTCGACGACAAGACCGGCTCCACGTCAGGCTGGGTGGTCGCGGTGGCCTCGACCTTCGCCAATGCCAAGAAGGCCGCGGACGCGCTGAAGATCAGCTATGACAAGGGTCCGTATGCCAATGTCAGCACCGACAGCATCATCACCGAGGCGATGCGGCTGCAGGCGCAGGACGATGCCGGGCAGTTCTTCGTCAAGGATGGCGATGCCAATGCGGCACTGGCGGGCGCCGCGAAAGTGCTGGAGGCGGAGTACACCACCAGCATCAACATCCACGCGCCGATGGAGCCGATGAACGCCACCGCCGAGTTCAAGGGCGACATCCTGCACATCTACTCCGGCAATCAGTTCGCGACCCGCTCCGGCGCGATCGCGGCGGGCGCCGCCGGGATCGATC
>NZ_JAJGPW010000002.1:0-911605 GCF_020889605.1 Rhizobium sp. 'Codium 1'
GTCGAGCGGACATGCGGCGGTCTTGTCCGACACGGTGGTTTTGACGGGTTTGCCACGAATGATGCCCTGCAGCCCCACTACTCTCATAAGCCGAGCGACAGTGCAGCGGGCGATGTCGAAGCCCTCCCGCTGCAACTGCCGCCAGACCTTGCGCACGCCATAAACCTGGAAATTCTCATTGAACACCCGGCGTATCTCAATCTTCAGGCTGATATCGCTGCGGGCGCGGATCGAGAGGCGATCCACGTCCAGGCGCTTGGCGACGTTCTCGTAATAAGTTGATGGGGCAATCGGCAATAGCCTGCAGATCGGCTCGACCCGAACACGCCACGGTGTTCGTCAATGAACGAGATCATCGCTTGAAGGGGCGGTCGAGCTTCCTCTCACCCGACAGGCGAATGCTTGCATTCGCCGATAGGGGCCATCGCGAAATATGCGGATGCCTTGCGCAGAATCTCGTTGGCCTGGCGAAGCTCGCGGTTCTCACGCTCCAGCGCCTTCATCGTCTCGGCCACATCACTCGGCAGGCCTGCTCGTTTGCCGCTATCGACCTCGGTCTTCTTGACCCACTCATGCAGCGTGGCTGGCAAGCAGCCAATCTTGGCCGCGATTGATGAAACGGCAGCCCACCGCGACGAATGCTCTGCTTCATGATCCAGCACCATACGGATGGCACGCTCACGGACTTTGAAAATCGCATGAAATCAGTGGCGCGAATTTTGGCGGAGAGGGTGGGATTCGAACCCACGATACCCTTGCGAGTATGCCGCATTTCGAGTGCGGTGCTTTCGACCACTCAGCCACCTCTCCGGTCACACTGGTCGGCGCTTGTTGGCGCGGGCTGTCTCATAGCGGCAACTCACCCCCCACGCAAGAGCGAATGTCACGCTTTTTCCGCGCACCACAAAAACATGCACCGCGCGTCCCAGCCGATGGGCCGGAGCGTTGGCCCCTCCCGCGGTTGGCCGCGATATCCCAATAGGATTTGCGACGCATTCATATCGGTAGACATGACCCCGCCAACCCAGTGGAGGACCGGTGGTCGGTGAAGGCGGAGGCCGAGGCGATCACACAACGAGCCGGTCCCTGACGGCAGACTCGGCACGACCCCGGTTTCCTGAGGCGTTCCCGCTACCACATGCCGCCTTGGCGCGCGAAGTGAACCGGTTCGAGGGCGGAATTTTTGTACCACACCTGCCCACCCACGCTGTACCACTCCTCATCCTTGGCAAGTTGTAGTTCGAGCCTGTCGATGAGCATTTCTACGTTTCAATCCAAGATGACGCGCTAGAGGGATGGGCGCATACGAGGTGGACACTGCCGAGACCATGACGGCACACTTGTATCCTGTCGAGCCGCCTACTTTTTGCCAACGTGCGGTGTGAAGCTCGACGCGGCAAAGGAAAAAGCCAATGAGGACCATTCATTCATGAAAAAGCTGGTCGGCAAGCGACGATGGATCCCCTTCTTGGCGTTCGGTGCAGCCAGCCTATGGGCGGCAGCTCAAACGAACCAGGGATATCGCAAGCCGGTGTTCGATTGGGATCTCAGCAGGGAAGCGATTGCAAACGCACTGACGAAGATGCCGCATATCGGCTCAACGGCCTTCATCTTTGCTCTTGCAGTGATTGCTGTTGGTCGAGATCGCCTGCCGCTTGCGGCTATCCTCACCTTTGTTGTCGGAGTCGGTTGGGAGGTTGTTCAGATGCCAACAATCGGTAACAATCCAAGACTGGCAGATCTCGCACCCAACATGGTTGGCATCGCCATCGGCTGGACATTGTTCGCGGCCATAAACCGGTTATGCAGCCCTCGCATATCCCTCACCTCGCATCGAAAGCCTCCTTCTCCATAAAAGGCCCCCTGTCGTAAGAACTCTGATTGCTCCCAGCCTTGATCGCTTCGCCGCTGGAGCCCAGAGACCATCGCCAGGTCCCTCGTCCAATCCGAATCGCCGCCCAGCTTTCCGGACCACGATGACGCCCCTCTCTCATAAAGAGTATGCACGAGGGATTTTGCCGCACCGGCGCCCCGCCAGATCGGCTAGGGCTCGATCGGAAAGGCAAAGCCTGCCTTTACTCGATCCATGACCACCATGGTCTTGAACCCCTTGATATCGTGATTCTCGTAGAAGAAGCGCCGCGTGAAGGCTTCGTAGTCCTCCATGTCCTTTGCGGTGATCACCAGGATGAAGTCGGCGTCACCCGTGACATAGTAGCCGATCATCACCTCTTTCGTCGCCCGGATCGCCGCCTTGAACCGGTCGACGATATCAGCACGCTCGCGCTCCAGCGACACAAGAACGATCATGGTGATGCCCCGTCCGACGGCCTTGGGCGATACGATCGATACATCCGCCTCGATCACCCCCTCCTCGCGCAATCGTTTCAGCCGCCGCTGGCAGGCCGTCGGTGACAAGTTGACGATGCCCGCCAGCTCTTCCGAGGTCAGGCGATTGTTTCTCTGCACCGCATCCAGCAACGCCCTGTCCGCTCGATCAAGTGAATTCATGCAGCAATCCTGCGCATAGGAGGAAATTAGGATCAGCATCCTGCATAAGCCCGCCCCTCTACGCAGTCAAATGAACATGCGATGCGGTTAGACTTCGATAAACCGAAAGAGGGAGTGACCTATGAAAGGTATCGCCAAAGCCGCGCTCAAATCCCTGCGACGGCCCGAACTGCTCGAGCACCGGGCGTTTCTGAATGGCGCCTGGATTGCGCGCGCCGACACCCTTCAGGTCACGGATCCCGCAACAGCAGAACATCTGGCCGACGTCGCGGCCTGCTCCCTCGAAGATGCCGATGCTGCGGTGCAGGCTGCCACGCGGGCGTTCCAGACCTGGCGGGACACCCTGCCGCTGGAGCGCGGTCAGGTCCTGCGCACATGGGCAAAACTGATGCGCGAGAATGCAACGGACCTCGCCGTCATCATGACCGCAGAACAGGGCAAGCCACTTGCGGAGTCCGAAGGCGAGATTTCCTATGCCGCGAGTTTCCTCGACTGGTTTGCCGCTGAAGGCGAGCGTGCCTACGGCGAAACCATCCCCAGCCATCTGCCAGGAGGCCGTCTCTCGGTTCAGATGCAGCCAGTCGGCGTCACTGTGGCCATCACGCCATGGAACTTCCCGTCTGCAATGATCACCCGCAAGGCCGGCGCAGCGCTCGCCGCGGGCTGCACCATGATCGTCAAACCTGCACCCGAAACACCGCTCTCGGCTCTGGCCTTGGCAAAACTCGCGCAGGAAGCCGGCATCCCGGCGGGCGTGTTCCAGGTATTGACCGGCGAGGCCGCGCCACTCTCCCGCCGATTGCTTGAACACAGGGAGGTTCGGGTTTTTTCCTTCACCGGCTCCACGGAAGTCGGGCGAATTCTGCTGACCCAATCCGCCCCCACGATCAAGAAGGCGTCACTTGAACTGGGCGGCAATGCGCCGTTCATCCTGTTTGACGATGCCGATCTGACGGCAGCGGTTAAGGGATGCATGGGGGCAAAATTTGCCACGTCCGGGCAGGATTGCCTCGCGGCAAACCGCATTTACGTCCAGCGCAAGCTTTACGAGCGCTTTGTCGAGGCCTTCGCCAGGGCGACATCGGAGCTTAAGGTCGGACATGGCCTTCAGCCGGATATCGACATCGGGCCGATGACGCGTCCTTCAGTGGCTGAAAAATGCCGAAAGCAGATCTCCCAGGCCCTGTCAGCCGGTGCGCGCCTCGTCTGCGGCGGACAGGACAGTCCTCTGGGCGGCAACTTCGTCACACCGACGGTGCTGGCTGATGTCGCTGACGACATGATGATTGCAAGAGAAGAAACCTTCGGTCCTGTCGCGGCAATATTGCCGTTCGATAACGAAGACGAGGTCCTCGCGCGGGCGAATGACACAGAAATGGGCCTGGCGGCCTACGTCTACACCCGTGATCTGGGCTGCGCCATGCGGCTCACGGACAGGCTCGAATACGGGATGGTCGCCGTCAACACGCCGAAATTCACCGGCGCGCCCATCCCCTTTGGTGGATGGAAGCAATCCGGCCTGGGTCGTGAGGGCTCGCGCCACGGCCTCCTCGAATATCTCGAAGCAAAATATGTCTGCTTTGGAAATCTCGCTGCTTGAAAGGATGGACTGCCATGAATGCCAAACTGAACCAGATCGCCGAGATGGATCGCAACTCGGTCCTGCACCCCTTCACCCAGCTCAAGGATTTTGCCAGCGGCAAGTTGGGAGATCCCACGATCGTCGAGACCGGCAAGGGCATACGCATCCAGGATGCCCATGGAAACCAATTGATCGACGGCTTTGCCGGGCTGTATTGTGTCAACGTCGGCTATGGCCGGACCGAGGTGGCCGAAGCCATTTCCCGGCAGGCCTATCGCCTCGCCTATTACCACTCCTATGCGGCCCACACGACCGATGAACTTGCAATTCTGTCCGACCGCCTTGTCAGGATGGCGCCGGGAAAGATGAGCAAGGTCTTTTACGGCATGTCGGGTTCCGATGCGAACGAGACCCAAGCCAAGCTCGTCTGGTACTACAACAACCTTCGCGGTAAGCCGAACAAGAAGAAGATCATTTCCAGAGAACGCGGCTATCACGGATGCAGCGTCGTTTCCGGATCCATGACCGGGATGAGTTTCTATCACGACCACATGGACCTGCCGCGCGCCGGCATCCTGCATACCGGCGCACCGCATCACTATTGGGGCGCCGAAGCCGGGGAAACGGAACTCGAATTCTCGATACGTCGCGCAGGCGAACTTGAAGCTCTCATCCTGCGCGAGGATCCCGAAACGATCGGCGCTTTCATCGCTGAGCCCGTCCTGGGAACGGGTGGCATCACTCCGCCGCCTGAGGGCTATTGGCAGGAGGTTCAAAAGGTGCTGCGGAAATACGATATCCTGTTGATCGCTGACGAAGTCATTACCGGTTTCGGCCGGACCGGTTCGATGTTCGGATCCCAGCATTACGGTATCGAACCCGATCTGATCACAGTGGCCAAAGGCCTCACCTCCGCCTATTTCCCCCTCTCGGGCGCAATCATCGGAGAAAAGGTCTACAAGGTCATGGAAGAAGGGGCCGGTCGGGTTGGCGCCTTCTCCCATGGCTACACCTATTCGGGCCACCCGATCGGCGCAGCAGCTGCAAACGCGGTTCTCGACATCGTCGAAAAGGAGGATCTGCCGGGCAACGCCCGCACGGTCGGCGCCTATTTCCAGGCGCAGCTGAAGGAAAAGTTTGCGCAGCTTCCCATTGTCGGCGAGGTTCGCGGCGTCGGCCTGATGGGCGCCATTGAATTCGTGGCAGACCGTGAACACAAGACACGTTTTGACCCGTCCCTATCGGTGGGTGCCCGTGTCTCCAAGGCTGCCCGGGCCCGCGGCTTGATTGCGCGCGCGATGCCGCATGGCGACATCCTGGGTTTTGCCCCTCCCCTCGTCACGACAAAGGAAGAGATCGACGAAATCATCGCCATTGCCGATTCCGCCGTGCGCTCCGTCATGGATGAACTGGTACAGGCCCGCGAAAAGATCTGACACACGCTCGGTAAAACGCTCGTCGCCGACGGCACTGCAGGCAATCAACGCTGCAGAAGTGCGAAAAATCCGAGGCGGTTCCGCCTCGGATCCCAGCCGCTTCATTTCTGGAGCGAAGCGTGCATAATGTCATGAAATTTGCGTCGTCATAGCGAGACAATTTCATGCGTCAACAATCCAATCACTCCGCCCGCGATCCGGTGACCGTTGCCAAGCCTGTGCTTTGGCGACCTCAGCTCGCGAAAAACAAAGGTGAGACGAAGCATGCTGCACTGACCGAACGCATCATCGCGGATATTGACGCAGGCATCCTCAAGCCGATGGACCGGATGCCGACGCATCGGGATCTCGCGCGCGAGCTCGGCCTCTCCGTCCAGACCGTCAGCCTGTCCTACAAGGAGGCAGAGCGTCTCGGCTATCTGAGCGGCGAGATCGGACGCGGCACCTTCGTCAAGGCCCGGGTGACCGATCGCGCGGGCCGCATGATGCTCGATCACAGGGCCAATGAGGTGCTCGATCTTTCCATCGTTCGTGGTGTCTATCTCGATGCCCACGAGAAGGCGTCGCGCGAAATACTCCGAGAGCTTTCAGAGGCTGACAATGCCAGCTTCATGAGGCCTTGCCGGCCGATCGCGGGGCTTGATCATCATCGGGAGACGGCGCGCGACTGGCTTCGAACACTGAACGTCGACACGACGGGCGAACGCATCCTCATCACCAACGGTGCGGCCCATGGCATATTTCTGGCCTTGAGCTGTATCGTTCGTCCCGGCGACATCGTCCTGTGCGAAAACCTGACCGATCACGGCATTATCGGACTGGCGAACGTCCTGGGATTCAGCCTCAAAGGATTACCCACAGACAGCGAAGGCATCCTGCCGGATGCATTTTCCGCCGCCTGTTCGGGCGGCGGCGTGCGGGCACTGGTCCTCATCCCGACGCTGAACAATCCGACAGGTCACGTGGCCGGCGCAGCGCGCAGGCGCGAAATTGCGGCAATCGCCGAGCAGTACGGCGTCTTTGTTGTCGAAGACGAAGTCTATCGGCCGTTGATCGAGGAAGACCTGCCCTCGATCTGCGACATGGTTCCGGACCTGGGTTTCTTCGTCACCAGTTTCACAAAAACAGTCCTCACCGGGCTGCGTGTCGGTTACCTTGTCGTGCCGCGCTCCTATTCCATCCGGGCGGCCTCCATCCTGCGCGTCACCAGCTGGAGCGGCACCTATCTCGCGGGTGAAATTGCAACACGCTGGGTCGAGAATGGCATGGCACGGCAATTGGTCGCCATCCAGCGCGAGGAGGCACGGAAGCGCCAGCAGGTGGCAGCCGATATTCTGGCGGATCACATCGCCTCCAGCCACCCGCTCTCGCTCTGCGCCTGGCTCAGGGTCCCTCCTCAGTGGACCGAGGACAGTCTCGTGCGTGCGCTTGCCAACCAGAATGTTGCCGTCACGCCGTCGGAACCTTTCATCGCCGGACCGGGTCATGGCGGCGGTATCCGTATCTGTCTGGGCGGACGCCTGAACCAGACCAGCCTGACCAAAGCGCTGACCATCGTACGCCAGACATTCGATCAAATGCCCCCGGTTTACGACATAGGCTCGATAGGATGACACGTTCTTCGGCAAACATTGAATCATTACAATATAATAATTGACATGATTTTGTTTCGCTCTCAACATGACAATCATGAAGAGCGAACCCCTGCCCCATCCGGCCACCGCGGACACTCTGCCAGTGACATTGGCGGAGATTCGCAATGCGTCGGCAAGGATAAACGGTCGCGTCGCACAGACGCCGCTCATTCACTCAGGCGCCCTGTCTGACAAGACCGGCCATCCGGTTCATCTGAAACTGGAAACGCGCCAGCCGATCGGCGCCTTCAAGCTGCGCGGGGCGATGAATGCCATCCTGTCTCTCGACGAAGGTGGGCGCCGGCGTGGGCTCGTCACGGCCTCTACGGGAAACCATGGGCGGGCAGTTGCCTATGCGGCACGCGAACTTGGCGTGCCAGCCATCGTTTGCATGTCTGCGCTCGTTCCGGCCAACAAGGTCGAAGCCATCCGCTCGCTTGGCGCCGAAGTCTGCATCATCGGCGCCTCGCAGGACGATGCCCAGATGGAAGTCGAACGACTGGTCGAAACGCGTGGTCTGACGGCAATCCCGCCTTTCGACAACGTGCATGTCGTCGCCGGCCAGGGAACGATCGGCCTTGAAATTCTCGATGCCGTCCCGGATCTGGAAACCGTGCTCGTGCCCCTGTCCGGAGGTGGGCTTGCTGGCGGCATCGCCGTAGCCGTCAAGGCCTTGCGGCCTCAGACGCGCCTCGTCGGCATCTCCATGGAACGCGGGGCTGCGATGAATGCGTCGATCGCCGCCGGACGACCGGTGGCAGTCCGCGAAGAACAAACCCTGGCCGATTCCCTGGGCGGCGGCGTCGGCCTCTCTAACCACGTCACCTTTACGCTCTGCAACAATCTCCTGGATGACGTCATTCTTCTGAGCGAAGGCGAAATCGCCGAAGGCATTCGCCACGCCTGGCGCGAGGAAGGCGAAATGGTCGAGGGCGCCGGGGCGGTCGGCATTGCCGCCATTCTGGCCGGGAAGGTCGAACTGTTCGGCCCCACCGTCGTCATCGTGTCAGGCGGCAACATCGATCCGGAGCTCCACCGGAGAATAACAGAAGGGGCAGACGCATGAGCCGCATCACGATCCTGACGGAGAGTGACCTGCGAGCGGTTGTCCAACTGGACGCGTCCGCGGTCGACTGTATCGAGCGCGCATTTGCGGCGCTTTCCACCCAAGACGTCGCAATGCCCCCGATCTTGCGGCTCGACATCCCTCAGTTCCGCGGCGAGGTCGACGTCAAGACAGCCTATGTGCCCGGATTTGACGGTTTTGCGATCAAGGTCAGCCCAGGCTTCTTCGACAATCCCAAGCTCGGTCTGCCAAGCCTCAACGGGCTGATGATCCTCTTCAGCGCCAGAACAGGCTTGGTCGAGGCGCTTCTGCTCGACAATGGTTATCTCACCGATGTGCGCACGGCTGCGGCCGGCGCAGTTGCCGCGCGACATTTGTCGCGCCGGGATGCCTCCGTCGCCGCAATTTTCGGTGCAGGCATGCAGGCACAACTCCAGCTTCAGGCATTGACGCTGGTCCGTCCGCTAAGGTCAGCACGGATCTGGGCGCGCGACCTTGCAAAAGCGCGCAAGCTCGCCGGCGAGTTCACCAGCAGGCATGGCATTGACGTGACGGCCGTGGAGGACCCACGGGAGGCAGCGCACAATGCCGATATCATCGTCACGACGACGCCTGCCGAAGAGCCGGTTCTGCGGGCAGACTGGCTGGAACCCGGTCAGCATCTGACGGCGATGGGATCCGATGCCGAACACAAGAACGAGATCGATCCGGCCGTGTTCGCCAGAGCCAGATACATCGCCGATCGTATCACCCAGACACGCATTCTCGGCGAGTTGCACCATGCCATAAATGCCGGAGCGGTTGCGGCAAATCAGCATTTCGACGAACTCGGCGCTGTCATCGCCGGCAAGGTGCCAGGCAGAACAAGTGCCGAAGAAATAACCTTCGCGGATCTGACGGGCACGGGCGTCCAGGACACTGCCATTGCCAATCTGGCCGCTCACCGCGCGCGCGAGGCCGGCATCGGCCAGACAATCGACAACAAAATCAACAAGGGAGACGCCGCGTGAGCGTGACGCTGAACTTTACGTGCGAGGAGTATGCCGAGCGCCTTTCCAAAACCCGTCATGCCATGGAAGCGGCGCAGATCGATCTTTTGATCATCACCGACCCGTCCAACATGCATTGGCTGACGGGATATGACGGCTGGTCCTTCTATGTGCATCAATGCGTACTCGTTCCGCCGAGCGGAGAGCCGATCTGGTATGGCCGCAAGCAGGACGCCAATGGCGCCAAGCGCACCGCCTATCTCGACCACGCCAACATCATCGGCTACCCGGATCACTACGTGCAGTCGACCGAGCGCCACCCGATGGATCTGCTGTCGCAGATCATCGACGAGCGCAAATGGTCGAACCTTACCGTGGGCGTCGAGATGGACAACTACTACTTCTCGGCCGCCGCCTTCGCGTCCTTGCAAAAGCACCTGCCCAATGCCCGCTTCAAGGATGCCGCGGGTCTCGTCAACTGGCAGCGCTCCATCAAGAGCCCGACCGAACTCGACTACATGCGCAAGGCCGGCAAGATCGTCGAACTGATGCACAAGCGGATCGTCGACACCATAGAGCCCGGCATGCGCAAATGTGACCTGGTCGCCGAGATCTATGACGCCGGCATTCGCGGCACCTCCGAGTTTGGCGGAGATTACCCGGCCATCGTGCCGCTCCTGCCATCCGGCGCAGACGCATCCGCGCCTCATCTGACATGGGATGACAAACCCATGCGCCTTGGCGAGGGAACGTTCTTCGAGATCGCCGGCGCCTACAAGCGTTATCATTGCCCGCTTTCGCGGACTGTTTTTCTGGGCAAGCCGACACAGGCCTTTCTCGATGCCGAAAAGGCGACCCTGGAAGGCATGGAGGCCGGACTGGCGGCGGCAAGACCCGGCAACACATGCGAAGACATCGCCAATGCCTTCTTTGCCGTCCTGAAGAAATACGGGATCATCAAGGACAACCGGACCGGCTATCCCATCGGTCTTTCCTATCCGCCGGATTGGGGCGAACGCACCATGAGCCTGCGCCCCGGCGATCGCACCGAACTGAAGCCAGGCATGACGTTCCATTTCATGACAGGGCTGTGGCTGGAGGATATGGGGCTCGAAATCACGGAAAGCATCGCGATCACTGAAACAGGTGTCGAATGTTTTTCGAATGTTCCGCGACAGTTGTTCGTGAAGGGCTGAATGATGTTGACCGGTCTGTCCCGCCCCTCCCCGATTACCCCTTCCGTCGACTTCGACGCCATGGGCGTACAACACGGTCATCTGCGCCTGCCTTACAGCCGCGACGACAGCGCCTGGGGTTCGGTGATGATCCCCATCTGCGTCATCGCCAACGGCGACGGACCGACCGCCCTTCTCACCGGAGCCAATCACGGTGACGAATACGAAGGCCCCGCGGCTCTCTTCGAATTGGCACAGTCGCTGGATCCAGCGGACGTGAGTGGACGTGTCATCATCGTTCCGGCGTTGAACTATCCTGCCTTTCGCGCCGGCACACGAACCTCTCCGATCGATCGGGGAAATCTGAATCGCAGCTTTCCGGGCCGCCCGGACGGCTCCGTGACGGAAAAGATCGCCGACTACGTGACCCGCTATCTGGCACCACTCGCCGACTTCGTCCTCGATTTCCATTCGGGCGGCAAGACGCTCGATTTTCTGCCATACGCTGCGGCACACGAATTGCCTGACAAAACCCAGGAGGCGCGGTGTTTCGATGCCGTGGCCGCGTTTTCCGCTCCCTACTCCATGAAGATGCTGGAAATCGATGCGGTCGGCATGCTCGACACGACCGTCGAGGACATGGGCAAGGTATTCGTCACGACGGAGCTCGGCGGCGGCGGTACGGCAAGTGCCCGATCCATCCAGATCGCCCGAAAGGGCATCCTCAACCTGTTGAGCCACGCGGGCATCCTGCCCGGCGCTCCAGACGTGCAGTCCACCCAGTGGCTGGACATGCCATCGAGCGATTGCTTCGCCTTCGCCGAGGACGACGGTCTTGTCGCGTTTGTCCGTGACCTCGGCGAGACCGTCACAGCCGGCGAAACCATTGCCCGGGTCTATCCCGTGGGCAAGACCGGCATCACCCCGATCGACTACCGAGCCGCCATGGATGGCGTGCTTGCGGCACGACACGTGCCCGGCCTGATCAAGGCCGGCGACTGCCTTTCCGTCATCGCCACGGTGACGGGAGAACCTGCCCGGTAAACCGGCACAAGAACCGAACCGGACAGGCAAAAACAATGAACCAGAGGAGAATTCAGATGCACATCACAAAGATCACCGGACTTTCCGCTCTCGCCCTCGCCGTTTCAATCACATCGGCGGGCGCTCTCACCCTCGAAGAAGTCAAGGAGCAGGGCTACATTCGTGCAGCCACGGCCAATGAAGTGCCCTATTCCTACATGCAGCCGGACGGCACATCTGCGGGCATCGGCCCAGATGTCGCGAATGCCGTGTTGAAAAAGATCGGCATCGAAGAGGTCAACTGGACGGTGACGCCCTTCGGCACGCTGATCCCGGGCCTCAAGGCGCGCCGTTTCGATTTCGCTGCGGCCGAACAGAACATTTCGCCTGAACGCTGCAAGCAGGTTTCCTTCACCGAACCGAACTCGTCTTATGGCGAAGGACTTCTGGTAAAGAAGGGCAACCCCAAGGGTCTGACAACCTATGCCGACATCGCCAAGGATCCGTCGCTGAAGGTCGCCGTCGTCTCGGGTGCAAACAACGTCGACTTTCTTCGGGCCGTCGGAGTGAAGGACGACCAGATCGTCTTCATTCCGGCCAATGCCGATGCAATCCCGACGGTGGAGAGCCGGGTGGATGCCTATGCCGCCACGGAACTGACCGTCTCTGAGCTCGCCAAGGATCAGGCGAATGTCGAGCAGGTCGCCCCTTTCGAAGACCCGATCGTCAATGATGCACCGGTGCGCAACTACGGCGGCTTCGCATTCCGGCCGGAAGACGAGGAATTGCGCAACGCCTTCAACGCTGCCCTTGTCGAGTTCCGCAAGACGGACGACTACAAGGCGATCCTTGCAAAATATGGCGTTTCCGAAGCGAGCATCGCAGCTGCTGCGGAAAAGAACGTCGCCGATCTTTGCGCCGGCAAATAATGCTGGATGGCGCCCGGTCTGACCGGGCGCCAGACGTCTTGAAACCGGGAGTTCACAGATGGATTGGACAGCCTATCTGCCTATGCTCTGGAAGGGCGCGACCGTCACGATGACGATTACGCTTGCAGCGATTGCCGTCGGAGCAGCCCTGGCCTTCTTCTTCGGCATCCTGCGCGTCGAGGGTGGCGCCATCCTGTCGGGCATAGCGCTGTGCTACACCGAGGTGTTTCGCGGCACTTCGCTCTTCGTTCAGCTCTTCTGGTTCTATTATGCCCTGCCCCTGGTCGGGCTCAGTTTCGAGCCGGTCACGACAGGCATTCTGGTGCTAGCCGCGCATGTGGGCGGCTATGGGGCGGAGATCGTTCGGGGTGCACTTTCCTCTGTGTCCCCGCAGCAGCTGGAAGCGGCTCGTGCTCTGAACTTCAATCGCTTCCAGACGCTGTATCGGATTTCATTGCCTCAGGCGATCGTCGAGATGATGCCCGCTTTCGGCAATCTCGCCATCGAGACCCTCAAGCTATCCTCCCTCGTCTCGCTGATTTCCATCGCGGATTTGACATTCGCGGCCCAGTCGATCCGCAACCTGACCCTCGACAGCACCAGCATCTACTCGATCACGCTCGTCTGCTATTTCGCGATGTCGCTGATATTGATGATCGCAATCAAGGGGATCGAACGCTTCGTGCGACGCGGTGACGTCATGCCGCGTCCGGGCCAATCGTGAGGAGCCTGCCGTCATGATGTATGGTTATGAATGGGACACGACCACCTGGGTCACCTACACGATATCGATCCTTCCGATCATCCTGATCGGCCTGACTGTAACGTTAAAGGCGGCGGCTGCCGGCTTTGCAATTGCGCTCTCCCTTGGCCTCGTCTTCGCCCTGCTGCGCCGCAGCCGGGTCAAGGCGATCTCCTGGACGACCGCCTTCGTCGTCGAGTTCCTGCGCGATACGCCGCTTCTGGTGCAGCTCTTCTTTCTATACTACGTCCTGCCCGAGTTCGGCATTGTCCTTCCTGCCTTCCTCACCGGCGCGCTTGCGCTGGGTCTGCAGTATGCGGCCTATACGTCCGAGGTCTATCGCGGGGGGATCGAGGCCGTGCATCGCGGACAGTGGGAGGCCGCGACCGCGCTCAATCTGACGCGAATTCAAGCCTATCGGGACATCATCCTCCCCCAGGCCGTCCCGCGCATCGTGCCTGCCATGGGCAACTATCTGGTCGCAATGATCAAGGAAACGCCCGTTCTTTCCGTCGTCACTGTCCTTGAGATGATGGGCCTTGCCAACATGATCGGCGAACGCACGTTCGAATACCTCGTGCCACTGACACTCGTCGGCCTCATCTTCCTCCTCCTGACGCTGATCTGCTCGGCAGGCCTGCATCTCCTGCAGAAAGCGCTCCCCAAAGCAGGGATACCCATGCGATGACCGATACCATCAACAAGCCCATCATCGAATTTTCCAACGTCACGAAGCGCTTCGGCATTCTGACGGTCCTGGACCAGTTCAATTTCAGCGTGGCCCAGGGCGAGAAGGTCACGCTCATCGGGCCGTCTGGGTCTGGAAAATCGACCGTCTTGCGCATCCTCATGACGCTGGAACCGTTCCAGGAAGGAAGGCTGACACTTGCCGACACGTCCTATCATGAAGAACATGGCAATGGACCGTTCCAGGCCTCCGAACGGCATCTGCGCGAGATCCGCAAACATGTCGGCATGGTTTTCCAAAGCTTCAATCTGTTTCCGCACATGACGGTCTTGCGCAATGTCGTTGAAGCCCCGGTACGGGTGCTGGGCATGGCGCGGGCAGAGGCAGAAGCGCGCGCCATCGAATTGCTCGACATGGTGGGATTGGCTGACAAGAAGGACCATTATCCGGTGCAACTTTCGGGTGGGCAGCAGCAACGTGTCGCGATTGCCCGCGCACTCGCCATGCGGCCGCGTGTTCTGTTGTTCGACGAACCGACTTCGGCGCTCGATCCCCAACTGGTCGGCGAAGTGCTTTCCGTCATCCGCGGTCTCGCGCATGAGCACGATCTGACCATGCTGCTGGTCACCCACGAGATGCGTTTTGCGCGCGAGGTATCGGACCGGGTCTGCTTCTTCGACAAGGGGCGCATCTGCGAACAGGGATCCCCCGAGGAGATCTTCGGAACGCCCAAACAGGAGCGAACGCGCGAGTTTCTATCCTCCGTGCTGGCCTAGATTGGCTCCAGAGTCGACGGGATGCAGCCTCCGGCCTTCGCTGTCGCAAGCGCGCAGGAACCGGACTTGCTGGCTCTATTGCGTGTATCTGCGTAGCCTCTGGACTTCTCGCAGGAGCCCGCCCCCATCCGGGAGAATCCGAACGTTCCTGTCTTGACCTCTCGACCGGGCTTGCCGCAGGCTCCGGTACGGAAGAGCGTATCAAGGGGATGTTCCGACCGCTCGCAGGCTATTTCACCTCCCGGAAATATGCGCAATCTTGGCGAAGCAGTATCGCATCACGAAGAACTGGAGCCATCATCATGTGTGTCGCCTGCAACCACACCATCCACCGGGCCCAGCATAATTTTGGCTGGAACAATGATTTCCCACCGGCCCTCGTCGCCAAGCCGGGCGAGACAATCCTGTTCGAATGCCTGGATTCCTCCGGCGGACAGTTGGGCCCGGACGCGACACTCGACACGCTGGCCAGCCTCGATTTCGACAAGGTCAATCCGGTCTCGGGACCCGTCTATGTCGAGGGCGCAGAACCGGGTGATGCGCTGAAAGTCACAATCCGCAAGTTCCACCCTTGCGGCCATGGCTGGACCGCGAACATCCCGGGCTTCGGCCTGCTCGCCGATCAGTTCAAGGAACCCGCCCTGTATCTCTGGTCCTACGACACGACCTCCATGGCACCGGCCGCCTATGGGCCCGGCGGCAAGGTGCCGCTGAAGCCCTTCACCGGCACGATCGGCGTCGCTCCGGCAGAAGTCGGGCTTCATTCGGTCGTTCCGCCCCGCCGCGTTGGCGGCAACATGGACATCCGGGACCTGACATCAGGCGTAACGCTCTATCTTCCGATTGAAGTTGAGGGCGCACTGTTTTCGGTTGGCGACACGCATGCTGCCCAGGGTGATGGAGAAGTCTGCGGCACGGCCATTGAAAGCCAGATGAATGTCGAACTCACCCTCGACCTGGTGAAGGGCGCCAATATGAAGACGCCCCGCTTCACAACGACCGAACCGGTGACACGCCATCTCGATGGCGCCGGCTACGAAGTGACGACCGGCATCGGTCCCGACCTGATGACCGGCGCGCAGGAAGCCGTCATGCGGATGATTGATCTTCTCACCGCCGAGCACGGCATGAACCCGGTTGACGCCTACATGCTCTGCTCGGTCTGCGGCGACCTGAGGATCAGCGAAATCGTCGACATGCCAAACTGGGTCGTCTCCTTTTACTTCCCCCGGATCGTTCTGTCCTGACGACAGAAATTCGGGGCTGCAACCAGTCCTTGCCGTCAGAGGCCGCTTCGCTGTCTGCGGCCTACGCAAAATCGCGATGATTGGAGCCCATAGGTGGGCTCCGATCATCGCAGTCTGGTAACTCACCTGGCGGGCCTGAAGTGTCGAAGGACCGCAGGGTCATGCGTCCCTGTGGTCCTCAAGGTCATGCCACCTCGGGAAGGCCATCGATCAGCTTGTCGAGCGTAACCGGGTAATCGCGGACCCGCAGTCCCGTTGCATTGTAGACCGCGTTGGCGATTGCGGCTGAGACGCCGCAAAGGCCCAGCTCACCCACACCCTTGGCCTTCATCGGCGACGACATCGGATCGGTCTCCTCGAGGAAGATCACGTCCTGATGCGGGATATCGGCATGCACGGCGACTTCATAGCCGGCCAGGTCGTGATTGACGAAGAAGCCCCGGCGCGTGTCTACGGCCAGTTCTTCGGACAAGGCAGCGCCAACGCCCATCGTCATTGCGCCGATCACCTGGCTCCGCGCGGTGATCGGGTTGAGGATACGCCCGGCCGCACAGACAGCCAACATGCGTCGGACACGGCATTCGCCAGTGACCACATCCACGCCGACTTCAACGAAATGCGCGCCAAAGGTCGATTGCTGGTAGGTCTTGGACAGGTCGCCCCATTCCATCCTGTCCTCACCGACGAGCCCCTCCGGCCCGGCGGCCTCCGAGAGCGAGACGGAGCGATTGCCCATGCGGACCTGACCGTTCTCGAAGACGACCTCGGCGGAGTTGAAGCCGAGCTTCTGGGCCACGGCCTCGCGAAGCTTGACGCAGGCGGCGTACACACCGGAGGTCGAGGAATTGGCCCCGAACTGTCCGCCGGAACCGGCCGATATCGGAAAACCGGAATCGCCGAGGCGCACATCGACCTGTTCGACCGTCAATCCCATCATCTCCGCTGCGGTCTGCGCAATGATGGTATAGCTGCCGGTGCCGATATCGGTCATGTCCGTCTCGACGGTGACCTTACCATCCTGGCCAAGGCGCACCCGGGCAGCCGACGGTACGAGAAGATTGTCGCGATAGGCGGCAGCCACACCCGTCCCGATCATCCAGTTCCCGTCGCGACGCGACCCCGGCTGGCCACGGTCGCGCCAGCCGAAGCGCTCTGCGCCGAGGCGCAGGCATCCAATGAGGTCGCGTTGGGAGAATGGCCGCTCGGGATTTTCCGGATCGACCTGCGTGTCGTTGAGGATCCGGAACTCCACGGGATCCATTCCGAGCTTGTTCGCCATCTCGTCCATGGCAATCTCGAGCGCCATGAGACCAGGGGCCTCGCCGGGTGCACGCATGGCATTGCCTTCAGCCAGATCGAGCGTAGCCAGTCGCATCGCGGTCATGCGGTTCGCCCCGGCATAGAGCTGCCGCGTCTGGTTGACGGCCGGCTCGACCTTCCCGCCCGGCTGGTCGCCCGACCAGCTTTCATGGGCGATGGCCTCAATCCGGCCGTCAGCCTTGGCACCGATGCGCACCCTTTGGATCGTGGCCGGTCGATGGGTGGTATTGTTCATGATGAACGGCCGTGGCAGCGCAACCTTCACGGCGCGCCCGACGGCCTTCGCCCCAAGCGTTGCGAGCACGGCGTCCACGCGCAGGAACAGCTTGCCGCCGAACCCGCCGCCGATATAGGGCGACATCAGGCGGATTTTGTCCTTGTCGATGCCGAGGAATGTGGCGAGATCTCCCCGCCACCAGTCGATCATCTGGCTCGACGTCCAGACCCGAACCTCGTCGCCCTCCCAGACTGCAACCGACGCATGCGGCTCCATCGCGGCATGCGATTGATCGGGCGTGGTGTAACGAGCATCGAGCGTCACGGGAGCGCTCGCAAAAGCGGCATCGAAATCCCCATAAGCCGAATCGGGCGTCTGATCATCGTCCGGCTTGACAGCCGCGTGCATGGCGTCGGCGAGGTCGAAGACGCCAGCCTCCTCCGCATAGTCGACCTTGACCAGGGCCGCGGCCGCTCGCGCCTGCTCGAAGGTCTCCGCGACGACGAGGGCAATGGCCTGATGGTAATGCTGCACGGTGCTGCCGCCGAACAGGTTCGCTGTGTTGTATTCGCCCTTTTCGCGCTCGCCGACATCGAGCGTCGTCACGACGGCCAACACGCCCCGCGCGCTTTTGGCATCGGTGGCATCGATGGAAAGGATACGGCCCTTGGCGATCGCAGCCCCAATGGGATAGCCATAGGCATAGCGCAGGTCCGGATCATGCCACTCATAGGCATAGGTCGCCCGGCCGGTGGTTTTCAGTGCACCGTCAACGCGGTGGGTCGGCCGGCCCACGACTTTCAGGTTGTCGATGGGATTTGTGGTTGCTGGCGTGTCGAACTTCATGGCCTCAACCTCTTGCTTCCGAAATCACGGCGCTCAGAATGCGCTGCACCAGATCGATCTTGAACTTGTTCTGCTCGGTCGGACGTGCGCCGGCCATCAGGATGGTCGAAGCAGCCCGCGCGCCCTTCGTGAGCTCCGCCTCGGCCTCCTCGACCCGCCACGGCTTGTGGGCCACGCCGCCCACAGCGATCCGCCCCGTGCCGTCCTCCTGCATGACGGCCCCGACGGACACCAGGGCAAAGGCATAGGAGGCCCGGTCGCGCACCTTGCGATAGATCTGCCTGCCACCAACCGGCGCTGGAAGCACCACGGCCGTGATGATCTCCCCCTGTTCCAGCACCGTTTCAATGTGTGGCGTGTCTCCGGGAAGGAGATGGAAATCTTCGATTGCGATGTCGCGACGACTGCCGTCCGGCTTCACGGTCTCGACGACCGCATCAAGGGCACGCATCGCAATGGCCATGTCGCTCGGATGCGTGGCAATGCAGGCATCGCTGACGCCGATCACCGCGTGCTGGCGGCTGAAGCCGCCAATGGCGGAACAGCCGCTTCCGGGCTGGCGCTTGTTGCAGGGCTGATTGGTGTCGTAGAAATAAGGACAGCGCGTCCGCTGCAGCAGGTTGCCGGCCGTCGTCGCCTTGTTGCGCAACTGGCCAGATGCCCCGGCCAAAAGCGCCCGCGACAATAGCGGGTAGTCACGCCGAACGAGGTCATGCGCCGCAAGATCGGTGTTGCGCACCAGCGCACCGATGCGCAGGCCACCCTCCGGCGTCGGCTCAATCTGATCAAGACCAAGCCCGTTGACGTCGATCAGATGGGTAGGCGCCTCGATTTCCAGCTTCATCAGGTCGAGAAGATTGGTCCCGCCGGCGATGAACTTGGTGTCCGGCTTGGAGGCGGCAACACGGGCGGCAGCCTCAACCGAGGAGGCACGTTCATAGGTAAATGCTCTCATGCTTGTGTTCCCGCAACCTCGGTAATGGCATCGATGATGTTGGAATAGGCGCCGCAGCGACAGATGTTGCCGCTCATCCGCTCGCGGATTTCTTCAACCGTCACGGCGGCGTCGGCAGTCAGGTCGGATGTCACATGGCTCGGGATATTCGCCCTGATCTCGTCGAGCACGGCGATGGAGGAACAGATCTGACCGGGCGTACAGTAACCACACTGGAAACCGTCATGCTTCACGAAGGCAGATTGCATCGGGTGGAGGTTTCCAGGCTCTCCCAGGCCCTCGATCGTGGTGACGTCGTCACCCTCATGCATGACGGCAAGCGTCAGGCATGCATTCACCCTGCGTCCATCGACCAGAACCGTGCAGGCCCCGCACTGTCCGTGATCGCAGCCCTTCTTCGTGCCAGTGAGATGCAAGTGCTCGCGCAATGCATCGAGCAGGGTCGTTCTGTTGTCCACGTCGATGTCGCGGACTTGTCCGTTGATCGTCAGGGAAAGCTTGGTGCTGTAACTCATTGGATGTCCTGGTGTTGGAACTGGACCCGGGGCTGTTGCCGCTTCATACGGCTTAACCGGCATGTTTCCTTGGGTGTGACCGTCTCGGGATGAATTTTTGGGGAGTGTTTCGATTGCACGGCGCTCTCAAGGCTCATCACCGAAGAGGCTGATCTTTTTTCCAGTTGCGGTATGGCGCCAGAGATTGACCCGGAAACCGGCGTTCGAGTTCTTCCTCGACGAGAGCAATCCTGGAGAAGATCTCATCCCGATCACCGGACTTTTCTTCACTGCGCAATTCCAGAGACCTCATGGCGGCGAAAACTTCGTCTTCGGTCATCGCCTCGAGCCGCGACGCAAAGTCCGCCACGTCTTCCGTCAGAATGTCGCTTGCTGTCATGATGCCGCTCCCAATTGCTGGGAAAGTCTGACGGCGCGGGATTGTTCCAATCTCTTTGCTGCCTGGCGGCTTTCCGCGCCAGCTGCCATTGGCAACGACCGTGGCAACACTCACGCAGACCCTGTCATGCGACGATCACCACGCCACCTCCAGACATGCAAGACACCCCACAGCCTTCCGTGCCGCAGGGTGTCTGATACGAAGTTCAGGCGCTGATCGCGGTGCAGCCTGCCAGCCTTCAGGCCTCGACCGTCTCGCGAACATCATCGAGCAGGAAATGCACCACGACATAGCGGGTCGAATAGGCCCGCCCGCTGTCGGAGACGCTCTCGACCGTGCCGCCATCAGCCGGATGCCACTGACTGTAATGCGGATTGTTGACGATCATCGTGACCGCCTTGCCGGCCAAACGTCCCTGGAGACGATAGCGCGCTTCGGCAAGCGGCCAGATCCGCTCATAATCAGCCTGCGTCATGCGAACCTTCAAGCCCTGGCGATGGATCGCTTCGCTATGCGAACCGTCCTCCCTCGCGCGCGCCGCACTGTCGAGCGTCACCTCCTCTGCCGCGTCGAGAATGAAACTGAATTCCTCAGGCCACATGCGTCTCATCAAATTGCTCCTCCCCGAGCGTTTTCATGCTGACACTGGAGAGTGTAGCGCGTCTGGCCCGGGAAACAATCCGAGAATGTGGACGATCTTTTCCACCATCGATATGGATCCGACGTGGTCACAGGTCGCCGCTGCAGACCATGGCTGCCTTGGGGCGCGTCACCGGTCCGGCTTCCTTCCCACCGCCAGGATGGGGCAAAAACACACCCGACAGCCAATATCCGGCATCGACCCCTCGCGGACCTCTGTTGGAGGCCCGCGACAGGATCATAGTCGCGATGGCGACCATGATGCGCCTCGGCTCACTCGCCGCCCTGCCCATCGGCTTGGGTGACGCTTCAGCGAGCAGATACGCTCATTCAGTGCAGCCCGTATCCTTCAGCGCCTGGGCATGAAATCGGCGCAGCGCTGCCTCGATGTCGGTCTTGGTGAAGCTATGGCCAGCGGTCGCGAGGTCGCGCGAAAGCCGCGAGATCACGTCGCTGTCACCGGCCACGGTATGATCGACGGCATGCAGATCCTTCGCATAACGACCGAGATCGTCGCCGGTGAAGCCGATCAGCGAGCCTGCCCAATAGCCGGTGAGAAGATTGCGTCTGGCGCGAATGCTGCCGAGCGCCTCCTCCTCATGGTGATGGGCATCGCCTGGTGTGGTTGTGGCAGATGACGACATTGTGGGGTTCCTCCTCGACGTGTTTCAGGCTTCCGCTTCGGCAGCGGTAAGGTAAGTGGCAACGGGAGCGCAGGCGGGATTGCCGGCGTCCAGAAATTCGACCGATCCTGTGAGGCCCGTCGCGATCTTCACCATGGTCGCTCCGGCCCACCAGACGTCGCCGGTCGCGCGCTCGATCAGGATCGGCCCGGTCGTGCCAAGGCAGGCGCGTGCCTGGCTCACGATCTCGATCGGGGCTTGAACCGCCGCAAGGCGGCCCTCGATCTCGGCCTGGACGGGGTCCACGACAAACAACGCAAACAGCGAAGCGATGAATTCAGCAATCATCGACGTCCCTCCTTGAGCGCCAACGACCCTGTTTCGCCGCCGCGCGGCGAGAGGATACGCGGCTTCGGATGGCCCGGACGTGCAAACACAGTCTCGGGGCTCGGGAAGCGACCCGGGCTGATCAGGATGGAATGGTGGCGTGGCATCAACTGGTCCCTGGACCGGCAGCGGTGTCGAAACGGTCCGACATCGCAAAAGCGCCGGAAGGCTTTTGCCAGAGGGGCCCGGACCAGCGGGTTGATCGGCATATGGCGATCGATTCGGGCGGGATCAAGGCGTCGCAAACGCATGACAAAAATGGTGGGGGCCATGCAGCACGAGTCTTGTATGGCCCGTTGATGCATGGCCCGGGCGACGGGCGATCGAGGCGCGGACGATGAGCCATCCGGCCGATCGAGGCCGTCGCCACTTGGGGATCAGCGGATGATGGGGCAACCGCGGACATTGGCGAAAACAATCCGGTCGCGACCGCCGTGGCGGACGCCGGCCACGACCACGCGGCGCGGTGTCACGTCGGCGACGAATGCGCGGCGCAGGCCGTTCCACCGAGCCTTCTCGACCGCCTGATGCGGGCGGCATTCGCCACGGCGCGGACGGTCCATGCCTGGGCGGTCCCAGCCCGGGCCGCGGCCGGGGCGATCCCAGCCGGCGCCGCCCTGGCGCGGACCGTCGATGTATATGCCCCAGCCGAAGCTGTCGGCAGAGGCCGTGGTGGCGAGACCGGTGGTCGCCATGACCGAGACAAGTGCGACGAGGCCGATTTTGCGAAGCATGCCGAACATATTCTCTCTCCTTGAAGAGGCGCCCCTCGGCGCCATCGTTTCCATCCCGCCATGTCGAGCGATTGATGTGAGGATAGGAGAGGCTGGCTGAATGCAGTCCGAATTCCGCATTCAGCGAATGTTCACCTTGCGGGCGGCGCGAGCAGTCAGCCCTCACACATGCAGGATCACTTCCCGGCGATGCGGGCTGTCACGATGTTCGAAGAGGTAAATCCCCTGCCAGGTGCCGAGCAGAAGGCGCTTGCCGGCAAACGGGATTGACAGCGACACGGGCAACAGCGCCGCCTTGATATGGGCCGGCATATCGTCGGGTCCTTCGTCGCGATGGGTGATCCAGTTCATCTGCGGGTCCGTGGTGGGCGGCACGAGCCGACGGAAAAAGGCCTTGAGGTCAGCCTGTACGGAGGGATCGGCATTCTCCTGAATGAGCAGGGAGCAGGACGTGTGACGCACGAAAACGCTCATCACGCCCTCTTCGGGTCCGGAATCACCCAGAAATTCACAAGCCTGGTCGGTGAATTCGTAAAACCCCTGCCCGTGTGTGGATATCGAAAGCCGCAGCATTGGCATGTGTCGCACCTCACTCTCTCGCGGGGAGAACCACGCCCCGCCTCTAGTCAGCCCCGATTCGCCTCTGTAGTCTCCCGCCCGAAGAGGGAGAACCACAGACCATGAGCCTGATCGAAACCATCGAAAGACAGGAAAGCCAGCTCGTTTTCAAGAGCTTCGACGAACTCGTGGCACTGGAGGTCGGGCGGCGCCTGGTGGACCTCGCTCTCTCGCAAAAAGCACCTGTCGTCATCGACATCCGCACACCGGACCGAACGCTGTTTCACGCCGCCCTGCCCGGCGCCTCACCCGACAACGATCATTGGGCACGCCGCAAGAGCAATGTGACCCTGCGCATGCACAAGGCCTCGCTGCGCGTCGGTGAGCTCAACCGCAGCCGCGACCGTGGCGTTTCGCCCGAGATCGGCCTCGACCCGATGGACTATGCCGACCATGGCGGAAGCTTTCCGATCCGTGTCGCCGGCACAGGCGTCGTGGCTGCCGTCACGGTCTCGGGCCTCAAGTCCGAGGAGGATCACGCCATGATCGTCTCCGTGCTCGAAGCCTACTTCGGCGCGCGCTGAACGAAATCCCACTCAGGTCCCTCGTCAGGGACGCGTACCGGCATACAGGCTGAGTCGCGTAAAGAGATCGCTTTCGCGTTCCAGCACCAGAACGGCCGGCAATGCGTATGGGCCGGCATCCCCGTTGACGCCGGATTCGGCGTCGTGGCGATCCGATCCGTTGAGCGTACACTCGACGGCGACGCGAAAGCCGGCGCCGTCGACCATCACGACATGATCCGACAGCGTAATGCCGTGGCGCAGCACATAGGCCGCGAGCGTGTCCCGGAAGGACGCGTGACCTATCACCCGGATGCCGTCGGGTAGATCAAGCACCGCCTCCTCCTCGAACATCGGGAGCAGCGCGTCGAAGTCATGACGATTGAGGGCATCGATGACGGCAAGTGTCTGGTTTTGAAGTGACATGGGCTACTCCTTCTCCTGGTTTATTCTAGGCAATGCTGTCGCCGGGGCAAGATCTGCCAGCGGTACAATAGGCTTCAGACAATCGGATGAAGCACGGCGGACGCCGCCCGCACCACCGCATCGGTCAGGGGCTTGAGCGCACCCGCCACAGCTCGGCTGACATGCCAATAGAGCGGCACGTCGAGCGGCTGTCCGGCCACGAGTTCCCTCAACCGGCCATCGGCCAATGCGGCTGCGGCCAATGGCTCCGGGTTCATCCCCCAGCCGAGGTCAGCACAGGCAGCATCGACAAAGGCATGGCTTGAAGGCAGCCAGTGGGAGGGCCCCGTCACAGATACATTGAGGACCTGCTCCGCCCAGCGCGTCTGCAGGCGATCCTTCGCATTGAAGGTGATGACGGGTGCACGGGCGAGCCGCCAGGGGGTCACGCCATCTGCCCCGAACCAGCGGTCGACAAAGGCTGGGCTGGCGGTGGCGAGATACCGCAGCGCTCCAAGCGGGCGACAATCGCAGCCCTGGACCGGCTTTGCCGAACCACTGATGGCAGCGCGCACGTCACCGCGTCTCAGCCATTCCGCGCTGTGATCCTGATCGTCGATCACGAGATCGAAGAGAACCGAATCCACGCACGCCATCGCCGGGACGAACCAGGTCGCAAGGCTGTCGGCATTGACCGCGAGCCTGAGCGTCGGCCAGCCATCATTCTCAGCCCCATTCTCCGATTCGAGACCCAGATCGCGCCGAGCGCCCTGTTCGAGCAGGCGAACTTCCTCGGCATGGCGAAACAATCGCCCCCCGGCATCCGTCGGGCGGCAGGGCTGCGAACGAATGACGAGCGCGGTTCCGACCTGCTCCTCGAGTTGGCGCACGCGCTGCGATATCGCCGGCTGGGTGACATGCAGCATCTGGGCGGCGCCCTCGAAACTGCCGGTTCTGAAAACCGCCGATAGCGCCGCGAGCTGAGCAGGATCGAACATTAGAAGCGCTTATTCCAGATTAGATTTATTACCTTTTCTAATTCAACTTCATCCCCTAGTCAAAGCGGCACGAAACGGGATTTTCATCATGATCGTTGCCGCTACTGCCGGTTTCTTCCTGGGCCTCAGCCTGATCGTCGCGATTGGCGCGCAGAATGCATTCGTCCTGCGCCAGGGCCTGCTGCGCGAGCATGTTCTGCCGCTGGTTTTGACCTGCGCCATCTCCGACGCGATCCTGATCGCACTCGGCGTCGCGGGCTTCGCGACCGTCCTCTCACGCATCGCCTGGCTGGAGCCGCTCCTGCGTTATGGGGGAGCAGCTTTCCTCATCACTTATGCACTTCGAAGTGCCTATTCGGCCTGGACGGGCGGCAACAGTCTGCGGGCAAGCGAGAGCAATAGAACGAGCCTGCGCACGGCCTTCCTCACCTGCCTTGCCTTCACCTGGCTCAACCCGCATGTCTATCTCGATACCGTCGTGCTGCTCGGCTCGATCTCAACACGGTATGCCGGACATGAACTGGCTTTTGCGCTTGGCGCCATGACGGCGTCGTTCTTCTTCTTCTTTAGCCTGGGTTATGGCGCCCGGCTCCTTGCGCCCCTGTTCGCAAGACCATCCGCCTGGCGCATCCTCGATGTGGTCATCGCCGTCGTGATGGCTTCGATTGCGATCAAGTTGCTGTTCTGATTGCCACACTCTTGAACCCTTGGGCGGGTCGTCGCATCGATGTAAGACAGGATCGAACGAGACGAGGAGAAACCCATGTTCCTGAGCAATCGCGATATCTTGGAGCTTCAGGCCTTCAGACATGACCTGCACCGGCACCCCGAAGTCTCTGGCGAGGAACGAGAGACGGCGCAGCGGATTGTCGAGGCGATCCGCCCCCTGGCAACGGCGAGAATCCTGACCGGTCTCGGCGGCCACGGTGTTGCGGCCGTTTTCGACGCGGGCGTGCCCGGCCCCACCCTGCTCATCCGCGCCGAACTCGATGCTCTGCCGATAGAGGAAGTCTCGGCTGCGGACCATCGCTCGACGGTCAGAGGCAAAGGGCATCTTTGCGGACATGATGGCCACTCCACCATCCTCCTCGCATTGGCGACCGGCCTTTCGCGCGCGCCCGTCGCGCGCGGACGAGTCGTGCTTCTTTGGCAGCCGGCAGAGGAAGATGGCACCGGTGCTGCCGCCGTGCTCGCCGATCCCCGCTTTGCAGAGATCCGTCCCGATGTCGCCTATGCGCTGCACAACATGCCAGGCCTCGCCTTCGGCACGGTCGCGCTGAAGAGCGGCCCGGTGAACTGCGCCTCCCGCGGCATGAAAATCCGACTGTCAGGCAAGACGGCTCATGCTTCCCAGCCGGAGACCGGCCTCTCGCCAATGGCCGCCGTCTCGCAGCTGATGCCGGCCCTCACCGCCCTCTCCCGCGGCGCCCCGCCCGCAATCGATTTCACCCTCGCGACCGTCACGCATGCCTCGCTGGGCGAACAGGCCTTCGGCATTGCCCCCGGAGATGCCGAAATCTGGGTAACGCTCCGCACGCTCGTCGATGACGGAATGGCGGATCTTTGCGCGACGGCTGAAGATCTCGCGGCCGCAACGGCCCGTGACGCGGGCCTGCAGCTTGCGATCAGCTATCACGACATCTTCCTCCACTGCGAAAACGCACCGGATGCCGTCGCTCATCTCGAAGCGGCACTTGCGGCCGAGAATGTGCCGTTCGATGAAGGCGACCTGCCGATGCGTGCCTCGGAAGATTTCGGCCGTCTGCGCAGTGTCTGCCCCTCGGCCATGTTCTTTCTCGGAGCCGGCGAGAAACATCCGGCCCTTCACAATCCCGATTACGACTATCCGGACGAGCTGACGGGCATCGGCGCCAGGGTCTTCATGTCAGTAATCCAACAGACACTCGGCTGATCGGGGATCAGCTCTCCGGAAAGCCGCGCCCGGCCCATTCGACACGCGGCACGGTCTTTCCGATGGACAGTGAGAAACGCACCACTTCGGTCGCGTCGTCATCCACCTCACAGCGAACGCCTATGTTGATCCAGGCGCCATTGACGTCGCGGAAGGCGGCCAGTGGCACATCCACGACATTGCCTTCCTTCAGCCTCAGGATCGGCAGTAGATAGGGAACATAGGACGGCGTGCCGTGCCGAAGCTGCTGGCTGAGCTCCGTGCCGCAGAGCTGGTCTCCACGCTCCTGCCGCGTAAGCCCGGTCATGGCCGTCATTGCCGCCTGATCGCCTGATATGGCGGAGGAAAACAGCTCGGTCACCTCGCGCGGCTTGAGCTGCGCCTCTGTCAGCGCGGCCTCCGACGGGAGGTCGGCCGGCCGCTCGTCGGCGGACGTTTCTGCCTCGCCTGCCCCCTCCAGCGTCTCCGCGGCCGTATCTGGAAGTGCGCCGTCGATCGCAGGCGCCTCGGGCAGCGTGATTTCCGGCTGCGCGATCGTCGGAGCAGCATCTGCCACCTCTTCCGCCTCCGGCACAGCTTCTGCCTCATCCGCTGCAGTTTCGGCCTCGGTCCCGCGCGAAAGTTCTGGCCCGCTGTCACGCTCGCCAAATCGCACCACCGGCCGCAGCACCGGGATCGGCGCAGATGCCGAATCCGGCAATTCCGGCTCGGGCACAGGCGGCTGCTCGACGGGTTCGGGCGACGGCTCAGGTGCCGGCGGTTCGGCTTCAGGCTGCGGCTCTAAGACAGGTTCTGTCTGCGGATCTGGTTCAGGCGCGGCCGGCGGTTCGGATGCCTCCGTCTCGGGCGCCTTCGTCGGCTCCTCCTCCAAGGCAGGTTCCGGCTCGGGCTCCCCGGGCGGCACGACCAGCGTCACTTCGATCGCCTGCTCCTGCTCATTCAGATCGACCGGGTGGTCGAAGCTCATGAGGAAGACGGCCACTGCAAGCCCGTGCAGCAGCAGTGAAACGGCGAACCCTCCGCCGAGGCGCCGCCAGCCAGTCTTCCTCTGATCCGTCATGTTGTGATCCATAGCCACGATTGCGGCGAAAAGGGAGGCGAAAATGACGAGGGTCGACATTTCGGGCAGCGAGGCGCATCCAAGTGAACGCGTGCTTGGAGCATGGACCGTTCCCGAACTCTCCAGCTCATGCGCTGAAGCGTCGATCGGGCCCGATCAGGCCGCTCGTCACACTCGACGAAATGATAGCCCTGCCCGCAGTGCCAATGCTCATCCCGTACGGATCTCATGACATGAAAAAACCCGCCGGATCGCTCCAGCGGGCTTCCATAATCGAATGCTTGGTTTCGATTTAGCTGTCGAGGAACGAGCGCAGCTTCCTCGAACGGCTCGGATGCTTCAGCTTGCGCAGCGCCTTCGCCTCGATCTGACGGATACGTTCGCGGGTGACCGAGAACTGCTGGCCGACTTCTTCGAGTGTATGGTCGGTGTTCATGCCGATGCCGAAGCGCATGCGAAGCACGCGTTCTTCACGCGGCGTGAGCGAGGCCAGAACGCGGGTCGTCGTTTCACGCAGGTTAGCCTGAATGGCGGCGTCGATCGGCAGAAGCGCGTTCTTGTCCTCGATGAAGTCGCCGAGGTGGCTGTCCTCTTCGTCACCCACGGGGGTTTCGAGCGAGATCGGCTCCTTGGCGATCTTCAGCACCTTGCGAACCTTTTCGAGCGGCATGGCAAGCTTTTCGGCCAGTTCTTCCGGCGTCGGCTCGCGGCCGATCTCGTGCAGCATCTGGCGCGAGGTACGGACGATCTTGTTGATCGTCTCGATCATATGCACCGGAATACGGATCGTGCGGGCCTGGTCGGCAATCGAACGGGTGATCGCCTGACGAATCCACCAGGTCGCATAGGTCGAGAACTTGTAACCGCGGCGATATTCGAACTTGTCGACCGCCTTCATCAGGCCGATATTGCCTTCCTGAATGAGGTCGAGGAACTGCAGGCCGCGGTTCGTGTACTTCTTGGCGATCGAGATGACGAGACGCAGGTTTGCCTCGACCATTTCCTTCTTGGCGATACGTGCTTCACGTTCGCCCTTCTGCACCATGGACACGATGCGACGGAATTCGGCGATCGAGATGCCCGTTTCGGTGGCGAGATTCTGGATCTCCCCACGGATATCGCGGATCGTCTGGTTCTCTTCGCGCGCGAAATCCTTCCAGCCACGGGCAGAAAGATTAGCGATCGACTTCATCCAGTTCGGGTCGAGTTCGGCGCCCTGGTACTGCTCCAGGAACGAGTCGCGCTTGACGCCGTAGCTTTCGGCGAGACGCAGCAGGCGGCCCTCGTTCTGCATCAGGCGCTTGGAGATATCGTAAAGCTGTTCGACAAGGCTATCGATGCGATTCTGGTTGAGCGACAGCGACTTGACCGCCGTGATCAGCTGATCCTTCAGCTCCTTGTAGCGACGCTCCTGGCCAGACGACAGCGTGCCGGCACAGGCGAGACGTGCCTCCACCTGCTGGTCCTGCAGCTTGCGCAGCTTCTTGTAGGTGTCGGCAATGAGGTCAAGGGTCTCCATGACCTGGGGGCGAAGTTCCGATTCCATCGCGGCCAGCGACAGGTTCGATTCGTCCTCGTCCTCTTCCTCTTCTTCCGGCGGCATGCCCTCGCCGCCCATGGCGGTGATGTCGTCGTCGTCACCGGAGGTCTGCGGGCGCCGCTTGGCGCGCTCCTTTTCCTTCTCTTCGGCCGCCTTGCGGTCGGCCTCGATCTTTTCAGGAGACTGGAACTGCGGGGCAGCCTTGGCTTCCGGGCCGGAATAGGTGGTTTCGAGATCGATGATCTCGCGCAGCAGCGTCGTGCCTTCGTTCAGCTCGTCGCGCCAGATGATCAGTGCCTGGAACGTCAGCGGGCTCTCGCAAAGGCCGGAGATCATCGTCTCGCGGCCGGCCTCGATGCGCTTGGCGATGGCGATTTCGCCCTCGCGCGACAGGAGCTCGACCGAACCCATTTCGCGCAGATACATGCGCACCGGGTCGTCGGTGCGATCCGTCGGTTCTTTCTTCTTGGCTGTCGCCACGGCCGTGCCAGCGGACGGAGCAAGCTCGCCGCCTTCACTTTCGCCGTCTTCTTCATTGTCGTCTTCGCTGGGCTGGGCCTCGTCGACGTCCTCGTCCTCGATGACGTTGATACCCATGTCCGAAAGCATGGCCATGGTGTCTTCGATCTGCTCCGAGGTGACCTCCTCGGACGGCAGAACCGAATTCAGCTCATCCATCGTGACATAGCCGCGTTTCTTGGCGGCTTTGATCATCTTTTTGACCGCGTCATCGGAAAGATCGAGAAGCGGGCCGTCCGTCGCGCCGTCGCGTTCGCCTTCGGCTTCTTCGTTTTCTTTGACTTTCGATGCCATTTATCTCGTCGCTTTCCCTGACGTCTGATCATGCTGCTGGTCGCCGGACGGATGGGGGAGCGGTGCACTCGCCCTGGCGGATAGCTGTCTGTGACCTAACGGAGTGTTGCTTAATTCCTGATTAACTAAGGGCATTGCGGTCGCAGCGCCGAGCTCTTGATTGCCTGCATGACCGGTCATCATACCAGAGATCTGTCCGAACCCACCTCACCCTAGTGTGCTTGGATTGGTGATTCCCACAATTTTTCCTGACGTCAAGCCTTTCCGCAGGCCAGATCAGGAAAATCAACAAAACAAGCCGTCCGACGGCGTCTTTATCACCGATCTTCGCAAATGTAGGACGTTACGCCTGAGAAACAAGGGGCAGGCCCGATCCACGGCAGGTCACATGGACACGGGGCCACCTGCCTTCACGCCAATGAGGAACCAGACCCGCATCGGCCCCTTGCCCTTGACGTCGATCTCACCACGCAATTCAAAATCGAACCGATCCTCCAGTCTCGATTTGAGGCAGTCGGCAACCTGGATCCGCCCCGCCACGCCGTGCGATTCCATGTGGGCTGCCGTGTTGACCGTATCGCCCCAGACGTCATAGAGGAGCTTGCTCGTACCGATGACACCGGCAACGACCGGCCCCGTATCGAGACCGATTCGCACCTCGACCGGCTCCCCCACCTGCTCTGATATCCGCCGGCAGCACGCGAGCAGATCGAGCGCCATCAGCGCCACCGCCGCTTCGTGGTCGGACTTCGGCTCCGGCAGGCCGCCGGCAACCATGTAAGCATCGCCAATGGTCTTGATCTTCTCCAGTCCATGGGCACTCGCAATCGCATCGAATTGCCCGAAAACCCGCCCCAGAAACGCAATGACCTGTTGCGGTTCCCATCGCGCGGCCCGCGAAGTGAAGTCGACGATATCGGCAAACAGGATGGTAGCAGAGGGGATCTGGTCTGCCACAACCTGGGTCCGGTGGTCGCGCAGCCGCATGGCCACGGCCTGCGGCAGGATGTTTTGCAGCAGACGCTCCGAAAACTGATGTTCCGATTCGAGCGCGGTCTCTGCCTGGGCCGCCTCCTTGAACGCGAAGAAGGAGATCGTGAAAATCAACAGGAAGGCAAAGGGGACCGTCAGATAATAAAGTATGTCGAGAAAGAACGGCTCCACATGGATGAAATCCAGCGGCGCAACGAACAGAACTTCGGTTGCGAGAAAGGCGATCAGCCCGACGATGGTCACACAGGCCGACACCAGCAGGCGCTCCGAACCGAACACCAGCAGGGAGGCAGCAGCCCCCGGCAGAAAATAGAAATGCAGCCCTGAGTCACGACCGAAAAACATGCAATAGCCGACCCCGAAGATCAGCCACATCATGCAGAGGTAAAGGGCGCCCGCGATCGGACCGTACCGATGAAAATAGGGCGTCAGCCCATAGAAGAGCAATTGCGGGGAGAAGGCGATGATCGCCGGCAACAGTCCGTAGAAGTCGTAGAGCGCATAGAGCACGATGTAGGGAATGGTCATCAGGCTGACCATCGCCGCGATGACATTGGTCACTGCAAGCCTGCGGCGAATGCGTGGCGAATATCCCGCCGTCCCAATCCTCGCCACCCACCAGACTGCATTCGGCAAACGCCAGAACGAGCGTGGTTTGAGCCCATTTTGGGCTATGAAGTCGAGTTCGGGCTGCGACACTCTTGCATCCGGTGCGAATGGTCCGGGACCTGCATCCCGCATTTGTCGCCGAGGCGCAACATATTTATGCAAACGATTACATCAGCTGCGCCCGGTGGCGGCACCCTTGACGCGACCGGACATCACACCGAAGCCATCGATGATCGCCTCCTGGTTTTCCATCCGCGTCACCTCGAGCTGAACCTCGTGCAGCGCACTGATCACCTGCTCGATGCGGCCGGCATCATCTGTCTCCGTCGCCTCTGCGACCTCGCGCTCCAGTTCCATGCGCTGGCGCTTCAGTGCACGCGCCCGCTTGTAGAGCGAGAGCGCCTGCCCGTAGCCCTCGCGCGCATCCTCTGAAGCCGCGATCTCGGTCGCGATCCAGAGGCGGGCGTTGCGGATCTGCTGATCGAGCGCACGCAACAGCGTGCCGTGACCGTGAGCTTCCAGTTTCTGGATCAGTTCCTCGCGAGTCAGCGACGAACCGGCTTCGGCAACCGCGGTCAAAAGCGACGACCACATCTTCTGGAGCCCGACATTTTCATAGTCGATGGAGGCGATCTCGTCATATTCGTCCTCGAGCAATCGGGGATGATTGACGATGGTGAGCGCAAGCACGCTCTCCCGAAGGGTCGGCTGGTCGAGAGCGCCGCGCACGAGCCCCGAGCGCGCGAGCCGATCCGAAATCGCCCCGCGACTGGAAGCAACAGGTCCCGGAGGGCGTCCACCTGCGCGACCGCCCTGCTGCCCCTGTCCGCGCCCGCCATTCTGGAAATTGCCACGCTCGCCACGTCCCGGCTGGCTTGCCTGGAAGAAGCTATAGAGCCTGTCGCGGACATCCTGCTGGTAATGACGTCGGACATTCTCATCGCCGATCACATTGACGATCTGCTTGAGCTTCGCCTCGAGCTCGGCCCGCTTTTCCGGCGTATCAAACCCACCACCTTGCGTCTCGCGCGTCCAGACCATCTCGGCGAGTGGCCGGGCTTCGGACAGCACGCGGTCGAAGGGCTGGCGCCCGTCCCGCTTCACCAGGTCGTCAGGGTCCTTACCGTCAGGCAGCATGGCAAAACGGAGCGACTGACCCGGCTTGATGTGCGGCAGGGCAAGATCCACGGCGCGGAAGGCTGCTCTCTGCCCGGCACCATCGCCGTCGAAGCAAAGCACTGGCACCGGCGTCGTCTTCCACATCAGTTGCAACTGATTTTCGGTCAGCGCCGTCCCAAGTGGAGCGACCGCATTCTCGATCCCCGCCTGATAGAGCGCGATCACATCCATGTAGCCTTCGACCGCGATCAGCGTGTCGGCCCCGTCCGCCCCCTGCATCGCTCTGCGGGCGCGAGAAAAATTGTAGAGCACATTGCCTTTGTGGAAGAGTTCCGTCTCGTTGGAATTGAGATATTTCGCCATCGCATCCGGCGCCATGGCGCGACCGCCAAAGGCAATGACCTTGTCGCGCGACGAGAGGATCGGAAACATGATGCGATCGCGAAAGCGGTCATAGGAGACGGGAATATCGGGCCCATGCACGACGAGCCCGCAAGCCTCGATCTGCTCCCGCGCCACGCCTTTGGACGCCAGATATTCCTTCAGCGCATTGCGGCTTTCCGGTGCATAACCAAGCCGAAATGTCTCGATCGTGCGACCGGAGAGCCCGCGCTCACGCAGGTAAGCCCGCGCCCTGGCGCCGTTTGCCGTCTGCAACTGATCCTGGAAGAACTGGGTCGCCATCTCCATGACGTCCTGCAAGGTGGTGCGCTCACGCTCACGGCGCTCCGCCTGCGGGTCCGGCTGCGGCATTGAAATGCCGGCCATGTCGGCCACCTGCTGTACAGCCTCGATGAAGCTCAAGCCCTCGAGATCCGTCAGGAAGCGGAAATGGTCGCCGGATACCCCACAGCCGAAGCAATGATAGCGCCCCTTGCGATCCTCGCAGTGAAAGCTTGGGCTCTTTTCGCCATGGAAGGGGCAACAAGCCCAATAATCCTGTCGAGACACATTGGTTTTCTTGCGATCCCAGGTCACGCGACGACCCACGACGGCCGAAATCGGCACGCGGTCACGGATCTCGTCGAGAAAGTCGTTGGAAAAGCGCATCTGTATCCCTGGGAAGCTGATCCTCCATATAGGCGCGCCGGACGCGCAGCGCCAAGGCTTTCACGCGGCATACCCGTTATTCACAGCGGTCATCTTCAAAGACGACTGTGAATGCGCCTCAGCGCTCGCTCAGAGATCCCCATGACGCGGAGCCTGAACGACATTCCGGTGAATAACAGCGCGGTCCTGTGCCATCTCGTCGACGAACGAAGCGTGCGAAGCCCTGAAACGCAAGACGCCGCCCGAAGGCGGCGTCGCAAACTCGAAAACGTGAGCCTTACTTGAGCAGGTCCTTGACCACGCCCGAGGCCTTCCCAAAATCCATCTGGCCCGAATAGCGCTCCTTGAGCGTGCTGATGCACTTGCCCATGTCGCGCAGACCTTGTGCCCCAGTCTCGTTGATCACGGCGGCGCAAAGCTCCCGCACCTTCTCTTCCGGCAACTGCTCCGGCATGAAGGACTTGATGATCTCGATTTCCTCGCGCTCCTGCGCAGCAAGCTCCGGACGATTGTTCTCCGCATAAATGCGGGCGGACTCGTCGCGCTGCTTCATCATCTTCATCAGGATCTGCATGATTTCATCGTCGCTCACCGGATCCTTGCCGGTGCCGCGATGCGCAATGTCCCGGTCCTTGATCGCGGTCTGGATCAGACGCACGGTCGACGTCCTGCGGACATCCTTGGCCTTCAAGGCCTCTTTCAGCGAGTTGGCGAGCGTGTCGCGTAGCATTTTCTTCTCCGGTGAAAAGCCCGTTGCCCGGTGGCGATTGTGGCTTTTCCGTGTTTGTTTGAGTGGTTCTCATAGCCAGACATCTGCTGCAGTGCAAACGAATTGAACAAACCATTGAAATGGCTTGGGAGAAATCCGGAGCGTAAGCGACTCCGGAATTGACCTCGCGACGCGATGCGTCTATTGCTCGGCACCTGCACGCAAATTGACATCAGGGCTGAAAACGCGCGACCTCGCGCGCCTTCGATCTGCAACATAAATGGTCCTGCGATACCGCTCCGACAAGGGGCCGGCACGCGGGCAAAAAGGAACGACCATGACCGCGACAGCTCCCTGGACGACCCGCAAGCCGACCGCCCTCCTCGTTCTCGCCGACGGCACCGTCATCGAAGGCCACGGCGTCGGCGCAACCGGCAAGGTCCAGGCCGAGGTCTGCTTCAACACGGCCCTGACAGGTTACGAAGAAATTCTGACGGATCCCTCCTATCTCGGTCAGATCGTCACCTTCACCTTCCCGCACATCGGCAATGTCGGCACCAATGACGAAGACATCGAAGACCTGACGCCGGCAGCACGCCACGGCGCGGTCGGCACCATCTTCAAAGCCGATATCACCGAGCCTTCAAACTACCGTGCCGCGAGCCATCTCGACGCCTGGCTGAAGAGCCGCGGCATTATCGGCCTCTCCGGCGTCGATACACGCGCGCTGACCGCCTGGATCCGCGAGAACGGTGCTCCGAACGCCGTCATCGCCCACGATCCGAATGGTGTCTTCGACATCGAAGCCCTGAAGGCCGAAGCCAAGGCCTGGAGCGGCCTCGAAGGCCTCGACCTCGCCAAGGTCGCCACATCAGGCCAGTCTTCGGTCTGGAATGAAAAGGACTGGTCCTGGACCGAGGGCCACATGACGCTCGGTTCCGCCGATGCCAAATACCACATCGTCTGCGTCGATTTCGGCGTGAAGCGCAACATCCTGCGCCTTTTCGCGGGTCTCGACTGCAAGGTCACCGTCGTCCCCGCCACCACTTCGGCCGAAGACATTCTCGCGCTGAACCCGGATGGCGTCTTCCTGTCGAATGGCCCCGGCGACCCGGCCGCAACCGGCGCATATGCCGTTCCGGTCATCCAGAACCTGGTCAAGAGCGACAAGCCGCTCTTCGGCATCTGCCTCGGCCACCAGATGCTGGGTCTCGCACTCGGCGGCAAGACCGAAAAGATGCACCAGGGGCATCATGGCGCCAACCACCCGGTTAAGGACTTCACGACGGGCAAGGTAGAGATCGTTTCGATGAACCACGGCTTTGCAGTCGACTCGAAATCACTGCCCGAAGGCGTTGAACAGACTCACATTTCTCTTTTCGACGGGACCAATTGCGGCCTGCGTCTCAAGGGCAAGCCGGTCTTCTCCGTCCAGCATCACCCGGAAGCATCGCCCGGCCCGCAGGACAGCCACTACCTTTTCCGCCGCTTCATCAACATGGTTCGCGAGAACAAGGGCGAGCAGGCACTCGCCGAACGCTGAGCGATTTCAGACGGATTGAAGATGACGGCCCGGTTTATCCCCGGGCCGTTTGCATGTCATGCCGGACCTTCAGGTAGAAGCGAAGGCTCAACATGACGGCAGCGCTCGCCAGCCCCAGGCAGAAACCATACCAGATGCCGATGCCGCCAATCCCGAGCGGAAAGGCCATGAGCCAGGCGAGGAAAAACCCGATCGGCCAATAGGCGATGAGAGCGAGGATCATCGGCACCCGCGCATCTTTGAGACCGCGCAACAGACCCGCTGCGATCGCCTGCAACCCGTCGACCAGCTGGAAAAACCCCGCCACCATGACCAGTGGCCCGGCAAAGGCGAGAACGGCCGGCGCGGCCGGCGCGTTTCCGTTGATAAAGGCGGCAGACAGCTGTTGCGGCACCAGCAGGAACAGGATTGCGCCCGACAGGGACATCAGACCGGCAATGCCGAGCACCGTGATCGATGCCCGCACCAGTTCCGGATAATTGCCCCGCCCATGCGCAAGACCGACCCGCACGGTTGCCGCTTGCGCCAATCCAAGCGGCAGCATGAAGGCAATCGACGCGAGCTGCAGCGCAATGCCATGGGCCGCAAGTTCGATCGTGCCGATCCGGCCCATCAAGAGCGAGGCCGCGCTGAATAGGCTGACCTCCGCCAGAACCGTGACGCTGATCGGCAGACCGAGATGCAGCACTTCGCGAAAGGCCTGCCAATCGGGCCTCCAGAAGCGGATGAAGAGCTCGTAGCGCCGCGTCTCATCACGGGTCTGGATATAGATGACCATCGCCACGAAGCTCACCCATTGCACGATGACGGCGACAATGGCCGCACCGGTCATGCCGAGCGCCGGCAGCCCGAAATGGCCAAGCACCAGCGCATAGGCGAGAATGGCGTTGAGAACCAGGATGCCCAGCGTCACCCAGAGCACGATCCGTGCCCGTCCCGTTGCGCTGACCAGCGCACGCAAGACGGCAAAAAGCAGGGCGGGCAGCAGGCCGAGCTGGATGATGAATACATAGCCCGCCGCAAGTGCCGCAACTTCGGGCTTCTGCCCAAGCGCGAGCAGGATCGTCTCGGCATTGAAGAACAGCGGCATCGTCAGGAGCACGTAGAGGATCGACACCCACATGCCCATGCGGATGGAGCGACGGACGGAGACGACATCACCCCGACCATAGGCCTGCGCCACCATCGGCATGACAGCCATGGAAAAGCCCGAGCCGAAGATGAAGATCGTGAAGAAGAACTGGCCCGCCAGCACCATGGCAGCAAGCGGCACGGCGCCCAGTTGCCCCACGATCACGACGTCCGTCGTGTGAATTCCGAGCTGCGCCAGCTGCGCTCCGATCAGCGGAATCCCCAGCGCAAGCGTTGCGCGAATATGCGACGTCCAGCTGCCGGCCCCAATAGGTGCATGGCCGTGGGTTTCGAGCGAAGCGAAATCTGTGTGCATGGCTTGGATCTCAACGAAAAAAGCCGCTTCCAGGATCCTGGCGAGCGGCATGTCGTAACGGGATAGGCGCCAATCCCCAGTCCATCAAGACGAAATCATCAACCTGCAGAATTTTTGCGCGATACATCAGAGATTTTGATGAAAATCCGCCGATATTCGGCGGTTTGCGCTTTGACACCGGTCATAAAATGCAAATTGAGGTCGAAAATGGAGCAAACCGACCTTTTCCACTTTCACGGATCGCGCTTATGGTCTCCTCCCCTGAAAGCAGCAAGAAATGATCGAGACATGTTGGAACTGATTTGGCGTGGCGCGATCATCGGCGTCGGAGCAACACTTGCCATGGATATCTGGGCAGTCATTCTGACAACAGTTTTCAGGCAGCCCAGGCCCAACTGGGCGCTGGTCGGACGCTGGTTCTATCATTTGAAATCCGGACGGATCTTCCATGACGCGATCGCGGATGCGGAGCCTTACAGCCACGAACTGGCCCTCGGCTGGTTCTCACACTACGCCGTCGGCATCGCCTACGGCATCATGCTGGCACTGCTTGCCGGGGCCGCATGGGTCGCCGAGCCCACCTTCCTGCCCGCCTGGATCTGGGCGATCGTCACGGTCGCCGCCGGTTGGTTCCTTCTGCAGCCGGGCCTTGGGCTCGGCTGGGCAGCCGCAAAGACACCGAACCCCACAAAGGTCCGTGCCCTCAACCTCGCCGCTCATACGGTCTTTGGTCTGGGCCTCTGGCTGACGGCGCTCCTGATCCGGTAAGGAAACCGACGCGTCAGATCGCGCCGGAGAAGGTGTCGCATGTGCTCACATTGCCGCTGTCGTAGCCGCGCTTGAACCATTTCATCCGCTGGGCGGAGGTGCCGTGATTGAAGGCGTCGGGGACCACATAGCCCTGGCTGCGCTTCTGCAGCGTATCGTCACCGATCTGCTGCGCGGCATTCAGCGCTTCCTCAAGGTCACCGTCGGAGAGGATCCCTTCCTTGTCAGCCGATTTCGCCCAGATCCCGGCATAACAATCGGCCTGCAATTCGACGCGCACCGACATCTGGTTCGCCTCCCGCTGTCCCATGGACCGGCGCTGGCGGTTGAACTCCGGCAGCACGCCCGTCAGGTTCTGCACGTGATGCCCGACCTCATGCGCAATGACATAGGCTTGGGCAAAGTCGCCGGCGGCATCGAACTTCTGTTCGAGCTGGTCGAAGAATTCGGTGTCGAGATAGACCTTGCTGTCCGCCGGACAATAGAACGGGCCGGTGGCCGACGAAGCCTGGCCGCAGGGCGAGGATGTCGAGCCACCGAAAAGCACCAGCGTCGGCTCCCGGTATTGCTCGCCGGAGGCGGAAAAGATCGCATTCCAGGTGGTTTCCGTCTCGGCCAGCACAGTCCGGACAAAGGCGGTCGTCTCATCGCTGGATTGCCCCGCCGGCCGTTGTCCGACCGACTGCTCGTATCCGGAGCCGGAACCGCCGACATTGCCGTCGCCCAACACCTGAAGCATGTCGATGCCCATCGCCTTGAGCACGAAATAGATCACGACAAGGAAAATGATCGTGCCGAAGCTCAGGCCTCCGCCACGGCGGCCGCCCATGGGGAGCTGGATCCCGGACCGGCCAAAGGGATTGCGACCCAATCCTCTGCCGGAAGATTGCCCGCGCCGGTCCTCGATATTGTCCGACTGCCGACGGCCTCTCCATTCCATGGTGCTTCCCTCTCCACTTACGCAGCTATCAATGAGAACATAGCCGAACTGTTCCCTCGCACCAGTGAGCGCGCGATTTTCTTGGGCAGCGAGGCACGCAACCGGGGCGAATGGCTGTCACTCAACCCTTCGCGTAGCCGTATTCCCCACCTCGCGCCAGCGCCCGCTGATAGGCCGGCCGGGCGCGGATCCGTTCCATCCAGCCGCGCAGGACGCTCGTATCCTTGGCGCCGGCGATCCGTGTCGTGCCGGCTTCCACCGGAAAGCTCATCGCGATATCGGCAGCGGAGAAGTCCTTGCCGGCGAACCAGCCGTCCTTGCCGACCTCCGCGATCCAGAGATCCAGATGGTCGGAGAGTTGTGGATCGAGCAGTTTGCGCGAGACACCCTGGCTGATCATGCGCGCGACTGGCCGGACGAAGAAGGGCACCTGACCTGGAATGCGGGCAAAGATCAGCTTCATCACCAGAAGCGGCATGGCCGAACCCTCGGCATAATGCATCCAGTAGCGATAGCGCAGCCGCTCGTCCGTGCCGGCGGCAGGTCGCAGTCCTTCTCCACCATAGGTCTCGATCAGATAGTCCATGATCGCGCCGCTCTCGGCGACCACCCGTCCATCGTCCTCGATGACAGGTGACTTGCCCAGCGGATGCACGGCCTTCAACTCCTTCGGCGCGAGATAGTCCTTCGTGCGATGATACACCTTGACGTGATAGTCGAGCCCCAGTTCTTCCAGCATCCAGAGGATGCGATGCGCGCGGGAATTGTCGAGATAATGCACGGTGATCATCAGGAAGGATCCTTGGATTGTCGTTGATCGAGCTATCTAGAGGCCGCAGGTACATCCGTCGAGGCGAAGCTCCAACTTTCTCTCGGCACGCCGCCCGATCGCACGATGCAAGCCCTTGGCAGGCCGGGCATCGCGTGCAAGTCTCGCTCGAAATTGCACTTTGGGAGGAGTGACACATGAAGGCGATGCGACTGGAGGCCACCGGCCGGCTCTTCACCCGCGAGGTCGAAAAGCCGATGCCCGGGCCGGATGAGCTTCTGGTCAAGGTCGAGGCCTGCGGCGTCTGCGGCACCGATCGCCATCTTTTCAAGGGCGAGTTTCCCTGCACGCCGCCCGTGACCCTCGGCCATGAATTCAGTGGAATCGTCGAAGAGCTCGGCGCAGGCGTTGCGGGCTTTGCCATTGGTGACCGCATCACCGGCGATCCGAACATCGCCTGCGGTCGTTGTAGCCAATGCGTCGGCGGCCGCGTCAATCTCTGCCGAAACCTGAAGGCCATCGGCATCCACCGCGATGGCGGCTTCGCCGATTATGTCATCGTTCCTCAGAAGCAAGCCTTTCTTCTGCCCGCCGATCTCGACCCGCTGCACGGCGCCTTCTGCGAACCCCTCGCCTGCTGCCTGCACGGGGTCGATCTCGCGGACATCAGGACCGGAGGATCGGTCGTGGTTCTCGGCGGGGGCGTCATCGGCTTGTTGACGGTCCAGCTGGCCCGGCTCGCGGGCGCAACGACAGTCATCCTCGTGACCCGTCAGGCGAGCCGCCGCAGCCTTGCCGAAGGCCTCGGCGCCACGGCCAGCATCGATCCGGCGGCAGGCGACGTCATCGCACAGATCGCAGGAGAAACGGGGCTCGTCCCGGGCGGGGTCGATGTCGTCCTCGAATGCGCCGGCGTCGGCGAAACGGTGATCCAGGCAACGAAACTCGTGCGTCCCGGCGGCACAGCCGTCATCCTCGGCGTCATGCCCCAGGGCGAGACGATCGCGATCGAGCCCTTCGATCTCCTCTTCCGGGAGGTGAAACTCGTCACCTCTTTCCTCAATCCCTTCACACATCGCCGCGCCGCAGACTTGATCGCATCGGGCATGATCGAAGTGGACACGCTTATCTCGCGCAAGGTCTCGCTCGACGACGCACCCGAGGCAGTCGGCAATCCGTCGCGGCCGGGCGAGGTCAAGGTGCTCGTCGTTCCCGGCCTCTGACTAGATTTTCGGACGTTTGTCCGTCCAGGGCTGCGCCTTCTCCAACTGGCCCGCGAGCGAAAACAGCGTATCCTCGTCGGCGAAGCGCCCGACGAACTGCATGCCGATCGGCAAGCCCTCGTGCGACCAGCCGATCGGCACCGACATTGCCGGTTGACCGGTGACATTGAAGACGGGTGTCCAGGGGATGAATTCGAAGGTCTGCGCCGCCAGTTGCTCGGCAATGCCGAGCTTCTTCAACAGGCGGCCGCCGCCGAGGTAACCGAGAACCGTCAGCAGTTTCTTCTCGACGGCACTCGGCTGCAAGGCACCGATCTTGACAGGCAATGACGACAGCACCGGCGTCATCAGCACGTCGATGTCATCGAAGAAACCGAGAATCGAACGGGCGGACAGCTTGAGATAGCGGTGCGCCGTGATCAGATCGGCCGCTGTGAACCCCTCGCCCAGCAGCCCCATGCCGAAGGTCGAGGCGTCATAGTCACCGGGCCGGATCTTCACGCCGAAAGTCTTGGCGGTATACTCGATGTCCGCACGGAGCTCCCCGGCAAGCGCGGTCAGGAACGCCATGGAGAAGGCCTCGCGCTCGACGGGCGGCGCCGCATCGACCACCTCGTGGCCGAGGACGGTGAGCAGCGCCACCGCCTTGTCGAAGGCAGCGATCACCTCGGGCGCAACGGCTTTGCCGAGCATAGGCGCGTGCGAGACCGCAATGCGCAGCCGCGGGGGCGCCCTATGCACCGCATCGAGAAACGTGCCCTCATGCCGCGGCAACGCATGCGGCGAGCCGCGATCAGGCCCATGCGTGGCGTCGAGCACAGCGGCGCTGTCCCGTACCGACCGCGTCAGCACGTGTTCGACGGCAAAGCCGGACCAGGCCTCGCCGATGAAGGGACCGGCCGGAGTGCGTCCGCGCGTCGGCTTCATCCCGAAAATGCCGCAAGCCGAGGCCGGAATGCGGATCGATCCGCCACCGTCGCCACCCGAGGCGATCGGCACCATGCCGGAAGCGACCGCGGCGGCCGAACCACCCGACGAGCCACCCGGCGTGCGCGTCATATCCCACGGGTTCCGGCTCGGGCCACACGCGCCGGGCTCGGTATAGGGCGTCAATCCGAATTCAGGCGTATTGGTTTTGCCCGCGATCACGAGGCCCGCAGCGCGCCACCGCCGGACGAGTTCACTGTCGCCGGTCGCCTTCCGGGTGGCCCAGAGCCGATTGCCGTTTCCAGTCGGCACACCATCCACCTGCGCCAGGAGATCCTTGATCAGAAATGGCACGCCTGCGAGCGGTCCACCACCGGTGCCGGCGCCGACATGTTGCCTTGCCTCCTCGAACAGCGGCCGAACCACCGCATTGAGCTGCGGATTGACCTCTTCTATGCGGGCGATGGCCGCCTCGAGCACTTCGACGGCGGAGACCTGCCCCCGCCGGATCAGATCCGCCAATCCCATGCCGTCGTGTTTGCCGTAGTCGTCGAACATGCACCGCCCGCCTTGATTGGATTCGCCTCCCAACTCTTTCGCCATCCCTCGCCGGAGGCAAGCCCCAAGGGACGCACCGGATCAATCGAATATAAGAACTACTTAACCATGAACCCTTAGAGTTCGAGACAAATGCGCGTGGTCGCCTGTCGGGCGGACGAAGCGCTGTGACACTGCAAGGCTAATGAGGGAACGGCCCATGCTCTTCAGATCCGCCACCAGCCGGAATATTTTCTCGACAGTCGGACTCGGTGTCGTCACCACCATCGGGGTGGCTGCGACGCTGGTCGGCCTGACCTATGGCCACATCCGCGAAGCCGGGATCAACGAGATGCGCGTCGCCGCATCCGATGCCTCGGGCGACATCGCAGAGAGCCTGAAGGCATCATATCAGATGGTCGAGGGCATGCGGACATCGGTGGAAGCCCTGCGCGCCAACAACCTCGCCGACCGCAACATTGCCATGGCCGTGATGACCAGCGCGCTCGAAGCCTATCCGGGCGCGATCGGCGTTTCCACCGGCTGGGAACCCGATGCCTATGACGGCAAGGATGCAGACTTCGCCGGCAAGCCGGTCCATGACGCGACGGGCCGCTTTGTGCCCTACATCTTCCGCTCTGCCGGCGCCATCAAGACCGATGTGCTCGTCGATTACGACAAGCCGGGCGCTGGCGACTACTACCAGCTGCCGGTCAAGACCGGAAAATCCGTGCTCATGGAACCCTATGTCTATCCGGTCGACGGAAAGGACGTGTTGATGACAACGATCTCCATCCCGATCTTCGATCAGGGCAAGGCGGTCGGCTATATCGGCGCTGACATCGATCTCGACCAGACGGCGACGGCTCTGGCCGCCAAGCGTCCGCTGGGCGACGGCTACATCGCCCTCCTCTCCTCGGCCAATGCCTTCGTCAGCCATCCGGACAAGGATGTGATGGGCAAGCCGCTGAGCGACAGCGGCGTCGACACCACTGCCTGGGAGACGGTCCTCAGAGCACCCGGCAGCGTCGGCACCATCGTCGACAAGGACGGCGTCGAACGCATGGCGGTCGCGGTCCCGATCGAGCCCTTTCCCGGCGCCGTGTGGAACGTGGTCGTTGCGGTGCCGAGCGCAACCGTGCTCGGCGCCCTGACAGAGACGGTCTCCACATCCGCCCTCATCATCATCGGCGCCACCATCCTGCTGATGGTCGTTGGCTGGTTGCTCGCCCGCCGCTTCGTCGGTCGGATCAACCGGGTCATCGGCCAGACAACCGAGATTGCAGCCGGCCGCCTCGACGTCGAACTGACCGACAGGGATCGCGGCGACGAACTCGGTGATCTCTCCCGTTCGCTCCAGGTCCTCCTGGAAAGCAACCGCAAGAAGGTCGAGCTGGAAAAAGACGCTGAAGCCCGCTTCGAGCAGGAAGAGGTTGAGCGCGTCGAACGCTCCAGGGGTCACAAGGCTCGTGAAGAGGAAATCCGCCTGGTGGTCGACGAGTTGCGCGCAGGCCTCGCCCGCCTGTCCGACGGCGACATGACGGTCCGGCTGGACAAGCCCTTCTCGCCGGCGCTCGACGAGATCCGCGGCAACTTCAACGACTCGATCGAGAAGCTGTGCGCCGCCATGAACTCCTTCCGCGACAATGCCACCACGATCGAAAACGGCTCGAACGAGATCCGCTCGGCCGCCGACGATCTCGCACGCCGCACCGAACAACAGGCCGCCTCCGTCGAAGAAACCTCGGCCGCCCTCTCCCAGATCACCCGCTCGGTAAAGGAATCGACCCAGCGCGCCGAAGAGGCGGGCCAGCAGGTCAGCCGCACCAAGGAAAGCGCCGAACGCTCCGGCGACGTGGTGCGCTCCGCGGTCGACGCGATGAGTGCGATCGAACAGTCCTCGCAGTCGATCTCCAACATCATCGGCGTCATCGACGAAATCGCCTTCCAGACGAATCTGCTCGCGCTCAATGCCGGCGTCGAGGCAGCCCGTGCGGGCGAAGCCGGCAAGGGGTTTGCCGTCGTCGCCCAGGAAGTTCGCGAACTCGCCCAGCGCTCCGCCAATGCCGCCAAGGAAATCAAGACTCTGATCACGGCCTCAGGCGAACAGGTCAAACACGGCGTCTCTCTGGTCGACCAGACCGGTGAAGCCCTGACCGCAATCGTCGCCGAAGTTCAGCAGATCAACACAAACGTCCATGCCATCGTCGAAGCGGCCCGCGAGCAGTCGACCGGACTGGCCGAGATCAACTCGGCGGTCAACATCATGGATCAGGGCACGCAGAAGAACGCCGCCATGGTCGAGGAAACCAATGCGGCCTCGCACACGCTGGTCACCGAAGTACAGGCCCTGTCCGCCCGCCTCGCCCAGTTCAATCTCGGCTCTCCATCCCGACAGGCGGCAATGCCGGCTCCGGCGGCAAGATCCCATGCGGCTCCCTCCATGCCCGTCCGCCCGGCTCCTGCCTCGCCAGCAACCCGTCCCGTCGCCTCTCCCGCCCGCGCCCTCGCCAGCAAGATCGCATCCGCCATGGGTGCAAAGCCTGCGCCGAGCGGCCAGGAGTGGGAAGAGTTCTGATCTTGGCCTCAATGGCTCAACCGGTGAAATGGCGGGCCAGGCCCGCCATTTCTCGTTTTTACGGCAGAGTTCACCGAGGCTCGAAGGAGATTAGCTCCTCGAAATGGTTCATGTCGTCAAAGGCGCAGAAAGCCGGCGCCCGCAGTCGGATGATTGGTGAACGCTGACGGATATCCTCGACGACATCTTTCAGAAAAGGCACCCATGCGGCCATGGTCTCATCGTCGAAACGTTCGACCATGTAGGCGAAGGTCATGTGAAAGACATAGGCATCATGGTCCGGATGCCGATAGCCGAGCAAGTCTGCGAGCCGGCGGCGCCAATCCTTGAGGACTTGCCGGTCCCGCGCCGTCACTCCGTCCAGCGTCAATCCGTTCGGAGTCGCATGCGTGACCTCGATGGCGAAGGCTTCGCCCGGCGTAAATCGTGCCAGCCGATCCATGAAGATGGCCGTCATGTCGTCGACCGGTGCCTCGAGCGAAACATCCGCCGGCCAGTACGGCAAGGCTCGCTGGGTCTCGATGATCCCCTGGAAGAGGGTCATATGCAGGCTGGAGACCGCTGTGAACGCGAGTTTGTCGGCACCGGGCATGGCCTGGAAACGGGCGCGGACGGCATGGATGGCCGAGGCACTCTCAGAGGTCTCGACGAGATGGCAGACCACGGTGTTGCCACACTCGCGAAGGAAGGTGCCTGATGTGTAGTAACGCTGACCGAGGTGAGCAATCGGGAGCCTCGCTAGGCTACTAGAGAACGAACGCAGACGGTCGGGAACGTCGAATTGTGACATGGGCTACTCTCGTGACAACCAGCATATCGACTAGCAGGCGGCCGCGAACGAAGTACGACGATCGATGGCCGCCGCTCTGCCACCGGCTGTAGCGCGCATAGATCTATCCGGCAGCAAAAAGGCCGCGGGCGGCTCGTTGCTGGCTGCGCGCCTCCCATTTCTTCAGCAAACCGTGCGCGAACACTACAACCAGTATCGAGACATAACCATCGATCGCATAGTGCCAGCCCAAATAGACCGAACTCGCGACGATAAGCAACGTGTAAGCGGCAGCCGGCCAGGCCAGCTTGGGAAATCTGTCTGCCAGAAAGAGAGCATTCATGGTTATGAGTGCCACATGGACGCTTGGAAAGGCCGATATGCCCGAACCAAAGCCTGCGACGCCACTTTCGTAGATCTCCCAGAGATACAACTGGAAGGCGTGAGCTTGGCCGCCTGACAAGAAAGTCAACTGATCTGCGAATCGAGACGTGTCACCAGTAACCTGCCCATAGAAGGCTGGTCCTGCAGACAGGAAGAGCCCGGCTAGCACATTTCCGCAGAACACCCACACAAACATGAACATAAGCATGTAACGCGTCCGGACGGCATTAGCCCAAGGAGAGGTTGCAACGAGAAACAAAGATGCGAAGCAAAGGACGAACCACAAAACACTGTAGTTCCATTCGACAATAGCAAGGGCAATAGGGTGGCCCGCCAGCGGAGAGAGTAGCTGCCACGGGTCATGGCCAAAATGGATGCTGCGGTCAATGTCGGCATGCAGCGTGTCATACAAGAAACCGCCGGCCATGATCGGCAGCATATTTTTAAGCGAGGTGAAGCTTCCCTGAAAGATCATCAGAGCCATCAGCAGGACTATCCCCGAGAACAGCCTGGCCAAACGCTTCGCGCCGAATAACAATCTGTAAGCCCGAATACGCCGAGAGCGAAAGCGGTAAATACCGTGCACGAGATCGAAGGTTATTGCCATCATCGGCATGAACCAAAGAAACAATACAGGCCACTGGACAAAATAAAGCGTATGCGATGACTGTTCCCAATGACCTGCAAAGTGGAGCACTCCGAGGCAAATCATGGAGTAGGCAGCCACACAGGCATAGACGAGCGCGTCGTTTCGAAAGTGTCCAAAAACTTCCCGCCACAGCACGGCAAGGCGGTTTTTGACCAAGGGCAGTTTGAACATTGATCTCATGGAATAGAGAAAGACACTTTTTGCTGAAGATTCCTTTATCAGCAACGTCGGAGGCAGCATGAAACCTCACAAGTGAGATCCGTCTTCGGCAATCGACCTGGACGTCTTCGAAGTCCAGAAAACTATGACGCGATTTCATGTCGGATTCATCAATTTCGGGGTTCCTTCCGATCGAACATTTCCCTATAAGCCGCTTCTAGCCTGAAAAGACCATCTCTCTGCGCCCGGCCGGTGACCTCCCTCACCCAGGCCGGTTTTTCGCGCAGGTCACAGAACGGATAGAGCCCATGCCCAAGCGCCAAGACATCAAGTCCATCCTCATCATCGGCGCTGGGCCGATTGTCATCGGCCAGGCATGCGAATTCGACTATTCCGGCACCCAGGCCGTGAAGGCACTGAAGGAAGAGGGCTACCGGGTCATCCTGGTCAACTCGAACCCCGCCACCATCATGACGGATCCGGGCCTCGCCGACGCGACCTACATCGAGCCGATCACGCCGGAAGTCGTCGCCAAGATCATTGCCAAGGAACGCCCGGACGCGCTGCTCCCGACCATGGGCGGCCAGACCGCGCTCAACACGGCACTGTCGCTGAAGCGCATGGGTGTGCTCGATCGCTACAATGTCGAGATGATTGGCGCCAAGCCGGCCGCCATCGACATGGCCGAAGACCGCGCCCTGTTCCGTGAAGCCATGACCCGCATCGGGCTCGAAACGCCGAAGTCGATGCTCGCCAATGCGACCGAGATCAAGGACGCCGACCGCAAGACCCATGAAGTCGCCCGCAACGAGCTGAAGTCGAAACTGTCAGGCCCCGAGCTCGACACGGCGCTCGACGAGCTCGAGAACCAGTGGAACCTCGGCGAAACCGACCGCAAACAGCGTTACATGGCCCATGCCATGGCCATTGCCGCCCAGGCCCTCGACGTCGTCGGCCTGCCCGCCATCATCCGCCCCTCCTTCACCATGGGCGGCACCGGCGGCGGCATCGCCTACAACCGCTCCGAATTCTACGAGATTATCAATTCCGGCCTCGACGCCTCCCCGACGACAGAAGTCCTCATCGAGGAATCCGTCCTCGGCTGGAAGGAATATGAAATGGAAGTGGTCCGCGACAAGGCGGACAACTGCATCATCATCTGCTCGATCGAAAACATCGACCCGATGGGCGTCCACACCGGCGATTCGATCACCGTTGCCCCCGCGCTGACCTTGACCGACAAGGAATACCAGATCATGCGCAACGCCTCGATCGCGGTGCTGCGCGAGATCGGCGTCGAGACCGGCGGTTCGAATGTTCAGTTCGCCGTCAACCCGGCCGATGGCCGCCTCGTCGTCATCGAAATGAACCCGCGCGTCTCGCGCTCGTCCGCTCTCGCCTCGAAGGCCACCGGCTTCCCGATCGCCAAGGTCGCTGCCAAGCTCGCCGTTGGCTATACGCTGGACGAACTCGAAAACGACATCACCGGCGGTGCGACGCCGGCCTCGTTCGAGCCCTCGATCGACTACGTCGTCACCAAGATCCCGCGCTTCGCCTTCGAAAAATTCCCCGGCGCTGGCACCACGCTTACCACCGCGATGAAGTCGGTTGGCGAGGTCATGGCGATCGGCCGCACCTTCGCAGAAAGCCTGCAAAAGGCGCTCCGCGGCCTTGAGACCGGTCTGACCGGCCTCGACGAAATCGAGATCCCCGGCCTGGGTGCAAACGGCGACAGCGCCGATGACAAGAACGCCATCCGTGCGGCCATCGGCACCCCGACCCCGGATCGCCTGCGCATGGTCGCCCAGGCGCTGCGCCTCGGCATGTCGCCGGAAGAAGTGCACGAAGGCTGCAAGATCGATCCGTGGTTCATCGCCCAGTTCAAGGCGATCACCGACATGGAAGCCCGCGTTCGCGAGCATGGTTTGCCGGAGGATGCCGAAAACCTGCGCACCCTCAAGGCCATGGGCTTTTCCGACGCCCGGCTCGCCTCGCTCTCCGGCAAGCGCCCGAAGGAAGTGGCCGAACTGCGCAATGGCCTCAACGTCCGCCCGGTCTTCAAGCGCATCGACACCTGCGCTGCCGAATTCGCCTCGCCGACCGCCTACATGTATTCGACCTATGAGACGCCCTTCGTCGGTCAGCTGCGCTCCGAAGCCCAGGTCTCCGACCGCAAGAAGGTCGTCATCCTCGGCGGCGGCCCGAACCGCATCGGTCAGGGCATCGAGTTCGACTATTGCTGCTGCCATGCCGCCTTCGCTCTTAAGGATGCCGGCTTTGAAGCAATCATGATCAACTGCAACCCGGAAACCGTCTCCACCGACTACGACACCTCCGATCGCCTCTATTTCGAGCCGCTGACGGCCGAAGACGTCATCGAGATTCTGCGCGCTGAGCAGGAAAAGGGCGAAGTCGTCGGCGTCATCGTTCAGTTCGGCGGCCAGACCCCGCTGAAGCTTGCCGAAGCGCTTGAAAAGAGCGGCATCCCGATCCTCGGCACCGCACCCGACATGATCGACCTCGCCGAGGACCGCGACCGCTTCCAGAAGCTCCTGATGAAGCTCGACCTCAACCAGCCGAACAACGGCATCGCCTATTCGGTCGAGCAGGCTCGCCTCGTCGCCTCCGAAATCGGCTTTCCGCTGGTCGTGCGCCCGTCTTACGTGCTTGGCGGCCGCGCCATGCAGATCATCCATTCGGAATCCATGCTGCAGTCCTATCTGCTCGACACGGTCCCGGGCCTCGTACCCGAAGACATCAAGCAGCGTTACCCGAACGACAAGACCGGCCAGATCAACACCCTGCTCGGCAAGAACCCGCTGCTCTTCGACAGCTACCTGACCAATGCCATCGAAGTCGATGTCGATGCGCTTTGCGACGGCGAAAACGTCTTCGTCTCGGGCATCATGGAGCATATCGAGGAAGCCGGCATCCACTCCGGTGACAGTGCCTGCTCGCTGCCCTCCCGTTCGCTCACCAAGGCAACGCTGGACGAGTTGGAACGCCAGACGGCCGCCATGGCAAGGGCGCTCAACGTCGGCGGCCTGATGAATGTCCAATACGCCATCAAGGACGACGTGATCTACGTGCTCGAAGTCAACCCGCGCGCCTCGCGCACGGTGCCCTTCGTCGCCAAGACGATCGGCGCGCCGATCGCCAAGATCGCAGCCCGCATCATGACCGGCGAAACGCTCGACGGCGCGATCGCCGCCTACGGCGCCAAGCCCGACCCGCGCAACCTCAACCACATCGCGGTCAAGGAAGCGGTCTTCCCGTTTGCCCGCTTCCCCGGCGTCGACACGCTGCTCGGGCCGGAAATGCGCTCGACCGGCGAAGTCATGGGCCTCGACACCGATTTTGCGCTCGCCTTCGCCAAGAGCCAGCTCGGCGCTTCCGTCGAACTGCCGCGCGACGGCACGGTCTTCGTCTCGGTCCGTGACGAAGACAAGGTCCGCGTTCTGCCGGCCATCCTGATCCTGACCCAGATCGGCTTCAAGGTCATGGCAACCGGCGGCACCCAGCGCTTCCTCGCCGAAAACGATATTCCGGCGGTCAAGATCAACAAGGTTCTGGAAGGCCGTCCTCATATCGAGGATGCGATCCGCAACCGTCAGGTCCAGCTCGTCATCAACACGACAGACGGCAACAAGGCGATCTCGGACTCGAAATCGCTGCGTCGCGCCGCCCTGATGCAGAAGGTGCCTTACTACACGACCATGGCCGGCGCCCTGGCTGCCGCCGAAGCCATTCGGGCACTGAAGAGCGGCCAGCTCGAGGTTCGCCCGCTTCAGAGCTATTTCTGAGGCAAGGCTGAGACGGTGGAGATCTGTATCTGAGGCTATGGAGGGCAGACAGCCCTCCTGACCGGCGAAAGAGACAGGTCCACCGTCAGTTTCTCGATCTCGACAACGACGCGCCGCCATCCGATCAGCCAGCACACCCTGGCGTATCGTGCGGCGCGCTCTCGGAACTTCAGACGAAGGGCGTGGCTCGCCCACCCGGACGGGCCTCTGCATGGCCCCACCGCAAAATCCTCACCGCACCTCACTGCGCCCGCTTGACGACTGACGTCGCAGGCGTTAAATAAACCACTTGGTTAATTAACCGAATGGATAAACATGAGCGACGACCCTTTGTCCTTGACATTGTCCGCCTTGGCCGACCCGACGCGGCGCGCAATCCTCGCGCGGCTAGCCACCGGCGAAGCAACCGTCAACGAACTGGCAGAACCTTTCGACATGAGCCTTCCGGCTGTTTCCAAACACCTGAAGGTGCTGGAACGGGCGAAGCTCATTTCGCGCGGGCGCAGTGCCCAGTGGCGCCCCTGCCGACTGGAACCCGAGCCCCTGAAAACTGTCGATGGCTGGCTTGGCGATTATCGCAAGCTTTGGGAGCACAGGTTTGATCGCCTGGAGGATTACCTGGCCGCAATCCAGAAGGAACGCGAAGACGTGAAGGATGATGAAGAATGACTGACAAGCTGGAAATCTTGAACGAGCGTCTGCTCCCCGCAGACCCGTCAGCCGTATTCAACGCGATTGCTGACCCAAAGCTGCTGGCGCTGTGGTGGGGACCGCACGGCTTTACCAATCGCATCGACGAATTCGACTTTCGCGCCGGCGGCGATTGGCGCGTGACCATGACATCATCTGACGGCACCGATTTCGCCAACCGGTGGACCTTTCAAGAAATCGAACCCGGACGCCGCGTGGTCGCCCTTCACCATGAACCGATGCACGTCTTCACGCTGGAGATGACATTCGAGGGCGCGGAACCGGGCACACGTCTGAAGTGGCGCATGCTGTTCGAGCCGACGGAGGAAAACCGGGAGATCCAGAAATTCATTCACGCCGCCAACGACCAGAATTTGGAACGCCTCGAACAGGTCCTGCAAGAAGGAAACCAGTGAGATGACGAGCACACTGGATCCTTCCCGCATCCTGGAGGTCGAGCGCCTCGTCGCCGCTCCCATCGATCTTGTCTTCGAGATGTTTGCAGATGCCCGCCATCTCGATGCGTGGTGGGGGCCGGATGGCTTCCAGAATGAAACCCACGAGATTGAATTCTCGGTCGGCGGTTTTTGGCGCTACACCATGCATGGTCCGGACGGCAGGGATTGGCCGAACTGGATCCGCTATCAGGACATCGCACCGCCGACCCGCATCGCCTATGAGCACGGTGGCGAGATGGGAGAGCCCGCACATTTCGATGGGATCATCACCCTTCGCGATGAAGGTGAGCAGACCCGCGTCATCCTGACCCTCGTCTTCCCGACGCAGGAAGCGCGCGACGCAACCTTCAAGTTTGGCGCAGTGGAGGGTGGCAAGCAGACGCTTGCCCGTCTTGCCGCCTATGCCAGGGAACGCCACGCGGCGGCGGGAGACAACTGAAGGACAGAGGCTCAGCTTGGGTGTTTCTGTTTCGCCAGAATGGCGAGGGCAATGCCCCCGATGACACAGGCGCCAGCGACGATGAAATGCAGCGTCAGCCGCTCGTTGAGAAAAAGGATCCCACCGAGCGCTGCAATGACAGGGACTGACAGCTGGATCAGCGCCGCCTGAAAGGTCTCAAGACCCCTGAGCGCCCTATACCAGATCGCATAGCCGAGGCCCGACGCGACGATGCCAGACGCCAGTGCCAGGAGCACCCCGGTCGGCGTCGCTGTCTCATAAAGGGCTGCGACCACAGCGAGCGGCAGACAGAAGGCGGAGGCCCGGACAAAATTGCCAGCGGTCTGGCCGATCGGATCCTGCGATCCTCGGCCACGCAACGTGTAGACAGCCCACGCAACGCCCGAGGCGATCATCAGAGCACAGCCGACCGGGTCCGGCCGTCCCACGCCGGGCAGAATGAGATAGACGAATGCGGCAAACGCGATTGCGAAGCCGATGACTTCCCGCAGGCTCGGACGGTCACCCTTGAAAAGCCCGAACGTGACCATGCTTGCCTGCACGGAGGAAAAGAGGATCAAGGCGCCGGTCGCGGCCCCGAGGGAAAGATAGGCGGCGGAAAAGGCGATGGCATAGACGAAGAGCGCCGTTGCTGCCCACCAGTCGCCCGGCAAGGCAGGCCCCGCTGTGCGAGAGATGGTCTGCCCGCGCCGCATCAGGCCATAGAGCACCACCGCCCCCGAGATGATTCTCACGGCTGTATACCCGGCGGCCTCGATCGAAACGTCCCCCAGAGCCTCGCGGGCCAAAAGCGAATTCGCGGCGAAGGCAAGCATGGCCAAAGCGGTTAAGACGAATGTCGATTGCAAAGCTATCTCCCAGCGACATCCTGCAGCGGTGTCGTTGGGTCCGCAGGATCGAACCCGTGTTAAACGCGAGCCTCTTCCGCTTGACAAGCCGACAGCGGCAAAACAGTCGGCAGCGGCCCAGCTGTCATCGCGGACGCCTTCGTTGGGGCGATACGATCATGTCGCGTGATCCATCCCATCAATATTTGACGTTTGGCGAAATCGCTTCGTTGCGGCAATCTGCAGCGGTTTGAACTGTGAGATATTGTCATGTCCGTGACTGTTGACGCTGTCGCCGGAAAGGCGACGCGGCGGGAGTGGATCGGTCTTTTGATCCTGTCCATTGCCTGCCTCATCTATTCGATGGACCTTTCGGTCCTGTTCCTGGCCACGCCCTCGATCGTGGCCGACCTCGATCCATCGGCCACCCAGCTCTTGTGGATCAACGACATCTACGGCTTCATGGTCGCCGGCTTTCTCGTCACCATGGGCACGCTCGGCGACCGCATCGGTCGTCGCAAGGTGCTGCTGACCGGCGCCTTCTTCTTCGGCGCGGCCTCGGTCTTTGCCGCCTTCGCCAACACTGCCTCCATGCTGATCGTCGCGCGCGCCCTTCTCGGCATCGCCGGCGCCACGATCGCCCCGTCAACTCTCTCGCTTGTCGTCAACCTGTTTCGCGACGAGAGTGAACGCAACCGGGCAATCAGCATCTGGGGCACCGCCTTTGCGCTGGGCGGCCTCATCGGCCCGTTGATCGGCGGTGTACTCCTGCAATACTTCCACTGGGGATCGGTCTTCCTGATCAACGTCCCGATCATGGCGGCGCTCCTGGCGACGGCGCCCTTCCTTCTGCCGGAATACAAGGATGACAATGCCGGTCGACTTGACCTCATGAGCGTCGCGCTCTCGCTTCTGACCGTCCTGCCCATCGTCTACGGGTTCAAGAACATGGCAGCCGAGGGCTTTCACTCCACACAGCTTCTGCCGATTCTCTTTGGGATTGCTGTCGGTGTCATCTTCGTCAAGCGCCAGAAGATGCTCCAGCACCCGATGATCGATCTCGCGCTGTTCAGGATCCCGGCCTTCACCGCTTCACTGGTGGTCAACCTCGCCGGCGTCTTCTTCATTTTCGGCATCTTCCTCTTCCAGAACCTCTTTATGCAGCTCGTCATCGGCCTCACGCCGCTCGAGGCCGCCCTCTGGTCCATTCCCTCATCGCTGGTCTTCACCGTCATGTCATTCCAGGCCTGGCGCGTGACGAACAGGCTGGGGCCGGTGAAAACCGTCTTGCTGGGACTTGTGGTCAATGCACTTGGCACCGGGCTGATGGCGATCGCCGCCTGGCATTCGAGCCTCATCGGCGTGCTCGGCGCCAGCATGATCATGGGCCTGGGCTTCGTACCCGTCATCCTGACAACGACGGGGTTGATCGTCGGCACAGCCCCTCCGGAGCGGGCGGGCTCCGCCTCCGCCATTTCGGAGACCAGTGCGGAGTTTGGCGGAGCACTGGGCGTGGCGATCCTCGGCAGCCTCGGAACGCTCATCTATCGCTTCGGGATGCAGAATGCGGATCTAACCGCGCTTTCACTGGCAGACAGGGACTTGGTCATTTCGACATTGGGGACGGCGCTTGAATTGGCACGCAACAGCGGAAATCTGGCCGCCCCCTGGCTCGACCTGGCACGCGAGAGCTATGCCCATGGCTTCGCGCTCTGCTGCGCCCTCGCCACCTTGACCCTGCTGTTGCTTGCCGCCATAGCCGCAAGAGTCTACGCCCGCACCGAGCTCGACGAAAGCCGGATTGCCGGCCAATAGAGATCGTTGCTAGAGGCCCGGCAGGGTGTCGAGCAGGCGCTTCACACCTTGCAGATCGGATCGGAAGGCCTCGAGACTGCGTGCCTTCAGATCCTCATCGGGCATACGCAAGATTGCTGCAGGATGTGTTGTGACAAGCAGCATCCGGTCTTCCTGCATCGGGATCGGCATGCCGCGGACTTCGGCGATCGGCCGGCTTTCGCCCGTAAGCGAAAGATAGGCGGTTGCCCCCAGTGCCACCACGATGCGCGGCTTGATCACCTCGATTTCCTTGGCCACCCACCAGCGGCAATGGGCGACTTCGCCTGCATCGGGGCGCATGTGGATGCGCCGCTTGCCGCGCCGCTCGTATTTGAAATGCTTGACGGCATTGGTGACATACACCTGGCTCCGGTCGATCCCAGCCGCCTCGATGGCCTCGTCGAAGACCTTCCCGGCGGGACCGATGAAAGGTCGTCCCGCGAGGTCCTCGGTGTCGCCGGGTTGTTCGCCGACGAAGAGGACTTCGGCATCGACGGGTCCCTCGCCGAATACGGTCTGTGTCGCATGGCAATGCAGTATACACCGCGTGCAAGCGGACGCTTCCTGACGCAGGCGATCAAGCGGCGGCAGATCGACCGCCGCCTCTTCGTCCCGTCCACGCCACTGCGCCTGTAACCGCTCGTGAAAGGCCGGCGGCTGGCTCGCCTGCCGCGCTGCCATCTCGGCCACGCGACGTTCGGCGCCCGCGATCAGGTCTGGAATGAGCGACGCCTCGGGCATGTTCTTCCAGTATTTCTTCGGCATCTCCGACTGCATGGCTCGGATCTTCAAACGTGCCGGATTGAAGATATTGGCGAAGTAGGTACGCCAGAGTTCGTCCGTCGCGTCCTCGGCCGTCGGTCGGGCGGCAGGCTCGCGCGAGGTCTTCAGCGCTTCACCGTTCCAGGCGGCAGATCCCCTGGGCGTTGCGATCAACCAGTCCATGTCGGTGAAGCGCCGCTGAAAGAAGCCCGCCGTGCGGGAGACGATGAAATGCTCCGGCTCGAACCAGGCGACGAAACGCCGGCGCTCGGCCTGAACAGCCTCTACCTCGCGAAACCGCACGAAGGCTTTCATCTTGTGGCTGTCACGCCTTACATTCTTGATCAGTCGCATGAGCAGTGCGACGTCGGCATCGGACCTCACCTGCAACAGGCTGCGCTCCTCCTGGAGGCGCCAGAGGATGCGATAGAGAAGCGAAAACCGATCAGGATCCGAATGGCAGATCGCCGTTTCTGCCGCCTCGATGAAACCCTTGGGCACGACCATGTCCGACGGCGCGGTGTGCCCGGGTTCTGGCCCATCGACCGCGCCGAACAGATCCTCCCCCTGTCCAGCAACCTGCCAGCGAACCTCGTCCGGCGCGACCGCATCTGCAAGCAGACGGCGGGCGGCATGCCGCCATTCACCGAACTCCCCTCGCCCGTCGAGCGTGACCGTCCGCATCAAAAGAGCGACAACTGTTCGGCCGGCGGCGCAAAGACGGCGCGAAGATCCGTACGGTCGAGGCTGCGATTGGGCGACCAGCCCTCTGCGACGATGAAGGATCGCACCTTCTTCAAGGACACGCCAAGCCGCGCCAGGTCTTCGAGCCTCACCCGCCTATGGCGCCGGGCAGACAAAAGTCCGTTGACCGTCTTTGTGCCGAAACCGGGCACGCGCAACAGCGTCTCACGATCCGCCTTGTTGACATCGACAGGAAAGCGGTCGCGATTGGCGAGCGCCCAGGCGAGTTTCGGGTCCAGCTCGAGATCGAGCATGCCACCCTGCCCGATCGACGAAATCTCCTCGACCGAGAAACCGTAGAAGCGATAGAGCCAGTCGGCCTGATAGAGGCGATGCTCGCGCATCAGCGGCGGCTTGATCAGCGGGAGGTTTTTCGAACTGTCCGGGATCGGGCTGAATGCGGAATAATAGACCCGCTTCAGGCCATAGGAGCTGTAGAGCCGCGCACTCGATCCGAGGATCGTCGCGTCATCGGCGCCATCAGCCCCGACGATCATTTGCGTGCTCTGTCCGCCGGGAACGAATTTCTTGCGCCGACCGGTATGCGTTGGCTCGCGGGCCTCATCGATCTTCAGCCTCAGATCCGCCATGGACCGGCGGATGTTCACGGGCCGCTTTTCAGGAGCGTACCGTTCGAGCCCGTGATCGGTCGGCAATTCGATATTGATCGACAGACGGTCGGCATAGAGCCCTGCCTCTTCCACCAGATGCGCCGAGGCCTCGGGGATCGTCTTCAGGTGAATATAGCCGCGGAAATCATGCTTGGTCCTGAGGTCTCTCGCGACCGTCACCATTTCCGCCATCGTATCGTCGGAGGAGCGGATGATGCCAGACGACAGAAACAGCCCCTCGATATAGTTGCGCCGATAGAACTCGATCGTCAGCCAAACCACTTCCTCCGGTGTAAAGCGGGCGCGTTCGACATTGCTCGACGAGCGATTGATGCAATAGGCGCAGTCGTAGATGCAGAAATTCGTCAGCAGGATCTTCAACAGAGAGATGCATCGACCATCCGGCGCATAGGCATGGCAGATCCCTGAACCCTCTGTCGAACCCAGACCACCAGAGGCCGCAGAATCGCGCTTGGTCGTCCCGCTCGACGCGCAGGACGCATCGTATTTGGCAGCGTCGGAGAGAATGGCGAGACGTTCTTTGAGAGACTTCTTCATTTTTATGTTCTCTATACGTTCTCTTGGCTTCCGTCAAGAAAAAGGCCTGCGACATTCCGTCTCCACAGCTGCCAAGCAATTGAGAAAGTTAGCGTTTTCGAGCCTGGAACGGCGATGTGGAATCAAGTGTCGAAAACTCTGGAAATTGCGCTGACCATTCTGCTATAGTCCTGCTCAACCTGATTTGTGACATGGTTCCGCAGCTTTGCTTCGGAACCTGTTTTCTTTTGTGTCCGCTGTGCGGCCATGAATACGAAGGAAGACGAAATGGTAGACAAGGTACCGATGACGCAGAACGGCTTCGTCCGGCTCAACGAAGAGTTGCGCTGGCGCCAGCAGGAAGAGCGTCCACGCATCATCGAGGCGATTGCAGAGGCGCGCGCCCATGGCGATCTCTCCGAGAATGCGGAGTATCACGCCGCCAAGGAAGCGCAGAGCCACAACGAGGGCCGCGTCGGCGAACTGGAAGACCTGATCGCGCGTGCAGAAGTCATCGATCTCTCGAAGATGTCCGGCTCCAAGATCAAGTTCGGCGCGACCGTAAAGCTCATCGACGAGGACACCGACGAAGAGAAGACCTACCAGATCGTCGGCGACCAGGAAGCCGATGTGAAGGCCGGCCGTATCTCGATCTCCTCGCCGATCGCCCGCGCGCTGATCGGCAAGGAAGTCGGCGACAACATCGAAGTCGTCGCCCCGGGCGGCTCCAAGGCCTACGAGATCCTCGCGGTCAAGTGGGGCTGATGGTGGACGGGTTCCGCTGATGCCTGAGACAAAGAACTACGTGGATCCCGCCGGGATCCACGTCATCGCCCCCAATCTCAAGCAACGGCTCTCCGGCGTCACCTCGACGATCATCCAGCTCGTTCCGGTCCAGAACCGCCTCGGCCAGAAGGTCGCGGTCCTCGGTCCAGGTCTGCCGCCTCACCTGCCACATCTGCGCTTAATCGATCTCTGGAAGCTCTGGCGCGCGCCCGAAGGTGCAAGCCATCGTGTATGGCATGCCCGCCGCAACATCGAGATGTTGCCGGGCATTGTCCTGCGCGATGTCCTGCGCATGCCCCTGAAGCTCGTCTTTACGTCTGCCTCGCAGCGCAAGCACTCCGCCTGGACCAAGTTCCTGATCCGTCAGATGGACGCGGTGATCGCGACGAGTGCCAAGACCGCCGGATACCTTGAAGTTCCGAACACCGTCATCATGCACGGCATCGACTGCGACATCTTTCGGCCCGCCGAAGACAAGGCGGAGGCCAAGCGCGCCTGCGGCCTTGACCCCGAGCTGCGCTACGTCGGCTGCTTCGGCCGCGTACGTCACCAGAAGGGCACCGACATGTTCGTCGATGCGATGATCGAGCTCTTGCCCGCGCGCACCGACTTGGCAGCCGTCATCGCCGGCCGCGCCACCGCAAAGCACATCGACTTCGAGAACGGCCTGAAGGCGAAGGTCAAGGAAGCAGGCCTCGCCGACCGCATCCTCTTCGTTGGCGAACACAAGAACATCGCCGACTGGTACCGAACCCTCGACCTCTTTGTCGCACCGCAGCGCTGGGAAGGCTTCGGCCTCACCCCACTGGAGGCAATGGCAACCGGGGCGCCGGTCGTGGCAACCGATGTGGGGGCATTTTCGGAACTGGTCAGGACTGAGGCGCCCGCAACGGGCGTGGTGCTTTCCACGGTAGGCGCTGAAGCCATGGCCCGCGCCACCGCCCAGATGATCGCCTCTCCCGAAAACTTGGCAAAGATGTCGGAAAACGCACTCGCCCACGCCCGCTCGATCTTTTCGATCGAAAGGGAAGCCTTGTCCCTCGGTGAGCAGTACAAACGCCTTCATCCCTGAGCCGCACTCACGGCATGGCAATTCTATATCTAATCAGACAACTCGATTACCGCCTGAGTTTGGAGCACGTTCGTTGGCAGAACTGGTAAACATCATCTGCATGAAGTGGGGCGACTTGTATGGCCCGGAATACGTCAACAACCTTCGCAGAGGGGTGAAGCGCCACCTCGCACGCCCGCATCGTTTTGTCTGCTTTACCGACGACGCAGAGGGCCTGGACCCTGACATCGAAGTCGCGCCCTTGCCGTTCCTGAAGATGCGGGCCGGCGAGACGGATCTACGCTGGCAAAAACTTTCCGTGTTTGCGGCCAACCTCGCCAATCTGTCCGGCCCCACCCTGTTTCTCGACCTAGATCTCGTCATCGTTGCCGACATGAGTGTTTTCTTCGACCTACCGGGCGAGTTTTTGATCATTCGCGACGATGACCTGTTTCGCTCCAAGCCTCTCAGGAAAATCAACTCAAAGCGCAACGCCTTTCTCGCAATGGTCGGCAACAGCTCGGTGTTTCGTTTCGAATTCGGCAAACATCCGGATATCCTCGACAGCTACCTCGCTGATCCCGCAAAGGCAGCAAGGGACTACGAGCACGAGCAGCAATTTCTGAGTGACTACCTGTTCAAACGGGGCAAGCTCACTTATTGGCCGAGAGATCTCTGCGTCAGCTTTAAGAACGACTGTGTCCCAGGATTTCCGCAGAGCTTTTGGAAGGACCCGTCCCTCCCGAGAAATGCCCGCATTGTCGTTTTTGCCGGAAGCCCCAAGATGGGTGAGGCGCTCAACGGAGGCGGGAAGAAATGGTATCGGCGCATCGGCGATTTCAGGTGGCTCCGTGACTTCTGGCACGCCATCTGAGGCGAGCGGGCAAGCTCGGGCAACGTTGGCCAGAACAACAATCGGACCAACAACAGTGGTTGCGTAATCTGCCTCGCTTGCACGCACGAGCGCGAAAATGCTACTGCCCCGGCTCGGGGCAGCAGGGACCGAGTTGGTTGATGTCGGCGACGATATAACTGGCTTGGAATGGATGGGCGAATGGACGTCAAGATTTACGCAATCAATCTGGATCGCTCCAGGGAGCGCTGGGATTCGATCACGCGGCAAGGGGCAGAACTAGACCTGGATGTGGTTCGCGTTCCCGGACTAGACGGCTCTCTGGTCCAGGCTGACGACCGTATTGATTGCGACGATCCGGCGTTCCGACGCAAGAATGGCCGCACCATGTTGCCGGGCGAATACGGCTGCTATCGGAGCCATCTCCAAGCCCTGCGGACATTTGTCGATTCCGGGGAGCCCATCGGAATAATCGCCGAAGACGACGTGGAACTGACAAGAGATCTGCCGGCGCGGGTCGCAGCGGCGTTCGACGCAGTGCCCACAGCCGATGTCATCAAGCTCTTCAACCACCGCGTGGTCGGCTTCAGGCTCTTTGGCACTTCGTCGCTCGGCGACAGTGTCGGCCGGGCAACCCACGGCCCCATGGGCTCGGCGGCCTGCTATGCGGCCAGCCACACGGGAGCGATCAAGCTCCTCAACGGCCTCGCACGCATGGAATATCCCTGGGATGTCGCCCTTGAGCGCGGTTGGGCAACGGGGGCCAGCATCTGCACGGTCAGAACGAACCTCATCATGGCAGGCCGCCAGGAGACCACAATCGCAAGCCGGTCCGTTTACAAGGCCACTAAATTCCCATGGTGGAAGCGATCGAAGACCTATGTGCACCGCATCCTCGAGACCGTTCGGAGGGTGCGATATGCGCGCGACAGCTGAAGGTTTGATCCTCGATCACAGGGCGACGATCCTCAAACTGGTAACAGCCTCGCTTTGGGCCCTGCTCGCATCGGCTATCCTCGTCGAAAGCGACGTCTATCGTTATGTAACGCTCGCGATGGTCGCCTTCGTCGCAATCTACCATCGCCGGGAATTGACGCAGGTCTCGTATGATTGGCTGGCCCTGCTTTGTTATGGCTGGGCGATATATGTGACCATTCGATTCTCGTTCGGGATCGTCCTTTATGACGAAAAAGGCGCGTCGGAATGGCTCTACATCTTCCCCGTCTTTTTCCCCGCCAGCGGCGCGGCTCTCTATCTCACGCGCAACCATCTCTATCTTGCCTGCTTGATCCTTCTGGCGGCAGGCCTCATCGGGCTCATGGCGACGCTGGATGTCACGCAAGTGCTCGGCGGCGTGCGCAACCCGCCATTGTTCCACAAGAACCCGATCCATGCTGGGGTTGGCAGCGGAATGCTGTTTCTGAGCGCCGTATTCCTGCTGAGCTATGCGACAGAGACTGGCAGGCTGAGCACCCGCTGGAAATGGCCGACCATGGCGCTTTGCTCGGCAACGGCTCTCCTATCCCTCCTGGCGATGCTCGGAGCTCAATCAAAGGGCGTTTGGCTCGCACTCGCCTGCACGCTTGCCTTCTCCGGCCTGCTGTGCCTGGCGCACATCCCCGGACGATGGCGCGTCGTCGTCCTGTCGGGTCTGACCATCGCCGCCGTCATCGCAGCGGTCTCTGCTTCATCCGTCGTAACCCAGGTTGCCGGTACAACCATTACGGCCACCGAGCGACTGACATCGGCAGTGGTATCGACCAATCTGTCGGAGGCCATGCAAAAGGCGATCGAAGATCCTGAAACCCCCGAAGCCATGCGCGAACGGCTGATGATATGGTCCAACGCGCTGGAGTTGTTCCACACCGCCCCCTTCTTCGGCCGGGGGAACTTGTGGCTGCAGGACTGGTACAAGACGACCTATGCAGATGTCGGCTACACCCTGCTTCACAACGGCTTCCTGGAGATCGTTGTCCGCCACGGTCTCCTTGGCCTGGCGTTCCTGGGGATCTTCATGGTCGCAGCACTGCAGCGGCTGCTGGCTGCTCGACGGCAAGGCCTGATCGCCACCAGCACGCTCGCTTATATGCTGACGATCACCGTCTTCTTCCTCGGCACCATAGCGACCAATTCGAACAATCGTCTGGCGATCGGCGAGAGCTTTTTCATTCTGGCAGGAGGTGCGGTCTTCGCCGTGACCCTTCTGCTGCGGCAGTCAGCAGCAAGCCAATCGCAAGCATGCGAGTGAGGGCACCCGCCCTCCTCAGATCTCAACCATCCCCAGCTTCTTCACTTGCCGGATGGTGAGCATCGTCCTGACGGTGTCGACATGTTCGTTCGCCGTCAGCACCTCGATGACGAAATCCTGGAATTTCGTCAGGTTTCCCGCCACACAATGCAGCAGGAAGTCGCTGTCGCCGTTGACCATCCAGGCCTGGCGCACGATCGGCCAGCTGTCGGTTGCTGCGGCAAAGGCCTTGAGATTGGCTTCCGACTGGTGCTTCAGGCCCACCATGCAGAAGGCGACAAGGTCGTAACCCAGCCGGCTTGCATTCAGGTCTGCGTGATAACTTTCGATCACGCCTGCCTCTTCGAGCTTGCGCACCCGCCTTAGGCAGGGCGGCGCCGAGATCCCCACGCGCTCGGAGAGTTCCACATTGGTCATGCGTCCATCGCGCTGCAGTTCCTTGAGGATCCTGAGGTCGATGGCGTCGAGTTCTACCTTGAGCACGGCCGTTCCTTTTGAAGATGTGTCCGTTATCTACTCCAACCGGCGCAATTGGCAAGATTCAGCCACGCTCACGCACAATTATTGCGTGGGCCGGCAATGCCCTGTTGCTAATGCGCCTGCATGCCTTGAATTGCGCTTCGCTTCGATCCTAAATGAGCGGCAGTTGCGCGAGGACCGGACAAGAGCCATATCGAGGCCCCGGTCGACACCGACTGCGCGTTGAAAGGAAGCGACATGACTGCCCGCCACACCAAGGTGCTGATCATCGGCTCCGGCCCTGCCGGCTACACTGCAGCGATCTACGCCGCCCGCGCCATGCTGAAGCCGGTTCTGATCGCCGGCATGGAACAGGGTGGCCAGTTGATGATCACGACCGATGTCGAGAATTATCCAGGCTTTGCCGATCCGATCCAGGGCCCCTGGCTGATGGAACAGATGCTCAACCAGGCGATCCATGTCGGGACCGAGATCGTCAGCGACCTCGTCACCGAAGTCGACACCGTCAATCGCCCCTTCACGGTGAAGACCGACAGCGGTCAGGTCTGGACCGCCGACACGCTGATCATCTGCACCGGTGCCAAGGCCAAGTGGCTCGGCATTGAAAGCGAGCAGCATTTCCAGGGCTTCGGCGTTTCCGCCTGCGCCACCTGCGATGGCTTCTTCTATCGCAACAAGGACGTGATCGTGGTCGGCGGTGGCAATTCCGCGGTCGAAGAAGCGCTTTATCTCTCGCATATCTGCAAGTCGGTCACGGTCGTGCATCGGCGCGACAGTTTCCGCTCTGAAAAGATCCTGCAGGAGCGCCTCTTCGCCAAGGATAATATCCGTGTTCTCTGGAACACGACGGTCGAGGAGATCACCGGCGCGCCGGCCAAGCCGCCCATGCCGCCCTCGGTGTCCGGCGTACGGCTCAAGGACCGGCTCACGGGCGCTGTCAGCGACATGCCGATCGACGGCGTCTTCGTCGCGATTGGCCACGCACCGGCGGTCGAACTCTTCAAGGACAAGCTGAAGCTCAAGTCCAACGGCTATCTCTGGACCGCGCCCGATTCTACAGCGACCGACGTGCCCGGCATCTTCGCTGCCGGTGACGTGACCGATGACATCTATCGTCAGGCGATCACCGCCGCCGGCATGGGATGCATGGCGGCACTGGAAGCCGAACGCTACCTGTCGGCAATCCCGGTGGATGCGCAGCAAGCCGCGGAGTAAACCGACGTGAAGGGGGCCAGCATGCCGTTGGACTGGGACAAACTGCGCATTTTCCACGCCGCTGCCGAAGCTGGGTCCTTTACCCATGCCGCAGACAAGCTGCATCTGTCCCAGTCGGCGATCAGCCGCCAGGTTTCCTCCCTGGAACAGGATATCGGCGTAAAACTCTTTCATCGCCATGCCCGAGGCCTGATCCTGACAGAACAGGGCGAATTGCTCTACCGCACGGCCCATGACGTTCTCTTGAAGTTGCAGACGGTCAAAATGCAGCTCACCGAGACGACGGAGAAGCCGTCCGGCAAGTTGCGTGTCACCACCACGGTAGGCCTCGGCCAGGGGTGGCTGACCGACAAGGTGCAGGAATTCCTCCAGCTTTACCCCGATATGTCGATCCAGCTCCTCCTCGACAACGAGGAGCTCGACGTGAACATGCGCCACGCCGACTGCGCGATTCGTCTGCGACAGCCACAGCAGTCGGACCTCATCCAGCGCAAGCTCTTCACCGTGCACATGCACGTCTATGCGGCTCCGTCCTACATCAATCGCTATGGTGAGCCGCAATCGATCGAGGATCTGGACAACCACAAAATCATCACCTTCGGGGAGCCGGCGCCAAACTACCTTCTGGACGTCAACTGGCTGGAGGTCGCGGGTCGCTCCTCCGACAATCCGCGCATGCCGCACCTGCAGATCAACAGTCTGACATCGATCAAGCGCGCCTGCCTGCTGGGCATCGGCATCGCCATGCTGCCGGATTACATCGTCGGGCGTGATCCGGGTCTGTTGCAGCTCGTGACCAGCGCGGACGTCCCCTCCTTTGACACCTATTTCTGCTACCCCGACGAAATCAAGAACGCGGCAAAGCTGAAGGCATTCAGGGACTTCATCGTCGCCAAAGCCCGCAACTGGAACTTCTGAGCTTTTAATCGACCGGCCGTCTTTGTCTGCCACACACACAGACCTGCAGCTTGCGCATGCCTGACATGCATAAAAAAGCATTGTTCACTGCACAAAAAACCACCATATCGCACACAGCTGATGCACATGGTGGCTTTTTCCTCCCAGTTCCACCGCAGCAGCTGTTCCCCTCTGGAGGTTTTTGACCTTCACAATTCAAAGGGCCCTGGTTTACCGGTGGCCCTCTTTTTTTGTTTTCTCGATGGAACGATAAGCTCCGCTCCCCGTTGAAGCGCCAGGCGGAGTCGACACCGCCCGCATTTCTGCGGGCGCCCTGTGATCGCACCGCCACAGTTTCGTTTTGGTTGCTTGCATTGGAGGGGACATGGTCCTGGAGGACGTAATGAAGGCGCTGGCACACCCGGCCCGCATGGAAATGTTGATCTGGTTGAAGCAACCGATGGAATTTTTCGGCATACCTGATGCCGAAGCGGTCGACGGCATCAGCGCCGGGCAGTTCGAACGTTCAGGCCTCTCCCAGTCTGCCGTGTCCGCCCATCTCGCAACCCTGCAACGTGCCGGCCTGATCAGCTCGCGACGGGTCGGACAGCGGGTTCTCTATCGCCGCAACGAAGAATCTATTGCCGAATTCGTGAAGACCTTGAACGAAACACTCTGATGCCCCACATCGGGTTTCCCAATGAACCTTCCCATCATTGGAAACTCCCGAGAGGTTTCATGTCCAAGCTTTTTGAACCGACATCCGTCGGCGGCATCCCGCTTTCCAACCGCATCGCCATGGCGCCGCTGACGCGCAATCGTTCGCCGGGCGCCGTGCCCAACGATTTGAACATCGAGTATTACCGCCAGCGCGCGACGGCCGGCCTGATCATCAGTGAAGGCACGGCGATCACCCATCAGGCGCAAGGCTATGCCGATGTACCCGGCCTCTACAAATCCGAAGCGATCGAGGGCTGGAAGAAGGTGACTGACGCCGTGCACAAGGCGGGCGGCAGGATCGTCACCCAGATCTGGCATGTCGGCCGGATCTCCCATACCAGCCTGCAGCCCGAAGGCGGCAAGCCGGTTGCCCCGTCCCCTGTCGCGGCCAAGTCCAAGACCTATGTGCTGAACGCTGACGGTTCCGGCGCCTTCGTCGAAACATCTGAACCGCGCGCGCTCGAAACTGCCGAGCTTCCCGGCATCATCGAGGATTACCGCAAGGCGGCCCGTGCGGCTGTCGAGGCGGGCTTCGACGGCGTCGAGATTCATGCCGCCAACGGCTACTTGCTCGAGCAGTTCATGCGTTCGAACAGCAATCAGCGCACGGATCAATATGGTGGCTCGATCGAGAATCGCATCCGGCTGACGCTGGAAGTCGTGGACGCCGTGACCAGGGAAATCGGCGCCGACAAGACCGGCATCCGCATCTCGCCGACGACACCGGCCAATGATGTCTCCGATCCCGACCCCAAGGCCGTCTACACCGCGCTTGTCGAAGCACTGGCAGAACGCGATCTGGCCTTCTTGCACGTCATCGAAGGTGCCACCGGCGGCCCACGTGACGTCCTGCCCTTCGACTGGAAGGCCCTCAAGGCCGCCTATCGCGACGCCGGAGGCAAGGGTGCCTGGATCGCCAACAACGGCTATGACCGCGCGTCCGCTATCGAGGCCGTCGAAAGCGGTTACGCCGATCTCGTCGCCTTCGGCCGCCCCTTCATCGCCAATCCGGACCTCGTCCGCCGCCTGAAGGAAGATGCCGCCCTCAATCCTCTGGACCAGGCTACGCTGTATGGCGGCGGCGCCGAGGGTTACACCACCTATCCGGCTCTCGCCTGATACGCGAAAGGGCTCCCGCAAAACCGGGAGCCCTTTTTTTATGCTGACGTGCCGTCACTTCAACGGCGAAACCCCAGGCGCAAGGTGAGACGCGCCGCAAGCAAGCCCATCAGCAGCCCGTTGACAGGATGCAGCGCCCCGATCAGCGGCTGGCCCTGACCGCTGGCCGCCAACGCGACCTGAAGCAGGTAGAGGCCAAGCAATCCGCCGGCCATCGACCGATATTCGCGCAGACCAGCGATGAAGGATGTCAGGAAGAGCCCCATGATCGGCACGCCGACAGCCCCGCCGGTCGCAGCATGCGCCTCCCATCGGGTCCCGCCCCCGACTATCGTCATCCCGGCAAGAAAAAACTGGACAGCGATCCCGACAAGGGTGAGCGCCGCAAGAGCGCGAAAGCCAAGTCGAGGCATCGAGGAAACGGACATTGCGCAGCTCACTTTCCGCCTCCAGCAATCAGCTCTGTGCCCTTTGATGCAACCATGGCGTCAGGCTCAGGAAGGCAACCCAGGCTCCGCAGCGTGCCCTTGACGGCCTGATCGATCGGCGTGCGCGGCTCCTCGCCGAGGAAAGCACACAGGGCGCCATTGTCGAGCCGGATCGTCTTCCGCCACAGATACCGCATCTCATGCAGTTCCCTTAGCAGCGGCACGAAAGGACGGACAAAGCCTGTCAGCCGCCATGGGAAGTGAAACGAAAGGATATTGGGTCGACCGACTGCCCGGCCGATCGACTGCACCATCTGCATTCCGTCATGGTCGTAGAAACCTTCCATATGGAAACGGGCGAAACTTGGCAATTCGTCTGCCCGGTCAAGAAGTCGCATGAAGGTTTCTGCGACATCCGGCAGATAGGCCCAGGCATGACCTGCGCCCTTGCGGCCCGGATTGAGGACGAACCGAATGGGCTTGCCCGGCTGGACCAGACCCTGTGCAAACCAGTTGTTTCCTGCATCAGGCCCGAAGAAGTCTCCGGCCCGGACGATGATCACGACCACGCCCTCGCCTGCCGCTCGCTCGAGACGCTGCTCTAGTTCGACACGGATCCGACCCTTCACGGTGTGCGGCGCCTGACGGCTATTCTCCTTCAGCAGCGGAAACGTATCGGCGCCGAAATTGTAGATCGTGCCCGGCATCAGGATTCGGGCACCCACAGCGCGGGCGGCGGCGATCGTGTTGTCGATCATCGGCAGCACGAGTTCGCCCCAGTTCCGGTAGCCGGGCGGATTGACGCCATGAACGATGACACTGGCCCCCCGCGCGGCATGCAGCACATCGTCTGCTATCATGGCATCCCCGGACACCCATTCATAACGCGGGCGCATCAGGTGCTGCTTCTCTGGCCTACGGTGCATCGCACGCACGCGGTAGCCGCGCTGTAGGAGCGCTTGCGCAAGTGCCCCGCCGACGCCGCCGGTGGCGCCGAGAACGAGCGCGAGGGGAGCCTGCAGGGAGGCCTTGGAAAAGTCTGTCATTGTCATCTCCTGTGTTTGAACTGGAGTGACTCTGTCATTTCCGTGTGATATTCAAAATTGCCAAAGATCGTACACATGACATTCAAAAATGTATGGCTCCTAATCACATCAGCTGGGACCACTACCGAACCTTTCTCTTCGTCATCGAGACGGGGTCGCTCTCTGCGGCCGCGCGCGCGCTCGGGCTCACCCAACCGACCGCCGGCCGGCACATCGAAGCATTGGAGCAAGCCTTCGGAGCGCCCCTCTTTCTGCGAACCCAACAGGGACTACTGCCGACCGAAAAAGCCCTGGCCATGCGGGCGCACGCAAAGACCATGGCTGCCATGTCTTCGGCCCTCGCCCGTATCGCCTCCGGCGACATGGAGGACGTGCGCGGCACGGTTCGCATCAGCGCGAGCGAAGTGATCGCAGCGGAATCGCTGCCGCCCATCCTCGCCAGGTTTCAGGAGGCCCATCCGAACCTGGAGATAGAACTATCCGCCTCTGATAGGATCGAGGACCTGCTGCAGCAGGAAGCCGATATTGCCATCCGCATGGTGCGCCCCACCCAGTCCGCCCTGGTCAGCCGCCGCATAGGACACATCTCGCTCGGCCTTCATGCCCATCGCAGCTATCTCGATCGCCACGGCGTTCCGAAATCGCTGGAGGACCTGAAGGAGCATCGCTTGATCGGCTTCGATCGACAGCTCGCCTATATCCGGGATCTGCTGAAAACCCGCCCCAATCTCGCAGGCGTGACATTCGACTTTCGCACCGACAGCAATCTCGTCCAGCTGGCGGCGATCCGCGCCGGTCTCGGGATTGGCATTTGCCAGAATGCGATCGGCGCCCGCGATCCCGATCTCGTGGAGGTCCTGCCGGACGCGCTCGATCTCGCGCTCGAAACCTTTGTGGTGATGCATGAAAACCTGAAGACTGTGCCGCGGTTTCGCAGCACTTTCGATGCCCTCGCCGCCGGTCTCGGCGACTGGATCAGGGTCGGCGACGGCAAGGATTAGCCCCTCCACCGCACTGAATCAGGATATGAACAGACCCGGCCAGGCCATTGATCCTGTTCAACGCATCCGGATCAGGGAGAGGGCGGCTCTTCGCCGTCAAAGCTGTCGACCACATCCACCTCGGGACGGTCTCCTCCGTCGCTGTATTCTTCGTGCCAGCGCCCCGTTTCATCCTGATAGCTGATCATCACACTCTCGTCGCCGACCTGTTGCTCGGCCATGACGATCCTGACCGCCTCAAGGGCCTGGTCATGCGTCGCGAAGGCTTCCGAATAGACGCCTCCCAGGCGATAGGCCCAGCCACCATCATGTTGGACGATCTCGTAGATGATCTTCACCATGGCCACTTCCCTCCTCCAGCCGGAGTATTCCATCAAATTCGGCTGACCGCAAATCGTCGCTGGAAAGGTCGGGAACAGGCCGCGCTGCTACCCGTTTCATACGCAAGCCACCACAAGGAACAAGCCGTGTCCCTCATCAGGCAGGAAAGACTTCTCCTCATCCCGATCGCCGTCGCCATCATCGCCTGGTTCTCAGAACATGCGGTGCTGGAAATGGGTCAGGCGACCTCTCTGGTCGGCGCTGCGGTTCTGATCGCCGCCATTGTCGTGGGCTCCATGCGGGTCGCCCATCATGCGGAAATCCTCGCCCACAAGGTTGGCGATCCCTATGGCACGATGATCCTGACGCTTTCGGCCGTCGCTGTGGAAGTCCTGATCCTCGCCATCATGATGAACAACGGCGCCTCCCCCACCCTGGTGCGCGACACGATCTATTCGGCCGTGATGCTCGACATCAACGGCATTCTCGGCCTCGCCGCTCTGCTCGGGGGGTTGAAGCACGGCGAACAGCCCTACAATGACGACAGTGGCAAAACCTATGGCGTGATGATCCTGACGGCCATGGGCATATCGATGATCGTCCCGGAATTCGTGCCGTCTGACCGCTGGCAATATTATTCCGCCTTCACGATCGGGGCGATGATTGCGCTCTACGCGCTGTTCCTGCGCATGCAGGTCGGAACCCACAGCTACTTCTTCTCCTACAGCTATCCCGGCCGTGAAGCGGGTCGCCCAGCGGAGACGCCGCCCGCCACGCCGCCGAAGGAAGCCCCGGCCGTGGACGAGGCGCATAAGGGATCGACGATCTGGTCCATCGCCGTGATCCTCTTCGGTGTCGTCCTGATCGGCGTTCTCGCCGAGATCATGTCGGTCATGATGGATGCCGGCCTCGAAGGCACCGAAGCGCCGGTCGCCTTGACGGCGATCCTCGTGGCCGGCATTTCCGCTGCCCCGGAAATACTCACCGCCCTGCGCGCAGCCTTGCGAAACCGCATGCAGGCCGTGGTCAACATCGCCATGGGCGCATCCCTCTCCACCGTCATCCTCACGGTGCCTGTGATGGAGGCAATCGCGCTTTACACGGGCCAGCCCTTCGTCATGGCCATGACCCCGGTACAGACGACAATGGTTGCCATTACCCTCGTCGCGGCCGCCATCAATCTCAACGACGGCGAGACGAATGCAATTGAGGGCATGACCCATTTCGTTCTCTTCGCCACCTTCATCATGCTCGCTTTTCTCGGCCTCTGAGGCGCGCGGCAAGCCCATCCATCGCCGTTCGGGCACGGCTCCGTGAGCAATTGGTCGCGGAACTTTTGGGGAAAGCTGCCGTTCCTCCCGCAAGGATCGGCCTCCATTGGGCCTCCCGCCGCATTCTCAACACGATGCGGATGATGATCGCCCCTGCGGATCACCGGGGGGCCAACTCGGGAGTCGAACGTGAAGAGATTGGACGTGATCGATGGCATGCGGGGTTACTTCCTCGTCTTCATGCTGATCAACCACCTGGTGTTCACCGGGGGCCTCTGGCTCGTTGAAATCAACCACCGCAACCTCGCTTTCGTCGAAGATGCACAGGGCTTCGTCTTCCTCTCGGGCCTGTTGACCGGCATGGTCTACAGCCGCAAGATGATGAAGGACGGCTATACCGCCGGCCGTGACAAGATCTGGTCGCGTGCGCTGGAACTCTATCGCTACGCCATGGCGATCATCCTGATCGTACTCGCTCTCCAGCTCATCTTGCCGGGTGCCGTGTCCGCCTGGGAAAATTGGCTGGGCGATGCCAGCCTGCTCGACCCGAGTTCGCTGGCTCCCATTGCCACCTTCCTTGTCCAGCCGACATTCATGGACATCCTGCCGCAATACATCGCCTATATGGTTTTCGCGCCCGTGGTGATCTGGCTTTGCCTGCGGGGCAACTGGCTCGGCGTCGCAATCGGCTCCCTGCTGGTCTGGCTCGCAGCCCAGCTCGGCCTTCATCGCATCCTCACCTACCCGCTCGACGCCTGGCTGGCTGGCGCGCCGGATGAGAACGGCCTGCGCGTTTCGTTCAACCTGCTGGGCTGGCAGATCGTCTTCTTCGCCGGCATCATCGCGGGCACGCTGACCTCGATGAAGAAGATCGAATGGCAGAAGGTTTTCGACCCTGGTCGCACGACACTCGTCTGGACCGCACTCGCTATCACCCTCTTCTTCCTGCCGCTGCGCGTCGCGACCGCCCATGGCTTCATGCCGGGCTTCGTGCTGGAAAAATTCGGCCTGATGGAAGTCCGCGCCGATTTCGGCCCCGTCTATCTGATCAACTTTGCAGCCGTCGCCTATGGCCTCGCCTGGATCCTGATCGCCGGCCCGCGCCACGAAAATGCACTGATCCGCCGGATCGCCTCGACACTGACAAGCCTCTTCACGCTGAACATCCTCCAGCTCCTGGGCCGTCATTCGCTCCAGATCTACGTCTGGCACGTGCTGATCGTCTACGCGGTCTACTATCTCGATGCCCGTACGCCCGAACTGTCGCAACTGACCAAGACCGCGATCACCTTTGCGGCGCTCGGCCTTCTCACCCTGCCCGCCCTGTGGCGAGACCGGGAGAAGATCTTCGCCAACGCACCGTATGTCGGCAACGGCATAAAAACCCCGGCATGACATCAGACCGCACCAAGACAGGCGGATGCCTGAGCCAGTGCCCCAATGCGAAAAGGGCCCGCCTTATGGCGAACCCTTCGGAAAAACCCTTAACGTCGGTCTTATTTCAGCGAGGCGCAGAAGCGCTGGATGCGGCTGCAGGCTTCTTCCAGTTTCTCGTTGGACGTCGCGTAGGACACACGGAAGTTCGGGCCGAGGCCGAAGGACGAGCCGTGCACGGTGGCAACACCCTCGGTCGCCAGAAGCTCCATGACAAAGTCCTCGTCGGCTGCAATGACCTTGCCGGAGGGCGCGGTCTTGCCGATCAGTGCAGCGCAGGACGGATAGACATAGAAGGCGCCTTCCGGCTTGGGGCACACAATGCCCGAGGCCTGGTTCAGCATCGAGACAACCAGATCGCGGCGCTCTTCGAAGGCCTTCTTCGATTCCGTGATGAAGTCCTGCGGACCGTTCAGCGCCTCGACGGCCGCCCACTGGGCAACCGAGCAGGCACCTGAGGTCTGCTGGCCCTGGATCATGTCCATGGCCTTGATCAGCGGCAGCGGGCCTGCCGCATAACCGATACGCCAGCCGGTCATCGCATAGGCCTTGGAGACGCCGTTCATCGTCAGGGTGCGCTCGTAGAGCGCGGGCTCGACCTGGGCAGGCGTGTAATAGACGAAGTCGCCGAAGACGAGATGCTCGTACATGTCGTCGGTCAGAACCCAGACATGCGGGTGCTTCATCAGCACGTCGGTCAGCGCCTTCAGTTCTTCCTTGCTGTAAGCAGCACCCGAGGGGTTGGACGGCGAATTGAACATGAACCACTTGGTCTTCGGCGTGATCGCCTTGTCCAACTGCTCGGCGGTGAGCTTGAAGTCGTTCTCGAGTGTCGTTTCGACGAAAACGGGCGTGCCACCGCACAGTGCGATCATTTCCGGGTAGGACACCCAGAAAGGCGCCGGGATGACGACTTCATCGCCCGGATTGATTGTCGCCATGAAGGCATTGAAAAGAATCTGCTTTCCACCCGTGCCGACAATGACCTGCTCGGGCTTGTAGTCGAGACCGTTCTCCCGCTTGAACTTGTCAGCGATCGCCTTGCGCAGTTCCGGAATGCCGGCAACCGGCGTGTACTTCGTCTCGCCGCGGGCGATGGCGGCCACAGCCGCATCCTTGATGTTTTGGGGCGTGTCGAAATCAGGCTCACCAACGGAAAGCGAAATCACATCTTTCCCTTGCGCTTTGAGTTCCCGGGCCATCTGCGTGACGGCGATGGTCGCGGAAGGCTTGATGCGGGAAAGGGCGTCGGCGAGGAAAGCCATTGTGCAGGTCCTGAGCTGATTGAACATCGGCCCCGGTCACTGGGGCCTCAGGTCCAAGCTCTATGGCGAAAGAGGCCCCGCCTTTCAAGCCAAAAGCATCGGAAGCTGAAGAGAATCGAACCATGGCGCGGTCTCCCCATCCGCACCAATTTTGCGCTGACCGGCGAAATCACAATTCGATATGCGAAACGCCACAATTTCGTCGTTCTGCGGACGTGATCACACGGTTTCATGCGGTCAAGTCAACGAGACGAAGGCACCCGCCATGGATTACGAATTGGAAGCACGCACACCTCCTTCCCGTCGGAGCCGATCCCTCGCGTGGTTGGCGGCCGCCAGCGGCCTGGCTCTGGCCCTGTTTATGTTCGCCAGCCCCGGCGCCGCCACGCCACCCGCCACAGCGCCAGTCGCCCAAAGTCTGACGGTTCACGACACCCGTGCCGACCATCTGACGACGGGAAGCATCGCACGCGCCGCCCCCGTTCGGCTCGTCCATGTCCCAGCCTCACACGGCCAGGACCTCCCACTGCCGCAGACCGAGCGCCATCTTCTCATTCTCCTTCTGCTCGCCTGCTTCGCCGTCATGGCGGCCGGGGGCCTGGCCCTGTGGAAGCGCGGCTGGCACGACATCGTCCAGCGCGCCCGGGCAGAAGACGTCTAAGAAAATAGTCTACTTGATATATATGTAGTTTCGTAGATACTATCCTCCACCAATTGGAGGAGCCATCATGAAACGCATTGCAGTTCTGGGTGCCGGTCTCGGCGGCACGATCATGGCCTATGAATTGAGAGACCGCCTCGGCCGGGAGGTCGAGATCGATCTCCTGAGCAAGGGGCCGACCTACTCCTTTGTGCCATCCAACCCCTGGGTAGCCGTCGGCTGGCGCGGACGGGAAGAAATCGAGGTGGACCTTCGCCCCGCCTGCGCCAAGCGCAATGTCACCCTGCACAGCCAGGGCGCGGCCCGCGTTCACCCGGGTGAAAACCGGGTCGAAATGCTCGATGGCAGCTCACTCGACTATGACTACCTGGTCATCGCCACCGGCCCTGATCTCGCCTTTGACGAAATCGAAGGCTTCGGTCCAGACCACCACACGCAATCCGTCTGCCACATCGATCACGCACTTGCGGCGAAGGAAGCCTTCGACAAGCTCGTCGCAAATCCCGGCCCTGTCGTCATCGGCGCGGTCCAGGGCGCTTCCTGTTTCGGCCCGGCCTATGAATTCGCGTTCATACTCGACAAGGCGCTCCGCGATGCCAAGGTCCGCGACCGCGTTCCCATGACCTTTGTCACCTCCGAACCCTATATCGGTCATCTCGGGCTGGATGGTGTCGGAGACACCAAGGGCCTGCTCGAAAGCGCACTGCGCTCCAAGCACATCAAATGGGTGACGAACGCCCGCGTGAACCGGTTCGAGAGCGACAAGGTCGTCGCCGAGGAGATCAACGAGGACGGCACCGTCAAGGCGACCCACGAGATCCCCTCGGTCTACACGATGATGCTCCCGGCCTTCCGCGGCATCGAGGCGGTCAGAGACATCGAGGGCCTGACCAATCCGCGCGGCTTCATCCTCACCGACAAACACCAGCAGAACCCGACCTACAGCAACGTCTTTTCTGTCGGCGTCTGCGTCGCGATCCCGCCCATAGGCAAGACGCCGGTGCCTGTCGGCGTACCGAAGACCGGCTTCATGATTGAATCCATGGTGACGGCCACGGCGCACAACATCGCCAATCTCATCGCCGGAGAGGAAGCCAATGCGCAAGGGACCTGGAACGCCGTCTGCCTCGCCGATTTCGGCGATGGCGGCATCGCCTTCGTCGCCCAGCCGCAATTGCCGCCCCGCAACGTCAACTGGTCGTCACAGGGCAAATGGGTTCACGCCGCGAAGATCGGCTTCGAGAAATACTTCCTCTACAAGGTGAAGCTCGGCAAGTCGGAGCCCTTCTACGAAAAGCTCGCCTTGCAGGCTCTCGGCATCGACAAGCTGAAGGCCGTCAGCTTCGACAGTTGATGCACGGCGGCGGCGCCTCTTCACAATTCGGTCAGGAGGCGCAGCCTGCCCACTCCACGTCTTGCCACAGGCATTTCCATCCCCACATTGACCAGAAGTCATGAGATATGCCGGGACGAGGAGATGAAGATGCTGAACCTGTCGGACAAGACCAAGCTGCTGGCAGCGCCCATTGTTGCACTCGCCCTCGCCCTGCCCGCCTCGGCACAGGACCAGTCGGAGCATCATGCCGGCAATGTCACCCTGAAGGTTACCACCGTCGCCGGCGACCTGGAACATCCCTGGTCCGTCGAGGTCTTGCCTGATGGAGCCTATGTGGTGACCGAGCGCCCCGGCCGCATGCGCATAATAAGAGATGGAAAGGTCGGCGAGCCTCTGCGCGGGCTACCGGCGATCGCCGCCGTCGGTCAGGGCGGCCTTCTCGATGTGGCGCTCGCGAAGGACTTTGCCGAAACGCGGCAGCTGTTCTTCACTGCGGCTGTCCCCGGTCCGGGAGGCCAGGGCACCGCCGTCTTTTCAGCCCGCCTCAGCGAGAACGAGCAACGCCTCGAAGAGGTCGACCGCATCTTCCTGATGAACAAGCTGACAAGGGCCGGCCAGCATTTCGGATCGCGCATCGCCATCGCAGCCGATGGCAGCCTCTTTTTCGGCATCGGCGATCGGGGCGACGACGATCGCGCCCAGGATCCCGCTGACCACGCCGGCAAGATCCTGCACATCAAACCGGACGGCAGCCCGGCAAATGGAAACCCGCAGGGTCAGGCCCTGCCGGAGGTCTGGTCAAGCGGCCACCGCAACCCACAGGGCCTTGCGATCGATCCCGCCGACAACCGTCTCTACACGGTTGAACACGGTGCCCGCGGTGGAGACGAGATCAACGCGCCGCAGGCCGGCAAAAACTACGGTTGGCCCGTCATCTCCTACGGCAAGCATTATTCGGGCGCTGAGATCGGCATTGGACAGTCCGCCGACGGCTACGAGCAACCGCTCCACTACTGGGACCCGTCGATCGCACCCGGGGCGCTTGCCATCTACCGCGGCACAATGTTTCCGGAATGGGACGGCGACTTTCTGGTCGCAGCCCTGAAATACCAACTCCTGGCGCGCATGGAACGCAACGACGAAGGCTCATTTGAAACCGAAGAGCGGATGTTGGGTGGCGAATATGGACGTATCCGGGACGTGAAAGTCGCGCCGGACGGCTCAATTCTGTTGGTGACCGACGAAGAGGACGGCCAATTGCTGCGCATTACGCGTGGCAGCGACAGCTGAAGACTGCCAAGACCAGGCCGCACGTCCCCGCAAGGAAGCAAATCTGGGCGGAAATAGCTGCCAGACGGCGGCGATATCAGGCTACGGCGAAAATCGAACACGAGAAATTTTCACCCGCAAAACTCCGTGTTTGCGCAGCCAATTTACCCAATCTCCATCGCAAGCGATGCAAATTTTCGGCGAAATGGCGCCAGGAGAGCTTTTTGGTCTCGCGAATCACGTTGTTCGCACTGAAAACAAAGGACTCTCACCCACGAAAGGGTTAAAACTTTCGCTTGCCAATTTTCGACAAAGCAAGCACTCTTCCACTGTTCGGGCAATTTTGCGAGCATGGGAAGACCTATAAAGTAATGCGCGCCGGGGACGCTATAACAACCCCGGGCCGACCAACTACAGTGGATGGCAACATGCACTTGGCTAGTCTGCGGTAACAGGGCCCCTTTCCTCTAATTTCGACAAATGCCTGCCGCTCACCCGCTCGCGGGTACATTGCAATGCTGCCCCGCCGAATATGGGCAGAGAGAAAAGGACCTGACGCATGGCCGAGACTGGCACTGTAAAATTCTTCAATACCGACAAGGGCTTTGGCTTCATCAAGCCCGACAACGGCGGCGCGGACATCTTCGTCCATATCTCCGCAGTTCAGGCATCGGGCCTATCGGGTCTGACCGAGAACCAGAAGGTCAGCTTCGACACCGAGCCCGATCGCCGTGGCAAAGGCCCCAAGGCCGTGAACCTGCAGATCTCCGGCTGATACGAACCGGATCTCCACGAATTGCGGCCCGGCATTATTGCCGGGTTTTTTCGTTCAGCCTGCGTTCAGGCGGTGCCTCATAGATTGCAATCATCGCCGGCGGCCCGAACAGCCAGAACCGGCCCATGGTTTAGCCAAGGCTGAGGAACAGACGTCATGATGAAATTTGCGCAAAACGCTCTACTTGCTGCTGCAGTCACCCTGACACCCATCGCCGCTGCAACGCAGGCCGAAGCCGGTGACCGCAACTATCGCCATCACCGGTCCGACGATGCCCTCGCCCTCGGCGTGATTGGCCTGGCGACCGGCGTCATCGTCGGCTCAGCGCTTGCAAATCCTGCGCCACAGCGCCGCGTCTATGTCGACCGGCCGGTCTCCGTCTACAACGAGCCGGACTACTATGTCGACGATTACCCGCCGCCGCCGCCGCGCCACACCTATCGTCCGCGCCCGGTCTATCAGCAGCCGCGCCCCGTCGTTCAGTCCTATGGCATCGAGCCCTGGACCGGCGCTTGGTATGACTACTGCGCCCAGCGCTACCGCAGCTTCAACGCGCGCACTGGCACCTTCGTCGGCTATGACGGCCGCACGCATTTCTGCACGGCCGGCTGAGCCGCGACCGTAACCGCACCGCAGAATCGAAAAAGCGCCGGTCACCCGGCGCTTTTGTCGTTCAGAGACCCTGAATGAAGGGATTGGAGCGCCGCTCGTCGCCGATCCGGCTGCCCGGCCCGTGCCCGCAGATGAAGCCTACGTCATCGCCAAGCGGCAGGACCTTGTCGCGGATCGAGTTCATCAGGGTTTGATGATCACCGCCTGGCAGATCCGTCCGCCCGACGGACCCGCTGAACAAGACGTCACCGAGATGGGCGAACTGCTGGCCACGATTGAAATAGATGACATGACCCGGGGCATGGCCCGGGCAGTGATAGACCTCGAAGACGTGATCGCCGAAGGAGACCGTTTGCCCATCCTCCAGCCACTGATCCGGAACGACGCTGCGCAGCCCGTAAATGCCATAGGACGCCGCCTGGGTCTCGATACGCTGCAACAGCGGCAGGTCGTCCTTGTGCGGCCCGACAATGCTGAGCCCCGTCTTTTCCTTGAGTTCGGCAGCACCGCCGGCATGATCGAGATGACCATGTGTCAGCCAGATCGCCTTGAGCGTGATGCCATTCTCCGCGATCACCTGCAGGATGACATCGACATCGCCACCCGGATCGACGATCACGCCTTCACGGGTCTCGTCGTCGAAGAGGATGGTGCAGTTCTGCTGGAACGGTGTGACGGGGATGATGCCCGCTTGAATCTTTCCCATGGGCTGACGGTCCTTCTCTCAGTTCGGTAAGGCGCCTTAGCATGGCCCTGCTCCGAGAGAAACCGCGAGCCGGCCAGCCGGTTTGGCGGTCAGCGCGACAGGCCGTAAACCTGCGACACCGGAGAGGCGGGAAGAATGGACGCCTGCGCAACCAGGAAGCTCGCCACCATGATCTTCGCGGTGAAGACGAGCATGGCGACAGGCCGTAGGCTGGAAGTCTGGGTCGTGTGCTCGCGGTCCGTCATGGTCGTTGTCCTCTCTCCTTTCGCAAACCTCGCCGATACGGCTTGTCCCGGGCTTGCGCTTGATCACTGCGGGTTTAACGAGGCTGACGGCGATAGGTTTCGTAGCCTCGCCTGTAAGCTGTGCGATCTGCGTAAATTTGTTGGAAATTTGCTACACTTGCGCATAGTTTTGCCTGCAATCCCCGCCAGTGAGACGGGGGATGAACGGCCGGCCGCGCAAAGACGGCTTGGCGCGGGGAAGCATCGGCCCTGAACGATGAGTGATGAGCCGGCGGTCGCGAGCGATTTCGCGCACGCCGGAGGAAAGGAATGACGAGCGTGGCCCGACAGTCTGCGACGAAGACTGCCAAGAAGACTCTGCCGGATCTGCCGGTGGTCGACGACAAGTCGATCGACTTCGAAACCATCGAAAGCCTGTTTTTCGCCTATCGCGATTTCGTTTCCGACCCGGATGCCATCCTTGCCAAGCTTGGCTATGGCCGCGCCCATCACCGGGTGGTCCATTTCGTCAGTCGCCGCCCCGGCATGACGGTCGCCGACCTCCTGTCCATCCTGCAGATAACCAAACAGAGCCTGGCCCGCGTGCTGAAGGAACTGATCGACAGCGGCTACATCCGCCAGATGGCCGGCCCCGCCGATCGCCGCCAGCGACGCCTCTATCCCACGCTCGCCGGCCGGGAACTTGCGCTCGCCCTCTCCGAGCCCCAGTCCCGCCGGGTAGCCAACGCCATGGAGGGCATGACATCAGACGAGCGCGCGGCGGTGCGCCGCTTCCTCGAGGGCATGCAGAGACAGACCGTGATACAGACCCTCGAGACGGATGGAGCAGACTGACGTGTCGAAGAAGATTGAGCTCACCGACGATGCCCCTCATCTCCTGGTGGTCGATGACGACACCCGTATCCGCGATCTCCTGCACCGTTTCCTGACGGAGAAGGGTTTTCGTGTCTCGATTGCAGCCGACGCCGCCGAAGCGCGGCGCAAGCTGGAGGGCCTGAGTTTCGATCTCCTCGTGCTCGACGTCATGATGCCGGGCGAATCCGGCCTGTCGCTCACCCAGAGCCTGTCGGATGAAAAGCGAGTGCCGATCATTCTTCTCACCGCCCGATCCGAGGCCGACAGCCGCATTGCCGGTCTCGAAGCCGGTGCTGACGATTATCTCGCCAAGCCATTCGATCCGCGCGAACTGGTGCTCAGGATCAACAACATCCTGAAGCGCAACATGAACCCGGATGCTCCCAAGATCGAACAGGTCATGTTCGGCCCCTACACCTTTTCGGTTCTGCGCAAGGAATTGCGCAAGGGAGCCGAAATCATCCGCCTTACCGACCGCGAGCAGGATATCATGTATCTCTTCGCCACCCGCGCCGGCGACACGATCCCGCGGCACGAACTGGTCGGCAATGATGCCGAGGTCGGCGAGCGCACGATTGACGTTCAGATCAACCGTCTCAGGCGAAAGATCGAGGATGACCCCGCCAACCCCGTCTGGCTGCAGACGGTCCGCGGCATCGGCTACCGCCTGAGCATGGATTGAAGCCTTCGACGACGGTGCGCGCTGCGCCGGGGAAGTAGTGGAACATGACGCTGTTCGATCAGATCCGTCGCGATCAGGACCGCAGCCCGGCGACCGGACTGCCGGGCATGCTGCGCTGGCTGCGGCACCGGCTGCCGACCGGTCTCTACGCCCGCTCGCTGCTCATCATCATCCTGCCGATGCTGATCCTGCAGACCGTCGTCGCCTTCGTCTTCATGGAGCGCCATTGGCAGCTGGTGACCGAACGTCTCTCCGAAGCCGTCACCCGTGACATCTCGGCTGTCATCGAGCTGATCGAGCTCTACCCGGAGAAAGAGGAATTCGACAAGATCGTCAACGTGGCGGCCAATCGGCTGAACCTGATCGTCTCTCTGGAGCCGGGCACGGAGCTCCCCTCGCCCCGCCCGCGCCCGTTCTTCTCCATCCTCGACCAGATTCTGTCCGACGAAATCGCCGAGCAGATCCGTCGCCCCTTCTGGATCGATACGGTCGGCACCTCACGTCTTGTCGAGATCCGCATCGCCCTCGGCGACCAGACATTGCGCATCTTCGCCTCGCGCAATTCGGCCTATGCGTCCAACACCCATATCTTCCTCGTCTGGATGGTCTCGACGGCGCTGGTCCTGATCGTCATTTCCATCCTCTTCCTGCGCGGCCAGATCAGGCCAATCATGGCATTGGCCAACGCGGCGGAAAGTTTCGGCAAGGGCCAGCGCCTGTCGGAAGGCTTCTCGCCGCGCGGCGCCGACGAGGTGCGCCGCGCCGGCCTCGCCTTCATCCTCATGCGCGAGCGCATCGAGCGCCAGATGGAGCAACGCACGGCCATGCTGGCCGGCGTCAGCCACGACCTGCGCACCATCCTCACCCGCTTTCGCCTGCAACTGGCACTCGCCGGCGACGGACCGGAAATCGACAGCCTCAATCAGGACATCGACGACATGCAGAGCATGCTCGAAGGCTACCTGGATTTTGCCAAGGGAGAGGTGGAAGAGGATGTCGGCAGGCTCGACCTTGGCGAACTCTTCGAGCGGATCGAAGCCGATTTCGCGCTGCATGACCGAAAGCTGACCTGGAAGCTGGAAGGCGATCCTCTGGTCTTTGTCCGTCCCAACGCCTTCACGCGCCTGGTCACGAACCTTGCCTCCAATGCCCGCCGCTATGCGCACCGCCTCGACATCGACGCGCGCCATACGGCGAAATGGCTGGTGATCGTTTTCGACGACGATGGGCCGGGCATTCCCAAGGAAGCGCGCGACGACGTCTTCAAGCCCTTCTATCGCCTCGACGAGGCACGCAACCTCGACGCATCGGGCACGGGCCTGGGTCTGGCCATCGCCCGCGACATCGCGCGCAGCCATGGCGGCAATGTCACCCTCGAAGACAGTCCGCTGGGCGGCCTGCGCGCAATCATCCGTGTTCCGGTTTGAAACCTGATCCTGCAAAGAAAATGGGCCGAAGCCCCCGTAATCACATCAGCTTCTGGCCGTTGGGCACCGGCTGTTCGACGGCTGCCAGCACGATCGCCCCGTTGGCGTCTTCGAAGCCGAGCGTCAGAACCTCGGACCGAAAAGGCCCGATCTGACGCGGCGGAAAATTGACCACACCAAGTACTTGGCGCCCTATCAGCGTCTCCGGCGTGTAATGCACGGTGATCTGCGCAGACGACTTCTTGATGCCGATCTCGGGGCCGAAATCGATCTTCAGCTTGAAGGCCGGCTTGCGTGCCTCCGGAAAGGCTTCGACCTCCACGATCGTGCCGACACGAATGTCGACTTTTTCGAAGTCGGCAAAGCTGATCTCGGAGCCGGTCATTCGGCCAGCTCCTCGGCCCGCTTGCGCGCCGCCTCGATCGCCAGATCAAACAGCGGCTGCATGCCGTCCTCGGCCATCAGCACGGAGAGCGCCGCTGCCGTCGTGCCCCCTGGTGAGGTGACGTTCTTGCGCAATTGGGCAGCCGGGTCGGGGGACTGGTGCAACAATTCACCAGCCCCCGCGACCGTTTCCCGTGCGAGACGCATGGCGAGGTCCGCCGGCAGGCCCGCTTTCCGGCCTGCCTCTGCCATGCATTCGACGAGATAGAATACATAGGCCGGACCGCTGCCCGAGACTGCGGTCACGGCATTGATGTCTGCTTCGCTTGTCACCCACTCGACAGGGCCGGAAACCTGGAGCAGGCGATGGACGATATCACGCTGACTGTCGGAAACGGCAGCATTGGCGAAGGCGCCGGTGACGCCGCGTCCGACCATGGCAGGCGTGTTCGGCATGGCACGCACCATGGCCGCCTTGCCGAGATGCCCTTCCATCGAGGCAAGCGTCTTGCCGGCGGCGACGGAGACCACCGTCGTCTGCGGGCCGACGAGAGACTTGAGGCCGGGCAGCACAGCATCCATGACCTGCGGCTTCAGGGCGAGGAAGAGAATGTCGGCGGCAAGGCCTTCCGGGGGCGTTACCGCATGGCGCGCACCGGCCTCGTTGATCGCCGCGACCATTTTTTCGGAAGGACCGGGATCGAGCACCGTCACCGTCGACCCGGGCACACCGCTCTTCAGCCAGCCGGCCAGCATGGCGCCGCCCATGTTCCCTGCCCCGACGAGAACGATCTGTCCGAATGCGGCACCCGTCATGCTCAGGCTTCTCCGACCGTCTCGAACAGAACGGCGTCCATGGCGCTCTTGGCGTCGACGCCGGACCAGACCACGAACTGGAAGGCCTGGTAATAGGCTTCGCAGGCATCGACAGCGGAAGAGAGCAGCACTTCGACCTGGCGATTGGTCGGCTCCGCGCCGCCTGCGAGCAGCAGCGACTGGCGGAAGATCACCACATCCTCGTTCCGCCACAGGTCGAAATGGCCCATCAGGACTTGACCATTGATGTAGGAGAGCAGCTTGATGACTTCGTTGAGCCGGTTTTCGGGGATCTTGAGGTCGAAGGCGGACGCCAGATGCAGCGCCTCGAACTCCTCCATCCAGGAGAAGGAGACATTGTAGTCGGCCCAACGCCCTTCGACGGTCATTGCGATTTCGTCTTCGCCCGAACGCTCGAACGACCAGTCATTGGTCGCCGCGACGAACTCGATCATGTCGACCGGGTTTGACTGGCGTTCGACTTCGATTTCCATGAGGCTCATGCATCACCTTATTGACCGGAATGAATACGGGCACCCGGCGAACCGCCGGGTCACTCGGACACCTGAACCGGAAATTACTGAAAACGATTCCGAAGGACCCCAGGATAGAACACGCACCCTGCCCGAAACTTACGCGGCACCACTCAGAATCATCGTTGAAAATCAGTGTATAATCGTCAGGGTCCAGCACCAGCCCCCATAGCGACATTTGGCCTACACGCCTGTGGATGGCGCTTTCAGAATCGCCTTTGCATCACCCCATAAGCGACTCTGGCGATTGGCTTTTTGCCACCTGTCCACAAGCTGCATTTTTTTCGTCGCAGATGGCCCCGCAGGGACCGGTCAAGGTGCTGAAATAACAAAAAGACCCAAAGCCACAGGCAATGGGTCTTCACCAGATCCGCAAATGAAGGTCGATCCGCCCGAACGGAGGCAGCCGCCTTACTTGGCCTTGGCCGAAAGCTGTGCTTCGAGAACCTCGATGCGCTTCTGCAGGGCCTCATTCTCTTCGCGTGCCTTGAGCGCCATCTCGCGCACCACGTCGAACTCCTCGCGCTTGACGAGGTCCATGCTGTTCAGCCATCGCTCGGCCTGGGCGTGGAAGGCAGTTTCCACTTCCTTGCGCACGCCTTGCGCGGCGCCGGCGGCATCGGTCATCAACTTGGCGAAATCATCGAGAATACGGTTGGGGCCGGTCGACATGGAAAACTCCTCTCAAGCAGACTGCGGACTGGGATTGAACCCTTGAAGAAGGAGGTAGGACCAGATCCGCCGGCATGCAAGGCGGCAACGATAGATAAAGGTGGTTGACGGTGTCGCAGACGGCCCGATTCCATCTTGACCGTGCCATTGTGCAACGCCATTTTCCAGCAGCATTAACGAAAGTACTCCATTGTTGTCAGTTCTGGACCTTTTCGCCGCCGTATCCTTTCCCGCGATCGACCCGGTCGCCTTCTCGATCGGACCGCTGGCGGTCCACTGGTATGGGCTGGCCTATGTCGCCGGCATCCTCCTCGGCTGGATGATCGCCCGCGACTTGCTGAAACGCCCGCATCTGTGGCCAAACGGCCAGGCACCGGCCACCCTGCAGCAGATCGATGACTTCATCCTCTGGGCCGCGATCGGCGTCGTCGCCGGCGGACGCATCGGCTATATCTTCTTCTACGATTTTGCCTCGGTGGCAGCCAGTCCGATGCGTGCATTCGAGGTGTGGAACGGCGGCATGTCCTTCCATGGCGGCTTCATTGGCGCGACGCTCGCCATGGTCTTCTTTGCCCGCAAGCATCAGATCCGCCTCTGGAGCCTCTTCGACCTGGTGGCGAGTGTCGTACCGCTCGGCCTGCTGTTCGGCCGCATCGCCAACTTCATCAATGGCGAGCTCTGGGGTCGCCCGGCCGATATGCCCTGGGCCATGGCCTTCCCGACCGGTGGCCCTTTCCCCCGTCATCCGAGCCAGCTCTACGAAGCGGCCCTGGAAGGCCTTATGCTGCTGATCATACTCCAGCTCCTGGCGCGTTATTTCGGCGCCTTGCTCAGGCCCGGCCGCGTCACCGGGATCTTCGTCGCAGGCTATGCGGCTGCCCGGATCTTCGTCGAGTTCTTCCGCGAGCCAGACGTCCAGATCGGCTATCTCTTCGGTGGCTGGCTGACCATGGGCATGGTCCTGTCCTTGCCCATGCTGCTCATCGGGATCGTCATCTTCATGCGGGCTGGCCGCGCCACCCCTGTGACGCAAGGCTGAGGAGCGCCGATGGCCACACCGCTCGCCCAGAAGATCAAGTCGCTGATATCGGCCCATGGCCCGATCAGCGTCACCGATTATTTTGCTCTTTGCCTCGCCGATCCCGAACACGGCTACTACCGGACCCGAAATCCCTTCGGCCGGGATGGCGACTTCGTGACAGCGCCAGAGGTCAGCCAGCTCTTCGGCGAGATGCTCGGCATCTTCATGATCAACACCTGGCAGCGCCATGGTGAACCCCGCGACGTGCGCCTGGTCGAGATCGGACCCGGCCGCGGCACGATGATGGCCGACATGCTGCGCGTCATCTCCCGCGCGGCCCCCAATCTCTACGAGACCGCCACGGTGCATCTCGTCGAAACCAGCGCTCTCTTGAAACTCACGCAGATGGAAACCCTGTCCTCCCACGGCGACAAGGTTTCCTGGCACGAGAGCTTCGACGGCGTGCCGGAAGGCTTCACGCTGCTCGCCGCCAACGAGCTCTTCGACGCCATCCCGATCCGGCAGTTCGTCAAGACGCAGAAGGGGTTTCGCGAGCGCATGGTCGGCCTCGACGAAAACGACGAACTCTGCTTCACGCTGGGTGTCGCCACGCTCGATCCCGCCATGCTGCCACAAGGCATGAGCCTGCCCGCCGATGGCGAGATCTTCGAAGTGGCGCCTGCCCGCCAATCGGTGATGCTGACGATCTGCGAGCGCCTGGTCGCACATCACGGCACAGCTCTGGTCATCGACTACGGTCACATGGTCACCAACTTCGGCGACACGCTTCAGGCGGTGCGCGCCCACGAATATGACCCGCCCCTGGCCCATCCGGGCCACGCCGATCTGACGAGCCATGTCGACTTCGAAAATCTCGCCCGCACAGCCCTTGCGGCCGGCGTCCATCTCAACGGCTGCATGCACCAGGGCGATTTCCTGGTCGGGCTCGGCATCGAGCAGCGGGCGGCGTCCCTCGGCCGCGACAAGGACGAAAAGATGCAGACCGAAATCGTCGAGGCCGTGCATCGCCTGGCCGGCGCCGGCAACGGCTATATGGGCGAACTGTTCAAGGTCATGGCCGTCTCCATGCCCGCGGTCCAATTGCAGCCTTTCAAACCCAAGGATTGACACGGACGTGCGTGATCTGCACGATCGCGCCCGTTCCAATAGGCTCGAAATCGAAGAAAGCCGATTGAATCCAATCATTTCGCAGCATCCGCATCGCATGAGCGTGATTTGCCAAGGCTCAGGAGACAGATCATGAGCACAGCCGACCAGCCACGCCCCATCACCGCCGAGAGTCTGGACACCGCATTTGCAGCCGGCATCCGCCATGGCTTCTTCACCCGCGACGGCGGCGTCTCCGAAGGGATTTACCGCGGCCTGAATGTCGGCCTCGGCTCGAACGACGATCCGGAGAAAGTCCGCGAAAACCGCCGCCGCGTCAGCGCCTGGTTCGGCCTGCCGCCGGACCGCCTCGCCACGGCACACCAGGTCCATTCGCCCGACGTCGTGGTGGTGACCGCCGAATACGATGGAAGCCGCCCCCAGGCCGATGCCCAGGTGACTGCGAGCCCCGGCGTGGTCCTCGGCGTGCTGACGGCAGATTGCGGCCCGATCCTTTTTGCCGATCCGGAAAACCGGGTGATCGGTGCCGCTCATGCCGGCTGGAAAGGTGCACTTGCTGGTGTGCTGGAAAACACGATCGAGGCCATGATTGCGCTCGGCGCGCAACGCGACAAGATCCGCGCCACGCTTGGGCCCTCGATCTCCCAGGCGAGTTACGAGGTCGGCCCCGAATTCGTCGATCGTTTCATTGCAACCGACCGCGACTTTGAGGCTTTCTTCATACCGTCCGCCAAGCCAGGTCATGCCATGTTTGATCTGCCGGGCCTGACAGTCAGGCGCCTGAACCGCGCCGGCGTGAGGGCCGACAGCATCGGCATATGCACCTATGCGGCTCCTGAAACGTTCTTTTCCTATCGCCGGACCACCCATGCGGGAGAACCCGATTATGGGCGCCAGATTTCCGCGATTGCGATGATGGAGGACTGAGATGGCCTTGCACTTCACCGAAAGCGAGTTTTCCGCCCGTCGCGCCCGCCTGATGGCGCGCATGGCCGAGGAGAAACTTGATGCCCTGCTGCTCTTCGCGCAGGAAAGCATGTACTGGCTCACCGGTTTCGACAGCTTCGGCTACTGCTTCTTCCAGACCCTGGTGGTCAAGGCAGACGGAACGCTGACGCTACTCACCCGCACACCAGACCTGCGCCAGGCAAAGCAGACATCGACGATCGAGAATATTGTTGTCTGGGTCGACCGCTTGAACGCAGACCCCGCTGTCGACCTGAGGAACCTGCTCAGCGATCTCGATCTCCTGGGCATGCGAGTCGGCGTCGAATATGACACCCATGGCATGACCGGCCGCGTCGCGCGCCTCGTCGACAACCAACTCACCAATTTCTGCCAGGTAATGGACGCGTCCTATCTCGTCAGCACCCTGCGGCTGGTGAAATCCCCGGCCGAGATCGCCAAGGTCACTCATGCCGCCGAACTGGCTGACCTCGCCTACGATGCCGCCCTGCCCCTGATCGGGCCCGATGCCGACGAGGCGGAAATCCTGGCCGCAATGCAATCCGCGGTTCTGGCCGGCGGAGGCGACTATTCCGCCAATCCCTTCGTCATCGGCTCGGCCGCCGATGCATTGCTTTGCCGTTACAAGTCCGGCCGGCGTCGACTGTCGCAGACGGATCAGCTCACGATCGAATGGGCCGGCGTCTCGGCCCACTACCATGCGCCGATGCTGCGCACCGTGCTTGTGGGCAACCCGACGGCACGGCACCGGGAACTGCATACGGCAGCCCTCGATGGCATGAGGGCGATCGAGCACGTGCTCCGCCCCGGCCACACCTTCGGCGAGGTCTTCGACGCCCATGCCAAGATCATGGACGACCGTGGCCTGACCCGGCACCGCTTCAATGCTTGCGGTTACTCGGTCGGCGCCCGTTTCGCCCCTTCCTGGATGGAGCACCAGATGTTCCACGCCGGCAATCCCGAGGTGATCGCGGCCGACATGACGCTCTTCGTGCATATGATCATCATGGACAGCGATCGGGAAACGGCAATGACCGTGGGTCATACCTATCTGACCACGGAGACGGCACCCCGCGCCCTGTCGCGCCACCCGCTCGACCTGATCAACCTGTGAGCTGGCGCATCAGGCAGTCTGCGTTGCAGTAACGCGGTTTTGCCTGTCCATTCAGGGAATTGACAGGCAAAGCATGCTAGGCCCATTAATTGTGACAGGAGTGAAAGGGAAGGACCCGCCGTGGTGAAACATTCCCATAAAGGATCCAGGAGCCGCGCCGCAGCCATCGGCTTGCTGATGCTGCTTACCGGTTGCAACAGCACCGACGTCCTGACGCCACCCGCAGATGTCGGCGATGGCAGCCAGCCTTCCCCCTACTCCCAGCAGCTCGCTGCCCCTGCCGGGGGCGGCCAGGCTGTGCAGAGCGCGCCGCTCGGCCAGTCTGGCGCCTATGCAGAGCCGCTCCGCGGCCCGCAGAACTCGCTGGAGGCCCAGGCTGTGGCGCTCGCGCAGGGCGGACGCAATCCGGCCGCGTCCACGCCGCTTGATGGCGCAGGCAGCCAGGCCTTCCCGAGCGCGCCGCAACAGCCGGCTCGCCAGACCTCCCCGCCGGCAGCCCAAAGCCAGCAGGCGGCCCTTCCCCCGGCTGCACAGGCGACCGGCAGCGTCCGCTTCCTGCCGATCATCGGTGCGCCGGTTCAGGCCGTGACGCCCCTCTCCCGCCAGCTCGGTGCGGAGGCCCGCGCCCGAGGCCTCACCATCAAGAGCGCGAGCGACGCTTCCAGCGAACATATCCTGAAGGGCTACTTCTCGGCCTTCTCCGACAGCGGCAATGTCACCATCACCTATGTCTGGGACATACTCGACGCGAGTGGCGGACGCCTGCACCGGATCCAGGGCCAGGAGGTGGTCGCCTCCGGCGCGCAGGACCCATGGGCGGCCGTCCCGGCCTCGGTCATGCAGCAGATTGCCACCAAAAGCATGGCCGAATATGTATCATGGCGGAACAGTCGCGCCGGCTGACGCCCACCGATTGGCGACCGCTGAAACCGCAAATCCTGCGCCCCATTTGACGCATCAACCGAAAATATGGGCCTAACTGTCCAAAGCTCTTGCATTCAGGGGCAAGGGCGCTAAAAAGCCCGCATCTCAGCATGGTAACAGGCGGGCCAAGATGAAGGTTTTCGCAGGTAATTCGAACCGGCAATTGGCCGAAACGATCTGCTCCTATCTCAATGTACCACTCGGCAAGGCCAGCGTCCGCCGTTTCGCAGACCAGGAAATCTTCGTAGAGATCCAGGAAAACGTGCGTGGTGAAGACGTCTTCGTCGTTCAGGCGACGTCCTTTCCGACGAACGACCATCTGATGGAACTGCTGATCATGATCGACGCCTTCCGTCGATCCTCGGCACGCCGCATCACGGCGGTCCTGCCCTATTTCGGCTATGCCCGCCAGGACCGAAAGGCAGGCCCCCGCACGCCGATCTCGGCCAAGCTGGTCGCCAACCTGATCACCGAGGCGGGTGCAGACCGAGTTTTGACGCTCGACCTGCATGCAGGTCAGATCCAGGGCTTCTTCGATATCCCCACGGACAACCTTTATGCCGTGCCGTTGCTCGCCAACGACGTGAAGGAACGCTACGACACCAACAATGTCATGGTGGTCTCGCCTGACGTCGGCGGCGTCGTGCGCGCCCGCTCGCTCGCCAAGCGTCTCGACTGTCTGCTCGCCATCGTCGACAAGCGCCGTGACCGGCCAGGTGAATCCGAAGTCATGAACGTCATCGGCGACGTCTCGGGCAAGGACTGCATCCTGATCGACGACATCGTCGATTCCGGCGGCACGCTCTGCAATGCAGCCGATGCCCTGCTGAAGAACGGCGCGACCAGTGTGACGGCCTACATCACCCACGGCGTTCTCTCGGGCGGCGCGGTGACCCGTGTCGCATCGTCGAGATTGCGGGAACTGGTGATAACGGATTCGATCCAGCCAACGACGGCTGTTCTCTCCGCCCCCAACATCCGCGTGCTGTCGACCGCAAACCTGCTTGGCGAGGCGATCAACCGGACGAGTCAGGAAGAATCGGTCTCCAGCCTCTTCGATTGAGGCGGCCTCTTTCACGTCTTGAGATTACGATCGAAAAATCAATGTGAGCGATATCACAATCGCTTGCACTCTGGCTGTGCTTTGCATACAGCTTCCCGCGCAATACTCCATTTCAGAACCGCTGACCGGCCCTTTTGCGCGTGAATTAATGCCTCTCTTGGTTGAACAGCTGCTGAGCAATCCAGACTTCCATGAAACGGTTCGGGACCAGTCCCGGGCCCTGCTTCGCGTCAACGACCAGAGCCCCAGGCTCGCTGCGGTTTTCGGAACCCAGCAACGCTGGTTGCTCGGCCATCTCGCGATGGCGCAATATTTTCAGGAAGTTGCACGCGGCAATCCGGATCCCGTCGTCCTGATGGCACGCTACCTCGAGCAGGTGAAGACGCTCGGCCTTTCCTCGGTCAACACGGCAGATGCCTTCATCAAGGAAATGCTGGTCTATGGCATTGGCCAGCAAAGCCAGACGGCCGATCGTCGCAACCGTCCCTTTGTCCCGACTCCGATCGCCATCGCGGCGACCCGCCACTGGACCTTTATCCATCTGACGAGCCTCGACCGGCTCGATGGCGGCCATCGGCTCGACGCCTTCGAGGCCAACGAGGCGATCATGGCGCGCCTCCATCCCGAGATCACACGCCGCGCTCTGGTATCGCCCGAGTTTCGCACCCCCTCACAGACCTGGTCGCTCTTCACCTGGCTCAACAATGGCGGGATCGTCATGGACTGGCTGATGGTCGGCGTCGAGCCGGTGGCCCCCTCGGTCGAACGCATTCCGACCCAGGTCCGCTCCGTCCCTGAACTCGCCGAGAATTTCCGGCTGTCGCGCACCCACCTCACCCGCAAGCTGCGGGAGGCAGAAGCGCTCGGCAGCATCGGCTGGGAAGGCAATCGAGGCCGGTCCACCATGTGGATATCTCGCGAATTCCTCAGCGAATACCTGACGACACAAGCCGTCAAGCTCGCCTTCATCGACGCCGCCTGCGAGGTGGTCGGTCTGCGCTGACCCTGATAGCGCGATCAGTGCTACACAAGCGGCAGCGGGCAGGCCCCGCCACCGGAAAACAGCCTGGATCGCGTGAGAAAGCGCCGCTCACGCCCGTTGTCGAGTGAGAACATACCCCCTCGCCCCGGCACGACGTCGATGATCAATTGCGTGTGCGCCCAGACGGCATACTGGCTGCCGCTGATATAGAAGGGTACGCCACCGATCTCGCCCAGCTTCACATCCGTCTCGCCGACGCGGTATTCGCTCGCCGGGTAACACATCGGCGACGACCCGTCGCAGCATCCGCCGGACTGGTGGAACAGTATGTCGGGATGGTCTTTCCGGATTTCGGCGAGAAATGCGAGTGCGGCATCGGTGGCGGCCACCCGCGGTTCACCTGTGTCGGTCTTCATTGCCATTCTCCCACTGCCAGCTCCCCCAACCCGTCGAAATTCGTGGCTGGAGGAGGCGAAAACGGTTGTGTTCGAGAACCGGAGCGGCGCGCACAGAAGGTACGCGAGCACCGGAAGCGCAGAACATGGCCGTTTGCAGCCCCTCCAGACGCGAAAATCGGCGGGTTTAGAAGAAGCCGAGGGCCTTCGGGCTGTAGCTCACCAGCATGTTCTTGGTCTGCTGGTAATGGTCGAGCATCATCTTGTGCGTCTCGCGGCCAATGCCGGACTGCTTGTAGCCCCCGAAGGCCGCATGCGCCGGATAGGCATGGTAGCAATTGGTCCACACCCGCCCGGCCTGGATGTTGCGGCCGAAATTGTAGCAGGTGTTTGCGTCGCGGCTCCACACGCCAGCACCAAGGCCGTAGAGCGTGTCATTGGCGATCTCCACCGCTTCCGCCTCATCCTTGAAGGTCGTGACCGAAACCACGGGTCCAAAAATCTCTTCCTGGAACACTCGCATCTTGTTGTGGCCCTTGAACACCGTCGGCTTGACGTAATAGCCACCCGCCAGATCGCCCGGGAGGTTGTTGCGCTCGCCACCGATCAGCACTTCGGCACCTTCCTGACGACCGATGTCCAAATAGGACAGGATTTTCTCCAACTGTTCGGAAGAGGCTTGCGCGCCGATCATCGTCGACATGTCGAGCGGGTCACCCTGTCGGATTGCGGCAACCCGCTTGATCGCCTTTTCCATGAAACGATCATAGATCTTCTCATGCACCAGTGCGCGGCTTGGGCAGGTGCAGACTTCGCCCTGATTGAGCGCAAACATCGCGAAGCCTTCCAGCGCCTTGTCGAGATAGTCGTCATCCTCGCGCATGACGTCTTCGAAGAAGATATTCGGCGACTTGCCGCCGAGCTCCAGCGTCACCGGGATCAGGTTCTGACTGGCATACTGCATGATGAGGCGACCGGTCGAAGTCTCGCCGGTAAAGGCGATCTTGGCGATGCGCGGGCTCGTCGCAAGCGGCTTGCCGGCTTCAAGCCCGAAACCGTTGACGATGTTGAGCACGCCCGGCGGCAGCAGATCGCCGACCAGCTCGATCCAGACGAGGATGGACGCCGGCGTCTGTTCGGCCGGCTTCAGCACGACGCAGTTTCCGGCAGCCAGCGCCGGTGCCATCTTCCAGGCCGCCATCAGGATCGGAAAATTCCACGGAATGATCTGGCCGACGACGCCAAGCGGCTCATGGAAATGATAGGCGATCGTCTCGTGGTCGACCTCACCGATCGTTCCTTCCTGCGCGCGGATGCAGGATGCGAAATAGCGGAAGTGGTCGATGGCGAGCGGAATGTCCGCCGCCATTGTTTCGCGCAGCGGCTTGCCGTTATCTAAGGTCTCTGCCCGGGCGAGCAGTTCGAGATTGTCCTCCATCCGCTGGGCGATCTTCATCAGGATGTTGGAGCGCTCGGTGGTCGATGTGCGGCCCCACTTGTCTTTCGCGGCATGAGCAGCGTCGAGCGCAAGATTGATGTCATGCTCGTCGGACCTCGCGATGTCGCAGAGCTTGCCACCCGTCACCGGCGTGGTGTTTTCGAAATAACGACCATTGACCGGCTCGCGGAACTCCCCGCCGATGAAGTTTCCGTATTTCAGCTTGAACGGCGAAGCAGCAATGGCCTGAACCTGAATATTCATCTGTCATCCTCCCTGTGCAGGAGCCCCTCCCGGGCTCCCATAACAGGATGATCACAGTGTTCAGCTTGCGTTTGAAGCCATGGGACACAGTGCTGCAGTGCACAGTGTTTCAGGAATGCGACACACTGCCGCCTCCTTACTGCAACTGGAAGCGCTTCATCTTCCGGTGAAGTGTGGCGCGACTGATGCCGAGCATCTGGGCCGCCTGCGAGACATTGCCACTCGTGCGCGACAACACGCGCCGAAGCGCCGCTCGCTCTGCATCCTCCAGGTCGGACATGCCCTCTCCACGCCGCTCGCCACGTGTTTCGCGCAGCGCGTCGGTGGCCGGCAGCCCCTGAGCGATGATGACGTCATCGAGTTTCAGCGCCACCCGCGCAGCTTTGGTTGCACCGAGAATGAGATCGTCTCCGTCGACGGCAATCAGGGCGGAGAAGGAATTCGCCTGCGGCACGACCACGATCCGCGCGCCGGCAAAGGCCTGACGGAAGAGGTTCGCCTCGACGCGCGCGGCCGCATCGCGGACGGCCTGGGACAATACGGCGAGTGTCATGTCCGAAACGTCATTGCGGCAAGTGGAGACATCCAGTGCGGCCGCCACCCGACCGAGATGGTCGCGGATAGGCGCCGTTGCGCAGGAAAGCCCGATATTGGCGCTCATGAAATGCTGGTCGCGATGGATGACGACGGCACGTTCGTCGGCGAGTGCCGTACCGATACCATTGGTCCCGACGCTCGGTTCGCTCCACATCGTCTGTTGCCAGAGCCCGAGTGCCCGGAATTCCACATCATCGCCGGGTGCTCCACGACGGTCGACGACAATGCCGTCGGCATCGGCGAGAATGATGCAGCAGCCGGATCGTCCGATCATCTGGTAAAGTCGATCGACCTCGTCTGCAGAACTGCCGATCAGGCGCTCCATGCGCGCATGCGCTTCCCGAAAGGCTGCGTCGTCAACCTGCATCGGCTTGCGCGCCTCTTCTGGCTGCAGGCGGTAAAGGTTGAGGCAGCGGCTCCACGATGCAGCAACGGGTGACGTCACGGCAGCCGAAGCCTTCTGCGCCGTCGAATAGACGAGATCAGAATGGCGGATTTCCTGTCGCATCGGCTCCTCCCAAAGCACATCCGCCAGTATGCGCCTTCCGCCGACCGTGGCAATCGCTCAATCCAGCGGCAAAAGACAGCCGCTCGATTCGCGCAGGAAAGTGGCGCAGTTCTGCGACAGTTCGCCTGGCAGATACTGCCGCCACTCAGGCGGCGAGATCGCCCGGCTTGCCTTCGGAAATCTGCCCGGCATCCGCGCTGGCTTCGAGCCCGACCTTGGCGGCCGCTGGAGGCGGATTGACGATATCCTGAATCTCCGACAAGGGCTGGGGTCTGCCATAGAAATAGCCCTGCACCTGCTCGCAGCCCTCGTCCTGAAGGAAGCGCAGATGCTCTGCATTCTCCACGCCTTCCGCGAGAACCGGAATATCGAGGCTCTGCGCGAGAATGAGCGTCGAGCGCACGATCGCGGCCGACTGCCGGTTGTCGGCGACATTGTCGATGAAACCGCGGTCGATCTTGATCTTGTCGAAGGGGAAAAGCTGCAGCGTGGAGAGCGAGGAATAGCCGGTGCCATAGTCGTCCATGGCAATCTTCACACCGATCGCCTTGAGCTGCCGGATGATCAAAAGTGCATGCTGCTGGTCGACGATGATGCCGGACTCGGTGATCTCGAGTTCGAGCCGTGCCGGATCAAGACCGGTTTCGGCAAGAATTTCGCGGACCCGCTGCGGAAAATTGGCATTGGCGAGCTGTTTCGGCGCGACATTGACGGCGATCTTGAGCGGATTGCCCCATTTGACCGCCTCCACACAGGCTTGCCGCAGCACCCAGTCCCCCAACTCCATGATGAAGCCCGTGCGCTCCGCAATCGGGATGAACTCGACCGGCGAGACCATGCCGCGCCGAGGATGGAGCCAGCGCAGGAGAACCTCGAACCCGATCACCTCGCCGGACTTGGTATTGTTCTGCTTCTGGAAATAGAGCTGGAACTCGCCGCGCTGCAGACCTGTGCGCATATCCATGGCGAGCGCGCTGCGCTCGCGCGCGGCCTGGTCCATCGACTTGTCGTAGAAACAGATATTGTTGGATCCCGTGGCCTTTGCCCTGTACATGGCGATATCGGCCTGAGCCAGCAGGTCGTCGACATCTTCTGCGGCATCGGGATAGACCGTGACGCCAATGCTGGTGCCGACCGAGAGCGTCAGCCCCTGCCATTCGATCGAGGCATTGATCTCGGTAATGATCGCGCGAGCGAAGTTCTCGGCCTCGGCCGCCGTGAAGATGCGAGGGCTGACGGCGATGAATTCGTCTCCGCCGATACGCGCGACGAACTCACCCGACCGCAGATTCCGGGTCATGCGCTCGGCGACGACCCGCAGAACGTGATCACCCGCCGCATGTCCGTGCACATCATTGATCTCCTTGAACCGGTCCAGGTCGAAGGAGAAGACATAGATGCGTTCATTCCGCGCCGTCGGCGTTTCCATGACATGCCCGACCCGCTCGAGAAAAGCGGCCCGATTCGGCAGGCCGGTCAGTGCGTCATGCAGCGAGAGCTGGCGGTAACGTTCGACCGCCGACTTGTTCGACTGGCGATCGATCACATAGGTCATCGCTCCGATCGCCAGAATCAGCAGCGTGACGAACATGAGGACGACCGTCATCACACTCTCGGGCAGCATGTTCGCGGGCATTGAGGCGGCGGAATTCGGCACGACGGTCAACGCTGTCATGCCGATGAAATGGGTCGACGCAATGGCGAGGACGAGTGCCAGGCCGCCGCCGTAGCGGCAAAAGCGGGTCACGGGACGCGCAACACGACTCGTCGCCATCGCGCCGAACAGGCCAGCAGCCAGCAGAGACGCCGCAACATAGCTATTGTCCCACTCCAGATGCCCCTGCACCTCATAGCCGGACATGCCGATATAATGCATGGAGGCGATGCCCGCACCGACGATCGCACCACCCGCTTCGATCAGCAGGCTCCGCTGGGTGGCAGTGGCAATCGAAAGCCCGGCCCCGGTCACCGCGATGGCCAGCACAAGAGACAGGAGCGTCGCAGTCGGCTCGTAGCCGGTGAGCACAGCCGTATCATAACCCATCATGGCCACGAAATGCGTCGTCCAGATCGCCGACCCGCCAATGATCGCGGTGAGCGCCGTCCAGCTCGCACGCATGGCGCCCCTTGTGTTGCGCATGCGGCTGAACAGCCGCATCGTCAAGAAGGAACCAAGGACGCAAACGACAACCGCTCCGATGAGTGAGAGCGGATTGTGATCGATGGCGATGCAGGAAAGTACTGCGAGCATGAGTGAAAACCAGTTGAATCGGAGAAATAAAACATAACAATAGTCAATTGCTAAATGCTCACCGGGCATGGTTACCAAATCCGATCCCGGGCGCGGTTCCGACCAAACGGGATCACGAACGCGTTATTATTGGCTTTCCCCGCGAGAACCTTGCCATTCCGCCACATCTGGTCTATAGGCGCCCGATCCGCACAGACACCCTTGGAGGCAATGTGGATGGGACCGGAAACGGTCTCCGGTTCTGGCATGGCATAGAAGCCGCCAGGGCTCTCCAGTAACTTGAAAGGTAAAGCCATGAGCCACGCTTCTTACGAGCTCAAGGCCGTAGCACGCGAACGGGTAGGTAAGGGGTCCTCCCGCGAACTTCGCCGCAACGGTCTCATCCCGGCTGTCATCTATGGTGACAAGCAGGCCCCGATTGCGATCTCGATCAACACGAACGAGGTCACCAAGCGTATCCATGCCGGCGGTTTCATGACCACGGTTGCCACCATCGATCTCGATGGCAAGAAGATCCGCGTTCTGCCCAAGGACTACCAGCTCGACGTCGTTCGTGATTTCACGATGCATATCGACTTCCTGCGCGTCTCGGCAAACAGCCAGGTTTCGGTTCAGGTACCGGTTCACTTCATCAATGATGAGAAGTCGGCCATCAAGACCGGCGCCGTTCTCAACATCGTTCGTCACGAAGTTGAACTGCACTGCCCGGCTTCCGACATCCCGGAAGCAATCACCGTTGACCTCGCCGGCCTCAAGGTCGGTGACGCGATCCACATTTCGGCTGTCCAGCTGCCGAAGGGTGTGACGCCTGTGATCGCCGATCGCGATTTCACGATCGCCACGATCGTCGCGCCGGCTGCCGGTGTTGCCGAAGACGAGAGCGAAGAAGCGACCGAAGGCTGATCCTTCGCGCCCTTCTGATTTCGAAACCCGTCTCCGCAAGGAGGCGGGTTTTCTCGTTCCGGGACAGGCTCCGCTGAAATCCTCGTTTCCGAGTATTCGGCTTTAGGCAGATTTAAACGGTTTTGTGAAAGCCTGCGCGCTCAATCCAGACGCGAGGGACCGTTGAAGACAATGTCGGACAGCCCGAACCCTGCGGAGCACAAGGCGCAATGACACGATCGGTCGAGAGCAGATTCCTCGCCATCGTCGGCATTACGATCTTCATATTGGTCGTGCCGCTCTTTGGGCTGTTCCTGTCGCTTGCGACTGAACGGGCCGCAAACGAGCAGCAGCAGAACCTCGACATTCTGCTGGCCGCCAATGCCCAGGCGCTTGCCAAGCCGCTCTGGGACTTCGATCAGGAAAGCGTCGAGCAGATCACCGCCACGATCGTCTCCAACGGACCTGTCACAAGGGTCAACGTCAAGGACATATCGGGCGGCATCTCGGTCTCGATGCCGGCGCTGCCAAGATGGTCGAAGAACGGGCTGGAATCGATCACGCGGGAGATCCACTACCGCGCCGTCGAAGGGCCGAAACACGTCGGCACCATCACCATCTACTACAGCCGGATCGACATGTTCTCCTCGCTGCGCCAGGCAGAGGTCATGCTGATCGGCATCTTCATGCTGGCCGTCATCGGCGTCGTGGGCTCCGCCATCATCGGCAACCGCCTGATGGTGATGAAGCCGCTCCTGAAGCTGACGGCAGCAATCGAGGCAACCCGCCGGCTCGGCTCCCGCCACCATGTCGACTGGCAGTCGAATGACGAGATCGGGCGCCTGGCCCGCAGCTTCAACGCCATGCAGATCAAACTCGAGCAGGAGGAAGGCGAACTCCGCCTCGCCCACCGCCGTTCGACGGACATCTACAACACGACGCCCGCCATGCTGTTTTCCCTCGACGAGGAAGACCGGATCACCGGCGTCAGCGAATACTGGCTGCTCGCCACCGGCTATCAGCGCCACCAGGTCGTCGGACGAAAATTCGTCGAACTCGTGCCGAAGGACGCCCGGACCGCCTATCAGGAACGCAAGAAGACGTGCGCCATCGCCGATGTCCTGGAAGCCACGACCCAGTTCGTCTGTGCCAATGGCACGATCATGGATGTCCTGATCGCGGAGGCGAGCCGCAAGATCGAAGGCGCGAAGGAAGATCTGTCCCTGAGCGTCATGACGGACGTGACCGCTCTCAAACAGTCCGAGGAACGCAACCATCATCAGGCGATCACCGACCATCTGACGGGGCTTCGCAACCGCCAGGGCTTCGAGACGGCCCTCGACAACGAGATTGCCGCAACCGACGAGGCCGGCGAGGAGCTCGCCTGCATTTTCGTCGACCTCGACCGCTTCAAGTGGATCAACGACAATCTCGGCCACCAGGCCGGTGACATAGTCCTCTGTCGTTTCGTCGAAAGCATGAACCTGCGTCTTCCCGAAAGCGCGATTGCCGCCCGCCTCGGCGGCGATGAATTTGCCGTGCTGCTGCGCGGCCCGGCGATCGAAGACGTCGCGACGGAAATCAGCCGGACACTGTGCGATATCTTCATCGAACCGATGACCATCGACGGCTCGACCGTGCGCCTCAGCGCCAGCATCGGCATCGCTCTCTACCCAAGCCATGCCGCCAATGCCGCCGAGCTGCTGCAGAAATCCGACATGGCCATGTATAGCAAGAAACGCGACGGCAAGAACGGCGCCCAGCTCTACAATTCCGATATTCAGGACCACACCCGCCGCCGGGCCGAGATCGAGCACGACATCGAGGAGGGTCTGGCAGAGGACTGGTTCGACGCCTACTTCCAGCCGATCGTCGAAGTCGGAAGCGGCCGGACCGTCGGCTACGAAGCCCTGATGCGTCTCGTTCACCCCGAGCGTGGCATCATCCCGCCTGCCCAACTGATCCGGGTCGCGGAAGAGAACGGTGCGATCAGCCGTCTCGGCGGCAAGGTCCTGGAAAAGGCGCTGGCAAACCTTGCAAAGCTCAGCGCAGCGACCGGCGATCAGGACGCCTATCTCGCCGTCAATTTCTCGCCGCTGCAGTTCGATCCGTCGCTACCGGTTCGCCTCGCCGCCTTGACCACCCAGTTCGAGATTGCACCGCACCGGATCGTCATCGAGATCACGGAAGCGACGCTCCTGCACGACAATCCGCAGATCCGCACGATCCTCGACGAGTTCAACCGCTACGGCTATCGCCTGGCGCTCGACGATTTCGGTACGGGCTATTCGTCGCTCAGCTACCTGAACCGGTTTCCCGTAGACATCGTCAAGATCGACCAGTCCTTCATCCGCTCGCTGACCGAGGACGAGGAAGAACTGCGCCACAAGAGCCGCATGCTCGTCGAAGGCATCACGGCGATCTCCCACAAGATGGAATGCACCGTGGTCGCCGAAGGCATCGAGACCGACGATCAACGGCGCATCCTGGAAGAATTCGGCGTCGATTACGGCCAGGGTTATCATTTCGCCCGTCCGCAGCCGCTATCGGCACTCATCGAACAAGCCACTGCCAATCGGGCACGCCTGCAGAAGGCGTCTGCCGGCTGACATCAACGGAAGAGGGATCAGCAATGAAAGTCCTTGCCATCATGCTTTCACTTGCGGCGGCCCCGGTCGCTGCCGCAGACACCGTCCACTTCACCACCGAGGATTACCCACCCTATAACTACCGGGAGGGCGACCAGATCGTCGGTGCCGGCTATGATCAGCTGCTTCTGATGATGAAGGAGATCAATATCCCCTACACCATCGAGATGATGCCCTGGGCCCGGGCCATAGCGCTCGCCGAAACCGAGCCGATGCACTGCGTCTTCACGGCCGCCCACATCCCCGAACGCGACAAGAAGTTCAAATGGGTTGAGCCGGTCGCCGTCGGACGAAATTTCATGGTGTCCCACAGGAAATCCGGCATTACGGTCGGAAACATCGAGGAGGCCAAGGGCTACATCGTCGGAACCCAGCGCAACGACTACACCCAGACGCTGCTGGAGAACGAAGGCTTCCGGAAGATTGACCTTGCCACCGACCTGAAACTGACCCTGAAGAAGCTGCAAAGCAAGCGCATCGACCTCATGCCGATCTCCGAGCAGCACTATATCGAGCTGCAGGAAAAGGGTGAGGAACTCGAAGCGCAATTCGTCTTCTCGGAACAGATATTTGCCATCGCCTGCAACGCGAATTTTCCACAGGAACTGCTGGCCCGCATGCAGGGCGAACTGGACAAGCTGATCGCCGACGGCACCCAGGCCAAGATCTTCGACACATACAATCTGCGCTACACGAACTTCGGCCTGGTCGCGGCCAAACCCTGAAGCTGCCGACATCAGTCTTGACTTTCGCGCCATTTCGCTATGGGGAAAGGCAAAGAACATCAAGACGGATCTCGGGCGATGATCATCCTGGCCGGCCTCGGCAATCCCGGTGCGCAATATCAGAAGAACCGGCACAATATCGGCTTCATGGCTGTCGACGCGATCCAGCGCCGCCACGGCTTTTCGCCATGGGCAAAGAAGTTCAAGGCCGAAATCGCGGAAGGCACGCTCGCCGGCGAGAAGGTCATGCTGATCAAGCCGCAGACCTTCATGAACCTGTCGGGCGAAAGCGTCGGCGAGGCCATGCGCTTCTACAAGCTTTCACCCGAAAACCTCATCGCCATCTACGATGAACTCGACCTCCTGCCCGGCAAGGCCCGCATCAAGACCGGCGGCGGCCATGGCGGCCACAACGGCATCAAGTCGCTCGACGCCCATTGCGGCCTGAACTACCGGCGCCTGCGCCTCGGCATCGGCCATCCCGGCGACAAGTCCAAGGTCCACAACCACGTGCTCGGGGACTTTGCCAAGGTGGATGCCGAATGGCTGGATCCGCTGCTCGAAACGCTCGCCGACAATGCCGAGATGCTCGTGCGCGGTGAAGACTCGCAGCTGATGAACAAACTGGCGCTGGCGACCGGCGCCAAGGCCGAGGAAGAAAAGCCCGCAAAGGCGCCCAAAGGCCCGAAGCCTGCCCAGTCCCATATCCATCAGGCCCGCAATTTCAATCAGCCGAAGAAGCTCCCCGAGAAGGGGCCCATGGCCGAGATGCTGAAAAAGATGTTCGGCCCCAAGAGCGACTGACACCCTGTTTTCAAGGGCACCTCCCCTGCCCGCAACCGACACACGCGCAAAACGACCGGAAGACCGCCATGAGCCACGACATCTCCACCGACCTCGTCACCCTGCGCGACTACTGGCGTTACGCGATATCGCGCTTCAACGCTGCGGAACTGAGCTACGGCCATGGCACCCACACAGCCGTCGACGATGCCGCCTTCCTCCTGCTCGACAGCCTCGACCTGCCAATCGACACGCTCGATCCCTTCCTCGACGCGAAACTTCTGCCCGCCGAGCGCCGCTTGCTTGCAGACCGCATCGAGACGCGTGTCGCCACCCGCAAGCCATCGGCCTATCTCACCGGCCGCTCCTACATCCAGGGTCTGCGCTTCTTCGTTGACGAACGCGTGATCGTACCGCGCTCGCATATCGGCGAGATCCTGTTCAACGAATATGGCGGCGAATTCGGCTCGACCTTCCTGCCCGACCCCTTCGCCGTCGAAAGCGTCGTCGACATCTGCACCGGCTCCGCCTGCCTCGCCATCCTCGCGTCCCGCTTCTATCCCCTGGCTGCGATCGACGCCGTCGATCTCTCGGCCGATGCGTTGCAAGTCGCGGATAAGAACCGCCAGGCCTATGGTCTGGAAGACCAGCTGACGCTGCACCAGGGCGACCTCTTCAAGCCGCTAGCAGGCCGCAAGTTCGATCTCATCATCACCAATCCGCCCTATGTCGATCACGAGGCCATGCAGGAATTCCCGGCCGAATACCGTGCCGAACCCGCCATGGCCCATGACGGCGGCGAAGACGGCCTCGACCTCGTGCGCACGCTGCTTGCCGAAGCACCGAAGCACCTGAACCCCGGCGGGGGCATGCTCTGCGAAATCGGCCGTGGCCGCGACATTCTCGAAGCCGAATTTCCAGATCTCGACTTCCTCTGGGTCGAGACGACGGAAGAGGAAGATGCAGTGTTCTGGATCAGCGCCGAAGCACTGGGCGTGAAGGCGAAGCAGGGCAAGTGAGGGAAGGCAGGAGGTGCCTTTTCCCGGCGACCGTCACCGTGTCGCCAGAAGCCCCTCGGCGAGCGCCTGAAACGCCTCCTGCGCCCGCGGGAGCACGCTCTCCGGCTCGGCGCTGGCAGCAACCCACATGGCGGCATTCAGCGCCGCCCCGCTGATCAGCCGCGCAGCGGCTTCCGCATCGACAGGCTTGAGCACGCCTTGCGACATCAGGTCCTCGACCGCCTGGCGGGTCGCCTGGAGGCAGGAATTCTGGCTCGGCCACAACGAGGGATCCCCAAGCACGGCCGGACCGTCGAGCAGCACGATGCGCTGCACCTCGGGATCGAGGGCCATCTCGATATAGGCCGCCCCTTCGGCCAGGAGCGCATCCCACCCCTCGCCGGCCGCAGCCCCACGCCGCTTGGCCCGCAGGGCCATATCGCCATCGATCTGGTTGACGACGGCGGCAAACAGCCCCCGCTTGTCGCCGAAATTATGGTAGAGCGCGCCGCGCGTCAGCCCCGCCTCGGCCGTCAGCGCATCCATGGAGGCATCCGCAAAGCCCTTCTCCGCAAAGGCCTTGCGCGCAGCCGTGATCAGCTTGCCGCGATTTTCCTCCATGCTTTCCGATCGTGTACGCCTCACGCCATCCTCCGAGCTTCACATACACACCGTATGTAATTTGACATACGTCCCGTATGCGAGTAGATCCACATACGTAACGTATATGAAATCTTTGACCCGCAGCCAAGCGGCATTTCGACGGCCCGTCCTTCGGGCCGAACGGCGTCGCCTGCCCGAAAGGAAAAGCATGACCAAGCCTGAACCCCTCTTCCCCGCCAACCGTCACGCGCTCTACGAGCAGCACGGCTATTCCGCCGCAATCCGCACCGGGGATCTCCTCTTCGTCTCCGGTCAGGTCGGCAGTCGCGATGACGGCACGCCCGAGCCGGACTTCATCTCCCAGGTGCGCCGTGCCTTCGCCAATCTCCAGGCAACCCTCGCCGCAGCCGGCTGCACCCTCGCCGACCTCGTCGACGTCACCACCTTCCACACCGACCCGGAAAGCCAGTTCGGGGCGATCATGCAGGTGAAGGCGGAAGTCTTCCCCGCCCCGCCCTATCCGAACTGGACGGCTGTTGGCGTCAACTGGCTTGCCGGCTTCGATTTCGAGATCAAGGTGATCGCGCGGATACCGCAGGCAACCTAGGCTAACGGTCTTGCTGCGCCTGTCAGGAGGACGCGAGAACCCGCGTCCTCACTCCTCCGGTTCCGCCGTGAACAACAGCGGCATGCCCGCCTCCTTGGCGAGATCCATCGCCTCCGTCACCTTCGTCTCCGCAATCTCGCGCGTGCAGACGACAACCACGGCCGACCCGAACTTGTGCGCCGTCATCATCACGCGGTAGCCCGTTTCCTCACTCATCCGGAAGACGACCTTGAGCACGATCGTGACGAAGTCACGCGGCGTATAGTCGTCATTGTGCAGAAGCACTTTGTAGAGCCTCGGCTTCTCGACCTTCGGCTTGGTCACCGTCTTCGGCGTCAGCACTGTATCCTTCGCCATCATTCCTCCGGCAACTTCAGGCCCTCCGGGGGCCGCAACACTTGACCATGTCCCTCCTATACCCCATAGGCGTGGGCAACGAAAATCCATCCCGAGCAGGTATTCAGAGCCATGGGCTTCAAATGCGGTATCGTCGGGCTTCCGAATGTCGGCAAGTCCACTCTCTTCAACGCGCTGACCAAGACGGCGGCAGCCCAGGCAGCCAACTATCCCTTCTGCACGATCGAGCCGAACACCGGTGAAGTGGCCGTTCCCGATCCGCGCATGAAGAAGCTCGCCGACATCGCCGGCTCCAAGGAAATCATCCCGACCCGCATCTCCTTCGTCGACATCGCCGGCCTCGTGCGCGGCGCGTCGAAGGGAGAAGGCCTCGGCAACAAGTTCCTCGCCAACATCCGCGAAGTCGATGCCGTCGTCCACGTGCTGCGCTGTTTCGAGGACGACGACATCACCCATGTCGAAGGCAAGATCGACCCGGTCGGCGACGCCGACACGATCGAGACCGAGCTCATGCTCGCCGACCTTGAAAGCCTTGAGCGCCGCGTCGAGCAGACCCGCAAGCGCGCCGCCTCCAAGGACAAGGAATCCACCGCCCAGCTGCCGATCATGGAACAGGTGGTGAAGCTGCTGAACGAGGGCAAGCCGGCCCGTCTTCTCCTGAAGACACTGGCTGCCGACGAGATCGAGATCCTCAAGGGCCTCAACCTCCTCACCTCGCATCCGGTCCTCTACGTCTGCAACGTCGCCGAGGGTGACGCCGCAACCGGCAACAAGCACACGGAAGCCGTTGCCAAGATGGCGACGGAACAGGGCGCGGAATGCGTCATCATCTCGGCCGCGATCGAAGCCGAAGTGGCCCAGCTGCCGGAAGAAGAATCAGTCGAATTCCTCGCAGCCCTCGGCCTCGACGAAGCCGGCCTCGACCGCCTGATCCGCGCCGGTTACCATCTGCTGGACCTCATCACCTATTTCACCGTCGGCCCGAAGGAATGCCGTGCCTGGACCATCGTCCGCGGCACCAAGGCACCCGCCGCCGCCGGCGTTATCCACACCGATTTCGAACGCGGTTTCATCCGCGCCTTCACCATTTCCTATGACGACTACATCGCCTTCAAGGGCGAAGTCGGCGCAAAGGAAGCCGGCAAGGGCCGCGACGAAGGCAAGGAATACGTGGTCCAGGACGGCGACGTCATTCACTTCCGCTTCAACACCTGATCGCATCGAGCAGGGATCGAAACAGAAAACAGGCCGCGATCGACTCGCGGCCTGTTTTCTTTGACAGATGAAGGCTCAGACCTTTTTCGCCGGGCAGCTCGAAACCCCGAAGATCGAGTAGAGCGGGCAGCTGGACATCAGGCCCGTCGCCAGCGGCACGATGCCGATCAGGGCAAAATAGCGCCAGGAAGAATCGGGATAGATAAAGAAGAGCGACAGCAAGACAAGGCCCGCGACGATGCGCAGGATGCGGTCGACACTTCCGACATTTTTGGCAAACATGGTTTTTCCCTCCGGTTTCCATCAGCGATAGAAAGAGTTTAACCTCAGGCGAGACTGCGGTCGGTGACTAAGTCACCGGCTCGGAGCAGGAGAGCCATGCTTGCCGGTAACGCTTACTGCGGGTCGCTTCCCATGCGCGAAAGCTCCTGCCGCTCGACGATTCGGATCGCGCCGCGCTCGACCGAAATCACGCCCTTCGACGCCAATGCTTCGAGCCGTCGTGAGACCACCTCGCGTGCCGTGCCGATGATCACGGACATTTCCTGGTGCGTCAGAGACACCACCCCGTCCCCGTCCGCACGCTCGAGCAGCGCATGCGCCAGCCGCTGCTCTACCTTCACGAAAGCCACCTGTTCCAGGACGAACATCAGATCGGCGAGCCGCGCGGCAAAGGCCTTGAAGACATATTTGCGAAAGGCCGTCGACGAGGCCATGAGGCGCTCGAATGTGGCGGGCGGAACCATGACGGCCACGAGATCGCTCTCGGCAATCGCTTCGCCGCTATAAGGCGCGCCGCCGAGCACCCCCAGGGTCGTCTGCACGCAGGTCTCGCCGGGCGTCACCGCATAAAGCAGAAGTTCGCGGCCATTGCGCCCGGTGAGATACACCCCGATCCGCCCGGACAGCAGAAGCACGAAACTCTGGGCCTGGTCACCGGGCCTGAACAGCGTGGTGCGATGAGGCACATGCAGAGGCTTCAGCCCCTCCAGCGCATGGCGGGCATCGGCGTCCAGCGACGCCAGAAAGCCCGCCTGATCGACCCAACCCACCATGGACCACCTCTCGATTTCCGCTTAAGAACCTTAAAGCACATACCACCGATTGGAGAACAGGGCGCATGCAGCCTGACAGGCTTCACTACGAAGACTTCACCCAGGGACGCCGCTTCGATCTCGGCCCCCGCACCGTATCGGCCACCGAAATCATCGCCTTCGCCACCGAGTTCGACCCTCAGCCCATGCATCTGTCGGAGGAAGCCGGCAAGGCCAGCATCCTCGGCGGCCTGTCCGCTTCCGGTTGGCATACGTCCAGCCTCTTCATGCGCCTGATGATCGACGCCTATGTGCTTGGCACCGCTTCCGAAGGCGCGCCCGGCATCGATGTGATGCAGTGGCGCAAGCCGGTACTCGCCGATGACACGCTGAGCGGGCACTCGACCGTCGAGGCAGTCCGCCCCATGCGCTCGCGCCCCCATCTCGGCATCGTCACCTTTGCCCATGAACTCTTCAACCAGCGCGGCGAACTGGTGCTGAGGGCGACGAATTCGATCATGGTCCGTCGCCGCGAAAGCGTGGAAGCCGTATCATGAGAATGCTCGACCTCTATCCCGCCGGCACTCGCCTGCAACTCGGCACCGTTGTCTTCACAGCGCAGGACATCATCCGGTTCGCCGAGCAATTCGACCCGCAGCCCTTCCATGTCGACGCCGAGGCCGCAAAGTCCTATGTCTTCGGCGCGCTCTGTGCCTCCGGCTGGCACACCTGCGCCAACTGGATGAAGAGTTTTATTGCTTTTTGGGAGAGAGAGACGAAGCGCCTGCTCGCCGATGGTCTCGCCCCACCGAAGCTCGGCCCCTCGCCCGGGTTCTCGGAACTGCAGTGGCTGAAACCCGTCTATGCCGAAGACACGATCACCTTCTACATGAGCCCGCTCGAAAGCCGCACGGTTCAGGGACGGCATCGCTACATTCTCAATTCGGCGCTTTCCGAGGGCGTCAACCAGCACGGTGAGACGGTGCTGCGCTTCAAGAGCAACCTGATCGAATTCTTCCCCGACGAGGAAATAGCGCCGTGAGCATTCATGATTTCACCCTGACCGCCATCGACGGCACGGAACGCAGCCTGAAGGACTATGCCGGCAAGGTGCTGCTCATCGTCAATACGGCGAGCGCCTGCGGAATGACCCCGCAATATGCGGGCCTCGAAAAGCTGCACGAAACCCATCCCGATCTCGTCGTGCTCGGCTTCCCCTGCAACCAGTTCGGCGCACAGGAGCCCGGCACGGAAAAGGAAATCGCACTCTTCTGCGAAACCCAGTTCGCCGTCACCTTCCCGCTCTTTGCCAAGATCGAGGTCAACGGCGAAGGCACCCATCCGCTTTATGCTTATCTGAAGACTGAAACGCCAGGCGGCGAACAGGGCACGGAGATCGGCTGGAACTTCACCAAGTTTCTCGTCGGCCGCGACGGCAAGCCGATCGCCCGCTATTCACCGCGCACGCCACCCGCCGATATCGAGGCGGACATCACCAGAGCACTGGCCGCCTGAGGCGCCGTCGTGGGGCTCAGTGCCCCTCGAATTCCACCAGCGTGCGAACCTCGACGCCGAGCGCCTCGAGCTTCTTGCGACCACCGAGTTCCGGCAGGTCGATGACGAAGCAGGCGGAAACCACATCCGCCCCGATCTGCCGCAGAAGCTGAACCGCGCCAACAGCCGTGCCACCGGTGGCAATCAGGTCGTCGACGAGGATCACCTTCTCGCCAGGCTTGACCGCATCCATGTGGATCTCCATCTCGTCCACGCCATATTCCAGGCTGTAGGCGATACGGACGGTTTCATGCGGCAGCTTGCCCTTCTTGCGGATCGGCACGAAGCCGGCTGACAGCTGGTGTGCGACGGCGCCGCCGAGGATGAAGCCGCGTGCTTCCATGCCTGCGATCTTGTCGATCTTCAGCCCGGCATAAGGCTGCACCAGCTCGTCGATCGCCCGGCGAAACGCCCGGGCATCCCCGAGCAAAGTCGTGATGTCACGAAAGATGATCCCCGGCTTCGGGTAGTCGGGAATCGAACGGATGGCGGCGGCGAGTTCATGGGCGATCTTGGTCATGGGGCATCCGAATTGTGTCGGGAAGGAGTTGCGCGGGACTGTACCAAGATTGGCATGGCCCCCCAATAAAAAAGGCGGTCCGCAGACCGCCTTTTCCGTGAAACGTAATCCCTGCGGATCAGTGTTCCTTGTTTGCGTAGACCGACTTCTTCGTCAGGTAGATCAGCGCGGTGAAGATCGCGAGGAATACCAGGACCATGAAGCCCATGCGCTTGCGGTCTTCCAGATGCGGTTCTGCAGTCCACATGAGGAAGGCGGAAACGTCGCGCGAATACTGATCGAGCGTTTCCGGCGAACCATCGTCATAGGTCACCTGGCCGTCCGAGATCGGCTGAGCCATGGCCAGTGACTGGCCGGCGATGAAGTACGGGTTGTAATGCGTACCCTCGGCGACTTCGATGCCTTCCGGCGGTTCCTGGTAGCCGGTGAGCAGCGCATGGATGTAGTCCGGGCCGCCCTGCTGGTACTGGGTAAAGATGTCGAAGACGAAGGTTGGGAAGCCGCGAGTCACGCCGCGCGCCTTGGCGATCAGCGAGAAGTCCGGCGGAGCCGCCCCGTTGTTGGACGCAGCAGCCGCTTCCTTGTTCGGGAAGGGCGACGGGAAGTGGTCGGATGCAACAGCCGCACGGGTGTACATTTCACCATCGGCATTCGGGCCGTCGGTCACTTCGTAATTCGCCGCGAATGCCTTCACCTGGGCTTCAGAATAGCCAAGGTCTTCCAGGGTACGGAAGGCGACGAGTTCCATCGAGTGACAGGCGGCGCAGACTTCCGTGTAGACCTTCAGGCCGCGCTGCAGCTGGCCCTTGTCGTATTTGCCGAACGGGCCGGCGAACGACCAGTCCATCAGCTCGGGCTTCAGGATCGGGTAGTGACCCGTCTGCGCGGCATGATGCGTCAGTTCGGCCAGATCGCCGCCTTCAGCTGCCAGCGCCTGACCGGAAAACCCGGCCAGGGCTGCGATCAGCGCGATGCTCGTGACAAGCTTTTTCATTGGTATCTTCCTCTCACGTGCTCAGGCTTGGGCAGCAGCGGACTTGCCGCTTTTTTCGAGAACCGCCTCGGTGATCGAATTCGGGATGCGCCTTGGCGTCTCGAACAGACCGAGCAACGGCATGATCACGAGGAAGAAGCCGAAGTAGTAGGCAGTACCCGCCTGCGACAGGATGACATAGATGCCTTCCGCAGGCATGGCGCCGAGCCAGCCCAGCAGGATGGAGTTTGCGACGAAGATCCAGAAGAACAGCTTGTACCAGGGACGGTACACGGCCGAGCGGACCTTGGACGTATCGAGCCAGGGCAGGAAGAACAGGACGATGATCGCACCGAACATCACCAGAACGCCGCCGAGTTTCGAGTCGATCGGACCGACATTGAAGGTGATCGCGCGCAGCATGGCGTAGAACGGCAGGAAGTACCATTCCGGAACGATATGCGCCGGGGTCTTCAGCGAGTCAGCCGGGATGTAGTTGTCCGGGTGACCGAGATAGTTCGGCATGTAGAAGACGAAATAGGCGAAGACCAGAAGGAAGACGGAGAGACCCAGAGCATCCTTCAGCGTCGCATAGGGCGTGAAGGGGACCGTATCGGTCTTCGACTTGACTTCGACGCCGGTCGGGTTGGTCTGACCGGTGACGTGCAGGGCCCAGACGTGCAGGATGACCACACCGGCGATCATGAACGGCAGCAGATAGTGCAGCGCAAAGAAGCGGTTCAGCGTCGGATTGTCGACGGCAAAGCCACCCAGCAGGAACTGCTGGATCCACTCCCCGACGAAGGGGAAGGCGGTGAAGAAGCCGGTGATGACCGTCGCGCCCCAGAAGGACATCTGACCCCAGGGCAGAACATAGCCCATGAAGGCGGTCGCCATCATCAGAAGGAAGATCACCACGCCGAGGATCCAGAGGATTTCGCGGGGTGCCTTGTACGAGCCGTAGTAGAGGCCGCGTGCAATATGCAGGTAGACTGCGATGAAGAAGAACGATGCGCCGTTGGCATGCATGTAGCGCAGCAGCCAGCCATTGTTGACGTCACGCATGATCTTTTCGACCGAGGTGAAGGCAACCGTCGTCTCGGCAGCATAATGCATGGCGAGCACGACACCGGTCAGGATCTGCACGACCAGCATGATCGAGAGCATGCCGCCGAAGGTATAGGCATAGTTCAGGTTGCGCGGCACCGGATAGGAGACGAAGCTGTCATACATCAGACGCGGCAGCGGCAGGCGCGCATCAATCCACTTCTCGACGCCGGTGGACGGCTGGTAACTCGAATGGCCACTCATTGTGTCTTATCCCCTCAGCCGATCGTGATGACAGTGTCGGATGTGAATGCAAAGGTCGGCACCGGCAGGTTGGTCGGTGCAGGACCCTTGCGGATACGGCCCGCCGTATCATAGTGCGAGCCGTGGCAGGGACAGAACCAGCCACCGAAATCGCCGGCCTGACCGAGCGGCACGCAGCCCAGATGGGTGCAGGAGCCGATCATGACGATCCAGTTTTCCTTGCCCTCACCGGCCGAACGCGCAAGGTCCGTCGCATCGGCAGCACTATCCACGTTGGCGTTGCGCGCCACCGGATCCTTGAGCTCGGCCAGTTGAACGGCGTTCGCTTCTTCGACTTCCTTTTCGGTGCGGTTGCGGATGAACACCGGCTTGCCGCGCCATTTGACCGTCAGGGACATGCCCGGCTCGAGCGCCGATACGTCCACTTCGATCGAAGCGAGCGCGAGCGTCGATGCATCCGGGCGCATCTGGTCGATGAACGGCCAGGCGAACGAAGCCGCACCGACCGCGCCGGCCATGCCGGTTACCATGTAGAGAAAGTCGCGGCGCGTAGGCTCGCCCGCATGTTCTGTCGTTGTCTCGTGTTCGCTCACGGTCACTTTTTCCTCTCGCAATCCTGCGACACACCGCATTTGCCCCCGCAGCGGAATCACAATTTGGCCACGGAGCAGCCACAGATTCCCCGCCAGATTGGCGCGTTCTAAGCCCGATAATCTAATCTGTCCAGTCTTCCGCAGACAACGAGCCACGATGTCGCGGATTTCAGGGACACCATCCCCAATTGCTTGATTTAACGCAAGTGTGAGCGGCAGTTTATCAAGCAATGCAGAGAGTTGCAGCCGCGAGTTCGGCAGGCCTTCGAACTCAGGCCGGCTGCATGTCGGCGCCCGCATCGAGGAAACCGCCGGATTGGCGGGCCCAGAGCTCGGAATAGAGCCCGCCAAGCGCCACCAGTTCCTGATGGGTCCCCTGCTCGATGATCCGGCCCTTGTCCATCACCACGAGACGATCCAGGGCTGCGATGGTCGAAAGCCGGTGCGCGATGGCCAGCACGGTCTTGCCCTGCATCAATCGGTCGAGATTGGACTGGATCGCTGCCTCGACCTCGCTGTCGAGTGCAGACGTCGCCTCATCCAGCACCAGGATCGGTGCATCCTTCAGCATGACGCGGGCAATCGCGATCCGCTGGCGCTGGCCGCCGGAAAGCTTGACGCCCCGTTCTCCGACATGCGCGTCGAAGCCCTTGCGCCCACGCTGGTCTTCCAGTCGCTGGATGAACTCGAGCGCTTCCGCCCGCTCCGCCGCCTTGATCAGCTGTTCGTCGCTTGCATCCTCACGGCCAAAGAGAACATTGTCTCGGATCGAGCGATGCAGGAGCGCCGTATCCTGGGTGACCATGCCGATCTGCGAGCGCAGGCTCTCCTGCGTCACTGTCGAAATGTCCTGCCCGTCGATCACGATGCGACCGCCCTCGATGTCGTAGAAGCGCAACAGAAGGTTGACGAGCGTCGACTTGCCGGCCCCTGAGCGCCCGACAATGCCGACCTTCTCGCCCGCCTCGATAGTCAGCGTCAGATGGTCGATCGCGCCCTTCTTGCGGCCATAGTGGAAACTCACATCCTCGAAACGGATCTCCGGCGATTTCACCTCGAGCTTTGCAGCATCCGGCCTGTCGGTCAGACCGATCGGCTTCGCCACGAGTTCGGCCGAGTTCTGGATCGTGCCGATATTGCGCATGATGCCATTGAGCTGGGTCATCATGCGGCCGAGCAGCATGTTGAGCCGCAACACCAGGCCGAGCGTAAAGGCAACGCCCCCTGCCGTGACGGCACCGGCGAACCACAGGTCGACGGAGAGCAGCGCCACCATCAGGATCATGAACCCCGAGAGGATGGCAAGCGAGGCGCGCACGCCGGTCAAAAGCCGTGCAAAGGGTCTCAGCGTGTCCTGGAAGCGGTCGAACCCGGACCGGATATAGTGGTCGTTCTGCCGCTCGCGGGCAAAGAGCTTCAGCGTCTGGATATTGGAATAGCTGTCCACCAGGCGGCCGTTGAGCATGGAGGCCGCTTCGGCCGTTTCCCTGGCATGAAAGCGGATCTTGGGCACGAAATAGCGGGCCAGCACCAGGAAGATCGCAACCCATGCGCCGATGATCGCCGCGAGCCGCCAGTCGAGCTGCGCGACCAGCGCCATGGTTGAAACCGTATAGATCACCATGAACCAGACAACCTGCAGCAGCGAGGTCAGCAGATCCCCGGTCGACTGTCCCGCCGACCAGACCTTGGTCACGATGCGGCCGGCAAAATCATTCTGGAAGAAGGAGAGCGACTGGCGCGCCACATGCGCATGCGCCTGCCAGCGCACGAGATTGAAGAAGTTCAGGACGATCACCTGTTCCTCGACGAGCGCCCCGACCGTCACCACCACGAAACGGCCGATCAGGACGATCGCCGCCATGGTGAGCAACTCTCCGCCATGGGCTGCAAGCAGCCCGTCCCAGCCGGCATCCTTGGGCACGGTATCGAGAAGATCGACCAGCCGTCCGACGAACCAGAACAGCCCCGCCTCGAGCATGGCGACGGCCCCGCCGAAGACCGCCATGAGGAAAAACGCGAATCTCGCCTGGCTGACATAGAACCACACGAAGGCCCAGGTTTTCTCGGGCGGACGCAGATTGTCCGATCGGGCGAAAGGATCGAGCCAGTTTTCGAAGAAGCGGGCGACAGCTTGAAACATGACGAGCGATATAGGCCGTTTGCCGAAAACGGCAAAGCCTTTGCGCACCCAGCCACATGACAATTTCATCAGGTCGGTGGAGCGACGCGCCGGGCCGTGTCGGACCTCGGCGCAGAGCCCTGCCCTAGCGCGTGTAGCGGGTGAGATAGATGCCCGCCAGAATCAGCGCCACGCCTGCCGGCTGGCCCGGATGAAATTCGGCCGTTCCGCGCGCGAGGTCGATGACGAGCCCCGTGATCATCTGTCCGCCAATGATCAGGAGGCCCGAGCGGGCAGCCCCGATTCGCGGAAAGACATAGGAGCTGATGACGACGAAGCAGGCGCCGATGATCCCGCCGGCGAAATAGAAGGCCGGCACATCCGCCAGAAGCGGCAGGCCGACGCGGTGCAGGGTGAGGACATAGAGGCTGAGCAGCAGGAAACCGATCCAGTAGTTCCATGCGGATGCGGTGAAAGCCCCGCGATCCATGGTCAGCCGCCCGTTGATCGAACGGCTCATGCCGACCGCGGCCCCGCCGATCAGGGCAATGAAAACGGCACCCAGCATGTCACGCCCCCTTCGAGAAGATGAGCAGCGCGCTACCGCCGATGACACAGGCCGTCGCCAGGAAATCGAAACGGTTGAGGCTGCGTTTCGGCGTACCGAAGAGGCCGAACTGATCGGAGAGGAGACCAAACAGGATCTGCCCGACGAGAAGCAGCGACAGGCCACCGGCCAGCGCCAGTTCGGAATTGACCGCGATCGAGCTTAGCGCCACCGCAAATGCCCCCGGCGCGCCGCCGAGATACGACCACAGCGGCGCCCTGCCGCGCGCAGGCATGCGCCCCGCCCGGCGCGCCACGGCGCCATTCGCGAGCAACAGGAAAAATGCGACGATTCCACCCACCCCATGCACCACCCACGAGGCGGTAAACGGCGTGGTCAGCGCAGCAAGGCCGCTGTTGATGGTCACCATGACCGCGAGCAGCACGCCGGCGAGAACCGCCCAGATCCAGTCGATATGTCTGTGCATGTCACTCCTGAGGGCCTGTCGCCCGGAAAGTTGCCGGAAGTCGCACGCCAGGGCTAAGCGATCGCATAGCCCTCACCGGGTTCCGCAGACAAGCCAATTCGAAGAATGAACCGATCAGCGCCATGAATGCCGGCAGGCTGAAAAATGCGAAACGGGGCATCGCTGCCCCGTTTCAAACACCTGGTCGTTTCCGTCGCGGCCGTCAGAACTCCGACCATTCGGCAGCAGCCGCCGTATTGCCCTTGAAGGCATTGACGAGCTTGCGACCGAGCGCCCTTGCCGGCGATGCCTGCGGCTGGCTTGCCGGCTGCAGCGGTGCCAGGCGGGGAGCCGCGGGGCGATAGGCCTCCTCGCCCAGCCGGAACTGGCCGAGCAACAGCGTCAGCGCGCTCGCCTGCTGCGCCAGACCATGGCAGGCGGCCGTCGACTGCTCCACCATGGCCGCATTCTTCTGCGTCCCCTGGTCCATCTGGTTGACTGCAGAACTGATCTCGGCAAGACCGGTGGACTGCTCGCGTGCCGAGGTGACGATCGCCGCAACGTTCTGGTTGATCTCCTGAACTTCGCCAACGATCACCTGCAGGGCCTGTCCCGTCTCGCCCACGAGAGCGACGCCGTTGCGCACCTGCTCGCCGGATGCGGTGATGAGCCCCTTGATCTCCTTTGCCGCATTGGCCGAGCGCTGTGCCAGTTCACGCACTTCCTGGGCGACGACTGCAAATCCCTTGCCGGCTTCCCCGGCACGCGCGGCCTCGACGCCCGCATTCAGAGCCAGAAGATTGGTCTGGAACGCAATCTCGTCGATCACGCCGATGATGTTCGAGATTTCGACCGAAGACTTCTCGATCGCCTGCATGGCAGCGACCGCCCGTCGCACGACGTCGCCCGACCGTTCGGCACCGATTCGCGTCCGCGACACCAGCGCGCCGGCCTCTTCGGCGCGAACCGCGCTGTCCTTGACCGCCGTGGTCACCTGTTCGAGCGCGGCTGCGGTCTCCTCAACGGAGGCCGCCTGCTGCTCGGTCCGCTTCGACAGATCCTCGGCGGCTGCCAGCATTTCTCCGGCACCGGCATCGATCGCCCGGGCATTGTCGCCCACGGCGCGCATGGCGTCGCGCAGTCGCTCGACGGAATGGTTGAAGTTCAGACGCAGCGGATCGAGGTGATCGGCAAAGCGGTCCTCGATCTCGACCACAAGGTCCCCATCCGAAAGTTTCTGCAATCCGCCGGCCAGACGGTCCACGGCAAACTGCACCTCGGCTGCTTCCCGGGCCCGCTGTTCCTCGCGCAGCAGACGTTCGCTCTCGCTCAGCGACCGGTTTTCCTCGGCCTGACGTTCCAGCGCGATGCGTTCGATCGCATTGTCGCGGAAAACCGATACGGCAGCAGCCATGTCGCCGATCTCGTCCGTGCGGCCGGCATAGGGGATGGCCGTGTCCGTATCGCCCGCAGCAAGCCCCCGCATGGCACCGGTGATGGCCGAAATCGGACGTGCCACGCGGGTGACTGAAACATAGGCCGCGGCAAGGGCAACGAAGGCTGCGACAAGAACAGCGGCAATCGACAGCTGCAAGGCCAGCGACGATGAAGAGAGCGCCTCTGCTGCGACCTTGTCTCCGGCACGATGGTTGATCTCGCTGATGTCGTTCAGGCTCAGATCCATCGCATCGCCAATGGGCGCCATCTGAGCGATCGTGTCCTTGGCCTGGTAGATCTTGGACGCAAGCGCCTGCTCGACCAATGTCTGGCCAAGCGCCTGATACTCGCTGTTTGCCGCCTTGAACGCGTTGAAACGCTCCCGCACATCCGCAAGGGCAATTCCACCGTCGAAAGTGGCAATCGACGCATCCAGCCGATCGCGCATGGCGGCGACCTTCTCTGCCAGCGCCTTCTTCTCCGCCGAAGTGCCGGCGCTGAGGATCATCAGGTTCATCCGACGGACTTCGCCGAGTTGAGATTCGACATCCGCGATCATCATCGATCGATCAAGCCGATTGTCGAAGGCCTCCAATTGCCCTGTCATGTCGGTGACAGAACGCAAGGCAATGGCGCCCTGGCCGAGCGAGACGATGACCATGAGGCCGAAGAGCAGCGGCAGAAGTATTCTGATCTTGAGATTTTTCACGACTGAAATCCAGGATTGAAACGGGACGGAACTGTCGGAGAAAGCCGACATTCCTCCATGCCAAATTGAATTCTAACAAAGCCTTACGGCCCGAATGGCAATTCTTGCCTCGTCCACAGGTCCAGTGGCTGCGCACCGAATGGAAAAGGGGGCATCGCTGCCCCCTCTCCGGATCGGTTTGGCATCTGGCGACGGATTACTCCGCCGCCGCGTCTGCCGACTGATCGAGCGCCTTGGCCTCTTCTTCGGCCTTGCGGGTCTTCTCCAGCTCGTCCTCCGGATCCGTCTGGTCCGGCAGAAACCCGCCCGACTGACGGTTCCACAGATCCGCATAGATCCCGCCGGTCTGCACCAGTTGCTGATGCGTCCCCTCTTCGACGATCCGTCCCTTGTCGAGCACGATCAGCCTGTCCATCTGCGTCAGCGTCGACAACCGGTGCGCAATGGCGATGACCGTCTTGTCCTCGATCAGCTTGAACAGGCTCTCCTGGATCGCCGCCTCGACTTCCGAATCGAGCGCAGACGTCGCCTCGTCGAGAACGAGGATCGGCGCATCCTTGAGGAAGACCCGGGCGATCGCGATACGCTGCCGCTGTCCGCCGGAGAGCTTCACGCCGCGTTCTCCCACATGAGCGTCGAGACCGCTGCGACCCTGCATGTCGGAGAGCCCCTGGATGAACTCCCAGGCATTCGCCCGCTTCGCCGCTTCGATCACATCCGCATCCGTGGCATCCGGCCGTCCATAGGCGATATTGTCGCGGATCGAGCGATGCAGGAGCGACGTGTCCTGCGTCACGACACCGACCAGCGCCCGAAGACTGTCCTGGCTCACCGCCGAGATGTCCTGGCCATCGACGAGGATCTTGCCCTTCTCGATGTCGTAGAACCGCAGGAGCAGGTTCATCAGCGTCGTCTTGCCCGCACCGGAGCGTCCGACGAGGCCGACCTTCTCGCCCGCCCTGATGGTCAGGGAGAAATCCTCGATCACGCCCTTCTGCTTGCCGTAGTGGAAGCGCACGCCGTCATAGACGATCTCGCCTTCCGGTACGGCGAGGGACCTGGCGTCGGGCTTGTCGACGATGTCATGCCCCTTCGTCATCATGCCCATGCCGTCATAGACAGTGCCGATGTTTTCGAACAGGGCTGCAACTTCCCACATGATCCATTGCGACATGCCGTTGATACGCATGGACAGGCCGATGGCGACCGCGATCGCGCCAACGGAGACCGTCCCGTTCAGCCAGAACCAGATGCCGAGCGCTGCAACGAAGAACTGCACGATGGCATTGTTGATATCGACGCAGATATTGAGCAGTGAAATCTGCCGCATCTGCCGGTGCACGGTGCCGAGGAACCCGTCCATGCCCTCGCGCGCATAGGTCTCCTCGCGGCCGGCATGCGAAAACAGCTTTACCGTGCCGATGTTCGTGTAGCTGTCGACGATCCGCCCCGTCATCATCGAGCGGGCATCCGCCTGCTCGCTGGAGGATTTGCGCAGTTTCGGAATGAAGTAGCGCAGGATCAGCGCGTAGACCGCCAGCCACAGCACCAGCGGCACGCCGAGACGCCAGTCGACGGACGCGACCAGCGCCAGCATCGAAACGAAGAAGGTCACGGCATAGATGAAGACATCGATGATCTTCATCACGCTTTCGCGGATCGACAGCGCCGTCTGCATCACCTTGGTCGAGACGCGACCGGCGAATTCGTTGGCAAAGAAGGTCATCGAATGGCGCAGCAGGAAGCGGTGCATCTGCCAGCGCGCGATCATCGGAAAATTGCCGGCCAGCACCTGGTGCATGGTGATCGTGTGCACGACGCCAATCAGCGGCAGGCCGATGAGGAGCAGCGCCGCCATCCAGGCAAGCGTGCCGCCCTCCGTCTGCAGAAAGGTGGCGCGATCCGCCGTCGACAGCCAGTCCACGATATTGCCGAGGAACTGGTAGAGAAAAACTTCGGCAACCGCGATCAGCCCCGAGCACAGGCCAAGCAGCACCAGCCACCAGCCGGCCGGCTTTGTGTAGTGCCAGCAGAAGGCGACGAGCCCCGTGGGAGGCAGCGTCGGCTCACCGGCCGGATACGGATTCAGGCGGTTTTCGAACCACGAGAACATGGAAAGTCTCCAGAAATGGCGCGCAGGCGACACCGGGCAATGGGCGCCGCAGAAACGCGAATAAATCAATGATTGAGGCCAGTTGCGGCCGCAGGATGAATCAGTTTGGGAAAGGAAGCAGCAGTGACGCGCTCAGGCGCCAAGAGCCATAAATCGGGGCTGGCGCGAAATACCGAATAGATCCATCGATGGCCCTCCCGCTTGCGTGTGGACAAGAGCCTCGTTCTAGCGGGCGCGCGCGTTTTTTGCCAGCCGGCATTTCCGGCGCGCGCGACTTTCAGCGGCAACTGTTGCACTCCGATCACAGAGCAAAGCCAAGGCATCCGGCGATGCTTGAGCACCAGATGCGGATCGCCTAAGAGCCTTCCATGTCCGACCTTCGTATCGCTCTCTATCAGCCCGACATTCCCGGCAATACCGGGACCATCCTGAGGCTTGCCGCCTGCCTCGGGCTGCAGGTCGACATCATCGAACCGGCCGGCTTCGTGCTCTCCGACAAGAACCTCAAGCGATCGGGCATGGATTACCTCGCAAGCGTCGCCATGACCCGTCACGTCAACTGGGAGCGTTTCGACACCTGGCGAAAGGCGCAGGGCCGCCGCCTCGTCCTCGCCTCCACCCGGGCCGCCCTGCCCTACACCACCTTCGACTACGCAGCCAACGACATCCTTCTTTTCGGACGCGAGAGCGCCGGCGTGCCCGATCACGTGCACGATGGTGCCGATCACCGGATCATCATTCCGATGGTCGAGGGGCAGAGGTCGATCAACGTCGCCATGTCGGCTGCGATGATCACCGGCGAAGCGCTCCGCCAGACCGGGATCTGACCCCGGCCCATTCCAACCAGACAGAAGTCAAGGCGCGCCATCCGGCCATGGATTAGGATGGCTCCATCGTGACGGCACAGGCACGTCCATCGGCAATTGCGAATTCACCCGAAACGAGATATGCTGCATTGCAGCAAAATGGGAGATGAAGTCATGTTCGAGACAGCATTCGCCCTGGGCCTCACCCAGTTCGCCCGATCCTTGAGCTTCCCCGAGCGCGTCCGGCACCGCACGATGCGCAACGCGGCACTCGAACCCTGGCGCCTCCGCAACACCGGCATCGACGCCCTCTATTACGACGTCAAGGCGCTCACGGCTGACGAAGCCTTCTACATCAGCGACAGCATCGCCTCGGAAGGCCTGATCATGATCGTCCCGCCAACCGGTGGCGGCATGTTGACCCTCTGCGACAGTGTCGACGAATTCCGCCTGTGTGGCGGCCGAAACGTGCGCGCCATGGCGGTGGCCGGCATTGGTGGCTCGGCCATAGGTGCCGCCGCCTTTGCCCGCAATGTGGCCGATGCGATCGGCGCGCCGGTTGCGGCCGTCGTTTCCGGCTACGGTCTCGGCGACATCGTCAATGAGGCCATCGGTGGTGCCTTCCTCTTCGGCTGGCTCGGCCATATCCGCAGCAATCTCGAAGTCATCGACGACGTCGTCGGCCGTCCGAAGCTCGGCGCCTACGGCAAGCGTGACGAGGACGCCGACACCAACCGCCGCACCGGCCTCGACAGCGATACTGTGGCCACCCTGCTCGACGATGCGACGCTCAACTTTACACTCATCGCAGGCCATTCACGCGGCAACTGCGTCATCGCCGACGCTCTTGAAGCCCTTGAGGTCCGTGATCCGGGCCGGGTCGAAACTCTCGCCAGGACCGCCCGCATCGTGACCTTCGGTGGCCGCATCAAGATGCCGGATGCCTTCACGGAGGTGATCGACATTGTTGGCGAACTCGACTGGTTCGGCGAGATGAATTCACGCCCCAAGATTGAAGCCGACATCAAGGTCCCCTTTTGCGGCCACTCGACGAACACCGATCTGCCAGGTGCCCTCCAGGTGACGAAGATCCTCGGCGAGATCCTGAACGACAAGGCCCCCGCGGCCGAAAACGCGTCAGCACAGGTCGTAGAAGCACCGCTCGCGCCAGCCGCGACCAAAGTCGCAGCAGAAGCGGCGGAAATTGTCGAGGCCGTCGAAGACGCAGCCCCGCCTGTGATCGAAGAGCAACCCGTCCCGCCGATGGCCAGCCCCGAACCGGAGACACCTGTCGCCGTCGAAGCCATGGCACCGGCCCCGTCGTCGCAGGTGGACGAACCTCCGGCAGCAGCCGACGTCGCGCAATCAGCGAAGGCCTCGGCCCCGCCGGAAGGCAAAACGCCCCCGCCGGCCGGCCGAAAACCTGTGACACCGATCATGGCCCCGCTGCCGCGAGGCCGTGGCAAGCGCACGCGTCCGAAGACCTGACAGAGCGCGGCAGCCGAAACATCGAGGCCCGCGCGAAGCGGGCCTTTTCGATTCCGGATCAGGGCCTTGCGATCAGAGTTTCAACCAGGCCGTCATCGAAACATTGGCGATGTTGAGGGAAGAGGACTGCAATTGCTCCTGAACCTTCTCGGCCATCAGGCGCACGCCTTGCTCACTGAGTTCACTGTCGACCAGGCGGCTCACGCCAAGTTCCGAAGCCCCCTGGATCGCCGCAACGCCGAGGCCGCCACCGCTCACCTGATTGCGGGTCGAGTTAACCGCCGCACTTGCGCCGACCATGTCGATCAGCACCCGGTTGAGGGATGAGATCATGCCGTCGATCTCGTCGCTGGTCGTGCCACGGTCGAGGCGGATTTCACGGGCGCCAGCTTCGGCCGGCTCTTGCGAGCCCGCATCCAGAAGGAAATAATTGTAGGGCGCACCGGCGAGTGTCGAGCCGCCATAGGCACGGGTCAACGTGCCGTCCCGAGCCTCCTGTCGGGACACGAGCGTCGATCTGGCCGTATCGAAATCGACCATGTTGATCGACAGGCTGCGATCCTCGCCAACGGTGACCGAGGCAATCAGCGACGCGACCTTTGGCCGCCCGCCGGCCTCCATCTTCAGCCAGTTGTCGCCATTAAAGCTGCTCTCATCGATCGCTGTGCCGAGATCGGCTTTCATCTGGGAGATGTCGGCATTGATGCCTTCCCGATCGACGCCGACGGCCTTGGCGAAAATTAGCTTCTGCTGGATTTGCGCGACGATGTCAGTCGCCTGCTCGAGGCCGAGCGCTGCCGTATCGGTGACTGCAACCGCAATGTCATTGGCTTCCTGCACGCTGGCCATCGATAGACTGCCGGGGCGCATGGTGGTGGCAATCGACCAGTAGGCGGACGCATCCGCCACCGTCTCGGGGTCTGGCGCTGCGGATTGCCTCATGGTCCATTCGAGCGCAGACGCAGATGCGCTTGCCATCGGCGCCGCACGGGCCAGTGACGGAGTGAGCAAATCTGAACTCATGAGGAAACCCTGTGTCGCATGTCATGTCGATCCGGCGCCGATATCATTCCGGCTATGTAGGGATCAGGTTAGCGACGAGGTTTTGTGATAGGCTTTCGTGGAAGGTTAGAGTTTTAGCGGATTGTCGATTTCACTCCCCATCGACCGGCCCGACCATCAATCGGCCGAAGGCAGCCGGCGCATGGTGAACTCGATCTGGTCACCATCGATCTGGCGCCAGCTCTCCACTTCGGTCCAGTAGGCGGCCTTTGGAAAGGTGTCGAACCATTCGCGAGCCTTGGCGCGAGCCTCTTCACGGGTCATGCAATAGGTCTCCCGCACGAAATGACCTCCCAGGCGCCCGGCTGAACCGGCACGGCGGTCGACAATGCGCTTTTTCAAGCCGTTGAAAGACGGCGGGCCGGGCATCTTCTTCATGAAACACCTCGCGGACAGTCAGATTAATGCAGTCCAAACGGGAACGCGAGTCGATTTTCCGGGGACACCCCGACCCCGATATGGTCGCCCGGGATTTCACCTGATATTCCTGTCGCTCGCGAGAATTGCCAAAGGCATAGTGAGGGAAGACATGGAGCGACCGGTTCTGCCGAAAGGCCTGCCTGCGGATATCGAGGACAAGAAGTCGACCGCGCGTGCATGGTTCGAAAGCCTGCGCGACGCCATCTGCGCCTCCTTCGAGACCCTGGAGCAGGAATTGACCGGGCCGATGTCGGAACGCGAGCCTGGCCGTTTCCAGGCAAAGGACTGGCAGCGCGAGGAAGGCAAGGGCGGCGGCGGCCGCATGTCGATGATGTACGGCCGCGTCTTCGAAAAGGTCGGCGTGCACACCTCGACCGTGCACGGCGAATTCTCGCCCGAATTCCGCAAGCAGATGCCGGGCGCGGAAGAAGACCCCCGCTTCTGGGCCTCCGGCATTTCCCTGATCGCCCATCCTGTCAATCCGCATGTGCCGACAGTGCACATGAACACCCGCATGGTGGTGACCTCTAGCCACTGGTTCGGCGGCGGCGCCGACTTGACCCCTGTGCTCGATCGCAGGCGCACCCAGGACGATCCGGACACCCGCCTCTTCCACCGCGCGATGGAAGTCACCTGCGAACGCCATCCGGCGGTCGCCGATTACCCCGCCTACAAGAAGTGGTGCGAGGATTATTTCTTCCTGCCGCACCGCAATGAAGCACGCGGCATTGGCGGGATCTTCTTCGACTGGCTGACGGCAGACGAGCAGAAAGGGGGCTGGGACGCCAATTTCGCCTTCGTCCAGGATGTCGGCCGCGCCTTCAATCTCGTCTATCCGAAGATCGTGCGCGCCAATTTCAACAATCCCTGGACCGACGAGGACCGCGAGGAGCAACTTGTCCGCCGCGGCCGCTACGTGGAGTTCAACCTGCTCTACGACCGTGGCACGATCTTCGGCCTGAAGACGGGCGGCAATGTCGAATCAATCCTGTCCTCGCTTCCCCCACTCGTGCGGTATCCCTGATCGGCCGCGTTACCGCTGACACAGTTATCCACAGGCGAGTTTACAGAAAAGAATGGCAGGACTTTTCCGCCGCTTACGCGATTGTGTTGGACGAACTTGACAGTTTTCATTGCGCTCCACCGGGCACGAGGCCATTCTGCGGCCTCACGCAGTATCGAGGAGGAGATTGCGATGACCCCATCCAGCTCAGTGTCCGTACCCCGCGTCAGTGAATCCGCCGACCGCGCTATGGGAGCGCCCCAGTTGATTGATCGATTGGCGGAAGAGTTGCGTGCATCAAGTGATGTCGATCTGCCCCATTCCTATTTCGTCGAGCAGGTACGCCTGGGCCTGGCCGGCCGCGATAGGGCGGATCGCGTCGTCGCCAATGATGTCGCAAGTGGCGCCCATCTCGGCCGAAAGGCGAATGCAGGGGCGGTCTTCCATGCCTGGGCCATGCCAGATTGATCACACCGAATCCACCGCGTCGAGTGACTTGCCCGCACCCTGTGCGGGCATTTTTTTTGTTCGGCGCCGGGGAACATAAGCCCGATTTCTGCGTTTCTCCTCTTTGAGGAGACGATGGAGGAACGATCATGAAACGCTTCGAATGCGGAACGCTGGTCCCCGGTTGCGATTGGCATACACGCGCCGACGAGGAGGCCGAAGTCGTCAGACGCGCTGTCGAGCACATGCGGACCGCCCATGGCGAGGACATCATTCGCCCCTCGATGGTCGACCACATCAAGGAACGCATCCGGGACGAGCAACCGAATCCGGCCTGACAGAAGCTTCCGGTCACTGGTGCGCATGACCCGGAGCCCCCTCGGCCGGCCCCGGGTGTGAACACGCCCGCTCAACTGGCGGGCAGCATGACCTTGTCGATGACATGAATGACGCCGTTGTCCGCGCGGATATCGGCCGACACCACATTTGCGCCATCGACTGTGACACCCGAACCCGACTTGGTCACGGCCAGTGTGCGATCACCGCCGCTCTTGATGGTGCGGACATGGATGGTGCGACCGGGCAGCATGGTGGAAGTCAGTTCGCGACCGACGACGTGGTAGCTCAGGATTGCGGCGAGCTGATCCTTGTTCTCCGGCTTCAGCAGGTTTTCAACCGTTCCCGCCGGCAGGGCAGCAAAGGCCTCGTCGGTCGGGGCGAAGACCGTGAGCGGTCCGCCCGACGAAAGCGCGTCCACCAGGCCTGCGGCCTGGGCGGCGGCAAGCAATGTCTTGAAACTGCCGGCCTGCTGGGCAGTCTCGACAATATTGGCAGCACTTGCGGACGATACGGTGAAGGTCATGCCGGCTGCGACACATGCAACTATGAAACGGTTCATGGAATTTCCTCCTCTGAAGGCCGGACCGACCTCATGTCGATCATCGGCAACGAAGAGAGATACGCGACCGACAGGCTCATCGGATTGCCGGGCGAAGGACACTCATTGTTGAGCAGGCTTCGCAAATCCAATCGAAGCGATAGGCGTATCGATCCGGTCAGACTTGATGAATGTCAGGTCCGGGCAAACGTCTCCAGCCGCGCCAGCAGGTCCTCACGGCTGAGGTTGAACTGCGATGCGATCCAGCCCTCCTCCAGCTTGCCGAGGATTTCTCCAACCCTGGGGCCTGCGGCAATACCGGCCGCAAGCACGTCGCTGCCCTTGACCGGCAGGACAGGCCTAACGAAGGCTTCTGCCCGCTTCAGCAGCGCGAACAATCGGGCGCTGCGGGCCATGGCCTTAACATCCCCTTCGGCCCGCGAACGCGCTGAAGCCAGCTCCAGCTTCAGCATCGAGATCATCCCATCCTTGCCGAAGCGATAGAGATCGCGGTCGAAGGCGACATCCGTGACCGTCTCCTGCGGCTTCGGCGCCCGGGCGAAACGATCGAGCGCCAGTGCCTCGGCATTGGAGAGCCTCAACCGTTCCGAGAGCGTGACGAGCCGCGCCGCATCCTTCGGCACGATGGCGCAGAGCCTGAGCAGCGCATCCGGCTCCCAGCCGAGCGCCTGTTCGGCCGCGATCAGCCCGGGGATCGCATCGATCCCCCATTTCTCCGTCTCCGGCAGGATTTCGGTCAGGACACCCGACTGACGCATCCAGAGCAAGGCCCGCCCGGGATCACGCGCTGACAGCAGCTTCTTGATTTCGCTCCAGACCCGCTCGGCCGACAGGCTCTTGAGCTGCGTCCGGGCCCGGGCGCTGGCCTTCAACCCCTCCGTATCAGGCCGCCCGCTGCCATAATGCGCGAAGAATCGGAAGAAGCGCAGGACGCGCAGATAATCCTCGGCAATCCGCTGCTCGGCATCGCCGATGAAGCGAATTGTCTTCGTTTCGATATCCTTCAAGCCCCCGACGAGATCGATGACCTCGCCATCGAGCCCGACATAAAGCGCGTTGATCGTGAGATCCCGTCGATCCGCGTCCTCCTGCCAGCTGGCCCCGAAGGCGACCTCGGCATGCCGTCCGTTGGTCTCGACGTCGCGCCTGAGTGTCGTCACCTCGTAGCCCTTGCCGTCGTAGACGAGCGTCACGGTGCCGTGCTCGATCCCCGTCGGCACCACCTTGATGCCTTCCGCCGCGGCTCGCCCGCTCACCTCTTCCGGCACAAGCGTCGTCGCCAGATCGATGTCGCCGACGGCAAGTCCCATCAGACTGTTGCGGACGGCGCCACCGACCACCCGCGTCTCCGCTCCGCCCGAATTGAGCAGCGTCATCACACGCTGCAATCCCGGCTCCTGGAACCAGTCGCGATCGGCAAGATTGGTCATGTATAGAGCCTTTCGTAGAGCGTGCGGATGATCCCGGCCGTAATGCCCCAGATATGCCGTTCCCGATAGGGCATCACATAGAAATGCCGGACGGACCCCTGCCACATGCGACTGTCCTGCCGATGATTGGCCGGGTTCATCAGAAACGACAGCGGCACCTCGAAGACGCTGTCCACCTCGTCAGGATTGAGCGTCAGCGAAAACCCCGGCTGGATGACACCGAGCACCGGCTGGATGCGGAAACCTGTTCCCGAGAGATATTGCGGCAAACGTCCGACTGTCTCGACAAAGCGCCGGTCGAGCCCGATCTCCTCCTCCGCCTCGCGCAGCGCCGCCTCTTCCGGAGAGGCGTCCGTCGAATCGATGCCGCCACCGGGAAAGGCGATCTGGCCGGCATGCTTGCGCAGCTTGCTGGTGCGTTGTGTGAGAATGATCCGCGCGTCATCGACATCGTCGATCACGCCGATCAGGACCGCCGCATCTTTCAGCTTCAGCTGTTCATATTCCAGGATCGTATCGCGGTTCAGCACGTGATCGCCATGGTCGCGCCACGCGTGTTCGAGCGGCGCCCCTACCTGTTCCAGCGCCCGGCGACGGAATTCGTCTGCAGTAAAATTCACCAGGCTCATCGCGACAGTCGATCGAGTTCGTCGGCCGGCATGACGGGGAAGACCATGCCGCGTGAGCGGATGACGAACATTGCCCGCCCCTCGACATCGAGAACCTCCCCACGCTCGACGAGATCATACATGACGGCGCGCGACACCAGCGCTTCCAGCCGTCCGCGCACGCCAAGATAGGGTTTGAGTTCATGGTTCTCGCCGATCACCTCGAAACGCAGCCTATGCTCGGGTCCGGCCTCGACCACATCGCCGACATTGGTGCGAAATGTCAGCACCGACTCACCCGCATCTTCCGTCACACTCATCTCGACGGCGATGAAATGCGCGTCCTCGACGCGGATGCCAACTTTTTCCACAGGTGTGACAAGATAGGTCTTGCCGTCCTCGTCCTTGCGCAGAACTGTCGAGAACAGGCGGACCAGAGGCTCTCGACCGATCGGCGTCCCCATGTAGAACCAGGTCCCGTCGGCCCTGATCTCCATGTCGAGATCCCCGCAGAACTGCGGTTCCCAGCGTTCCACCGGCGGCAGTGACTGCTTTCCGCCTGATGTTTGCGCTGATGCGCGCGAAATCAGCGCAGCAAGCCCCGCCGCATCTGTTGTCGCCTTCAGCGTGTCGCTTGCCATCTTTGCGTCCCGGTTTTGTCTTTAGCCTATAACAGTCACGAGATAGTCATTCGAAACGTCCTTGTCAGCCGCCCTCTCGCCAATAAGTTAGTTTCAGTAACATGCACCTTCGCGCGTCCGTACGATTCGCCGGACCAGGCCAAACCAATTGGAGCAGACCATGGGCATGATGCCAAATCCTGATATTGCCATGGATGAGAATGCGATCATCGCTGCGGCCGAAAAAGCCCTCGCCGACATCGCGGCGATCCGCCAGGAAGTGGCGAAGGTCATCTTTGGTCAGGAAAAGGTCGTCGAGAACACTCTGCTCGCGATCCTCTCCGGGGGACATGCGCTGCTCGTCGGCGTGCCGGGCCTTGCCAAGACCAAGCTGGTGACGACGCTTGGCACGGTTCTCGGCCTCGACGCCAATCGCATCCAGTTCACTCCCGACCTCATGCCATCCGACATCCTCGGCACCGAAGTCATGGACCAGGACGACACCGGTCGCCGCTCCTTCCGCTTCGTCAAGGGACCTGTCTTCGCCCAGCTCCTGATGGCCGACGAGATCAACCGCGCCAGCCCGCGCACCCAGTCGGCGCTGCTGCAGTCGATGCAGGAGTATCACGTCACCATCGCCGGCCAGCCCTATCAGCTGCCCGCCCCCTTCCATGTGCTCGCCACCCAGAACCCGCTCGAGCAGGAGGGCACATACCCGCTGCCCGAGGCCCAGCTCGACCGCTTCCTGCTCCAGGTCGATGTCCTCTATCCCGAACTTGCAGCCGAACGACAGATCCTGCTCGAAACGACAGGCGTCGGCGACAAACGCGCCAGTGCGGTGATCTCGAGCGAGCGACTTCTGGAAATTCAGACGTTGATCCGTCAGATGCCTGTCTCAGACACGGTCGTGGACGCGATCCTGACGCTGGTCCGTTCCGCCCGTCCCGGCCATGGCAACGCCGCCACCGACAAGAACGTCGCATGGGGTCCCGGCCCCCGCGCCGGCCAGGCCCTGATGCTCTGCGCCCGGGCCCGTGCGCTCTATGAGGGCCGCCTCGCCCCGTCGATCGACGATGTCTATGCACTCGCTGAGCCGGTGCTGGAACACCGCATGGCGCTGACCTTCCCGGCGCGCGCCGAGGGCATGACCGTCCGCGATGTCATCGCGGGCCTCGTATCCGACCTGCGCAAGTAAGGGAGGCCTTGACCGCGTGGCATCGATCGGCCAGATCGTCGAGAAGACAGCCGGAAGCGACCTGCTGAACCGCGCCCGCCAGCGCGCCGTGCTGGTGCCTGACTGCATGGTCGAGGCAAAGCGGATCGCCAACACCGTGATTGCCGGATGGCATGGCCGTCGCAAGCGTGGCATGGGCGAAAACTTCTGGCAGTTCCGCCCCTATGCCGAAGGCGAAAGTTTTGCCCGCATCGACTGGCGCCGCTCCGCCCGCGACGACCACATGTATATCCGTGACCGCGAATGGGAAGCAGCCCACACTGTCTGGCTCTGGGCCGACATGTCGCCGTCAATGATGTACAAATCAACGCTTGCCTCCGTCTCCAAGGAAAGCCGCGCCCTTGTCGTTCTGCTGGCGCTCGCCGAGATCCTCGCCCGCTCCGGCGAACGCATCGGCTGTCCCGGCATCATGGAGCCGGTCTCGGCCCGCAACGCCGCCGAACGCCTTGCCACCGCCATCATGCACGCTCCGATCACCGAGGGCCTGCCCGACACCCGCATGATCCGGGGGTCGAGCGACATCGTGCTGATCGGCGATTTTCTCGACGATGCCGATCGCGTGATGGAACGCATCACGCCGCTTGCCCGCCGCGGCCTGCGTGGCCATGTGGTCGAGGTCGCTGATCCCGCTGAAGAGACTTTCCCCTATACCGGTCGCACCGAATTCACCGACCCCGAAACCGGCGAGAAGCTGACCTCCGGTCGCGCCGAAACGCTGCGCGATGACTATCAGCAGGCCTATCTCGCACGGCGCGAAAGCATGTCGGACCAGCTGCGCCGCATGGGCTGGAGCTTTACCCACAACCGCACCGATCGCCTCGCATCCGAGGCCCTCGTCGCCGTGCACATGCACCTGTCGGGCATGCCGCCCGCCATCAACAGGAGCGCGGGCTGATGTTCGGCATCCCCCTGGCTTTCGGCGCCCCCGCCATTCTCGGTGCCCTGCTCGCTCTGCCGCTCATCTGGTGGCTGCTGAAGCTCACCCCGCCGCGCCCGAAGGCGGAGGTCTTCCCGCCGCTGAAGATCCTGGCCGGCGTCTTGAAGCGCGAGGAAACGCCGTCGAAAAGCCCATGGTGGCTGACGCTCCTGCGCATGCTGATGGCCGCGATCGTTATTTTCGCGCTCGCCGACCCTGTCCTCAATCCGCGCAACGCCACCCTCTCCGCCAACGGCCCGCTGCTCCTCGTGATTGACAACGGCTGGGCGACCGTCAGCGACTGGGACCGCCGCGTCGAAACCGCAACCGCTCTGATCGGCGACGCCGCAGACCGCAGCCTGCCCGTGTCGATCGTCTTTACGGCCGACGCAAACCATGACGCGATCCCCGGCACCGCAGCCGTCGCCCTCGAAAAGCTTGCCGCCGCCACCCCGCATCCGCTGCGCCCCAATCGGGTCAGAACGATTGAAGCCCTGCGCACCACCTTCTCCGCTGAAACGCCGGGCACGCTTGCCTATGTCTCCGACGGCATTGCACGCGATGCGGAAGACCCTTTCCTCTCGGATCTTGCCGGTCTCTCGCCCGCCGAGTTCCGCATCGTTGAGGGCGATGGTGCAGCAAGCGTCGCAATTACCAACGCCAACAACGGGTCCGATGCGCTCACTGTCACCCTATCGCGCCTGAACGCCTCGGAAGCCCGCAGCGTGATCATCGACGCCCAGGACCGCCAGGGCCGCGTCATCGCCTCCGGCCAGGTCGATTTTGCCCCCGGCACCACGGAAGCTTCGGGCGAGATCGCCGCCCCCTTCGAGCTGCGCAACGATTTCGCCCGCCTTTCGATATCAGGCATCGCCTCGGCCGGTGCCACCCACCTGCTCGACGACGGCTTCCGCCGCCGCAAGGTTGCCCTTGTCTCCGGCGACAGCGGCGACGGCTTCCAGCCTCTGCTCTCCCCGCTCTACTACATCGAGCGCGCGCTTGGCCCCTATGCCGATGTCGTCAAGCCCGGCCAGACCGACCTTGCCGTCGCAATTCCCGAAATCCTCGGCCAGAACCCGTCTGCACTCGTGCTCGCCGATGTCGGGCGTCTGCCAGCCGATGTATATGATCCCCTCCAGGCCTGGCTCCGCCGTGGCGGCACACTGATCCGTTTCGCCGGTCCCCGCCTTGCCGCAGCCCCTGCCGACGACCCGCTGGTGCCGGTCATCCTGCGTCAGGGCGAACGCGCGCTTGGCGGTGCGCTCTCCTGGGCAGAGCCGCAGCCCCTCGCCGACTTCCCTGCTTTCGGCCCCTTTGCCGGCATGCCGCGCCCCGAAGGCATTCTCGTCAAGCGTCAGGTGCTTGCCGAACCGACGCCCGACCTTGCTGCCCGCACCTGGGCAAGCCTTGCCGACGGCACACCGCTCGTCACGGTCGAGGATACCGGTGCCGGCCGCATCGTGCTCTTCCATGTCAGCGCCGAGGCCACATGGTCGGATCTGCCAATCTCGGGCACCTTCGTCGAAATGCTGCGCCGCATTGTACAATTGACCCGCGTCGGGGCCGCCGAAGCGGATGGCAGCCAGTCGACAGCCCCATCCCTGCCGCCTTTCCGCCTGCTCAACGAACGCGGCGCGCTGACGGCTGACGCCGGCACGGCAAAGCCGCTCGCGCTCGGGCCCGACCGTCCGGACGCCGCGACCTTCGACAATCCGCCCGGCCTCTACGGCACCGAGGACGGCTTCACCGCCCTGAACCTTCTGCCATCAGATGCGACGCTCCGCCCGCTCCCATCGCCGGCTGGCCTCGCCGTCAGCCGCGACCCGATGGCCGGAACCGCAGCAACGCTGCTGAAACCGGGCCTTCTCACACTCGCCTTCGTCCTGCTCATTCTCGACAGCCTGATCGTGCTCTTCATGGGCGGCGCCTTCTCACGCCTGCCCAAGCGCGCGCCTGTTGCTGCCGCCTCCATGCTTGCTCTTTGCCTGGCGCTCGCCGCCGGCGGCCCGTCGGGTCAGGCGCTTGCCCAGTCGGCGGATGCCAAACCCGGCGACGAACTGATCCTCGAACGGCTCGACAACACCCATCTTGCCTATGTCATCACCGGCGAAACCGAAGTCGACCGCATATCGGAACAGGGGCTTGCCGGCCTCACCGATTTCCTCACCTACCGCACGACGCTCGAACCCGAGCCGCCGGTCGGCGTGGACATCGCGAAGGACGAGCTCTCCTTCTACCCGATCATCTTCTGGCCGATCTCGGCCTCCGCCCCCATGCCCTCGTCGGCTGCCATCAGCCGCATCGACGCCTATATGCGTGCCGGCGGCACCGTACTATTCGACACCCGCGATCAGGGCTCGATGCTGGGCGTAGACACCGGTGCCTCTCCCAATGGTGAACGCCTGCAGGCAATTCTCGCCAATATCGACATCCCGCCGCTGGAGCCGGTCCCGTCGGATCACGTGCTGACCCGCGCCTTCTATCTGCTGCAGGGGTTCCCCGGTCGCTACAGCGGCAGCCCCCTCTGGGTCGAATCCCGCCAGGAAGCCCAGTCGAGCAACAGTGCGGTTGCGTCCTCCGGCGATGGCGTCACCCCGATCATGATCACCGGCAACGACCTGCTCGGCGCCTGGGCGATCGATGCCAACGGCGCCAGCGTCCTGCCGGTCGTGCCCGCCGACGAGATGCAGCGCGAAATGTCCTTCCGCTCCGGCGTCAACATCATGATGTATATGCTGACCGGCAACTACAAGGCAGACCAGGTCCACGTGCCTGCCCTGCTCGAACGACTGGGGCAGTGAGATCATGACGCTCGAATTCGCCCCCTTCATCCCCTGGATTGCAATTGCACTGCTGGCCGTGCTGGCCGTCGTCCTGTCCGTCCTCGGCTTCCTGCGCGGCGTCCGCGGCACCGGCAGCCGCCTGGCCGCTTCCATTGCCGTTCTCGCCGCGCTCGCCAATCCGCTCCTCCTTCAGGAAGAACGCGATCCGCTGACGACAGTCGTCCCCGTGATCGTCGATCGCAGCCAGAGCCAGCAGATCGCCGGCCGGATCGATCAGACCGATCAGGCGCTTGAGGGGATCCGCGAACGCCTCGGCCGCTTCGCCAATATCGAACCGCGCATCATCGAGGTCACCGATCCCGGCGACAGCGATGCCCCGTCCACCAAGCTCTTCGAAGCGCTCGCTGCAGCCACCACGGACGTGCCCCCGGCCCGTGTCGGCGGCGCGATCTTCGTCACCGACGGTCAGGTGCATGATATCCCGGCTGACAACCAGCCTCTTCCCTTCGACGCCCCCGTGCACTCCCTCATCACCGGCAAGGCCGACGAGTTCGACCGCCGCATCGAGATCCTTCGCGCTCCCCGCTTCGGTATCGTCGACGAGGAGCAGGAACTGACCTTCCGCGTCTTCGACGACGGCGAGGCCTCGAACCAGCCGGCCGACGTCTCGGTCAGGATGAACGGCGAAGACCTTGGCATCGTCCCGGCGGTCCCCGGCGCCGAAACCTCCTTCGCCTTCCGGGTTCCCCGCGGCGGCAACAACGTTCTCGAATTTTCCGTGGCCGCCACGCCCGGCGAAGTCACCGACGTCAACAACCGCGCCATTCATCTGATTGAAGGCATTCGCCAGAACCTGCGCGTCCTGCTCGTGTCCGGAGAGCCGCATGCCGGCGAGCGCGCCTGGCGCAACCTGCTGAAATCGGACGCATCGGTCGACCTTGTCCACTTCACCATCCTGCGACCGCCGGAAAAGCAGGACGGCACGCCGATCAACGAGCTCTCGCTGATCGCCTTCCCGACCCGCGAACTCTTCGTCGAGAAGATCAATGACTTCGACCTGATCATCTTCGACCGCTACCAGCATCGCGGCGTGTTGCCGATCCTCTACTACGACTACATCGCCGAATATGTACGCAATGGGGGTGCCCTTCTGATTGCGGCCGGCCCCGAACATGCCGGCCAGGATTCCATCGCGCTCACACCGCTGTCATCGGTCCTGCCCGCCACGCCGACTGGCGACGTGCATCAGGCCGGTTTCTATCCGCGTCTCTCCGCCCAGGGCAAACGCCACCCGGTGACCCGTGGCCTTGATGGCTCCGCCGTCGAGCCGCCGCAATGGGGCCGTTGGTTCCGCAGCGTCGATGTCGGGCGGACCGACGGCGAAACGGTCATGACCGGCGACGGCGACCGTCCCCTTCTCGTCTTGAACCGTGCCAATGAAGGCCGCGTCGCCATGCTGCTCTCCGACCAGGGCTGGCTCTGGGCCCGCGGCTTCGAAGGCGGTGGCCCCCATGTCTCCCTCTATCGCCGCATCGCCCACTGGCTGATGAAGGAACCGGAACTCGAGGAAGAGGCGCTGAAAGCCCGCGCCACCGGCCGCACGCTGGAAGTCACCCGCCAGACCATTGGCGATGCCCCCGGCCCTGCAACGATCACCACCCCTTCGGGTGAAGCCATCGCGCTTGATCTCAACGAGATCCAGCCCGGTCTCTATCGCGGCGAACGCCGCATGACCGAAACGGGCCTGTTCACCATCACCAATGGTGACTTCTCGAGCCTCGTCCATGTCGGTGCCGTCGACGCCCCCGAATTCCGTGGCATGATCTCGACCACCGATATGCTCGCACCGATCAGCGAGAAAGCCAGAGGCCTCACCACCCGCCTCGACGGCGGCAGCGATACGGTCCGCATCCCCGACATCCTGCCCGTGCGCGGCGAGGTCCGCGTCGCTGACGACCGCCGCATGCTGATCCGTCTGACCGATGAGACCGTGCTCAAGGGCGTGAATACGCTGCCACTGTTTGCGGGCTTTGCGGGATTGGGGATCTTGCTGCTCGCAGTCTCGGCCATGTGGTGGCGCGAGGGGCGATAGATCGGTGCCACCATCTGCCGGGTTACCGCCTGTGTTTCCGGCACCCTAAACCGGCATCGCGGGATAGTGGCGATAAACCAGATCTCCTGGCGCCGGCCGTGCCGCTGTCCGGTCCAGCACTGCGCCGAGTCGCATGGCAAGGGTCGCAGATCTCTGGTTTTCCGGATCAACATAGCTGACGAGGCTCGGGAGCCGTCGAACCTCTTTGGCCCAATGAAGTAGCGCCTCGGCAGCTTCAAGGGCATATCCCCGCCCTTCGAATTCCGGATAGATGAACCAGCCCAGCTCCCACTCGGGAAACAGCGGCCCGGCATTGATGCCCACCTGCCCGATGCATGCGCCTGTCGTCTGGTCATCGATCATCAGCGCACCGCAACCCAGCAGGTCCCATTGTGCATGATCGCTGCAGAACATGCCCCAGGCGAGCGTGTCGGAAAATGGGCCGCCCATGAACCGAGCTCGCTCCGACGCCATCAGTTGGCGATACGCGGGCCAGTCCTCGAAACGCATGGCGCGTAGGTTTAGGCGCGGGGTCACAAGCGTCGGAATGGGCGGCATCAACATGACTTTCGGCGAAGATCGGCAACCGATTTATGCAGATTGGGATGGAGCATGTCTAAACACAGACCATGACAGGATGGCCATGCAGGTGAAAAGATCAGCGGGAATGCCCTCTCTCGTCCCTTCTGGCTTGCGAAGGGAGTTGGCCGTATTATGGCAGGTTCTTAACCCCGCCCCTCCTCGACACACCATCAACCGTGTCCTAGTCTCACGCCCATGACCACGCCCCTCGCCCTCACCGATACCGTCCCCGAGGCGGCCCGGGATGCCATCCTCGCCGGCATCAGGGCCCATAATGACATCTTGCTGGGTCCGACCGACCGGCGTGACCTCTTCATCCCGATCTCAACGGATGAGGGAACGATCGACGGCGGCCTTGTCGGTTATACCGGGCGCGGCTGGCTTTACGTGGAAATGCTGTCTGTGCCGGAACGGCTGCGCGGCAAGGGTTTGGCCGGGAGGCTACTGGCACTTGCTGAAGAAGAGGCAAAAGATCGAGGCTGCGTCGGGGCCTATATCGATACGATCAACCCGGTCGCCCGCCGCGCCTATGAGCGCGCCGGATACACGGTTTTCGGGCGTATTGAGAATTTTAGCCGGGGCGAGGATATCTGCTGGCTGATCAAGCGCTTCCTGCCCGGTGTCGGCACTGGGCAAAACGACCAGATTTGAAAGGACCCGGCGTCAGCCGACCGACCCCGTCCGCGTCAGAAAATCAGCTTCAACAACAGGACCACAACGATCAGGCCGATGAGGAAAATGGCTCCGATCGTACCACCGATGAATTTCAGCATGCCTGTCTCCTGTCTGTTTCAATGCGGGTTGGACAGGGAAAACAGATCGAAGCCGACTTGGTTCCGCAGGCAGGCAAGCGCCGCAGGCAAAGGAGCGCCTGGCAGCCCCGGAGTTTGTGATCAAAAGATGCAAACGCAGTCAGGCCGAGGCATAGGCCTTCTTCGCTGCGGAATCGTCAAAACCCGATGCTGCGGCCTTTGCCGCCCCGCAGTCGCGCCAGGCGATCACACCCTTCAGCCTGTCATGCACATCGCCCGCCAGCGGCACCACCAGCACCCGGTTCGGATCAACCGGCCCGGGAAAGGCGAGCGCCTGATAGGCGACCTTCTCGAAACCAAGCGGCATGTAGTAGGGCGGGTCACCGATCAGGATGACGCCCTCGGAACCCTTGCGCCGCGCCGCCTCGATGGCGATGCGCACGAGTTCGCGGCCAATACCCCGGTTCTTGTGGGAAGGTCGCACCGCAAGCGGTCCGAGCAGATGCCCTTTCACGGCCCCGGCAAGCACCGGCGTCATGCGCACCGAGGCGATCGCCTCGCCATTGTCGGTGCAGATGAAGGAAAGCGAAAGGTCATGCGGTCCCTGCTCGCGAATGCGCGCCGCCGCACGGGTGTGCCGGCCAGGACCGAAGGCTTCTTCGTTGATGAGTTCGATGACAGCGTCGTGCGACGCATCCTCGGTGAGGTAGACAAGGCCAGAGTGAAACATGGATGACCGAAACCAGAAAGACAGACAGCAATAGGGTTCACGCGCACGTCAGCGGTGCGTTCGGGAGCTTCAGCGTCGTCGTGGGTTCCGTGCGATGGTCATTGGGGCCTTCAAATCTTGAGGTGTGTTCCGATAGCAGCAAAATTTCGCTTCGTCCAACGGAAAACGCACTGTTCAATCCATTGCCCCTCGCAATCGCGCCCAACACCCGTATCTTCCGGGGCAAGTTGAAACGAGAGGAAACGACCATGGGCCGACTGGTGGATGGCGTCTGGCAGGACGTCTGGTACGACACGAAATCGACATCCGGACATTTCAAACGCGCTGATTCGAGCTTTCGCAACTGGGTGACGGCAGATGGTGCCGCCGGTCCCTCGGGCAAGGCCGGTTTCAAGGCAGAGGCCGGGCGCTACCACCTCTACGTCTCCTATGCCTGCCCCTGGGCACATCGCACATTGATCTTCCGCGCCCTGAAGGGCCTCGAAGACATGATCTCGGTTTCGGTGGTCGATCCGCTGATGCTGGAAAACGGCTGGGAATTCCACGACCGCGACGGCGCCACGCCCGACCATCTCTTCGGCTCGGATTTCCTCTGGCAGGTGTATGTGAAAGCCGACCCGACCTTCTCGGGCCGCGTCACGGTCCCGGTCCTCTGGGACAAACAGCAGGGCACGATCGTCTCGAACGAGAGCGCCGAGATCATACGCATGTTCAACTCGGCCTTTGATCACCTGACTGGCTCGACACTCGACATGCGCCCGGAAGATCTGCACGCCGAGATCGACGAGGTGAACAGCCGGATCTACGACACCGTCAACAACGGCGTCTACAAGGCCGGTTTCGCCACCACGCAGGAGGCCTATGAAAGCGCGGTTTACCCGCTTTTCGAGACGCTCGACTGGCTGGAGCAACGCCTGAGCAACCAGCGCTACCTTTTCGGCAACCGCATGACGGAGGCCGACTGGCGCCTCTTCACCACGCTGGTGCGTTTCGACCCCGTCTATGTCGGCCACTTCAAGTGCAACATTCGCCGCATCGCCGACTATCCGTCATTGTCAGCCTATCTGCGCGACCTCTACCAGACGCCGGGCATCGCCCGGACGGTCGAGATGCATCATATCAAGCACCACTATTATCGCAGCCACACCATGATCAATCCGACGGGTGTCGTACCCGCCGGACCCGATGAGGACCTGACGGCGCCGCACGGTCGCGAGACATTGGGCGCCTGACCCGTCACCAGTGATGCGTGGGGGAAATCTCCCCGCGCAGTTCCGCAATCCGCCGTCGCGTCGCTTCGGTCGTGCCGTCTGGCAGTGCGTCAGTTTGGAAGAACCCGCATTCCGCGATCTCCCGGTCCCCCGGACGATCTGCCGTCTGGCGAACACCGACTCGGTAAAGCAGCACATGGTCGCGACCGCTGACCCTGGCGTTGAAATAGACGTGAAAGAGTTCAGGCGCGCTCACTGCCTCGAGATTGCCCTCCTCGCGCATCTCCTTCAAAAGCGCCTCGAGCGCCGTCTCTCCGCGCTCCACGCCGCCGCCGGGCATATGCCAGCCCGGAACATAGGTGTGGCGCACGAGAAAGATGCGGCCCGCATCATCGAAGCAGGCGGCCCGCACTCCGAGCGTCATGCCGCGACTGACCGCGAAATAGATATGCAGGACACGAACAAGGAACCTCTTCGGCCATCCGAGCCTTTCGCTATCGACGCCGGTCCCGGCACCACCCGCTGGCCTCATTTTTCTTGCCCCTTGGTTTCAGCGCCGCTATGAGAAGCGCCATGTTCAAGCTTGCCCACATCTCCGACGTGCATCTGGGGCCACTGCCGAACCTGACGATCCGGGAACTGGCGTCCAAGCGGATTACGGGCTATGTGAACTGGCATCGCAACCGCCGCAAGCATCTTTTCCCCAATGCTCTGGAAATGGTCCTGGAGGCGCTGCGCGCAGAAAGCCCGGATCACCTGGCGATCACGGGAGACCTGGTCAATCTCGCCTCGAAGCTCGAGATCAAGCTGGTTGCGGAATGGCTGAAGGAAGCCGGCGCGCCGCTCGACACGTCGGTCGTGCCCGGCAATCACGACGCCTATGTGCCCGGCGCCCATGAGCGCGCCGTCCAGGCCTGGTACGACTACATGCGCGGCGACGACGACCCACTGATCTTCCAGGACGACCACAAGCTCTTCCCCTATATCCGCCGCCGTGGACCGGTCGCCCTGATCGGCTGCTCCACCTCGCTTGCCACCCCACCCTTTTCCGCCCAGGGATATTTCAGCGGTCGTCAGGCCCGCGAAACGGCAGCACTGCTGAAGGCCGCCGGCGAAGAAGGCCTCTTCCGCGTGGTCATGATCCACCACCCGCCGATCCGGGGGGCCGCCCCGCAGCACAAACGCATGCTCGGCATCCGCCGCTTTGCCGCCGCCATCCGCAAGGGGGGCGCAGAGCTCGTGCTGCATGGTCACACGCATCTCAACACGCTCCACTGGCTGGCGGACCGCGAAAAACCCGTCCCTGTGGTCGGCATTGCCTCGGCAAGTCAGGGCCCGGGCGCCAAGAAGCCGGCCGCCGGCTACAATCTCTTCTCGATCGATGGCGAAGCAGGAAAATGGCAGCTCGACTGGCAGCGCTTCAAGATCGAGAGGGAGGACGCGCCGCTCAAGCTCGACCATAGCGAACGCCTGCTCGGGTGAGCCTTCAGCCTTCCGCTAACGCCGCCCGGATCGCGACCGCCACCATGTCAGGCGCCTCGTCGATCAGCATATGGCCTGCCCCCTCGATCAGCGTGACCTCGGCCCCCTGCCAGATATCTTTCGCCTGCGAGACGGGCAGGATCGGGTCGGCTGTTCCCCAGAGCAATCGCGTGGGGGTCTGAAGACCTGCAAAGGTGGAGAGCGGTAACGTCCCCTGCCTCATCGAGCCATCACGCTCGACCAGGAAAGACGCGAGGATCTGCATCAGCCGATCGATCGCGCCGGGAAGCCTTCGAGCATCCGCAAGCCGTTCGAGACCCGCCGCCTCGGGCGCAACAGTCTGGGCGACCATCGCGGCCAAACCGTGGGCCAACTCGTCGGGTTCGACCGCCAAACCATAACGCAGCAAAGCCTCTTGGTTGATCTCCGACCCAAAGCCACCAGGTGCCACAAGCGTCAGGGACGCCACCCGATCATGCACCCGCTGCGCGATCAGACTTGCAACAGCCCCGCCCATCGAGTGGCCGCAGAGATGGAAGGCGGACAATCCTCGCCGCTCGAGATCGTCAAGGATGGCCATGGCCATCACGCCGGCATGGCCGACACCCTCAGCGTTGAGCGACCGCCCATGCCCCGGCAGGTCATAGATGAGAAGCGGCTGGCCTGGATCCAGCTTGGCAATGACCGGTGCCCACAGCGCTCCGATCCCGCCGAACCCGTGCAACAGCACGAGCGGAGCCTTCGCCGAGGACGGATGTCGGACCTCGGCGAAAAGCGTCATGGCATTAGGCCTTCTTCTGCTCGTCGAGCACGCGATTGGCCGCAGACACGATCGCCTCGAGCGAGGCCGTCACGATATTGGTGTTGATGCCAGCCCCGAACAGCTTGCCGCCGGCATGCGCCATTTCGACATAGGCGATCGCCGCGGCGTTCGAACCGTGCTGCAACGAATGCTCGGAATAATCCTGCACCGAGAGATCGATGCCGAGATAGGTCGACAGCGCATTGACGAAGCCGTCGATCGGGCCGGTGCCCTGGCCCTCGATCCGCTTCGTCTCGCCCTTGTCGGTAATCTCGGCCGCAACGACGCGAATGCCCTTCTGGTCCGATCCGGCCGGATAGGTATGGTGATCGACAAACTTGATCCGCGCCTCAGGCTGCTCGACATAGCGCTCGATGAAGCGCTCATAGATCTTCTTCGACGGCAGTTCCTTGCCATCCTCGTCGGTGATCCGCTGGATGTCCTCGCGGAACTCCACCTGCAGGGCGCGCGGCAGGTTGATGCCGTAATCTTCCTGCAGGATATAGGCGATACCGCCCTTGCCCGACTGCGAATTGATCCGGATGATCGCCTCATAGGTGCGCCCGACATCCTGAGGATCGATCGGCAGATAAGGCACTTCCCAGACCGGATGATTGGCGGTCTTGATCGCCTTCATGCCCTTGTTGATCGCATCCTGGTGCGAGCCGGAAAAGGCCGTGTAGACCAGTTCACCGACATAAGGGTGACGCTCGGGAATGACCATCTCGTTGGAATATTCGTAGACCGCCTTGATCCGCTCGATGTCGGAGCAGTCCAGCTCCGGATCGACCCCTTGCGTGAACATGTTGAGCGCCAGGGTGACGATGTCGACATTGCCGGTGCGCTCGCCATTGCCGAACAGTGTGCCCTCGACACGGTCTGCACCGGCCATCAGGGCCAGTTCCGTCGCTGCAATGCCGGTACCCCGGTCATTGTGCGGATGCAGCGAGATGATGACGTTTTCGCGTTGGTCGATATTGCGGCACATCCATTCGATCTGGTCGGCATAGATGTTCGGCGTCGCCATCTCGACGGTCGACGGCAGGTTCAGGATCAGCTTGTTGTCAGCCGTCGGCTTCACTTCGGCGATGACGGCGTTGCAGATCTCGAGAGCGACCTCCAGCTCGGTGCCGGTAAAGCTTTCCGGCGAATATTCGAAGCGATAACCACCACCGGCCTTCTGCGCCATATCCATGATCATCTTCGCCGCATCGACGGCAATCTGCTTGATGCCGGCGACATCCTTGCCAAACACGACGCGGCGCTGCAGTTCGGAAGTCGAGTTGTAGAAATGGATGATCGGCTTGTGTGCCCCTTCCAGGGCCTCGAAGGTTCGCGTGATCAGCTCCGGCCGGCACTGCACCAGCACCTGCAACGAAACATCCTCAGGCACGCCGCCCTCTTCCACGCACCAGCGGGCAAAGTCGAAATCGGTCTGCGAAGCCGACGGAAAGCCGATCTCGATTTCCTTGAAGCCCATGTCCAGCAAGAGCTGGAACATGCGAGCCTTGCGGTCATGGCCCATCGGGTTGACCAGCGACTGATTGCCATCGCGCAAATCGACCGAGCACCAGATCGGCGCCTTCTCGATCACTTTCGACGGCCAGGTGCGGTCGGAAATGGCGATCTGCGGATAGGGGCGGTACTTGGCCGAAGCGTCCGGCATGCCCTGCTTGACGGTATGGGTTCTCAAAATCATCGTCTTCGTCTCTTCTCGTCCTCGGGCGGCTGCCATGGCTGATAACAAATCAGCAAAGCTTTGGCACGCGCGCACAGACCCTTATCAAGGGATGGATTACATCAATTGGGGAAATTCGAGGAGCAATCGCCAAACGGCTGACCCGGCCGCCGGGCGCTCCTCAATGGACCCGGCAACCGCGGATAAGGCCGAGAAGAAGAAGCGAGTTTGGCACCGACGCGACGAAAGAGGCCGCAGCGCGGGCCGTCATCTCAGTCGCAGCAATGGGTGTGCCGTTGGTCTTCATGGCAAAAGAGATAACGCGATGAAATGAATCGCGCAAGGGCGTTATTCGCCAGCGGATCAAGACTCCGTCGGAGACGTTCTTCAACCCACCTTGAAACGAGCCCATCGAGCGGCACCGCCGGACGTTTGGCAAAGGCCGCGACATTCGCGAAGGGTGAAGGCCGGATAGGCACAAGCACCGGAAATTCTCAGCTACGTCGTGCAACCCTCACCAGCCCCAGCATGGCCACGCCGGCAATCAGGCCCCAGAACGCCCCGGAAATCCCGAGAATGGAAATCCCGGACGCGGTGACCAGGAATGTCACCGCTGCCGCCTCCCGCGTCTCCGGCACCTGGAAAGCTGCAACCGAGGAACCCGAAAATGCGCCGATCAGCGCCAGCCCAGCGACCGACTGAATGAGGATCGGCGGCGCAAGCGACACGAAACCGGTCACCGCGCCGGCCGCAAGACCCAGAAGCACATAGCCGATGCCGGCAATGATCGCCGCCCAGTAGCGCCGCTTCGGATCAGGATGCGCATCCTCGCCCGCGCACATCGCGGCCGTGATCGCCGCAAGGTTCACAGCATGCCCGCCAAACGGCGCCGACAGCGCGGAAAACAGCCCGGTCACGGCAAACATCGGGCCCGGCTGAGGCTCATATTTGTTGACCTTGAGGATCGCGATACCCGGAATGTTCTGCGAGGCCATGGTGACGATGAACAACGGCAGCGCGATCGAGACGAGTGCCGGAAGCGTAAAGGCCGGAAGCACGAATGCCACCGGCGGCGCAAGAGATGCTGCCCAGCTCGCCATGGCGCCCGCGGGCAAATCCACCCCGAAGATGATGACCACGACAAAGGCGACCAGTGCTGCCGGCACCGCATAAAGCCGCTTGAAGGCTGCCACCACCGCCCAGACGACCAGGATCGGCAGGCCAAGCGTCGCATCGAAGGCCACGGCCTGAAACGGTGCAAAGCAGAGATTGAGAATGACACCGGCCAGCATTGCATTGGCGATCGGCGCCGGAATGGCTGCCACCGCCCGCCCGAACGGGCGGACCAGGCCGGCCAGCACGATCAGCGCCGCACACACCAGAAACGCCCCGACCGCCGCCGGAAAGCCGCCAACGGGAATGCCCGCCGTCACCATCAGCGCCGCCCCCGGCGTCGACCAGGCGACCGACACCGGCAGCTTCGTCCACACGCTCAAGACGATGCCGCAAATACCCATGGCCAACGACAGCGCCATAAGCCCCGAAGCCGCCTCGTAATCCGTGGCGCCCACACCCTTCAGTCCCTGAAGCACGACGGCAAACGAACTGGCAAAGCCGACAAAGGCGACGAGCACGCCCATGAAGGCGGCCTGGGGGGAAAAGTCTTTCAACATGACAGGGCTCACAAAGTCGATCTTGATAGACGAAAGCGGAAACAAATTTTCGTCCGTCTGGCAAGCCAGACGCGACCGCAGAAAGACCTGCAACCGCTCAGGCGTCGCTGGCGGTCCTGATCGCACCATCTCCAGGGTCCTGCTCCGCCCGGTCAGTGTCCGCATGCCGATGTCTGAACACGCCCCATACGCTTGAAAGCAGGGCTGCACGCGCAGACACCCGAGGCGGCAGGTCGATACTTGCGTGATCAGCAGCGTCATCTGCCCTTCATGGAAATCGGGCAGGCAATCTCCAGGGTGAAAACCCAAGCTTCCGCTTGCCTTTTCGCCCCCTTTTGCCTATGGACCCCCCTCCGATGCATTCGGGGACGTCCCGTTCACTTCCGCCTCATATGGCTGGGTTCACGAAGGATATGGCCTTGATCCAGACTCCCTATTACCTGATCGACAAATCCAAGCTCCTGCAGAACATGGAGAAGATCGCGACCCTGCGCGAACTCTCCGGCGCCAAGGCCTTGCTGGCTTTGAAGTGCTTCGCCACATGGTCGGTCTTCGATTTCATGCGAGATTACATGGACGGCACCACGTCCTCCTCGCTGAACGAGGTCCGTCTCGGCCATGAGCGTTTCGGCAAGGAGACGCATGCCTATTCGGTGGCCTATGCCGATTACGAGATCGACGAGGTCGTGTCCCATGCCGACAAGATCATCTTCAATTCGATCGGCCAGTTGACCCGCTTTGAGAACCAGTCCTCCGGCATTATCCGCGGCCTGCGCCTCAATCCCGGCGTCTCCTCCTCGAGCTTCGATCTCGCAGACCCCGCCCGCCCCTTCTCGCGGCTTGGCGAATGGGATCTGAAGAAGGTCGAGCCGGTCATGGACCTGATCTCCGGCTTCATGATCCACAACAATTGCGAAAACGGCGATTTCGATCTCTTCGACAAGATGCTCGGCGACATCGAACAGAAATTCGGCCCCCTGCTGAAAAAGGCGGACTGGATCTCCCTCGGCGGCGGCATCCACTTCACCGGCGAGGACTATCCGCTGGAAAAATTCGCCGAGCGCCTGAAGCGCTTTTCCGGCGAATATGGCGTGCAGGTCTTTCTCGAGCCCGGCGAAGCCTCGATCACCAAGTCGACCACGCTCGAAGTCACCGTGCTCGACAGACTTTACAACGGCAAGGATCTTGTCGTGGTGGACAGTTCCATCGAAGCGCATCTCCTCGATCTCCTGATCTACCGGGAAAGCGCGAAGGTCCATCCCAACCAGGGACCGCACCGGTACCAGGTCTGCGGCAAGTCCTGCCTCGCGGGCGACATCTTCGGCGAGTTCAATTTTGAAGCAGAATTGAACATCGGCGACCGCATCTCGCTGCAGGACACCGCCGGCTACACGATGGTCAAGAAAAACTGGTTTAACGGCGTGCAAATGCCGGCAATCGCCATCCGCGAACTGGATGGCAGCCTCAGGACGGTCCGTGAGTTCGACTACACGGACTACGAACAAAGCCTGTCCTGAACTCCCTCAGGAACAGGTTCTGACGATTGGACGCAAGGAGTGGTCCCATTATGAAGAAGAACGTGCTCATCATCGGCGCCGGCGGCGTCGCCCAGGTTGTCGCCCACAAGTGCGCGCAGAACAATGACGTGCTCGGCGACATCCATATCGCTTCGCGCACCAAGGCGAAATGCGACGCCATCATCGCTTCCGTGCACGAGAAGAAGGCGATGAAACAGCAAGGCGTGCTCGAAGCCCACCAGCTCGACGCCCTCGACATCGAAGCCACCAAGTCGCTGATCAAGAAGCTCGGCACCGAGATCGTCATCAATGTCGGCACCGCCTTCCTCAACATGTCGGTGCTGCGCGCCTGCATGGACACCGGCGTCGCCTATATCGACACCGCGATCCATGAAGAGCCGAACAAGATCTGCGAAACGCCCCCGTGGTACGGAAACTACGAGTGGAAGCGTGCGGAAGAATGCGCGGAAAAGGGCATCACCGCCATCCTCGGCGCAGGCTTCGATCCGGGTGTCGTCAACGCCTATGCCCGCCTTGCCAAGGACGAATATCTCGACAAGGTGACCGACGTCGACATCGTCGACATCAATGCCGGCAGCCATGGCAAATACTTCGCCACCAACTTCGACCCGGAAATCAACTTCCGCGAATTTACCGGCGTCGTCTATTCCTGGCAGGGCGGCGAATGGCAGGTGAACAAGATGTTCGAGATCGGCAAGGACTACGACCTGCCGGTCGTCGGCACGCGTCGCGCCTATCTCTGCGGCCATGACGAAGTTCACTCGCTGGCGAAGAACATGGACGGCGCCGACGTGCGCTTCTGGATGGGCTTTGGCGATCACTACATCAACGTCTTCACCGTGCTGAAGTCGATCGGTCTGCTCTCCGAACAGCCGGTCAAGCTCGCCGACGGTTCCGAAGTGGTGCCGCTCAAGGTCGTCAAGGCTTGCCTGCCCGACCCCTCCTCGCTTGCTCCCGAATATGAAGGCAAGACCTGCATCGGCGATTACGTCAAGGGCATCAAGGACGGCAAGGAAAAGACCGTCTTCCTCTACAACGTCGCCGACCACAAGGAAGCCTATAACGAAGTGGGCAGCCAGGGCATCTCCTACACCGCCGGCGTTCCCCCGGTCGCAGCCGCCATGCTCGTCGCGACCGGCGAATGGGACGTCAAGAAGATGGCCAACGTCGAAGAACTGCCGCCCAAGCCGTTTATCAATCTGCTGAACAAGATTGGCTTGCCGACGCGCATCCAGGACGAGGATGGCGATCGGGCTGTGGAGTTCTAAGAGCACGGTTGAGGATTGAGGGAATGCGGACCCCGCCGGAGAAATTCGGCGGGGTTTTTCTTTTGCCCACAAGCCCCACCGCCGTCATCCTCGGGCGCAGTCCCGAGGATCTGCTGCCGTCAGCGAAAGACGGCACGGTTGAAGGTGCGTCAATGCGGCATATGCTTGCTACGCCGTAGTCGGACGACCACCTGAGCGCTTCAAAGACAATGGGAGAAAACAATCAATCTCGTCTGCACTGAATGTCAAATCTTCCATTTTCTGCAGGCGCTTCTGAGCTTCACTGTACGCTTTTCCGTTGGTTTGTGGAGCGGCTTGGTAGAGCGCTGCGAGCATCGTCTGCAACTCATCGCGACGTTCAACAGCAGCAAACCTGTCGAGTGTGGGCAAGTCCGTCAGTAGCGAGAGATAGCACTCTCGAACATTCCACAGCTTCGCAGCTGCCTCACGATGTTTCTGTACGGTGCCACCAAGGTCAAAGTTCTTCAAATAGGTAGTGACGAACAATGTGAGAAAAGAAATCAATGCGGTCGCGACTTCCAACCACCACTTGTCTGCTACCACAGCGCCAACTGCACTTGTGCTCGTGGCAGCGGATAGCACAATCTGAAAAACCTTATAGCGGTTAAGTTTTGTAGCACAGATATCTGCCATCCGCTCGTGCGTCTTGTGCGAGTAGACAACCCGACCGAAACACTCGCGGATCTGATCCTCAAGGGCGACATCATGCTCAAGCTGCATAATCGTCTACCTCAGCGCTTTCCGCACTAATTGGAACGCGGACGCCGTCTCTTGCGATAACAACTCCATTCTGTACAGCATAACATTCAACACGGTGTTCTCCGCGAAAATCGCTACTTTCGTGCCTCTCCCAACCGCCCTTATCCGGCAGAATTTGGCCACGTATGATATCACGGCGCTCCGCCTCCTCGCCCCGATTTAAAACCTTCCAAAAAATGTCAACGTCAGGGGGGAGATCTGAAACATCAGCCAAGAAAAAGCGAAGGGACTTTTTTCGGTGCAGGATGCCATGCGCTCGGAGAAGATCACGCAGAAAAGCAGGCCGGAATCCGTTCTGGACAACTTCGCAGTCGACGCGCATGTCATAGCGAACATCAACGGGGAAGCGATCCTCCACAAATTCTTCCGTATCGCGGAAGACATATCTTGCCACAGCAACTTCTGCCGCCGATTGTTTGACTGGGGCAGGATAACCATTGCCAAAAACTTTCCGCCATTTCTGACGTTCATTTTTCTGCCCAGCGGCTTCGATAGCTTGCAGACAAAGCTCATACGCCTTCTTTGCTTTGCTCTCGAAGCGCTTTTTTACACGCACTCTCTGTCGGCTACCTAAAGCAGCATACTCGGATTGCTTGGGTTGTTCAGACAGATATTTGAAGAAATCGCGACACATATAGTCATAGTATAGGTAGCTCTTATCGTCGTACTCCTCAGTCGACTCGAGAAAATTGTACGCAAGCGTATCGATAAGCAATCCACCCATGGCTACGCCATGTTTGTTCTTCCACGCACGCGTCATTTTGCATAGGCGGCGCAAATTTCTATTTTTTCGGGCATTTGCAGCTTGCATCTCATCGAGCTCGGCCTGCGGCTTGGTAGTCTTCCATGATCCATCACCGGCCGTGTCCGGGTACTTGTAGCTTCCATCTGACTGCCTAAATGCGGGCATGACTTCAATATGAAAGTCCTTGTACAGAACACGCACCACCAAGCGGTCGACCTTAACAGTGGTCGCCGGATAACGGGCTTTTATGGCGTCCTTTGTATCGCGAAGAAGTTCATACTGCTTGCCGTCTTTATAGTTATCCCATTCTCCAGCAGGAACCATGTAGATCATATCCAAGTCGGAGATGCCTCTTATGGCCGTCCACCTACCATAGGATCCAACTTGTAGGCTGTTTGCAGTTTTTGACTCTGTATCTCGGAAGCGCTTATTCAAAACCGATGTGATTTCACCATACCGAAGCGATATCGTTTCATCGTTGTCGACCTTGATATTGTCCAAAAGAGCCTTGAAGTCTTCTGCGATACCCACTGCGCCTCCTATGTCCTCTCAGTGAGGTCCAGGCAATTAGAGCTACACAAACACATGTTCCTATTTTGTACGCATCAGCGCGCATTCGTCAAACATCGAAAGATGGTTGTCCCCCGGAATAATTCCCCGAAAAGATGATAGTTGAGGATGGCTAAAGGAGAAACACCATGGACACTGACTGGAAAACACTGCGCGCCGAACTGCCGGACGAGGTCCGCGCACGCCTCGACGCCAAGCGGAACGAGCGTCGGCTGGGCAAGGCGCTGGCCGAGGTCCGGAAGGCCATGCAGGCCACCCAACAGGAGGTCGCCGCCCGGGCCGGCATGACGCAGAACACCGTGTCGAAAATCGAACGCGCCGACGACGTGCTCCTCTCCTCCGTGGTCCGCTACATGCGCTCCATCGGCGGCGGCGTCGAACTCGTGCTCAAGACGCCTGATGGCAAGGAAAGCCGTGTCGATCTGACGCCAGAGCCGAACTGAGCATATCCACCCCGCCCCCGCCATGCTACGAGGCCGCCACACATCATACCACACGCGCCGAGACACCCGCCCATGCCCCCTGCCCTCCACACCGACCTCACCGCCGCCCTCCGCCCCCTGCTGGCGGAACTCCACCACACCCCCGACCTCTTCCAGACCTGGGACGTCCATCTGGAGCTTGTCGCGGCCGGTGGTCTCGTCGTGGTGAAATCGAAGCGGGCGAAGGGGCTGGTCGACAGCCTGTTCTGGGGCCGCGCGCCCGGCTCGACCGAAAACAAGCAGTTGCCGGAGGCGGTAGCCTTTGCCGCTGTTGACCGCTTCCTCGGCCTTGGCGCCCATCTGGCGCTGTCGGATGCGCTTCCGGAAGGTGCCGTGCTCAACGAGGCCTATCCCCATTGCGCGGTCAAATTCGCCTATCGCAAGAAGGGCGCCCCGAAGGCGCAATCGCTGTCGATGATCTTCATCGGCTTCAACGACGAGGCGGACGCCCTTGCTTATGCCGAGCGCGCGGAGGGCAACCTGCCGCTGGTGACAGCCAGGCCGTTTTCGGGCGAGAAACTCCACGAATGGCGCTGACAGGCGCCTAGGCTGCCGCCGACCGCTGTTCCAACAGCTCGCAAACCGGCACCGGGCGACCGTAGAGGTAGCCCTGGAAACACTGGCAGCCGGCGGCCTCCAGTGCTGCGCGCTGTGCTTCCGTCTCCACCCCCTCGGCGATCACGGCGAGCCCCAGGCTGGCGCTCAGCCTCATGATTGTCTCGACGATCGCCCCGTTGCGCGGGTCGGTCAGCAGTTCGCGCACGAAGGACTGGTCGATCTTGACCTGCTCGAAGGGCAGGTTCTTCAGCGAACTGAGCGATGAATATCCGGTTCCGAAGTCGTCGAGCGACCAGCAGATGCCGAAATCCTTCAGCGCCTTCATCTTGGTCTGCACCACGTCCATGTCGTCGGCCAGCACGCTTTCCGTCAGCTCCAGCTTCAGCGCCTGCGGCCGGGCGCCGGACAGTGTCACGATCGCCCGCACCTGCTCGACGAAATCCGGCTGGCGAAATTGCGTGGCGCTGACATTGACGGCGATGGTCAGGTGCTGGGTCTCGGGCAAGCGGGACCAGGCCTGCAGCTGGGCAGCGGCGGTTCTCAAGACCCATTCGCCGATCGGAATGATCAGCCCCGTCTCCTCAGCCAGCGGAATGAAGGCATTCGGCGGCACCATACCCTTTGTCGGATGGCGCCAGCGCAAGAGCGCCTCGACCCCGGTCATTGCCCCCTTGAGGTCCACCTGCGGCTGGTAATGCAGTTCGAACTCGCCGCGCGCGATCGCCCGGCGGACCTCGCCCTCCAGCGCCCGGCGTGCATCGACATCGGCCTGCATGATGAGCACGACCACACAGGTCGCGACCGTGCCGGTGATCTGATTGGCGAAGACCTCGATGGTCCCCGCCCCCTGCATCACGCCGGGGATCGCCACATGCGGCATGATATCGAGTGAAAAGCCGAGAAAGCCGGCAAGCCCCAGAGAGGGCAGCAAGACCCGGAGATAGAAGCCCTCGCGCTGAAAGACGAGATAGCTGGCGGCCACCACCGGCAGGAAATTGAAGTGTACGGAGGCCTGGATCCCCGGCGCCGGATCTTCGCAGAGCGCTGCAAGCAAAATGCTCAGCAAGAGCCCATGCGACATCACCAGGGCGCCGGTCCGGATCCGGTTGCCAAAGGCCAGTGCCACCATGGCCAGCCCCAGCGCAAAGGACAAGGATGCGGTCAAGGCGGACCCCGCTGACAGAAGTGTCATCGAGGCCCCGAGCCAGAGTGCGCTCACGATCACGACGACCATGCCGCCGATCAGAACGAGATTCTTGACGCGCCTGTTGTGCCGCCCGTCAGCTGTCCAGCGGGACAGGTCGGACGCCGCGCGCTGGTAGGAAGGTGAGAAGAGGAAATCGGAGGAACTTGAACGCATCAGCCGTCACCAGGAAAAGAAGGGCTATCGGTGGTCGTCCCTGCATGAACGGAAAGAGCAGCAATCGGATAAGGGAAAAACATGGGAAGCGTGAAAATCCGGAATGTATCGAGGGTCATGGCACAAGGTCTATCCGGTTACGGCGTCGGCCAAGCGGCGCAAAGCCCCGGATGGCATCGGCCCCGGCCCTCCGCGACCGCATGCCCAAACGCGGCTACGATCCGCTGGTCTGACCGCAGCAACGCCCAGATACGAAAAAGCTGCCGGATCGCTCCGGCGGCTTTCTTGATGTTTCCCGAAAATCGACCTCAGCCGATATCGGCATGGCTTTCGATAATCCGGCCGACCAGGCCATAGGTGACGGCGTCTTCTGCCGTCAGCCAGTAGTCGCGGTCGATGTCTTTCGCGATCTTCTCCTGGGTCTGCCCGGTAGCCTTGGCGTAGATCTTGATCAGGCGCTCGTTCATCTTGATGATTTCGCGGGCCTGGATCTCGATATCGGACGCCATGCCGCGCGTGCCGCCAGACGGCTGGTGCATCAGGAAGCGGGTGTTCGGCAGGGCCAGACGGCGCTCCTTGGGAACCGCGACGAAGATCAGCGAACCGGCAGAGGCGGCCCAGCCGGTGGCGATAATCCAGACCTTCGGCTTGATGAACTTGATCATGTCATGGATCGCATCGCCGGCTTCCACATGGCCGCCCGGCGAGCAGACGAACACGCGAATGTCTTCATCCGAAGCGGCAGCAAGCGCGACGAGCTGCGTGCAGACCTTCTGCGCCAGCTCCATGGTGATCCCGCCATAGATAAAGATCGAACGCGACTTGAAGAGGTTCGCCTCCGTTTCCTTGCCGATCGGCAGTTCCTTGCTCTTGTCGTCTTCGTCTTCGTTCATCACAGGGGATAGTCCTTCTTGCGTTTGGCTCATCCGCACATAGTGCGTCTGCAGGCTTAAGACAATGCGGGAAAAAGACAAGCACGGAAGCGATGAACAGGAGGTTACGCCGGTGCTCCGACTGGCCGCGTTCGACACCCGTTCTTAACGCAAGCAGGCTAGGCTTCGCTCATGGAGGAGCCACCCGTGACCGACACCATCCGGCTTGCCGAACTAATCGAGGCGCTGAGCCATGCGCTCGACATGACCGAGGGACAGCCCCCCGGCCATTGCGTCCGCTGCTGCTTCATCGGCACGCGCATCGGCCGTGCGCTTGGTCTCAGCGAAGAGGCACTGAGCGACCTCTATTACACGCTCCTGCTCAAGGATCTCGGCTGTTCGTCCAATGCCGCTCGTATCTGCGAACTCTATCTGGCCGATGACCTGAAGTTCAAACACGACTTCAAGCTGGTCGACGGCTCCTTCCCGCAGATCCTGAAATTCGTGCTGTCCCACACCGGCATGGAAACTGGTCTGGCCGAACGCTTCCGCGGCATCCTCAACATCGTCAAGAATGGCGGGGAACTCTCCACCAGCCTCATCCAGACCCGCTGCCAGCGCGGCGCCGAAATCGCCCGCCAGATGCGTTTTTCCGAAGAGGTCTGCCGCGGCATTCTCGATCTCGACGAACATGTCGATGGCGGCGGCCAGCCGCTTGGCCGCAAGGGCGCGGAAATCCACCTCTTCGCCCGCATCGCCCTGATGGCCCAGGTGATCGACGTCTTCTTTGCCCATGAAGGCGCGGAAGCCACCTTGAAGGAAGTGCGCAAGCGCGCCGGCGGCTGGTTCGATCCCGATCTCGTCGCCATTTTCGAGACGCTTGCCACACCCGTCTTTTTCGCCGAACTCGGCTCGGCCAACCTCGAAGCCTATGTGCTCGCCATGGAGCCCGGCCGTCAGGCCGTTCTGGCGGACGAAGATTATCTCGACGATATCGCCGCCGGCTTCGCCCGCGTCACCGATGCCAAAAGCCCCTATACGTCAGGCCATAGCGACCGCGTCGCCCTCTTCTCCGACCTGATCGCCGAGGAACTCGGCATACCGCTTGCCGGGCGCCGCCGTCTCAAGCGCGCCGCTCTGCTGCATGACATCGGCAAGCTCGGCGTCTCCAACAGCGTGCTCGACAAGCCCGGTCGCCTCGAAGGCGAGGAATGGGAGCAGATGAAACGCCATGCCGAATTCTCCGAAACCATCCTCTCGCGGATCGCAGCCTTTGCCGATATCGCCCTGATCGGCGGCGCCCATCACGAAAAACTCGATGGCACCGGCTACCCGCGCGGCCTGAAGGGCGACGAGATATCCTTCGAAACCCGTATCGTCGCAACCGCCGACGTCTTCGATGCGCTGACCGCCGATCGTCCCTACCGGGCTGCCATGCCGGTCGAAAAAGCGCTCGCCATTCTCTGGGAAGGGGCCGGCCGCCACCACGACGAAAGCTGCATCGCAGCGCTGGAGAGGGCACTCGCGCGGGCGGATCTGAAGGCGGCGTAGGACGTCCTACCGTGCAATCCGCGTCGACAGGATGATCGACGACAGCGTCCGCTCTACCCCCGACAAGTCCCCGATCCGGTCAATGATCCGGTCCAGTTCGGAGATCGACGGCGCAGCCACGACCGCGATCAGATCGTAGGGTCCGTTTACCGAATAGAGCGCCGAAACCTCGCGGATCGCGTTGAGTTCGCCCGTGACCGCCGCCAGTGCCTTGGGCGCAATCGTGATCATCACATGGGCCCGGATCAGTCCGCTCTGATAGGCGTCCGACAACCGCACCTGATATCCGGCGATCACCCCCTGCCCCTCCAGCCGCTCCAGTCTCGCCTGCACCGTGGTGCGCGAGAGATCGAGCCGCCGCGCGAGCTCGGCCACCGGCGTGCGCGCATTTTCCGAAAGCAGAGAGAGCAGCTCCCGGTCCTTGTCGCTCAACTGCATTTTGCACATTCCATTCGTCGATCTGATCAGACACATACCCCATTTCGCTCATATCGTCACTTGGAATCGACACGCCATGGGGGCAAGCTGGTTCGACCAAAACAAAAGCCCGTCCTGAACGGGTCATGCTGCATGCGAGGGGCAAAGCCATGAAAAACGTTACCATCATCGGGGCCGGCAAGATCGGCGGCGCAATTGCCCGCATGCTGGCCGAGACCGGCGACTACCAGGTTACGGTCGCCGACCGCAGCGCAGAACAGCTGTCCAAGCTCGACGCCCATGCGGCGGTGAAGACGCTTGAACTCGACATTTCCGACGCAGCCGCCCTGGATAATGCGCTTGCCGGCCAGTTTGCCGTGCTCTCCGCCGCCCCCTTCCACCTCACGGGCGCGATCGCCGAAAGCGCCGCCCGCACCGCGACGCACTATCTCGATCTGACCGAAGATGTCGCGACGACGCGAAAGGTCGAGGAACTGGCCCGTGGCGCCCGGTCAGCCTTCATTCCGCAATGCGGCCTCGCGCCCGGCTTCATCTCGATCGTCGCCCAGGATCTGACGAAGCATTTCGACACGCTGGATACGGTCCGCATGCGCGTTGGCGCACTTCCGCAATATCCCTCGAACGCGCTGAACTACAATCTGACCTGGTCGACCGACGGCTTGATCAACGAATACATCGAGCCCTGCGAGGCGATTGTCGAAGGCAAGCTCACCGTCGTCCCCGCCATGGAAGAGCGCGAGGAATTCTCGCTCGACGGCGTCACCTATGAGGCCTTCAACACCTCGGGCGGCCTCGGCACGCTGGCCAAGACACTGGACGGGCGGGTGCGCACGATGAACTACCGCACCATCCGCTATCCGGGCCACCAGGCGATCATCAAGGCATTGCTCAACGACTTCAACCTGAAGAACCGCCGCGATGTGCTCAAAGACCTGTTCGAGAACGCCCTGCCCGCCACCATGCAGGATGTCGTGGTGATCTTCGTGACCGTCTGCGGCTGGAAGGATGGCCGATATCTGCAGGAAACCTACGCCAACAAGGTCTATGCCGGCGTCGTCGCGGGCAAGAAGATGAGCGCCATCCAGATCACCACTGCAGCCGGGATCTGCACGGTTCTCGACCTGCTCGCCGACGGAACGCTGCCGCAGGCCGGTTTCGTCCGCCAGGAGGAGATCGACCTTCCCGCCTTCCTTGCCAACCGCTTCGGCCGGGTTTATGACCCCGAGGTCGTCAAGGTCGCCCGGGCGGGCTGACCAGAGCGGGTTGAATGCCCGACAGAGAGTTCTCCGGGGGGAGGCAGGACCGAACGGTCCTCGATGAAACGGCCGGCCAGCAACGGCTGGCCGTTTCCTTTTTTGCCGAAGCCAACGCAACCGTGATGGGAGCGGCTGTCCGATCAACGCCGATGGCGAAGGCCGGGGACGGCGTAAATCGGCTGCGATGTCTTCCAGGGCTGGCTCTTCGGGCGGGCCATGCCACTCGACGAGTTCGAGACCGCCCTGTCCGCACCTCCCAGGCTGCCGGCCACCGTGCCTCTTAGGCCTGCCCGGACCGCCAAGGGCTGACCAGCAGCCCACGCCTTCAGCCGAGCCGGCCAAGCAGTTTCAGCATCCAGGTCGCAAGCCGCCCATAGGGCGGATAGAGCAAGCTCACGCCCGAAAGCACCGACTGTCTCAAGACAGGCTTTTCCTTGCTGAGCGCCAGGAACCCCGCCTCGCCGTGATAGGCGCCGTAGCCGGAGGCCCCGACGCCGCCGAAGGGCAGATCGTCCTGGGCAAGATGCAGGATCGTGTCGTTGATCGTCACGCCGCCGGCGATCGTGCCCGAAAGCACCCTTGCCTCGGCCGCCTTGTCGCTCCCGAACCAGTAGAGGGCCAGCGGCCGATCACGCAGGTTGATATAGGCGATCGCCTCGTCCAGCGTGTCATAGGGAACAACCGGGAGGATCGGCCCGAAGATCTCCTCGGCCATGACGCCGGTATCGTCAGGTGCGCCCACCACCGCAACCGGCGAAAACACGCGCCGTTCGGGATCATGCGGCCCGGCAAGCTCCACGACTTCGGCGTCCCTCTCGCGCGCCTCTTCGACCAGCCGCACGAGGCGATCGAAATGGCGCGGACTGATGATCGTGGTGTAGTCGGCATTGCCAGGCAGTCCCGGATATTGCTCTGCCACCTCCGCCTTGACCGCGGCGAGGAAATCCGGAACCCGGCCGCGCGGTACCAGCGCATAATCGGGCGCCACGCAGGTCTGGCCGGAATTGAGCAGTTTGCCCCAGACGAGCCGCGGCACGGCTTTGTCGAGATCGACGGACGGATCGAGGATGACGGGCGACTTGCCGCCGAGCTCGAGGGTGACAGGCGTCAGGTTCCTCGCTGCCGCTTCCGCAACCTTGCGGCCAACAGCGGTCGAGCCGGTGAAAATCAGGTGGTCGAAGGGTGCAGCGGTAAAGGCTGTCGCGACCTCAGGCCCGCCGGTCACCACGGCGACCTCGTCCTCGGCAAAGGTTTCGGCGACGGCCTTGGCCAGCACCTCGGAAAAGGCGGGGGTCAGTTCCGACGGCTTCAGCAGCGCCCGGTTGCCGGCCGCGAGCGCCCCGACCAGCGGCGAAAGCATTAGGTTGAGCGGATAATTCCAGGGCGCGACGATCCCGACCACGCCGAGTGGCTGGCGCAGGATTTGCGCCGAGGCCGGCTTGCCCGTCCAGGCCAGCGAGACGCGTCGCGGCCGCATCCAGCGCTTCAGCTCGCGCCGCGCATGTCGGATCGCGGCGCGCACCGGCACGATATCGGTCAATGTCGTGACCACCGCCGGCCGATTGCCGAAATCCTCCGAGATCGCCGCGGCAAAACGCGCCTCCCAGGCCACCACCATCCGGTCGAGCCGGTCGAGCCGGCCGTCCCTGACGGCATGGCTGGGTGTGACGTCGGTCGACCAGGCGGCCTTCTGAGCGGCGAGCAGGACGGAAATGCGCGCGGCGGGATCCGCAATGCCGACCGCCGTCTCGTCCGTCCTTGCTGCAACCTGTCCGTCCATGACCGTTTCCTCTCGTTTTTCTTCTGATCCAATGTGGGCAATGTAGGCTCAATTGTTCAAGGGCGAACAAATGATTTTGATGTGTTGGGCGACGATTAGCCCTGTTCCCGGCATTCTGCTGAAATGCCCCGGCCGTCCGTGAGCATCCGGCACCCCGGCAGATCAGGGCCATGCGTGCGAGTTTGTGCCGCTCCTGCCTCGGCATCGGGGACAACCTGCGCCCAAGCGCATCCGCCGGTCGGGATTTCTCCCTCCGGGGGTGGGCATTCAAATCTCGGACGAGGCGCCAGAAGCAACCTGTCTAAGTAAGTAATGTGGCTCCTTCCGGCGCCCCGTTCGGCGTCTATTCCCACTGCATGCGTCTCTCTGGCAAGGCGGCGACGGTCCTTGGAACGTGCGTTCCAGGGATGACCGGGCGCGGGTCCGGCTGCGGCATCACCATGAGGTGACGCGTCAGCCTGGCCGGTGGCCCGGGAGGTTCCCGCCGGATGGTGCACCAATCCGACCGGGACCCTCGCCCGGGGGATGATCGTCTGGCCATTCGCGGCCCGGCGCTCATCCCCGCCCGCTGTCTGCGTGTTCGCGACAGCGCTGGCGCCTTGTCTGTGCGCCTCTGAGGCACGTCCTTCCGATCAGGGTATCCAGGTTTTGGGGCGCATCCGACCCCGTCGCCCTCTTTCAGCCCTTCGTCCGGAGGGAGACCGTTACAGCGGGCCGGGGCTTCAGGTTTGCGACAACCCTCCATTCCGGCGCCGGCCCCGCCTCGCCTGACATCGCATCGTCAGGTGTATCCGAAGGCGGGACGGGAACCAGGATAGAGGGCTGGAAAAGGTGGGGGATGAAAAAACATGTGCGACATTGATTCCGTTGGAAAATGTCTTGAATTCATCCCCCTCGCTCTGGTGAAATTGAGGGGTTTGCAGCGGTTAGCGTCGGATCATTCTGCCGACGGCGATCAGCATGCAGGCGCCGATAAAGCCGATGACCAGATAGGCGATTGCCCCGCCAAAGGCCAGGTTGAACACAGCGGCCAGGATGAAATTCAGGGCGATGGCGCCGACGATGCCCAGCAGGATGTTCATCACGAGCCCCATATCGCTGCGCATGAACCGCTCTGCGAGCCAGCCTGCGAGGCCACCGATCAAGATCGCGCCGAGTATACCTACGCCGTTCAGATCCATAGTCTTTTCTCCATCATTATTCGAATGATGGAACAATGGATTCTGTCAACAAATGTTCCATGCCAGACGGCCCTCTTTTAGGCGCTTGGGAGAAGCGGGAGGCCGCAGCTGGTCCCGAGTTCTCGGCTCTTGCCCTCACTCAACCCTCTCCCCGCCTGCGGGCAGAAGGTGCCCCGAAGGGGTGGATGAGGGGCAATGGCGGCTAACGCGACGTCACCTGTTGGCGGGCTTGTGTTTGGATCCTCGGGTCAAGCCCGAGGATGACGGAGTTCGGGGAGGAACATTGTATCCTCCACAGACGTCGCAACATGCCGGAGCAAGAGAGGAGAATACCAACCCCTCGCCACAGTCGTCATCCTCGGGCTTGACCCGAGGATCCAGCCACAAGCCGTTCAGGAGCAACTGTTAAGGGCCAAACCTCAGATTTGGCGGTGAGCGGCTCGGTGAGGCTGGTTCCCACGGAACCTTGCCCCTCTCCTGGAAAATTGGAAGTTTAGGCGGCTTGCGCTCGCCTAAGCCTTCGATTTTCCAACCTCCCTCGCATGGGGGAGGCAGGACCGCCTCTATTCCGTCTCCTCGATCGGTAAGGCCGAAAACTTCAGCCCCATGGCCTTCATTAGTTTGAGGACGGTGGCGAATTCCGGATTGCCGTTTTCGCCGAGCGCTTTGTACAGGCTCTCACGTCCAAGCCCCGCCTCTTCGGCGATGGCGGTCATGCCGAGCGAACGCGCGACGGTGTTGAGTGCTCTCCGGATTTCGGCGGCATCGCCCTCCTCCAGCGCTGCGGCCATGTAATCTGCGCGCGCTTCCGGTGTGCCGAGATAGTCGGCAGCGTCGAAGCGGGGCATCTCCCTAATGGAGGTCATTCGGCCAATCCTTCAACTCCTGCGCCATCCTCTTCGCAATTTCGATGTCGCGCGCCTGGCTGCTCTTGTCTCCGCCACACAGAAGGATCACCACTACTGACCCGCGCTGCACATAGTATATGCGGTAGCCAGGGCCATAGTCGATTAGCAACTCCTGAACTCCGGCTCCGACACCCTTATGGTCGCCGAAATTGCCATCCGCAATCCGTTCGATCCTAAGTAGAATTTTAGAGACGGCCCTTCTGTCTTTAAGTGAACGCATCCAACGATTGAACATCGGATGTCTACGGATATCCATAATTTGTATCCCATGGAATACGAAATTTCAATCGGCAGATCCAAGCAAGAACGCGGTACTCAGATTTTGTTCACCGACGAATGTCAGCCATCAACGCCGGCGAACTTCAATTGGCCCCCTGTTTGGAACCCCCAGTCGAACGCCGAAAAATCCACTATCGTGTTGATTTGTTTTCCACCCGCCATTGATCAATGCATCACAGACCAATGGATTAAATCCATTTGAACGCATGAACGAGGAAACTCTTTGGGCTTGAGCGCGTGGCAAATAGCCCACTGTAGAGCCAGCGATGGTGATCCTAACGGCGTTGGCGTCGTGCGGATTTGTAGGTTCCAACTCTAGACTGGCTTCGACTATCTTATCGTGGCCGTGGCGGCTGAAGCCTCCGCAGGTCTTCTGCAAGGCGTCCTGGTAATTGCTCTCTCCCACCACCTCCATCGGGAAGGAACCATCCTTCCAGATGACGCGATTCTTGAGGTCGAGCTTCTTCGGTGAACCGAAAAGAAACGAAAGCAGTCCCATGGCGCGCTCCCTGCTCAGAAAGGCAGTAAACACAACCAAAACTAGAAAGTCCAGATTCCTGCTCAAACAGCATCTGGTCACGTTCCGGACAGCACGGATCAAAAAACCCGCCGGCCTTTCGACCGACGGGTCCATAATCCACTGAACCAGATGCGCAGCCTCAGCTGCGCGGCTTCAGATTCTCCGGATCATAAAGCGGCTTGTAGCCCACCGCCGCGACCTCGACCGGGAAGCTCTCGGCGAAATACTCGACATTGAGCTTCCGACCCACTTCGCAGTATTCCGCCGGCAGATAGGCGAGCGCGATGTTCCGGCCGATGGTCGGGCCATAGGCGACTGACGTCGTGTAGGAGCGGCGGCCGAGGCTGTCGATCAGGACCTCGCCTGTTGCGGGGTCGACGACCGGCATGGAGCCAACGGGGTAACGGGCAACGCCTTTGCTGTCGACATTGTCGGTCATCACGAGCGTGCAGAGCATGGCCGGCTGCTGCGCGCGGGCCTTGTATTCGAGATGCTTGGCCTTGCCGCGGAAGTCGGCTTCCTTGACCTTCGGGCGGGCGAGATCCGCCTCGATCAGGTTGTACTGGGTCAGGAGATCACCGTTCTGCAGGCGCAGGCTCTTTTCCATGCGGCGCGAGTTCGCATAGGTCTCGACACCGAAGGCCATGACGCCGGTGGCACGCAGCGCATCCCAGACGGCAAGCCCGTCTTCGTATTTCATGTGCAGTTCCCAGCCCTGCTCACCGACATAGGAAATGCGGAAGGCGGTGACCGGCTTGCCCGCGATTTCGATCGGCTTGATCGCGGCGAAGGGGAAGTTCTCGATGTCGAGGCCGGCGGGGTCGGCGACGACCTTCTTCAGGTTTTCGCGGGCGTTCGGGCCCCAGATGCCGATGGTGATGAACTTTTCCGAGACGTCGGTGATCGTGACGTCGAGGCCGCGATCTTGCGCCACGCGCTTCATGTAGTGGAAGTCACGCGGGCCGGCATCGGCGCCGTTGACCAGGCGGCAGCGGTCGGCCAGCCGGAAGACGGTGAAGTCGGCGCGCACCATGCCCTCGTCGTCGAGGAAGTGGGTGTAGATGCCCTTGCCGATGTTTGCGTCGCCGCCAATCTTGGCAGCGCAGAGCCATTCAAGCAGCTCGACATGGTCAGGACCTTCGATGTCGACCATGTGGAAATGGGAAAGGTTGACGATGCCGCAATCCTCGCTCATCGCCAGATGTTCGGCATTCGAAACACGCCAGAAATGTCTGTTATCCCATTCGTTTTCACGAACCGGAACGCGATCGCCGTATTTCTCCAGCAGGTGCTCGTTGGCGGCGTAGCCATGCGCACGCTCCCAGCCGCCGAGTTCCATGAAGTGACCGCCGAGCTCGACTTCGCGCTCATACATCGGCGAGCGCTTGGCGCCGCGACCGGAAGCATAGGGTTCGCGGGTGTGCACGGCCGGGAAATAGATCTTCTGGGCGGCCTCGTAGCAACGGCCGGCGATGAAGTCTTCCGTCAGCTGGTGCGGGTAGAAGCGCGCGTAGTCAATCGAGTTGTGGTCGATTTCGGTGCGACCGTCGGTCATCCAGTCGGCGATCAGCTTGCCATAGCCGGGACCGTCCTTGACCCAGATGGCGACGCAATACCAGAGGCCGCGCACCTTCTGGCTTTCGCCACAGGACGGGCCGCCGGCAGCGGACACTTGGAGAAGGCCGTTGAAGCTATGGCTTTCGTTATAGCCGAGCTCGCCGAGGATCGGGGTGAGTTCCATGGCCTTTTCGAGCGGCTCGATGATCTGCTCCATGTCGAGATCGCGCTGCGAGGGCGACAGCCGCGCCTCGTGCTTTTCGAGCAGTTCGCGCGGATGGCACATGCGGGGATGGGTGGTCTCATAGTAGCCCCACTCGATCTGGCCGCCTTCTGACGTTTTCGGGTCGCCGGTGTCGCGCATATAGGCCGAATTGCCCTGGTCGCGCAGCAGCGGATAGCCGATATCCTTGCCGGTGCCTTCGAATTCATTGTACGGGCCGAAGAAGGTGAGCGGGTGGTCGACCGGCATGACAGGCAGGTCTTCGCCCACCATTTCGGCGATCAGGCGGCCCCAGAGGCCGGCGCAGACCACGACGTGATCGGCCATGATGGTGCCGCGATGGGTGACGACGCCCTTGATGCGGCCACCCTCGACGATCAGCGACTGGGCCGGCGTATTGCCGAACATGGTGAGCTTGCCGGACTTTTCAGCGGCATCGACGAGCTTGCCGGCCACGGTCTGGGAGCGCGGAATGACAAGGCCGGCATCGGGATCAAACATGCCGCCCATGACCTGATCTTCCTCGATCAGCGGGAAGAGCGCCTTGATTTCGGCGGGCGACACATAATGCGCGCGGGTGCCGAAGGCCCGCGCAGACGAGAGCTTGCGCTTGATCTCTTCCATCCAGGTGTCGTCGCCCGATCGGGCGACTTCGAGACCGCCGATGCGGGCGTAGTGGCCCATCTTCTCGAAGAAATCGATGGAATACTGCGTGGTCCAGACCGAGAGATAATCGTGGGACGTGGTGTAGCAGAAGTCCGAGGCATGGGCGGTGGAGCCGATGTCGGTCGGAATGCCCGACTTGTCGATGCCGACGATATCGTCCCAGCCGCGCTCGATGAGATGATGGGCGATCGACGCGCCGACGATGCCGCCTAGACCGATGATGACGACTTTCGCCTTGGTCGGAAACTCTGCCATAGCCTTGTGAACCCTGATGTCTGGGAGTGGATGATGTGGCGTCGATCTTAAAAGCCCCGCCGGGGCATTTGCAGCCTGTCTGCGACATTCTGCAAGAGACCCACGACCACTTGTCCACGCCCTCATCCGCCGGATCGCGGCGAGAGACCGGGTAGCAGTGTCGCATCGAGAACGAGAAAGGGCGGCGGCGATGGCCGACGCCCTTCATGCGGTGCCCTTCATGCGGTGACCGACCGGTCAGGGTCTGATGCGGATCACGCCATTGTCCTCACCATCCCAATACTGGATCGTGTCGGCATGCACCTTGATCAGCACAAGGCCGGGTGTCTCGATACCTTCAGGGAACCAGCGATCGAGATCCGAGGTCCAGTGGGCCTCGAAGACGGCCTTGTCCGCAATGAGGCTGGCGCGGCCCTCGACGGCGACGAAGATGCCGGGCTTGCCGAGCAGGCTCGGCGGCGCGGTCAGGGTCAGCGACACGGTCGGGTCTGCCGTCAGTTCACGGATCTTGCGGGTGTCGGTATAGGAGAAGAAGAAGCTGTCGCCGTCATAGTCGACATCGCCATTGTTGCTCATCGGCCGGCTGGCGATGGCGCCGAATTCGGTTTTGGTGAGCATCATGCAGAAATCGATCTTCTGCATCTTCTTGGCGAGTTCGGGAAGGGACAATGTCATGGCTCAGTCTCCGGCTGGGGTGTCCCAGACAAGCGCCGGCTGTCACATTTGTTCCGGAAAGCCGGGTTGAGGCGCCGATGCAGCAAGCGGCCCCGATAGGCCGATAAGCCGGTGGATCGCCTTCTTGCCGCCTATCTTCAGCCTCAGTTGGATCAATCTTTGCCGCTAGGCGTTGTTCCACGCTGCCCGAGAAGCCGAAAACGGCCACCCTCCCCGCGGGCAGCCGAACATGGAAGGAGAATTGCCATGAAGACACTGCTCACCCTGAGCCTCGCCGCCCTGCCCGTCCTGACGACGGCCGGCATCACCGCAGCGGCCGACATGACCGGTGCCGCCCCGGCGCCCATCGCCATCGAAAGTGACCGCGTCGGCGGTGTGCGCATCGGCTATCTGGATTGCCAGATCGGCGGTGGCCTTGGCTACGTGCTGGGCTCTGCCAAGACGGCAGACTGCGCCTTCACCTCGGTCATCGACGGCGAACCGCTCGACACCTACACAGGTTCGATCAAGAAGCTCGGCGTCGACCTTGGCTTCACCACCCGTAGCCGCGTCGTCTGGGCCGTCTTTGCCCCGACCGCCGGTTACCACAAGGGCTCGCTCGGCGGCCTCTATGGCGGTGCGACTGCGGAAGCGACCATCGGTGCCGGAATCGGCGCCAATGTCCTCTTCGGCGGCACGGCAGGCTCGATCCACCTGCAGCCGGTCAGCGTGTCCGGCCAGATCGGCCTGAACATCGCCGCCACCGGCACCTCGATGACGCTGCAGCCCGCAATCTGATCGGCATCAGCATTCGGATATGAAAAAGGCGCCTCGCAAGGGGCGCCTTTTTTGCATGCGCCGACGGAGGAAGAACAGACGGCGGGCTGCCAATTCGGGCTCAGTCGCGGAACAGCAGGACGGCGCTACACTTGGCCGTCATTTGCTTGCCGCCACACCCATGCCGGCAAGCGAGGAGGCAATTGCCCGTTGTCCGGGCAAATGGGTCACGACCAGCCGCCGGTTAAGATTTCCTTTGGGATTCACCATTAGAAATCAGGGGGAGAAATGTTGGGGAGAGCAGCTAAGCGCTTCAGTGCGTCGACCTTTGAGCCCGCAGGACGGGACAGCGACCTCCGACCCGATCAACGTACCACACGTACCAAACATCCATCACCACCCGAAACGGCAAAGACCCGCTCTTTGCCGGGTCTGTCCCCCTGCGAAACGGAAAGCGACTTCCATGAAACTGCGCATGCTCATTCCCATCGGCATCATGTCCCTTTCCACGATCGCTGCCGGCGCACTCGGACTTTCCGACTATCTGACGGAGAGGCAGTTGCAGGCAGGCATGGAAATTTTCAGCTCCGAGAGAAGCCTGAGCGGCCGGGTCCTGCAATTGGTGAGGCTGCAGAAGGGCATCGAACTCGACATTGTCAGCACCCAGGAATCGCTGACCGACGTCTCGGCAACGCAGGGCAAGGACGGCCTCGATGACGGGTTCCAGCTGGCCGAAGCTTCGGCGACGGCGCTGCGCGAAAAGGTCCAGCAGTTGAAATTGCTGGCGACCGAACTCGGCGAACCGGCAATGGCAAACCAGATCGGCAAGGTAGAAACCGGATATCTGGCGTTTTACGACGCGGGTCGGCGCATGGCGGAAAAATATGTCGCCGGTGGCCCCGAAGCCGGCAACCAGATGATGGGCGAATTTGACGGCATCGCCGACGTTCTTCAGTCCGAGGTCGATGCGACGGATGTGCTGGTGGACGGCATCGTTGAGACCGCAGCGAAAAATGCCGAAGTCAATTTCCAGACGATGGAATCGCAAGCCTATACCCTGAGCATGGTCATGAAAGCCCTGATGGCCCTGGGCCTGCTCAGCGGTGCCGTTCTGTCCTATTATCTCAATCGCAAGGCGCTGGCCCCGCTGCGCGCGATCGAGGGATATATGGGCCATCTGGCCGGGGGCGACTATTCCCAGGACGTCCCCTACGTGACACGAACCGACGAAATCGGAGCCATAGCGAACTCGGTCTCGGTCTTCAGGGCCAATGCCATCGAGCGCAAGCAGAACCGCGAGCAGCGGGAAGCCGCGCGCGAGCAGGAGATCGCACGCGAGCAGGCGATTGCCGCAGAAAAGATGGCTGAAGACCAGAACCGGCAGATGGTCATCGGCCGCCTCAACGAGGGCCTGACCGAACTTGCTGCGGGCAACCTGGCTTTCAGAATCGCCGAACCCTTCACCGACGCCTATGAAAATCTCCGCGTCGGTTTCAACACCAGCCTCGAGACCCTGGCCGGCTCCCTGGGCGAAATCGCGTCCTCGACCTCCGTGGTCCGCAATGGCGCGGCGGAGATGACGAATGCGACAGAAAACCTGTCGAAGCGAACCGAACAGCAGGCCGCAACGATCGAGCAGACCGCCGCTGCGCTGGACGAGGTCACGGCGACGGTCAAGAACGCGACAGAACGCGCGAACGAAGCCAATTCCATGATGGCAGCCACACGCAGTGGAGCCGAAAGATCTGCTATCGTCGTCAAGGACGCGATTGCCGCAATGGACGAAATTGCCAATTCGTCGAACCAGATCGGCCAGATCATCAATGTCATCGACGAGATCGCCTTCCAGACCAATCTGCTGGCGCTGAACGCAGGCGTCGAGGCCGCCCGCGCCGGTGACGCCGGCAAGGGCTTCGCCGTGGTTGCCCAGGAAGTGCGCGAACTGGCACAGCGATCGGCATCTGCCGCGAAGGAGATCAAGACGCTCGTGACGACCTCGTCATCGCATGTCGCGAATGGTGTGTCCCTCGTCAACCAGACCGGCACGGCCTTGATCGAGATCGAGGGACAGGTTCTCAAGGTCACGGATCTGATCGGCGAAATCGTCACTGCGTCGAAAGAACAGTCGATCGCCATTTCCGAGATCAACAGTTCGGTCAACCAGATGGACCGCGTGACCCAGGAAAATGCGGCAATGGCAGAGCAGACGACGGCCGCCTGTCGCGCCCTGAGCGACGAAGCCCAATCGCTGGACGGCGTCGTTGTACGGTTCAAACTCGGACATGGCTCTGATGCCAACCAGTACAGACAGGCAAGCGCGCCGCGTCCCCTCGTCCCTGCACCGGCGAGCGGCAACCACAAGACGTCCAGGGCATACAGCCCCTCCCCCGTGCAGCGCCTTGGCAACAGAATTGCCACGGCATTTTCCGGCAGGGGCAATGCTGCAATCGACACTTCGAAAGACTGGCAGGAGTTCTGAGCCGAAGACCTCTTGCAGCCGATCAGACCTTGCCGGGGCAATACTCCGGCAAGGTCACGTCCCGCAGAAGGTCCGTGTCACCCGCTCATCCGGCGTCGGCGGCAGCCGGAGATCGGCCGTATCGGGATCTTCGGCGTAGGGTGTCGCCAGCGCATCGACCAGTTGGTGAAAGAAGGAGTAGTCGCCGTAAATGGCCGCGGCAATCGCCTCCTCGATCCGGTGGTTGCGGGCAATGAGTGCCGGATTGATAGCCTCCATCGCCGCCTGCCGCTCGGCGTCCGAACGGCCATCATCGAGACGGGCGCGCCAGCGCGTGAGCCAGCCGGACAGACCCGGCGGTGACGCCGTGAAGAGATCAGCCAGCGTCTCGTCCCCGGCGCCGCCAGCGACCTTGGAGAGGGTGCGGAAGGCCAGCGTGAAATCCGCCTCGCCCTGATGCAGGAGTTCGAGGAAATCGGTCACCAGGCCTCTGTCGTCAGCGCCCTCGCCCGTCACGCCGAGCTTGGCCTTGAAGAGATCGAGCCACGCCTCCTGGAAGACATCGCCGAAGGCCTTCAGCACACCGTTCGCCGCTTCGATCGCCACGTCTTCGTCCGCATCGAGCAGCGGCAGCAGGCATTCGGCAAACCGGGCGATGTTCCACTGGCCGATACCGGGCTGGTTGGCATAGGCATAACGGCCGCGCTGGTCGATCGAGGAAAAGACTTTGCGCGGATCATATTCGTCGAGAAAGGCGCAAGGGCCGAAATCGATGGTTTCGCCCGAGATCGCCATGTTGTCGGTGTTCATCACGCCGTGGATGAAGCCGATCGACAGCCATCGCGCAATGAGTCTGGCCTGCTGTTCCGCGACCATGGTGAGCATGGCGAGATAGGGATTTTCGGCTTTGCGGGCCTCCGGATAGTGCCGGTCGATGACATGTTCGGCCAGCGTTTGCACGGCCTGCTCGTCGCCTTGGGCGGCAAAGAACTGGAAGGTGCCGACGCGGACATGGCTGGCAGCGACCCGGGTCAGCACGGCGCCCGGCATGATCGTCTCGCGCATGACCTGTTCGCCGGTCGCAACAGCCGCAAGCGCGCGCGTCGCGGGAACCCCGAGCGCGGCAAAGGCTTCCGAGACGATGTATTCGCGCAAGACTGGCCCAAGCGCCGCCATGCCGTCACCATTGCGCGAAAAGGCGGTGGGGCCGGAGCCCTTCAGCTGGATGTCGCGGCGCTGGCCCCGGCGATCGATGACTTCCCCGAGCAAAAGCGCGCGCCCGTCGCCGAGCTGCGGATTGAAATGTCCGAACTGATGCCCGGCATAGGCCTGCGCCAATGGCTCGGCGCCGACAGGGATGACCTGCCCACCGAGCAATTGTGCAAGCCGCGCCTCGTCGGCCCCTTCCAGATCGAGCCCGAGCTCCTCGGCCAGCGCCTGATTGAAACGGATCAGTTTCGGTGCACGGGCGGCGGCGGGTCTGGCCGGCCGGTGGAAGGTCTGCGGCAGGCGGGCATAGCTGTTGTCGAAGGAAAACAAGTAGACACTCCCTGTGCGGCATGACGCCGGACATGTGTTTCGATCTGTCACTCCAATATGGGGAGGCGCTGCGCAGGGGACAAGTTTGTCTCCAGCCAAGCCTTGGGAGTGTCAGCGCGGTAGCGCCTCTTCGCCATGGCGATGATCCGCCCGGCGCGCGCGGATGGCGGCGGCAACGAAATTGCGCGACAGGCCGTGGTAGAGCGGCTCCGGTGACAACAGGCGCGAGGTGACGTAACCGATCATCGACACCGCCATGATCGGCAGGACGGCGTGGTTGTTGCCCGTCATTTCCAGGATGATCACGAAGGCGGTCATCGGCGCCTGCACGACACCGGCAAAGTAGCCGGCCATGCCGAGCACCGCACCGAGTGCGACACTCGTTCCCATGATTTGCCCGATCGTGCTGCCGAAGCCGGCGCCGATCGACAATGACGGGGCGAAAATCCCGCCGGGAATGCCGGAGATCATGGAGAGGAAGCTGGCTGCAAACTTCTCGATGAAGAAGATCAGCGACGTCGGTTCCCCGGCCAGTGCGCCGCGCGCCTGCTCATAGCTGGTGCCGAAGGTGGTGCCACCCGAGATCACCCCGATCAGCGCCACCCCGAGCCCGCAGGCACCGGCAAACAGCACCATGCGTTTGACAGGCGCCGGCTGCGCCCAGCGGCGGATCCGCAAGCCCAGATGGAGCGCCAGCCCGCTGAAGACGGCGCCCAGCGCACCGCCGCCAATGCCGCAGATCGGCACGAGCGCCCAGTCACGCACCGAGACGGGCACGGCCGAGGTCGAGCCGAAATAATGATAGCTGCCGGCAAGGCCGAGCGCTGCAAGGCCTGACAGGATGACAGCCGTCAGCACGACGCCGTTGGCCCGGTTCTCATAGGCACGGCTCATCTCCTCGATGGCAAAGACGATGCCGGCAAGCGGCGTGTTGAAGGCTGCAGCGATCCCGGCGGCGGATCCAGCAAGGATCAGCCCCCGCGCCTGGGCCATGCCCCCGAAACGGGCAGCCGCCAGCATGAAGGAAGCGCCGACCTGCACGGTCGGCCCCTCGCGCCCGATCGAAGCCCCGGTGAAGAGGCCAAGCGTCGTCAGAGCGATCTTGCCGACGGCAATCTTGAGAGACAGGAGACGCGTACGGTCCTCGTCCTCGTTCAGATGCCGGGCGGCGATCGCCTGCGGAATGCCGCTGCCCTGGGAGTTGGGGAAATAGGTGATGGCAAGCCAGGAGCACGCGATGAAGCCGAGCGGAGTGACCAGAAGCGGCAGCAGGAAATTCCACTCGCCTGCCACGGTCATATGCTGGAAGGTTTCCTGAGCAAAATCCGCGATCCAGGCAAAGCCCACGCTGGTGACGCCGATGGCGATAGCACCTGTCCAGAACACCAGACGCGGCCGCCAGAGTCCGAGCGACCCGCGAAACACCCTCGACCGCCGGACGAGCTTCGACTTGCTGTAGGATTTCTGCATCTTCTCCACCGGTGCCAATCCGATCGAGGCCGCTTATCGACCCCCTGACCGCGAGACGCAAGCGCAGACCGCATTTTGCAGGAAAGGAAAGAACACGGCGCGTGCCACCTGTGGCGATTCGGCCCGGGTCATTGGTCCGGGTCACTTGCGGCGCAGCGGGGCTGCAGGCTAGGATCGGCGCAATCGAACCCCTCGAGGAAGTCCATGCGAATTCAAAGCGCTCTTGCCGCAGTCCTGATCCTGGGCGCGAGCGTCGTTTCAGGGTGCACGACGACCGGAGACGCCAACCGAGCGCTGCAGTCCCGCTGGATCGGCGAGCCCGTCGAGCGCTTCTTTGCAGCCTATGGCCCGCCGATCGATGAGTACCCGCTCTCGTCGGGCAAGATCTACATCTGGCGCGGCGGCGACAAGACGCGATACATCCCACCCGTCTACACCCGATACGAACCTGCCCGCACCATCGTGCGCACCGAAACCCGCCAGGACGGCTCGGGCCAGACCGTCACCCAGACCCGCGTGATTACCCGCGACCCCTTCTGGGAGCCGGAACTGATCACGCCCGGACGCTACGAACAGCTGTTCTGCGAATTGCAGATCAACACGGACAAGGGCGGGGTGATTTCCACGATCCGCGCCAGCAACGACACCACCGGCAACGGCTTGAGCCTGTCCCGCTGCGCGGAAGTTCTCGGTGTGGAGAAACAATGAGCGAAGAAAAGTGACGGGCGCCACTCTCCTGTGCCCTGTCCTTTCCGCGTCATGGCCTGCCGCTGACACCATCACCCATTCAGGGCATTCGGCATAGGCTGATCCCAAGCTTTCCCGTGGACATCCGCGGACGGGTTACGTTAGGCTGAGCAATGGTTTAAGGGGACGATTGGCGGGACCGAATTCCGGCCGCCTTGAGTTGACCAAATAGAGGGACGAATAAGACATGTTGAAGCGCCTTTCATTCACCGCTGCCCTGATGACGATGGCAGCAAGCCCAGCCTTTGCCCATCTTGATCCGGCAGCCCACGGCTCGCTGATGGCCGGCATTTCGCATCCGATCTTCGGCGCCGATCACATCCTGGCCATGGTCGCCGTGGGTATCTGGGCAAGCCAGATCGGCGGTCGCGCGTTCTGGGCCGTGCCAGCAGCCTTCGTCTCGATGATGGCCGTCGGCTTTGGCCTATCTGTCGCCGGCGTATCCCTGCCCTTCGTCGAGCCGGCAATCCTCGCCTCCGTGATCGGTCTCGGTCTGCTGGTGGCTGCCGCCGTCCGTCTGCCGGTCGCAGCCTCTGCTGCCGTTGTCGGCATGTTCGCCCTCTTCCATGGCCATGCCCATGGTGGCGAGCTCGGCTCCGCGGGTGCGCTGTCCTTCGGCCTCGGCTTCCTCGTCGCAACCGCCGCCCTGCACGGTGCTGGCGTGGCCCTCGGCCTCGGCGTCACCCGGCTTGGCCCGACGGTTGCCCGCGTACTTGGCCTTGCCACCGTCGTCGGCGGCGCCGCAATCGCCTTCGGCTGATCCAGCCTCCATTCGATCTTGCAAACGGCGGCTCTCGGGCCGCCGTTTTTCTGTGCGCATCGTCTCGGGGATCCGGTCTCAGCCGCGGCCGCGATAGGTCGCCACACCCTGCTCCGGCAGCCACACACCCTTGGGCGCCTCGCCCGTCTGCCAGAAGACGTCGATCGGGATCCCGCCGCGCGGATACCAGTAGGCGCCGATGCGAAGCCACTTCGGATTAAGCAATTCGACGATGCGCTTGGCGATATAGACCGAGCAGTCCTCGTGGAAGGCGCCGTGATTGCGGAAGGCAAAGAGGAAGAGTTTCAGCGACTTCGATTCCACCAGCCAGTCACCGGGAATGTAGTCGATGACGATATGGGCGAAATCCGGCTGGCCGGTCATCGGACAGAGCGAGGTGAATTCAGGCGCCGTAAAGCGCACGACATAATCGGTGCCGGCATTGCCATTCGGCACCCGCTCCAGAACGGCGGTTTCGGGGCTGGTGGGGGCATCTATGGACTGGCCGAGCTGAGTCAGCCCGGACGTATCGGTCTTGCTCATGAATTTTGTCCTTTCATCTTGTCTCAGAGTTCGACGCCGGCGCCATGCGCCATCTCGTTCTCCGGCTCGACGTGAATGGTGACGCGCGTGCCGGGCAAGGCCCTGTGCAGGGCCAATTCCAGCCGATCGCAGATCACATGAGCGTCGCGCACCGTCATGCCTTCCGGCACGACGAGGTCGAAGGCAACGAAGGTAGCAGCCCCGGCGCGGCGCGAGCGCAAATAGTGGACGCCGAGCGAGCCTTGCGAATTCTCCTTGATCGCCTGGCGAATTGCTTCCGCCTCCTGCGGCGACACAGCCACATCCATCAGCCCGGCCACCGACTGCGCGATGACCTTCCAGCCCTGCCAGATAATGTTGAGGGCAACCAGGATGGCGAGAACCGGATCGAGGATGGCATAGCCCGTCGCCAGGGCCAGCAGAAGTCCGATGATCACGCCGATCGAGGTGACCACATCGGACATGATGTGCTGGCCATCAGCCGACAGCGCCGGCGAGCGATGGCTGCGCCCCACCCGGATCAAGAGCGTCGCCCAGGCCGCATTGAGGACCGCTGCAAACGTGTTGATCGCAAGCCCCAGGACCGGTGCTTCCGGCAGCGAGGGGTTCTGCAGCGCCGGCACCGCCTCGCGGATGATCAGAAGTGCCGCGATCACGATCAGCACGCCCTCGAGCACGGCCGACAGATACTCCGCCTTGTGGTGGCCGTAGGGATGGTCGTCGTCAGCCGGCTTTTGCGCATAGCGGATGACGAAATAGGCGATGAAGGCAGCGATGACGTTGACGGTCGATTCCAGGCCGTCCGAGAGCAGCGCCACCGATCCGGTCACCCACCAGGCGAGAAGCTTGAGCCCCATGACACCGAAGGCGAGCGGGATGCCCCAGAAGGCAATCCGCCGAACCAGATTGTTCTCGTCAGCCATGGCCTTCTTCCCTGCAGATGCGAGTGAATTGCAGACGCAATTCCAGAAACGACAAAACCGCCCGGCAAGGCGGGCGGTTCGGTTGGATGTCGGCAGTGTAATGGCGAAGGGATGAGGCGAGGTCAAGGCGGGATATGGGTGTGTGCACAGGTGCGCATGCCCGTCAGATCCCGGGAAGTCCCGGTCGGATCGCAGTCAGCCATGCAGATCCGTGCCGTCCACGGTCCTGACGTTACCTGCGCCGACCAGCCACGTCCGTATTCTTGACCCTCAGGCCGCCTTGACCTTCTTCCGCTTCGCCAGCTTCTCCACGACGTTTTCGATCATCCGCATGCCGGCGTCGCCGCCAAGTGTCATGATCGATTCCGGGTGGAACTGGACGGCGGCGACCGGTTCCTTCGCGTGTTCGATGCCCATGACCGTCCCGTCCTCGCTTTCCGCCGTGATGATGAAATCACGCGGCAAGGTCGAAGGATCGGCGAAGATCGAGTGGTAACGGCCGACGGTCACTTCCTTGCCCAAGCCCTCGAAGACGAGGCCTGCTTCGAGCACGCGGATGCGCGACGGCTTGCCGTGCATGGGAACGGCGAGCTGGCGCAACTCCCCGCCATAGGCTTCCGCCAGCGCCTGAAGGCCGAGGCAGACGCCGAAGATCGGAAGCTCGCGGGCGCGGGCCTTCTTGATCGTTGCCTTGCAGTCGAAATCTGCCGGTGAACCGGGACCGGGCGACAGCACCACGAGATCCGGATTGAGCCGGTCGAAGATCTCCTCCGGCACCGGCGTTCGCACGGTGTTCACCGTGGCGCCTGTCTGGCGGAAATAGTTGGCGAGCGTGTGGACGAAGCTGTCCTCGTGATCAACGAGCAGGATGTTGACGCCCTGGCCGACGCTCGCAACACCGCGCTTGGATTTTTGGTCGGACGTGGCGTCGCGGATGGCAGCAATCATGGCGGAGGCCTTCAGTTCGGTTTCGGCTTCTTCCTCGTGAGGGTCGCTGTCGTTCAAAAGCGTGGCTCCGGCGCGCACTTCGGCGATACCGTCCTTGATGCGCACGGTTCTGAGTGTCAGGCCCGTGTTCATGTCGCCGTTGAAGCCGACCATGCCGATTGCCCCGCCATACCAGGCGCGCGGGCTCTTCTCGTGTTTTTCGATGAAACGCATGGCCCAGAGCTTGGGCGCACCGGTGACCGTGACCGCCCAGGCATGGCTGAGGAAACCGTCAAAGGCGTCCATGCCGTCCCGCAGCCGTCCTTCGATGTGATCCACCGTATGGATAAGACGCGAATACATTTCGATCTGGCGGCGGCCGATGACCTTGACCGAACCCGGCTCGCAGACGCGGGACTTGTCGTTGCGGTCGACGTCGGAGCACATGGTGAGTTCGCTCTCGTCCTTCTTGGAGTTCAAGAGCTTCAGGATCTGCGCCGAATCCTCGATCGGGTCGGCCCCGCGCTTGATCGTGCCCGAGATCGGGCAGGTCTCGATGCGGCGGCCGTTCACGCGCACGAACATCTCCGGCGAGGCGCCGACGAGATATTCCTGGTGACCGAGATTGATGAAGAAGGAATAGGGCGACGGATTGATTTCCTTCAGCCGCTTGGAGATCTGCGACGGCTTCGAGTCACAGCGCTCCATGAACTTCTGGCCGGGAACCACTTCGAACAGGTCGCCCTTGCGGAAGCTCTCCTTGGCCTTGGTGACCAGATCGGCATATTCGCCGGGCCGATGATCGCCGCGCGGCGGGATTGTGTCGGTATGCCGGAAGGGCTCAGCCTGGATCTCTTCCGATTGACCGACCGTGGTCACCTCGCCCTTGGTAAAGTCGTAACGGTCGATCCAGGCCTTGGCCGAGTAATGATCGACGACGAGGATCTCGTCGGGCAGGAAGAGGACCATGTCGCGCTGGTCGTCGGGACGGGCAAGCTTCAGATCGATGGCGTCGAACTGGAAGGCGAGATCATAGCCGAAGGCGCCGAACAGGCCGATGGCGGCATCTTCTTCCGAATGGAACAGTGCTGTGACGGCGCGCAGCACCGTGAAGACCGTCGGCATCTTCGAGCGTTCTTCTTCGGTGAAAACGCGCGAGGGAAGCTTGACGTCGAGATCGAGACGCGTGGCGGTCTGTTCGCCCAGCGCAAGGTCCTCGACGGAGGCCAAGGCCTCGGCGATCATGGTGAGCAGTGCCTCGCCGCGGCCGTTATAGGCCTCGATCCAGACCTTGCGACCGAAGGAGGAAATGCCGAGCGGCGGATCGACGATCGCCGTGTCCCAGCGGGTATAGCGGCCGGGATATTCATAATTGGACGAGAAGACCGCGCCGCGCCGCTCGTCGAGCTTGTCGACATAGCTGGAGATCGCGTCGGCATAGGATGTCGGCCGGCGCCTGCGCGTGACGGTCACACCACCGCGCGTCTGATAGGCTTCCGAGCCGTCTTCCTGCAAAATCGTCGACATGTCTGTCCTTCTCCATTCTTCAAGGCCCGTCTCCGGGGCGCCTTGAATACAAAAAAGCCGCCTCAGGAGTGTTTCCGGGCGGCTTTGGGGTCAATCGTCAAAAAGACATGACTGGTCAAGGCCGCGTCAGCGTGCCCACCACCAAGCAATGTTCTTCGATGCGATCTTCATGGCGAAATGCATAACGCGCAGGCCGCGCCTTAGCAAGGGCGTTTTGCCCGGCACGCACCATGAACTTTTCGGCCGTTCGCGGCTTATCGATCGGGGGGACGGGAGAGATGGAGGCGAGATGAAGAAGATGAAATTGCCGATGGCCATCGGCCTGCTTCTCGCCTGGCCGATTGCGACAGGGCTGACGCTTCCCCTGCGCGGGCCATTGCCGAAATCACGCCCGGAAATTGCGGCGCCGGCCCCAGAGACAAACACCGTCATGTCTTCGCAAGGCACCGCAGGCAGGGACGCGGCGGGTATTGCCATCCCGCAGAACAAGCCGACACCGCCTGTGGCGAAGCAAGGCATCGCTGGGGAAGAGCCTGAGGCGTCTTCCAGCGCAGCCGAGGCGAAGGATACCGGGTCCACCGCAGACCCGCAGCACCAGGAGGCCCCGCTTGAAACCGGGGGTGTGGCCAAGGATGACGCACCGGGTGATGGCAAGGCAACCGACGCGGAACCGGCAAAGCAGACCGTGCCTGCCGACCCGCCGCCGCCGGCTGAGGAACCGGAGGCGCTGGCTGCCTGCCTTGCCGATCTGCGCGCCATCGGCGCAAGCTTCGAGACGGAACCCGCCATCGACGGCGACACCGGTTGCGGCATGGCCGCCCCCATCACCCTGAAGACGCTTCTGCCCGACGTCCTCCTCGAGCCGGAGGCCACCCTCCGCTGCGAGACCGCCCTGCAGCTCGCACGCATGACCCGGGACATGCTGAAACCCGCAGCAGAAGCCGCCTTTCCCGACAGAAAGGCCCTCACCGGCATCCGCCACGCTTCGGGCTATGTCTGCCGCAACCGCAACGGCGCAGAGACAGGCAAGGTCTCCGAACATGCCTATGGAAATGCAATTGACATCGCGGCCTTGCGCTTCGGCGACGAGGAAATGCCTGTCCTGATCGCGCGCCAGGACGACGGCACGGCGGAGGCCGCCTTCCAGCGCGCCTTCAACGCCATTGCCTGCCTGTATTTTACCACCGTGCTTTCGCCGGGCAGCGACGCGACGCATCAGGATCACATGCATCTGGACGTGATCGAGAGGAAGAGCGGGTTCCGGTATTGCCGATGACCGGGATGCAAAAAAGGCGGCGCATGGTTGCGCCGCCTTGAGGTCGATACTGCTTTGATCAGAACTTCTGGGTGAGCGAGATTTTGAAGGTCGTTCCGGCTTCCGAGTAGAAGGCCACCGGCTGGTTACCTGAGCTCGCAGAATTCGGATTGACGGATGCCACACCCACGGCATTCCAGTACGTCTTGTCAAAGATATTGTTGACACCGGCCTGGATGCGCAGACCCTTGACGGCTTCGGGTTCCCACCAGCCAGTTACGTTGAAAATGCCGTAGCCAGGCGCGTCGTAAGTGTTGGCAACACTATCGTCAGGCATGGCGGCTGAGAAGATGCCTGTCAGCTGCGTACCCCAGGTTTCCTGCTCATAGCCAAGGCCGAGAATGGCCTTGAGCGGAGCCACGCTTCGAATGCGGGTATTGTTGTCGCCATATTCGCCGTAAGCCACCGCCAGAGATCCCTCAGCGAAGAAGCCGTTGGCAAAATCCTTGCGCGCTTTGATCTCGGCCCCCGAGATGCGTGCGTCTTGCACGTTCTCATAGGTGAAGAGGCTGGTCGGCTGCGGCGACACGCCGACGCGAGTCACATTGTTGATGAAGTTGTCGTACATATTGTGGAAGAGGGTCACGCTGCCGTTGAAATCACCCGTGTTCCACTTCGCCCCCACTTCAAAGCCGTTCCCGGTTTCGGCCTCGAGATTGGGATTGCCGATGCTGGCATAGCCGCCCAGCGTATTAGTGAAGTTACCATAGAGCTCGTCCACGGTCGGCGCACGATAGGCCATCGCCCACTGAGCGAAGACACCCACGCTTTCATTCAGCTGGTACTCGGCCAAAAGTTTAGGCGAAAATTTGCTGTCGCTGAAGGATTCCGGAAGCCCGAAGGCGTTGTAGCCAGTATTGCCACGATAGGCAGCCGAGTCCTGCGGCTCATAGTCGTGGAAATCGAAGCGTATGCCCGGCGTGATAGAGAAGCCGCTGTCGCCGAGGGTGATCTGATCCTCGATCGAGAAGCCGAGCGTAACTCCATCGACATCAGGCGCATCGGATTGCGAAACGACCGTAGCTGAAGCCGGAAAGGCCGCGATGAACTGGTGCGTTTCAAACATCGTGGCATTGCCGCGCAGACGCAACTGATGGCGCAGAGTGCCCGTATCGAACTCCGAAACCATCGAACCGATCACGCCAAAGTCGTCTTCCTGCGCCTCGTTGGCACGCAGATATTGCGCGCCGCTGTTTCGCAGACCGGAAGAGCCGGCATCTTTGCTCAGTTGCTGCCAGTAAAGGCGGAGGCTGGCGGCCTGGACAAGCGTATCGCTCGATGGCGCGTCGTAGAAGTAGTCGAGGGACACGCGCTCGCGGCGGACGTCATCCCAGCCAAAATAGGCATCGGGGCGGAAAGTCGTCGCGGCGGTGCCGGCCGTGAAGGCCGAGGACTGCAGTGTCTTCAGATTGCTCTCGCTGGTGTAGTCGTAACGCTCCGCCGTCATGCCGACGGTATGACCTCCCTCAAGCTTGTGCCGAAACTTGAAGAGCAGGTTATTGCGGACGAAGTCCATCGGATTGGGCTCGGTGCGCGAGGTACCATAGATATCCGCGTTACCTTGATTGTCGGTCTCGTGGCCGCGCGTATAGGAGCCCTGAAAGAGCACCGAGGTGTTTTCCACCTGCTTGGCCACAGCCACGGAGTTGCTGAAGCTCTTGTCTTCGCTGTCATAGCCGGTCTTGGCGACGCCACCCCAATCGCGGCCCTCGCCGATCAGGTCTTCCGGCTCCAGCGTGCGGGCCGCGAGCGCGCCACCGAGAGCACCCGAGCCGACCTTGCTGGAATCGGCCCCGCGCAGGACATCAAGCCCGCCGAGCGAGTCAACATCGAAGCTGTCAGGCTGGCCGTTTATCCCTGTTGTCGGCGAACTTGAGCCATTACGGGCGATGGTCTGCAAGAATGGAACCGGGATTTCATCGACCAGAACGGCAACACGGGCACCGGTCAGGCCGCGGATGAAAAGGCCACCGGTCCTGCCAGGCTTTGCCTTGATGAAATCGATACCGGCTTCGGTCGTATTGCCGAGGTCGCTCAGGTCCTTGATTTCCTTTTTCCGGATCTCCTCGGCCGTCGTCTGGGTCGCCAGCGGCGTATCCGCCACCGATCCGGCCGGAACGCGTTTGCCCTTGACCACGATCGTCTCCAACTGCGTCTCGTCCTGGCTTGCCGTCGTGGCGTCCTGGGCATGTGCGGGGAGAATGGCGGAGACTGCCACGAGCGCTGTGCAAGCGAGCAGGAGGGGGCGGAGAGGCCGGGAGCCCATGCGAATATCCTTTCAAAAGGCCAGGAACCAACAATCCCGCACCCCGAAACTGGGTGCAGGCTGGCCGAACGTGATTGCGTCAAAACCGGGGCGGCGATGAATTTTCGCCGCAATCACGCCGTATAAAACATGATAGGATGAGTCAACATATAAATCATGATTCATTTTATCATGATTTGTGATCGCCATCACCGTGATGAAAATATCACGCTCGAGCGATGAAGGCCGCGGCGGCTAGAACAGCCCCTCGATCGCGCCGTTGCCGTCGAGGCGGATCTTTTCCGACGATGGCACGCGTGGAAGCCCGGGCATGGTCATGATTTCGCCGGTGATTGCGACGACGAAGCCGGCGCCGGCGGAGAGCCTGACTTCCCGGACATGCACGGCATGCCCCTCCGGCGCGCCGCGCAGGCTCGGGTCGGTAGAGAAGGAATATTGCGTCTTCGCCATGCAGACCGGCAGATTGCCATAGCCCTGACGCTCCCAATCGACGAGCTGGTCACGCACCGCCTTTTCGGCCGTCACCTCCCCTGCCCGGTAGATTTCGGTCGCGATCCGCTCGATCTTGGAGAAGAGCGGCATGGCATCCGGATAGAGCGGCCGAAATTGCGAGGGCGTTTCGGCAATCCGGACCACGGCTTCGGCAAGCGCGGTGATCCCGGCAGAGCCGTCCGCCCAATGCCGACACAGCACCGCTTCGGCGCCGAACCCGGTCGCGACTGCCTTGACGGCAGCGACTTCGGCCTCGGTGTCGCTGGTGAAATGGTTGATCGCGACAACGGCCGGTACGCCGAACTTGGCAAGGTTTTCGAGATGCCGCGCAAGATTGATCGCACCCCGTTCGACGGCTGCGACATCCTCGCGTCCAAGATCCTCCTTGGCCACGCCGCCATTCATCTTCAACGCCCTGATCGTTGCGACAATGACCACGGCGGACGGGGAAAGACCCGCCTTGCGGCATTTGATGTCGAAGAACTTTTCCGCGCCCAGATCCGCTCCGAAACCGGCTTCGGTGACGACATAATCGCCAAGCTTCAGCGCCGTCTTGGTCGCGACGACCGAATTGCAGCCATGGGCGATATTGGCGAAGGGACCGCCATGCACGAGGGCCGGGTTGTTTTCCAGCGTCTGGACGAGATTGGGCTGCATCGCTTCTTTCAGCAGCACCGCCATGGCACCGTCGGCCTTCAGATCGCGCGCGAAGACAGGCGTCTTGTCACGCCGATAGCCGATGATGATTGCGCCCAGCCGCCGCTCCAGGTCTTCCAGGTCGGTGGCGAGGCACAAGATTGCCATGACCTCCGAGGCGACCGTGATGTCGAAGCCGGCTTCGCGCGGATATCCGTTCGAGGCACCGCCAAGCGAGGTGACAACCTGGCGCAGCGCCCGGTCGTTCATGTCCAGCACACGCCGCCAGGTGATCCGGCGCGTGTCGATATTCAGCTCGTTGCCCCAGTAGATATGGTTGTCGATCAGCGCCGAAAGCAGATTATGGGCCGAAGTGATGGCATGGAAATCACCGGTGAAATGGAGGTTGATGTCCTCCATCGGCACGACCTGGGCATAACCACCGCCGGCCGCCCCGCCCTTCACCCCGAAACAGGGGCCAAGCGATGGTTCGCGAATGCAGATGATCGCTTTCTTTCCGATCCGGTTCAGGCCGTCGCCGAGCCCGACCGTCGTCGTCGTCTTGCCCTCGCCGGCCGGCGTCGGGTTGATTGCCGTCACCAGGATCAGCTTGCCGTCCGGACGCTGCGACAGGCCCTTGATGAAATCGGCGGAGATCTTCGCCTTGTCATGGCCATAGGGGATTAGGCTTTCGGTAGGAATGCCGAGCCGGGCGCCGATCGCCTGTATCGGCTGTTTGGACGCCGCGCGGGCGATATCGATGTCGGATGCTACGGTCATGGTGTCCCCTCGGCGTGATTTTCGCCGAAGATCGACCCCGGCACGGCCTCTTGGCAAGTCGCAAACGCCTGAATCTTGTGCCGCAGTGCCGAAGGGGCACAAGAAAAAGGGCGGCACCCTCAAAAGGTTACCGCCCGGAGCGCCGATCGGAAGCCTGTCCCGATCGGAAGTGGGTATCGACTGCCCTAACCCTCGCCGATCGCGATCAGGCTCGCATTGCCGCCGGCAGCCGCCGTGTTGACCGAGATCACCTGCTCGACCGCAAAGCGGCTGAGATAGGCGGGGCCGCCGGCCTTGAAGCCGGTACCGGACATGCCCGAACCGCCGAAGGGCTGGGTGCCGACAACGGCGCCGATCATGTTGCGGTTGACGTAGATATTGCCGGTGTCGAGTGCCTCGGTCACGGTACGGATGGTGGACTCGATGCGGCTGTGCACGCCGAGGGTCAATCCGTAGCCGGTGGCGTCGATCGAGGCGATCACCTGATCCAGCGCCTTCGCCTTCCAGCGCAAGACATGCAGCACGGGACCGAAGATCTCCCGCGTCAGCGCTTCGGGTCGATCAAGCTCGACGATATGCGGGGCGAAGAAATTACCCTTCGCGGGCACCTTCCCGGCATAGCGGACCTTTTGGCTGCGCTTCATCTCGGCGATATGGCTTTCCAGCATCGCCTTCTGCTTTTCGTCGATGACGGGACCGATGTCGGTGGTAATGTCCAGTGGATTGCCGAGGTTGAGCTCGCGTGCCGCACCTTCGATCATCTCCAGCATGCCGTCGGCAATGTCTTCCTGCAGATAGAGGATGCGCAGTGCCGAGCAGCGCTGGCCGGCCGAGCGGAAGGCAGAGAGCACCACATCGTCAGCGACCTGTTCGGCAAGCGCCGTCGCATCGACGATCATCGCATTCAGACCGCCGGTTTCGGCAATCAGCGGCACGATCGGGCCGTCCTTGGCGGCAAGCGTCCGGTTGATTGCCTGGGCGGTCGCCGTCGACCCGGTGAAGGCAATGCCGGCAAGTTTGGGATGGGCGGCGATCGCGGCGCCGACATCGCCGGCTCCGGGCAGCAGCATCAGCACATCTTCGGGCACGCCGGCCTTGTGGAAGAGTTTCACGGCCTCAAACGCGATCAGCGGCGTCTGCGGCGCCGGTTTCGCAACGACCGCATTGCCGGCGACCAGCGCTGCCGAGACCTGGCCGAGGAAGATGGCGAGCGGGAAATTCCACGGCGAGATGCAGGCAAACACGCCGCGGCCCCGCCAGGAGAGCCGGTTGAGTTCCCCCGTCGGCCCCGGCATGACCTCGGCCTCGCCGAACTGACGACGCGCTTCGGACGCATAATAGCGGCAGAAATCGACCGCCTCGCGGATTTCGGCGACACCGTCGTCCAGCGTCTTGCCAGCTTCGAGGGCCAGCAGCGACAGGAGACGGTCGCGATCAGCCTCCATCAGATCGGCCATCTTGTCGAGCGTTGCGGCACGCTCCGCGACGGGACGCCGTGACCAGCGGGCGAAACCCGGGCGACCGGCGGCAAAGGCGCGATCGACATCGGCGGGCGTGGCGTTGCGCACGGTCCCGACCTTGCGGGAGCGATCGGCGGGCGCAAGCACGGCCTCCTCGCTCGTCGCACCGGTCGCACCCGGGACCAAGGGACGCGCCGCGATCTCGGCAAGCGGCTGGCCGATGCTTGCCATCAGGCTTTCCAGATTGTCGCGATGGCCGAATTCGAAGCCGGCGCTGTTCCGGCGATCACCGTAGATGCCAAGCGGCATGGGGATCTGGCTGTGGCGGGCGCTCTGGCCATTGCTGACGCCAAGCTTCTCGCTCGGCCGCTCCAGGAGTGCAGTCACAGGGATATTCTTGTCGCCGGCGACAGCGACGAAGGAGGAGTTTGCCCCGTTTTCCAGGAGACGACGGACGAGATAGGCGAGCAGGTCGCGATAGCCGCCGACGGGCGCATAGATGCGGCAGGCGATGCTGTCATTGCCTGACAGCAGCGTATCGTAGAGCGCCTCGCCCATCCCATGCAGCCGCTGGAACTCGAAACCGGAGCGATCGGAACCGGCAAGCTCGATGATCGTCGAGACGGTCAGGGCATTGTGGGTCGCAAACTGCGGGAAGATGCGCGCGCGCTTCTCCATCATCATGGCCGCACAATGCAGATAGGCGAGATCGGTCGCGGGCTTGCGCGTCCACACCGGATAGTCGTCGAGGCCGCGCTCCTGGGCGCGCTTCACTTCCGTATCCCAATAAGCACCCTTGACGAGGCGCACCATCATGCGGCGGCCATATTGCTGGCAGAGACCGTCGATGAAGTCGATCACCTGCGGCGACCGCTTCTGATAGGCCTGGATGGCGAGGCCAAATCCGTCCCAGCCGGCAAGCGAGGGATCTGCGAAGACCGCGGCGATCACATCGAGCGAGAGCTCGAGGCGGTCGGCCTCCTCGGCATCGACGGTGAAGTTGAGCTGATGGACCTTCGCCATCTGCGCCAGCTTCAGGAGATCAGGCACCAGTTCGCGCATGACGCGGTCGCGATGCGTGGCGAGATAACGCGGATGTAGCGCCGAGAGCTTGACGGAAATGCCCATGCGGTTCGGCAGCTGCTGGCTCTTGCCGTGTTTGGCCATATGCCGGCCGATCGCCTCGATGGCGCTGACATAGGACTGGAAATAGCGCTTGGCGTCTTCGGCCGTGCGGGCGCCCTCGCCCAGCATGTCGAAGGAGTGGCGATAGCCGCGCTCTTCGCTCTTGGCGGCACGGGACAGCGCATCCTTGATGGTTTCGCCAAGCACGAAATGATGACCGAGGAAGCGCATCGCCTGCTTGGTGGCGGAGCGCACGGTCGGCAGGCCGAGACGCTTGACCAGGCCGCGCATCACACCCTCGGGCGTTTCGCCGGGACGGATGACGCGGGCAGACATGCCGAGCGCCCAGGCCGAGGCCGAGACGAACCAGCTGTCGCCATGCGCCTCATGTTCGCTCCAGCCGCCCTCCTTCAGCTTGTCCTCGATCAGACGGTCCTGGGTGAGCGCGTCGGGCACGCGCAACAATGCTTCGGCCAGAACCATCAAGGCCAGACCTTCGCGCGTCGACAAGCCGTACTCGCGCAAGAAGTCCTCGACGCCGCCGATCGAACCGGAATTGTCCCGGATCGCTTCGATATAGGTCGTGGCGCGGCGGTCGATCGCGGCATTCTGGCTTTCGGACAGGGAAAGCCGTGCGGCAAAGCTGCGAATGAGCTGGTCGTCGTCGCCGGCATAGGGGGCTTCGAAGCGCGGGAAATCGGTCGTGGCTGGCTTGATCATTGTCACCTCCGTGGTATTCGCAACATATCTCCTGATATGACGCATTTCCCGCTATTCTTTCGGCACATATCTGCTTTAATCACTGTCAGAACGGAGATTGGTAGAGAATGATCAAGGAAATCGACCGCCTCGACCGCAAGATCCTTCGCGCACTCCAGGCCGAGGGGCGACTGACCAATATCGAGCTTGCCGAGCGGGTGAACCTGTCTCCGACGGCAACCGCCGAGCGGGTGCGCCGTTTGACGCGTGAAGGCTACATCACCGGCTATATGGCCATGCTGTCCCCCCAGAAACTCGGCCGAAACCTGCTCGTCTTCATAGAGGTGAAGCTGGACCGCACCACGGCCGACGTCTTCGACACCTTCGCAGCCGCCGTGAAGCGGTCAGACGATGTCATGGAATGTCACATGGTGGCAGGTGGTTTCGACTACCTCGTCAAGGCCCGCGTAGCCGGCATGGAGGCCTATCGACAGTTCCTCTCGGAAGTGATCCTGCCCCTGCCCGGTGTGCGCGAAACGCACACTTACGCCGTCATGGAAGAGGTCAAGGCCGTGTCCGCCCTCCCCGTGTGAAGATCGCGATAACGGGCCATTGCCATTTTGACTGGCACCGGTGATAAATTAGTCATATTAATGGCGACAACCCCGAAAAACTGCTAGCTTTTCGCCCGGGCTGATATATTGAACATAAACCTAGCCTTCGTAGTCAACTTTCGAAATTGATAAAATGTTGTCAGAACGACAGACGCTCTTGAGCAAGGATATCGGGAGCAGTCAGAGCCGCAGCGAGCTTATGGAAGGCTGGCGAAACGCGGCGCGCGAATACGGTCTCGATCACGTCACGCTGTCAGCGGCACCGACGGCGCAAGACCGTCACATCGGTCCCCTGGTGCGCGAAACGACACTGCCGACGGAATTCTATCGCGAATTCGATCGCCTCGAATTCCTGCGCCACTGCCCGACCATACCACATATCGCCCGCTCGATCATGCACAACACCTGGTCGCTCGGAAACGATGGCAAATCGCCCGATTTCGACTGCCCGCCAGAATTCAGCGACCTGATGCGCCGCTTCGACCTGTTGATGGGCATCATCTTCTCACTCACCTCCGTCGACGGCCATCGCTACGTTGTGCGCTACGATGGCAAGCGGTCCTCGTTGGCCCAGCCCGAGATCAACGAACTCTCCATGCTGAGCACCCAGGCTTTCGACGTGTTCGACCGTCTGCGCCGCACGGCGGGCAATACCAACGTCCTTTCGGCTCGCGAGCTCGAGGTCGTGCGCTGGACCGCCCAGGGCAAGACCTCGCTCGAGATCGGCCAGATCCTGTCGCTCTCCGACCATACGGTCAATGCCTACATGACCAATGCAATCCGCAAGCTGGATTGCGTCAACCGCACCCAGCTGGTCGCCAAGGCCATCCGTATGAAGATCATCAGCTGAGCCGACGATCAGCGAGCGCCGGAACGCCATGGCGCCCGGCAGGAAGACCACGTCCACAGTCCCCCGATCGGAAACGCCCGCCGTCGCTCCGGCAGGCCGGCACCCCCGCATCTGGCCCGACAGGGTGACGGACTTTCGCTCGTGCGGATCAGCGCGGCCCGAGGCGCACACGCCCCCCCGCCGGAACGGCCGGCAAGGGACGCGGGCACAGTGGTCGGTGTCAGCGATCAGCGATCGAGAATGGACTGGATCTCGACCATGTTGGAGCGCACCCGCAGGATGTAGAACCCCATGGTGGCGAGATGGGTCGGCATGATCCAGCCGTCCTCGCTGCCATTGGAAATGATCGCTGGCTGAATACGCAGGGCCGATTGCATCTGGCGTTCCATCTCGGTCCAGATCGCCGTCAGATTGCGATCACGAATAACGCCGCTGAAATCGGCGCGCGTCGCCTGTAACAGGGCGTATTGCGCATAGAGCTGGCCATAGGAGAACCAGAAGCGATCATCGGCGCGCGTGTCGAACCAGCCGGCATTGAACTCCTCCGAGCGGCGGCGCAGGATGTCGGACGTGTTGCCGAGATCGCTCGCCATGCCATCCAGAAGCTTCAGCAGATTGTCCGAGCGCGTATCGAAGACGGCATCGCAGGTGCCAAGCGAGGTATTGAAACGGTTCCAGCTTTCGACAGCGGCCCGGTAGTAGCTCGGCGTCGGCGTCTTGAAGCCGAAGGGGTCGGTGCCGAAATACCAGGTGCTCTCATCGAACTGGATATTGCCGCGGGCATCCTGCAGATCGTTATTGATCCCGGAAGTGCCGCGAACGCGGCCGAGATTGTCGGCGAGTTCGATTGCCGTACGGCGCACGACCTGGTTCACCCCGCGCTGGAACGACGCCTTGTTGTCCATAAAGGGCGTATTGTCCCAGTCGAGACCGAACAGGCCCAGCTTGTAAAGCAGCGTCGAGGAGATCCAGCTGTTCTGGTTGACGTTCTGATCGGTCAGGGCGGCATTCATGATGACAACCGCTGAATCCTGGCAACGATTGGTCTCCCCCGGAAGCGGCGAGCCTGCCGGGACCGTCCGCTCCTCGAACTTGTAGCTCTGCACGAAGGCAGGATCGAAGCCGTGCCAGATCTGCGTGCGATAGATGAAGTGGCCATAGACGACCAGCAGCAGCACGAGAACCACCAGGATCGGCCCCTTGATGATCCAGCTGCGATCGCGATACCAGCCATGGGCCGCGAGGAAGGGCCAGAGAAACCAAGCGACCACCATGCCGATACCACGACCGATCGCGGCAAAGATGCGCTGGAAGAACGCGATGATCGGGTCAAGCATGGTCATCTCCTAGTCCATAGAGGCGTTTGCGGAACGCAGCCTTCTCCTTCAGATAAGTGTCGGACAGGCGGGATACAACATAATCGCGATAAGCTTCAGGATAGCGTTCATAGGCGCGGTAGAAACCCTGCTTGTCGAAGACGAAGCGGGAGACGAAATCCTCTGCCGTCAGATGCGCGATCAGCCGGTTGGTCAGCCACTGGTCGGGATGGTTGGGCTCGGCACGCACGAGCCAGAGCCGCAGTTTGGGATCGATGTCGGCCATCCGCAGATTGCCGGTGCGGCCAAGCGTGCGCAACGCCTCCTGGAGCATGGGATAGACCCCGCGCTCGTTGATCGCTTTTGCATTGCGATGCAGGAATGTCTGCATCCAGACGGCATCGGTGCGGCTCAGATCCGGCACCGGATCGAGAGAGGCGGCGACCGAAAGCAGTGCCATTTCCAGCCGATGGGCAAAGAGCCCAGAACTTTCCACCCAGCTCGCCCGCGGCAGTTCGAGCCGGCCGGTGCGCGCGAGAAAATCGCCGACCAGGCCTGCATCATGGATCGAGATATAGCTGACCTGCCAGGGCCGTGACCGACGGAAGCCCGGCGCCTCGGGATCACAAATCACGGTGGTGATCTTCTCGTCGACGAAGACGAAGACGCCGCCGAAATGGTCGGCCCAGAAGGCGTCATGGCGGAAGACAAGCTTGTCCGGCACCAGCGTGTTCTGGCGGATGTCGCCGGTCTCCTTCGCCAGCGCCACCATGTGGTTCAGCATGTCGTCATCGCGCCAGGCATCCGGGCTCGACACCAACGCGTCGCAGAGCTGCCGCAACTGCCCGGCCTTGCCGAGCAGGTCTTCCGCCGAGAGGACCTTGAACTTGACCTCATTGATCGACAACAGGTCTTCCAGCGTCTTCACCTCGGACACACTGTCCTCGATTTCGCCGTAGAGCGTGTCCCGAAGCGTGATGGCATGGATGGCACGGGCATTGGCGGCGAAGAATTCGTGCATCAGGCCGGCCGTGTTGGAAAAGCTCGTATGCACGACCGGCAGGCTGTCCTGCTCCGGTGTGAGGATGATGAAGCGCCTGTTGACCTTGAGCGGATCCAGATAGTCGGGATCGCCAAGCTCGGCTGCCACCTGCGGCGAGAAGCCGGTGATGTCGATGTCGAATTCGACGAGTTTGGTCTCAGGCAGACCGAAGTCGACGAGCGCCTTGTTGTAGCGCGCGACGAGATGCGGCTCGCGTATGGGAAGCAGGCGGCCATAGATGAGTTCGGCTTCGAGGAGGCGGTTCATGCGGTATCTGTGACCTTCCTGTCCTCGTGCCGCCAGTAGAGGTCATCGAGGTCGAGCTTCAAGACATCGGCGATCGCTTTGAGTGTTGCGACACTGCCGTCCTTCTTGCCGGTTTCGATCTCGGACAGATAAGCGGTGCTGATTCCGGCAGCAGCAGCAAGGTCCTTGGCCGCCATGCCACGAAAATCGCGCCAGACGCGGATCGGGCTTTCACCTTCACCCATCCGGTTGACGTAGTCGGCAGGGATCAGCTCCTCCTCGCTCGCAGCAAGTTTCCTCTCGAAATCGGCGACAGCCAGACTGTCTTCCAAATCCTCGATGCGCGCGATGAGCGCTTCGTAGTCCTTGCGGCTGAGTACGATCATCTCTTCGCCATTTGGCGTCGTAAACGATGATGCGATCGTCATCAGAGCTCTCCCTCATAGGCTTCACCACGTGCTGCGACACGCACCACGTCGACGACGGTTCCGTCTTCACGAAAGATCACGCGCCAGTCCCCGATCCGCAGGCGATGGTAACGGCTGTCACGTAACTTCTTGACATTGTTGGCGAGTGAAGCCGGGTCGGTGGCATACTGAGCAACCTTCGACCGGATACGTCGCGCCTCGCTTGCCGGGATCCGGTTCAAGCTACGAATGGCATCCTTGCTGTAAACAACGTCACGCACATCCTACCCCTCAACCCCGGCCCCGACAACCAAATTCGCAAATAGCGAATTTCACCACATCCCCTCCCCCTTCATGCGCTCGATCTCGGCAATCGCCCGCTCGCGCTGCCGCTCCCGGCGAATGATCTCGGACACGGCTGCATCGTCCGACTTGTCGGCGTAGCGGAATTCACTGTCGGCGTATCGGTTGATCTCCTGCAGGATCATTTCCATCGTCACAGGCCCGCGCAGCTCGGAGATCATCGCCTTCTTCTCGTCGTAGCTCTTGTGGACGAAGGCTTGCGGGCTTTCGAACCAGGCATCGGGCAGTTCGACATCCATGGCCCGCATCTTGATCGCATCGGTGATGTTCTTGATCGCACGGCCGGTGAAGCGCGGTTCGGCGAGCTTGATCGCATGCAGATAGGCGCCGACATCGGCCAGGGTCTCGATTTTGCCCTCGGACGTCTCGTAGCGTTCCCAGACGGCAACCAGGCCGTCTTCCCTGGGGCGGTCGTGCTCGCCATAGGAGCGGCTGACGGCCTTCTGGATCTCCTGACCGGCGAACAACTGGTGTTCGCCAAGCGGGATGGAATGGTTCTTGCCGACCAGCAGCGAGAAGATGTCGATATAGTCCTCGCGTGTCTGCGGCCCGTCGACCAGCCAGCGGGCACCGGCGCGCTGGCGCAGCGCATCGTCGACGTTTTCAGGATAGTTGGAGAACATCCCGAAAGTGGCATTGCCGCGCACCACGGTCGAGGCGCCGGCAAAGCTCTCCATCAGCACGGCCGTCACCTCGTGCTGGCCGGCGGACGCCCGGTCGTCCGAGCGCTTGGCCGTCACCTGGTCGACGTCGTCGATCGTGCCGAAGCCGATGACGCGCGGGTTGAGCACGGCGTTGACGAAGCTCTTGGCATTCTGGCCCGACTTGCCCTGATAGGACGAGATCTGGTCGACGCCGAAATTCTCGTAGTGAAAGGCGTAGCCGGCCATCTGGCAGTAGTCGTTCAAGAGACCCGCCAGCATCTGGATCAGGATCGTCTTGCCCGTGCCCGGCATGCCGTCGCCGATGAAGGTGAACAGAAAACCGCCGAGATCGACGAAGGGGTTCATCTGCCGGTCGAAATCATAGGCCATCAGCATCTTGGCGAGCTTGAGCGCCTGATATTTGGCGATGTGGTTGCCGACGATCTCTTCCGGCTTCTTGAAGCTCATCGTCAGCGGCTTCGACTTTGCCCCCGGCACAGCGTCGAAACCACTGAGGGTGAAATCGTCCTGATCGACTCGGATATGGGCGTTTTCGAAGACGCCGAGATGCTCGAAGCGCGCCTTGCGCGTCAGAAGCCCGTCCAGCGCGAGATCTGCGACACCACGCACCCGGCCGATCAACGTCGCGTCGTCACCGGCACCCTGCACGGCCGTATCGATGCCGGCGATCATGCTTTTAAGCGCATCCTGCGCCGTGTCGAACAGGAAATCCGGCGCACGGATGCCATCGAGCTGCTCGCCCTCGCCAGCCACTGTGGACTTCAGGTAAGCGGCGAAGGCAAAGGCTGCGACATAGGCCTGGGAGGTGAGAAGCGCCTTGAAACGGGCGGCTTCCTCGCCCTGCAGGGGCGCACTGATATTGCGGGCCTGCAGAGGCTCCAGCTCGCTCTGCCGGGCAAAAACCTCCGATATCGCAAGCGCCACCTGCACGCCGCGGCGCACGCGGTAGAGCACGGTATGCTGGGCAGGCGTCAGCAGCGGATCGGCGGTGCCGCTCGCCTGGATGGTCTTGGCAAGCTCGATCTCACGGGTGCGCCGCACGGACCCGGTCGAGACCGTCGAGACGAAACGCCGCCCAGTCCCGGCGATCGGCGCACCGGAGGTAGCCTCGCCCTGATCGAGCACCACGAACCGCGTCACGAGCCCCTGAGCGACCGCGAGATGCTTGGCGATATCGTCTTCCCGTAGCGTGGTCAGCCCTGCCGTCAGTTCACTCATGCTCAGACCTCGCTCACGACCTGGTTGCCGGAAATCACGTGCACCTTGAAATTGCCGAAGATCGGCTTGATCTCGCCGGCTGCATACAGTGCCTGATAGGCGTCGTGCGGCACCAGCGCGTGCTTCTCATAGGTCGAGACCCCCATGCGCGCGGCCTCCAGATCATGCGTCTCGATGTGGAATTCCTGTGAGGCCGGCGTCGAGGAGAAGAAGCCCTTCACCGCCGGCTGCTCGCGCTTGGAAAACACCTCCTGCACCGTCCAGGTCATCACCCAGGCATTCTCAGGTCTGCGCACCCGGTCGAGAATTTCGGTCACGCGGCCGGAATTCTGGGTCAAACCCGTCGAATAGAGCGGCCCGAGCACCACGCGCCGGACGGACTTCGGATGAAGGTTGGGAAAGTCCCGGTCCATATTGGTGGCGATCGTGGCCGGGGTCAGGGAGTAGGCCGAGTTCTTCGCACAGAAATCGTCGAATATGCGGGCGAGTTCGGGATTGAGCAGGCCGCCGACGGGCAGCGGGATCTCGACGGTATCGTTCAGCCTGCCGTCGTCTGAAACCAGGATCTTCGTGACGTTCTCGGAGGAATCCTCGATCGTCGCGAGATAGATCATGGGCAGCGTGTTCACCCCGTCGAACGCGGCCCAGGTGACCAGATAGGACGGCCGGCGCGATTGCGCATTGACGCTCACGGCAACGGTCGTCGGCAGCACGAAGGGCGAGAAGATCTCGCCCGCACTGACCTGTTCCAGATAGAGCCGTTCGGCGATCTGCTGCTGCAGGGCGGCGGGAAAATCCTTCTGCCGCAGAATGAAATCGACCATTTCGGCGCGCAGCTTGTCGACGGCAGGGATCGTGGAAAGCCTGGACGTCGCTCCCGCCCGATCGTTCTCCAGTTCCAGCACGTTCTGGAAGATCGGAAAGCCGCTTTCGGCCTGGGCGATCTTGAACTGGCCGGTGAAGCCGATGCGGTTTTGCCAGGAGGTGAAGGAGTTCCTCAATCGGTCGAGATAAGGCAGGAGATAGAGCGTCGGCGGCCCCGTCTCGCCGAAGCGGCGATCGGACTGGCCGAAGAATTGCTCGAGCCCTGACAGCGCCGAGGCCATGGTGGCGAAATAGTGCGACACGGCACTGTTACGATCGACGACGTTCATGCCCCTCCCCCCATCGAATCGACCGCGCACCGCGAGCGCGGCACGCGGCCTGATGGCCGCGTCCACATCAACGGCACGCTCAAGGCTTCACGTAATTGGCCGCATTGTGCTTGTCGAGAACGGACTGGAAGCGGCGCGCAAAGGCCTCGTCGGCGAGCTTCTTGCGGCGCTGGATGTCCTGCGTCGAGAGCATGTTCTTCTCGTGCAGCTCCAGGAGATCGCCGATATGCCGCTGTGCGGCGGCCCCGATGCCGGCCATGGTCTCTTCTGCGGCCGTATCGACCTGGCTTCCGAGCGTGTTGATCCGGTGTGCCACATCCTGCTGGGCAGCAGTCTTCAGCGAATCTTCGAGGGCCTTGTAGAGAACGATGCGCTGCTCTGTGTCGATGGTCAGCTTGTTGATCAGCGTGTTCTGCGCGGCGATCTGGTTGTTGAGGCTGTCGACGAAGGTCTGGAACATCGAGGTATAGCGTTCCAGCGTCTGGCTTTCGGCCAGCAGTTCCTGTTCGCGCGCCTGCGCCTGATTGTAATCGGTCGCCAGCTTCGAACGATCGGCCTCGAGTGCCGTGCGTTCCGACGTGTCGGTGGACGCGGCGATCTTGTTCTCGATATCGAGCAGCGCCGGGTTGAGCGTCTCGATTTTATTCTGGGTCTCTTCGAGATTGGCGATCGTCTGCTTGCGCCGTTCGATCACCTGCACGAGGCTCGCCTCGGATGTCTTGTAGCGCTCCTCGAGAACCATTTTCTGCTCTTTGAGAATGCCGACGATGCTGTCGGACTTGGCAAGCAGTTCCTGCAGATTGCCGGCGAGCGACATGTTGCGGACGCGCTCGGTGCGCATGCGCTGCGCCTTCTGCTTGGAGAAGATCCCGATGAACTTTTCCATGCCGGAAAAGCTCTTCATGCTTTCGAACTCCGCACCGAAGACATTGGTCGCGTCTTCAAGCCCGATGATCAGGTCGGCGATGTTGGATTCCATCACCTTCTGCTGGCTGAGGACATCGGAAATCCGCGCATTCTCGATGTCGAAATCCTGACCCGTCAGCTTGGAATCGCTCTTGGCGAGCGTATCCAGCACCACCCCGGACTGCTCGATCTTGCCGCGCATCTCCGAGACGATCTTGCGCGTCTTCTCGATCTCGCTGTCGAACGATTGCAAAGTCGCCATGTCGTCTCCCCATCCCTCATTCCGGCAGCGTGCCGGATTCGTTGCTACCATAGCGCGTTTCCCCGTGCAGGAAAGTATCGCATCGCACAGGGACCGTTGCCTTCACCCGATATGGATGGCCGCAGCGGCCACACAAGAGGCGCTAGCAGAGAAATGCGACAGCCGCGAAACGGCTGCCGCATCGGGATCTTCGACTTGGATCACTGCCCGCCGGCAGCGGGATCCTTGAGATAGGCGATGATGTTGACGAGATCCTCGTCCTTCTTCACGCCGGCATAGGCCATCTTGGTGCCTTTCACGACGGCCTTTGGCGCCTTGAGATATTGAGACAGTGTCGCCTCGTCCCAGACCTTGCCCTGGCCGAATTCGGTCATGGCCGGCGAATATTTGTAGCTTGCGATCGAGGCGATCGGGCGGCCGACGACACCTTGCAGGTGCGGGCCGACCTTGTTCTTTGCCTCGGTCGCGACGTGACAGGCCTGACAGGCCTTGAACGCCTTGGCGCCGGCGACCGGATCACCGTCGGCAAAAGCGGGCAACGGTGTTGCCGTCAGTGCGAGCAGCACGATCAGTGAAGACGTCTTCATCGAAACTCCTATCTCCCAAAAAGGCGCGTAGGCGCCGCGCCCATCGCATCACCTGTTCGCATGAGATGCAAGGCGACGCTTTGACGCCCATCAAGTCCCGAACTTTTTTTTGCAGTGCCGCAGCGCCCTGCCCGCAAAGGCGCTCAAGTCGCAAACAGGGCCGGTGCCGCGGCGCAAACGCACGGGCATCCTTGCAATTCTCTGGTATTGAATGTTGACTTGGGAACATTAAAAAAAAACGGGAGTCTTTCAATGACGCATCTCTCCACCTACCGCCGCACACTCGTGGCCGCCGTTTCACTCTTCGCCGTCTCGGCGATGCCGCTTTCGGCTCAGGAAGCCGCAAGCTGCTCCAGCGTCCGCTTCTCGGATGTCGGCTGGACCGACATCACCGCGACGACCGCAACGGCCTCCGTTGTCCTGAAGGCACTGGGTTACGAGCCGACCACGACGGTCCTCTCCGTTCCGGTGACCTATTCGTCGCTGAAGAACAAGGACATCGACGTTTTCCTCGGCAACTGGATGCCGACCATGGAAGGCGACATCGCCCCCTATCGCGAAGACAAGTCGGTCGAGATTTTCGGGCCGAACCTCGAAGGCGCGAAATACACGCTCGCCACCAACGCCAAGGGCGCTGAACTCGGGATCAAGGACTTCGCCGACATTGCGAAGAACAAGGATGCCCTGGATGGCAAGATCTACGGCATCGAGCCCGGCAATGACGGCAACCGCCTGATCCTCGACATGATCGACGGCAACAAGTTCGAACTCGGTGACTTCGAAGTCGTCGAATCCTCCGAACAGGGCATGCTGGCCCAGGTCGCCCGCTCCGAGAAGGATGACGTTCCGGTTGTCTTCCTCGGCTGGGAACCGCATCCGATGAATGCCAATTTCAAGCTGACCTACCTGTCCGGCGGCGACGATGTCTTCGGGCCTGATTTCGGTGGCGCGACCATTTTCACCAACACCCGCGCCGGCTATACGGCCGAATGCCCGAATGTCGGCAAGTTCGTCACCAATCTGAAGTTCACGCTCCAGATGGAAAACGAGATCATGGGCAAGATCCTGAATGACGGTCAGGATGCCGAAGAGGCTGCAAGCGACTGGCTGAAGGCCAATCCGGCCGCCATCGAGCCCTGGCTCGCCGGCGTGACCACCAAGGACGGCGGCGACGGCCTCGGCGCTGTGAAGGCGGCGCTGGGCCTCTGATCCCTGTCCATCGATCGTGGAACCGCGCGGCTGGCAAGGGGATCCGGCCGCGCGGACTCCCAGGCATTGAACCTGTGGCCAATCGGGGACAAACATGGAATTTCTGACAGACAACAAACTGCCCATCGGACCCTGGTCGAAGAATGTCGTCGACTGGCTGACCGACAACGTCGATTTTGTATTCGACTTCATTGCGGACATTCTGAGCGCGTCGATCGATGCGATGCTCTTCGTTCTCCAGGGACCGTTTCTCGATGACACCCCGGTCGAAAGCTTCTACCCGCTTTTCATGATCCTGCTGTTTTCGCTGGTCGCCTGGCTCATGCGCCGTTCGCTTGGCGTAGTCGCTTTCACCTTTCTCGGCCTTCTGCTGATCTACAATCAGGGCTACTGGAAGGAGACGATGGAGACGCTGGCGCTGGTGCTGGCCGCGACATGTGTCTGCATGGTCATCGGCCTGCCGATCGGCATCGCCTGCGCCCGCCGTCCCTGGCTCTATGCCGGCGTCCGTCCGGTGCTTGACCTGATGCAGACGATCCCGACCTTCGTTTACCTCATTCCGGCCCTCATCCTCTTCGGGCTCGGCATGGTACCCGGCCTGATCGCGACCGTGATCTTCGCCATCGCCGCCCCAATTCGCCTCACCCGCCTCGGCATCATTTCGACGCCGCCCTCGCTGGTCGAAGCGGCGATTGCCTTCGGCGCCACGCCGATGCAGGTGCTGCGCAAGGTCGAATTGCCCTTCGCCATGCCGCAGATCATGGCCGGTCTCACCCAGACGATCATGCTCTCGCTGTCGATGGTCGTCATCGCGGCGCTGGTCGGCGCGAGCGGTCTCGGCGTGCCTGTCGTCCGCGCGCTGAACACCGTGAACATCGCCCGGGGCTTCGAAGCAGGCCTCTGCATCGTGATCCTCGCCATCATCCTGGACCGGATCTTCCGCATGCCTGGAGAAGACGCATGACCGACGCAGTGATCTTCGACAATGTCGACATCGTCTTTGGCAACAATCCGCAGAATGCCCTGCAAATGCTTGATCAGGGCAAGAGCCGCGACGAGATCGGCGCCGAAACCGGCCTCGTGCTCGGCGTCGCCCATGCTTCGCTAACCGTCAAGGAAGGCGAAATCCTGGTCCTGATGGGCCTCTCTGGCTCGGGCAAGTCGACGTTGCTGCGCGCCGTCAACGCACTCGCCCCCGTGGTTCGCGGCAATGTCAGCGTGCGAACCGAGAACGGCTATGTCGATCCCTACAAGGCCTCGGCCCAGGTGCTGCGCGACCTGCGCATGCACACGGTCTCCATGGTCTTCCAGCAGTTCGGGCTCCTGCCATGGCGGACGGTTGCCGACAATGTCGGCTTCGGTCTCGAACTCGCCGGCGTGCCGGAAGCGGAACGCAGGGAAAGGGTCGCTGCCGAGCTCGAACTCGTCAATCTGTCGACCTGGGCCGACCGCAAGGTGAACGAGCTGTCGGGCGGCATGCAGCAGCGTGTGGGCCTCGCCCGTGCCTTTGCGACAGGCGCCCCGATCCTCCTGATGGATGAACCCTTCTCGGCGCTGGACCCGTTGATCCGCACGCGCCTGCAGGATGAACTGCTCGAATTCCAGGCCCGGCTGAAGAAGACCATCCTCTTCGTCAGCCACGATCTCGACGAGGCCTTCCGCATCGGCAACCGCATCGCCATCATGGAAGGTGGGCACATCATCCAATGCGGCACGCCGCAGGAGATCGTCCAGAACCCGACCAACCAGTATGTCGCCGATTTCGTACAGAACCTGAACCCGATCAACATGTTGACCGCATCCGACGTGATGCGCCCCGGCACCGGGGGTCAACAGAGCCAGGTGACGGGGACGACGTCACCGCTGACGCCGCTGGTCGAGGTGCTGGATGCGCTCGCGCGTCAACCCGGCACGATCGGGGTCGTTGACAACGGCGCCGTGATCGGCACGATCGATGCTCAGGATGTGGTGAGCGGATTGACGAAGCACCGTCGCAAGGCCTGAGCAGGCCTGCACGCAACCCGTCCAAGGTGCATGCAGGAGCCACGACATGAATGACAAGCCCCAGGTGATCAGGGACACGGACGACAATGCGCGCCGCCAGGCGCGCATTTTGCTGAGGGGCGCCCGCTTTGCGGCGATCGGCGTGATCGACCCGGAAACCGGCTTTCCCTCCGTCAGCCGCGTCCTGCTCGGTATGGACCGTGATGGCGCGCCGGTCATACTGGTCTCGAGCCTCTCTGCCCACACGACCGCCCTACTTGCCGATCCGCGCGTATCCTTGCTCACCGGCGAGCCGGCCAAGGGCGACCCGCTGGCCCATCCACGTCTGACGCTGCAATGCACAGCAGAAAAGGTCGAACGCGAAAGCGAGGCCCATGCAAGGCTGCGACGCCGATTCCTTGCCCGCCATCCCAAATCACAGCTCTACATCGATTTTCCCGACTTTCGATTCTTTCGCCTGCGACCGGAACGGGCGAGCCTCAACGGAGGCTTCGGGCGTGCCTATCATTTGAGCAGACAGGATTTTCTCATCCCGGAAACGGACCCGGAGGTCGCATTTGACGAAGAGGCTATACTGCAAGAATTAGGGGGCAGGCATCCCGATCTGGCAGGGCGTCTCGCCACCGTCTTTCATGCAGCACCCGAGGGTGATTGGCGCATATCGGCGATTGATTCGCAGGGAATCGATCTTGTTTTCAAAGACTTGCTGATCCGCCACGAATTTGTGACGCCCGTCACAAATCCACAGGACATGCTATTAGAGTTACCTAAATCAGTATACGCAGTACCTTAAATTTAGGCATATACAATTGTGATGGCGCTGGTAGAGTTTGGCCTCTAGTTAAGTGATGTATTTTCAACGACTGCCATTCCCCCCCAGGTCAATCGACCAAGGAAAGTTGAACTGAGATGAAAACAAAAGCACTGTCCGAACAGTCGACCGTCGCGGCTGGCTTGCTCTCCGCCATGGCAAACCCGAAGCGACTCATGATCCTCTGCAGCCTCGTTGAGGGTGAGGTTCCTGTCGGCGTTCTGGCGACCCAGGTGGGCCTGAGCCAGTCGGCTCTGTCGCAGCACCTGTCGAAGCTTCGAGCACAGAAGCTCGTGAAGACCCGGCGCGACGCGCAGACCATCTATTATTCCTCGACTTCCGAGTCGGTGATCAAGATCCTTTCCACCCTGGAAAGCATCTATTGCCCTCCGGTAGCGAGCAAGTCCGCCGCTTGATGACAGCGCTCCCAAAGGCGTGACGATCCGGAACGGAGAACCCGTCCCGGCGCGCTGGCGAGCCTGATCTCTTGCGACTTGAGAAATCGAGAAGCCCCGTTCGGCGAACGCCCACGGGGCTTCTTGCATTTTTGCCCAAGCCCGGCGCCGGCAGCAGACCACCGGCAGCGTCCTTCCATCACCCGAATTCAGCGATCCATGACCATTGTTGATGCACCCTTGCCGGTGGGTTGACCATGCCTTGCGCCCTGCTAACGTGGCGGCGCAATCAACGGATTTCGGCCTTAGCGGCTGACAGCCGGGAGAGTGGCCGCCCGCGACCAAAGGGCCATGGAGAACACGATGTCTAACCGCCTGAATTCCACGCCGAACGACCTGCGCGCCTTCTGGATGCCGTTCACCGCGAACCGCCAGTACAAGAAGGAGCCACGCCTTTTCGTCGGCGCCAAGGACATGCACTACACCACCCATGACGGCCGCCAGGTGCTTGATGGCACCGCCGGCCTCTGGTGCGTCAATGCCGGTCACTGCCGCCCGCTGATCACGGAAGCGATTCGCGAGCAGGCCGGCGAGCTCGATTATGCGCCGGCCTTCCAGCTCGGCCATCCCAAGGCCTTCGAACTGGCCAACCGCCTGATCGACATTGCCCCCGACAACATGGCGCATGTTCTCTACACCAATTCCGGTTCTGAATCGGTGGAGACGGCGCTCAAGGTGGCGCTCGCCTATCAGCGCGTGAAGGGACAAGGCTCCCGCACCAGGCTGATCGGCCGCGAACGCGGCTATCACGGTGTCAATTTCGGTGGCATCTCCGTCGGCGGCATCGTCTCCAACCGCAAGATGTTCGGCACACTTCTGACCGGCGTCGATCACATGCCGCATACCCACCAGCTTGCCAAGAACGCCTTCACCAAGGGCATACCGGAGCACGGCGGCGATCTCGCCGACGAGCTGGAGCGCATCGTGACCTTGCACGACGCATCGACGATTGCCGCTGTCATCGTCGAGCCGGTTGCCGGCTCCACCGGCGTGTTGATCCCGCCGAAGGGCTACCTGCAGCGCCTGCGCGAGATCTGCAGCAAACACGGCATCCTGCTGATCTTCGACGAAGTCATCACCGGTTTCGGCCGCCTCGGCGCCCCGTTTGCGTCGCAGTATTTCGACGTGAAACCCGACATCATGATCACCGCCAAGGGCCTGACCAATGGCGTCATCCCGATGGGTGCGGTCTTCGTGACGGCCGAGATCCACGACGCCTTCATGACCGGCCCCGATCACATGATCGAGTTCTTCCACGGCTACACCTATTCCGGCAATCCGATCGCCTCGGCCGCAGCCCTGGGCACCCTCGACACCTATCGCGACGAGAACCTGCTTACCCGTGCGGCCGACATCGCGCCCTATTGGGAAGAGAAGCTGCATTCGCTGCGCGATTGCCCGAATGTCATCGACATCAGAAATCTCGGCCTGATCGGCGCGATCGAATTGAAACCGATCGACGGCGAACCGACAAAGCGCGCCTTTAACGCCTTCCTCGAGGCCTACAATGACGGCCTCCTGATCCGCACGACGGGCGACATCATCGCGCTGTCGCCACCGCTGATCATCACCCATGAGCAGATCGACGAACTGTTCGACAAGCTGCGCAAGGTGCTGATGAACAACATCTGAACCCTGCCTTGCAGGCACTCCCAAAGCGGCCCTTCGGGGCCGCTTTTTTTGTCGGGGCTTGCGCGAGGCTGACCATGCGGCGCGCGCCATGCTTGTCCTCTGATCCGCCATCCCGTATCTTCCGCGGACTCGCACGTTCGATCCTGGCGCAGATGACCGCGAAAGGCTCGACCGACGACTGAAAGCCCATCCGGAAGCGATATCTCCGACATCAGGTCGCGAATGCCGCAACCGGATCAGGTCCCGGGAGGATTTCCGTGGTCGACCTCTTCAAGCGCATGTTCGGTAAAGACGTGTCCCCTTCCATACCTCGAACTGCGATTGCCCCGGAGCCGGAGGCGATTTCGGCGGCCCGCGCCGACGAGGCCCGCCTTGCGGCGCGCCGGGCGCAGATCAGCAATGATCTCTTCGAATTGCAGCAGATCGCCATGGCCGAACTGGCGCTGCGTCGCGAACAGGATGCAGCCGCGGAAAAGGCTGGATTCGAGTCGGAAGGCCAGGGTCTCGGCGGTCGCGTCCTCAGCCTCTGACAGACGTCCAGGCGCGAGTTTATCCTGCCCTGACAAAGCTGTGGCGTGATCACACGCCGCAGCATCAGGTCTTTTGTCGCAGCCGGTTTTTGTCTAAACCAACCGTGGGGAGCAACAAAAGAACCCGAATGGCGCGAAAACCGACATAGATCGCTCGCGCCAACCCAAGGAGCAGGACATGAAAATCCATTTTCTCGCCAGCGCGGCTCTGGCCGCGTTGATCGCTGCAGCCCCCGCCGCCCGTGCCGACATCGTTCTCGGGCTCATGGCGCCACTGACGGGCCCACTGGCCGCCGTCGGCGCCCAGGTGAAGAACGGCGCCGAGACCGCGGTCGAGGAAATCAACAAGAAGGGCGGCATCAACGGCGAACAGGTTTCGCTCAAGGTCGCCGACGATGCCGGAGAGCCGAAGCAGGGCGTATCGGCTGCCAACCAGCTGGTCGGTGACGGCGTGATGTTCGTCGTCGGTCCGGTGACCTCGGGCGTCGCCGTTCCAGCCTCCGATGTCTTCGCCGAAAACGGCGCCCTGATGGTAACCCCGACCGCAACCGCACCCGATCTCACCGCCCGTGGCCTGTCGACGGTCCTGCGCACCTGCGGCCGTGACGACCAGCAGGCGGAAGTGGCCGCAGCCTACGTCGTGGCCAACTTCAAGGACAAGAAGGTCGCGATCCTTAATGACAAGGGTCAGTACGGCAAGGGTCTCGCCGACGCCTTCAAGGCAACGCTGAATGCTGCCGGCATCGAGGAAGTCTTCAACGACGCCCTCACCCCGGGCGAAAAGGACTTCAGCGCGCTGACCACCCGTCTCAAGGCGGAAGGCGTCGAAGTGATCTATTTCGGCGGCTATTATCCGGAAGCCGGCCTCCTTTCGCGCCAGCTGCAGGACATCGGCGTAGCCGCGACCCTGATCGGCGGTGACGGCCTGTCGAGCACCGAATTTGCCACCATCGGCGGCGAAGCTGCCAATGGCGTCATCTTCACCAATGCGGCCGATGCGCTGAAGAACGAAGACAGCAAGGCAGCGTCTGCTGCCCTTGCCGCCAAGAACATCCCGGCCGAAGCGTTCACGCTCAACGCCTATGCTGCCGTCGAAGTCATTGCCGCCGGCATCACAAAAGCCGGCAGCGCAGACGACGCTGAAGCAGTTGCGGCAGCCCTCAAGGACGGTACGGAAATTCCGACCGCCATCGGCAAGCTCACCTATGGCGAAACCGGCGACCTCACCTCGCAGAGCTTTTCGCTCTACAAGTGGGACGGTGGCCAGGCGGTCGCCGCCGAGTAAGCCTGCAGATGATCAGACACAGAAAAGGCGGTCCGGAAGGGCCGCCTTTTTTGGTCTGGGAATCTGGGGCCTTGTCATTGCCGCAGCCAATCGCGGCGGAGCACCAATTGCGCATTGGCCGAGCACAGGATGCATTCGGCGTCGAACAGGATGATCGGGGCATCGGCTGCGGGATGTGCGTCCATGAGACGGTACGCAGGCCCGGACCACGGCTGCATCAGAGGGACAAGGCGTTCTTCTGTCCTGCCGCTTTGCGCCGATAGGGCAGAAGAAAGAGATAGATGCCCGTCGCGAGCAACGGCAGAAGCGGCACGAGCGCCAAAAATCCGATCCATTGCGGTGAACCCGGGATCATCATGGCGACGATATTGGCGACGACGGCTATCGTGAAGGCCAGCGAGAGCCATCGGTGCCATTGGCGAATACGGTGACTTGCGGACATGGCAATCCTTTCGTGAAAGAACGACGGTGATAGTCATGGGGCCGCGTCTACGCGACCCGGCCGAGGACGGCTTCGAGGCCGTCGAAATAGCGCGGCCAGCCCATTCTGGCGCCGCCATAGAATTGCGGCTGGTCACGTCGGAAGCCGGTCTGCTCCATGCGAAGGAGCGTTCCAGAAGCGCTCGGGGTGAGTGTCCGGGTCACGAGACTCTTCAAGGCTCCGGAGTTCCAGCTATATGCGAGACGCCTGGCAGGCTCGACCACCTGGACCTCGCAATCGACCGAGCCCCAGTCGGCGCAGAGCGTGAAGCGATGGCCGACCTCCGGGGCAAATGCGTTCTGCATCAGCCACTCGGCGATGAGTTCGGGCTGGGTGAGCGCGCGCCAGATCTTTTCTGGCGCATGGCGAAACTCCCGCTCGACTACGACGGAGAGACTTTCTGTGCTGCGGTCGGTCATTGGTCCATCCTGTCTAGGAGATCATCGAGCGCATTGAAACGAGCCTCCCAGAAGCCTTCCATCTGTCGCGCCCACGCGACAAGCGGATCGAGACCCTCACTGCGCACACTGTAGTGGCTCTGGCGGCCGCTGACCCGGTCCTCCACCAGACCCGCGCGCTTCAAAACGGCGAGGTGCTTGGAAACGGCAGGCTGCGAAACGCCAGCACCAGCGGTCAGCGCACCGACGGTCTGCGCGCCATCGCGGCAAAGTCGTTCGAATAGCCCTCGTCGGGTCGGGTCGCCGAGCGCGGAAAAGAGACTGTCGGTCGAGATATCCATGCAAGATCCATAACTCTTCGGCTATGGATTTCTTATAACCGTAGAGTTATTTGATTGTCAATCCGGCGCGGCGACCACCTACGCGATCAACGCCGGTGACAGGGTTCACGGCTATGTTAGACTTCGTCCCGATGGCGGGCCGAGGAGTTGAGATGAAAAAGGGATACAAAACCTTGTTGGCGGAAGCAGAGGATTTGGTCGAGGCTGTTTCGCCGAGCGAAGCCGGCAGGCTCCTTGGCGCGAGCAATGTCGTTTTCGTCGACCTGCGCGACCCCCGCGAGCGCGAAAGAGAGGGAACGATTGCGAATGCCTTTTCCTGCCCGCGCGGCATGCTGGAATTCTGGATCGATCCCGAAAGCCCCTACCACAAGCCTGTCTTTGCCGAAGACAAGCTGTTCCTGTTTTTCTGCGCCAGCGGCTGGCGCTCGGCGCTCGCCACAAAGACGGCAATGGAGATGGGGCTGGAAACGGTTTGCCATCTCGAAGGCGGCCTGACCGCCTGGCGAAACGCCGGACTGCCGGTGGAGCCCGTGGCGGCGAAGGTGAAGACATGAGCGCTGCCGGCCGCCGGTTGAACGCCGGCAGCAATTGCCCTATCTTGGAGCATGAAAGCCGCACGACCGCAGCCCCTTGCGAATGACTGCATCAGGCCTGGTCGATCAAGCGCCGCCGCCCGCCGCTGTCGTGTCGATGACATCATGTCAAAGGCCGGGGACCAAGGGCACGTCTCGTCAGGAGACAATCATGGTCGAACGCATAAGCCGCACGTCCAGCAGTGAAGCCTCCAGCCAAACGGAAGCAGGGTCAACTCTGAACCTCGATTCCGATCCCATGAGCGCCTGGGTCGCCTCCCGTCAGTCGAAGATCAATCATGACATCGAGGAACGGCATCGGCAGGCCGAAGAAGAGCGGGCGCGCAACGGCTCGCCAAGTGACGATGGTGAGACCCGACACGCGCTATCGCCGCGCCAATGGCCTGATCCCTCGGAGACGCCCGATCCGCTCGCAGATGGCAATGATGAACCGCGCCTTTCCGGAGAGAGCGAGCGCATCGGCACCCAGAACTTCGACGAGGACACGCCCTTCGGCAACCGCGTCGTGATCGTCTGACAGCGTGCCGCCTCCCATCGCTTGCGCCGTGAGGTCGATATCGACTGAGCCGACAAACGGCTGAGCCGCATAGGCACATTCACCTGCGACCATCCGGCCCCGACACATCCGCGTCGCACTTTGCCGGCAATCCCTCTAGGATGCCGCCAAACAGACGAGGACCGCCATGCCCCATACGATTCGCATCGAAAACGCAGACCTCATCGTCGAGGTATCCACGCTCGGCGCGGAGATGCAGTCCCTGAAGACGGCCGACGGCCGAAACTGGCTGTGGAACGGCGACGCGGCCTGGTGGACCGGGCGCTCGCCGATCCTCTTTCCGATCGTCGGCAAGGCGCCGGGGGATTTGCTGGCGGTCAATGGCACGACCTATCCCATGGCCCAGCACGGCATCGCACGGCGCCGCGAGTTCACGCTCGTCGAGCAGAACACGAACGCCTGCTGCCACGAACTCGCATCCACATCCGAGACCCGCGCAGTCTACCCCTTCGATTTCCGCCTGACACTGGAGCACCGCCTCGACGGCCGCAAACTGTCGGTGACTGCCACTGTCGAGAACACGGGCGGCACGCCCCTCCCCTTCGGCATCGGCTTTCACCCCGCCTTTCTCTGGCCGCTCCCGGGCGCGGAGAACAAACCTCATGCGGTGACACTCGACAATGGCGCCGAGCCCGGCGTGGTGCAGCTCGAAGACGGGCTGATAGGAAAAACGCTGCCGACCTCTCCCTTCAAGGCCGGCCGGCTCGAACTTTCGCATTCGCTGTTCGACAACGATGCGCTCATCTTTCCGGAAGGCGCGGGAACCGCCCTCACCTACGGCGCCGAGGGCGGCCCCTCGCTCTTCTTCACCTTCCAGAACCTGCCCAATATTGCGCTCTGGCAAAAGCCCGGCGCGCCCTTCCTCTGCATCGAGCCCTGGCATGGCATGGCGGCGCATGCCGGCGGCACGGCGGAACTGGTCGAGCGGCCCTACACGCTGGCGCTGGCGGCGGGAGATGCGATGCGGTTCGGGTTTTCAGTCGAGATCGGTCGCTGAATGCATGTCGCGGTGATGCGCCGTCATCACCCGCCGGCGCTTGGCCTCGCGGGGAACGGCTCCCGCCAGGCGGGGATCGTGTTGAGCTGATCATGCCAGCGCTTGATATGCTCGAAGTCGTCAAGCGGCAATCGCGCTGACCTCCAATAGGGTAAAGCCGCGGCCAGTGCGAAATCCGCAACGGACAGGCGATCGGCGACGACGAAGATCCTATGTGCGAGATGGCTGTCCAGCACCTGAGCAAACTGCCGGAGCTGGAGTTCGGCTTGCTCGACGACAGCAGGATCAGGAGCTTGCCCGAACAGCGGCCTGACTTCGTTTTCGAACCACAGTGTCGCCGCATGCAACGTGAAATGACTCGCGTCCCAGCTGAGCCAGCGCATCACATCGGGTTGTCGGTCGTCCTTCGGCCAGAAATCCGCGCCCGTCATGTCCGACAAGAAACACATGATTGCATTCGCCTCCCACAGGCTTTGTCCTTCGCCATATTGCAGAACCGGGACTTTCCCATTGGGATTGAGCGCCAGGAACTCCGGCGTTCGCTACTCGCCATTCGCCAAGTCGACGCGCACAAATTCGAGATCCGCATTGAGATAGCGCGCTGCAGCGCAGGCTTTTCGTGAGTTGAGCGTCTCGCAATAGAATAGCTTCATGGCGGTCATCGGAACTCACCCCCTCTATCCGTATCCGATAGGATCTCGGCCAGCCGTTCGAACGCCCCAGCCGAGCCTCTTTCAACCGTCGCGCCCGGCCAGACTACTAGAGAGTGCCTGGCGAACCTTCATCAGCGTGCCGCCATCCTATTCGACCAGATCCACGGTCACAACTGTCTCCGGTGATCCTCGACCATCGGGCAGTTCCCAGGCATGGGTAGACACCAGCTTTTCAGGTGGAAATACCTCCAGATATTCGCCGCTGACCCCAGTGCTCTTCGGCGCAGCATAACGATCGGCATTCGCGTAACCCGAGCAGGTGCTAAACCGGAGTTTCGTTTGACGAGCCTTGCCACTAGACTGGTACCTCACAGATGGAATCGGAGACGCATGCATGACCGACCTCACACGCCGCATCGACCAGGGCACCGGCCGCGAGCCGGCGGATATCGTGCTGAAGGGCGGGCGCTTCTTCGATCTGGTCACGGGCGAGCTCGTCACCTCCGATATCGCGATATCAGGCGAGACAATCATCGGGACCATCGAGGATTATGAAGGTCGCGAAGTCATCGACATCACGGACAAGATCGTCGTGCCCGGCTTCATCGACACCCATCTGCACATCGAGAGTTCGCTGGTCACCCCGCATGAATTCGACCGCTGCGTCCTGCCCTATGGCGTGACGACCGTCATCTGCGATCCGCATGAGATCGCCAATGTGCTGGGCACGGAAGGCATTCAGTTCTTCCTCGATTCATCCGAACAGACGATCATGGACATTCGCGTCCAGCTCTCCTCCTGCGTGCCGGCGACGCACCTGGAAACCTCGGGCGCGGATCTGCCGATCGAACGTCTTCTGCCTTTCCGCGACCATCCGAAGGTGATCGGACTTGCCGAATTCATGAATTTTCCGGGCGTGATCCACAAGGATCCGATCTGTATGGCCAAGCTCGAGGCCTTTCAGGAAGGCCATATCGACGGCCATTCGCCGCTGCTCTCGGGTCGGGACCTGAACGGCTATCTCTCCGCCCGCATCCGCACCGATCATGAATGCACGACGGCGGCCGAAGCCATGGAAAAGATCCGCAAGGGCATGCATATCCTGGTGCGCGAAGGCTCCGTATCCAAGGACCTGCACGCGCTGATGCCGATCCTGACCGAGCGGCTGTCGCCATTCCTGGCGCTCTGCACCGATGACCGCAATCCGCTCGACATCGCCGAACAGGGGCATCTCGACTACATGATCCGCGAGGCGATCAGACATGGCGTCGAGCCGCTCGCCGTCTATCGTGCCGCGTCGATCTCGGCCGCCCGCGCCTTCGGTCTGCGCGACCGTGGCCTCGTGGCGCCAGGCTGGCGCGCCGATCTCGTCGTCATCGACTCACTGGAGAACTGCAAGGCCGAGATGGTATTTTCCGCCGGCCGCCGGGTGACAGACGCCCTCTTCGCCACACGCAAGGACGTGGCTCCGGTCGGCCTCGACAGCGTCAAGGCGCGTATCGTCAAGGCCGCCGATTTCGGCGTGCCGGTCGCGGAAGGCGAGACGCCCGTCATTGGCGTGATGCCCGGCAAGATCATCACCGAACACCGCCGTTACCGCCTGCCGACCTCGGGCAACCAGACCGCCGTCGATCTCGAAAACGATGTGATCAAGGTCGCCGTCATCGAGCGTCATGGCAAGAATGGCAACCATGCCAACGGCTTCGTTCAGGGTTTTGGCCTGAAGAAGGGCGCGATCGCCTCGACCGTCGGCCATGACAGCCACAATATCTGCGTCGTCGGCGTCTCCGAGGAAGACATGGCGCTCGCGGCAAACAGGCTGGGCGAAATCAAGGGCGGCTTCGTCGTGGTGGAGGATGGCAAGGTGACCGGCGAAATCCCGCTCCCCGTCGCCGGCCTGATGAGTCTCGAACCCTATGAGAGCGTGCGCGACACGTTGCACGACTTGAGAAAATCGGCCTATGCCCTTGGAACGACTCTCGAAGAACCATTCCTCCAGGTCGCTTTCCTGCCACTACCGGTCATTCCGCATTTGAAGATTTCCGACAAGGGCATGGTCGATGTCGACCAGTTCAGGCTGATCGGGTGAGGATGGGATCTGGGTCTGGATCCGCTCCCTTGTCGACCATGACAAACTGGTCTCTCGTTGATCACAACGTGGTAAAAGGCCCATGGTCCTGCCGCATCACGCAGGAACATAGGAAAGTCTACGCCGTTGTCGGCGCAGGTGAAGACCAGACGCTTGTCGTCATGCAATTCTGTTCCCACTTCTGACGAGGCTCCATGGTATCCGACACCGAGAACCATCAGACAATTCCCCTGCGCCAGCGCCTGACGCGCCTGTATTACGGGCGCTCCACCGGCGCCATCCGCTTCCAGTTCGCACTGATGGTGATCGATCTCGCCATCATCGGCTTCTTCCTTGCCGGCCCCTATCTGCGTGATCGTCCGAGCTACCTCATCCTGGATTATGCCATCGCGGCCTGGATCGCGGTCGAGATCCTTGCCCAGCTGGCGGCCTCGCGCACGACCCGCGGCTTCCTGATGCGGCCGATGACCTGGGTCGACATCTTCGTGCTCGGCACGCTGCTCTTTCCGCAATGGCTGTTCAACTTCGCCTTCCTGCGCGTTGCCCGCATCTGGGCCGTCGCCCAGCGGCCGATCTTCACGCTGATGCTGCGCAGGCTGGGCATGAAGGAACAGACGGATGTGGTCACGTCCTTCATCAACCTCTTCGTCTTCCTCTTCCTGGTGACGGGCTTCGTCTACACCTTCTTCTTCTATGCTGAAGATGCCGGTACCGGCTTCATCGATGCGCTCTACTTCACCGTGGCAACGGTGACGACGACCGGCTTCGGTGACATCACCCTGCCCGGACCTTTCGGCAAGCTGACGTCGATCGTGACCATGATCATCGGCATCTCCCTGTTCGTTCGGCTGGCCCAGTCGATTGTCCGCCCCTACAAGGTGACATTCCCCTGCCCCGAATGCGGATTGCAGCGGCACGATGCGGACGCGGTCCACTGCAAGGCCTGCGGCCACACACTGAACATCCCCGACGACGGGCTGTGATCGTTCAAAGTGCCTTGCGGAAATAGACGACACGTTGCGTTTCGTCGAAACCGAGCGCCGCATGCATGGCATGGGACGTCGTATTGTCGAGACTGGCATCGGAGCCGAGTTCGCTCAGGCCCTTCGACCGCGCCCAATCGCTGACGGCCGACACAAGCAATCGCGCAACTCCGGTCCGGCGTGCAGATGGCAGAACGATGATGCCTTCAAGGAAGGCGACAGGCGATGTCTGGCAGCCGTTGACATAGTCGAAGCGGATACTGGCCTCGGCAAGCCCGATGGCCCGTCCGTCAGGATCGAAACAGAGGAAGGCGACGAGCCGCTCCGGCTTCTCCAGCGCCTCGGCGATTTCCCCCCGATGACCGTCGAGCGCGAGGTGCGGCCAGAGCGCATGGCGCAGATCGGTCCAGGCATCAAGATCCCGAGGCCCGGCTATGCGCACGAAATGCCCCGTCACGACACCCTCGCGCAGATGCCGTCGAGCGGTCCGAGCCTGATCTCGCCATCAACCACCGTGCCCTTCAGGCCGGGCATGGAGAGGACTTCTTGCACGGTATCTCCGTTGGGGACCGTCAAGATCTGCGGTCCGCGCCGCAGATTGAAGACGAAGAGAAGACGTTCGGGACCGTGCGTCCGGACAAAGGCAAGTACGTCTTCATTGGTCGCGACGAAATGCATGTCGCCGTCGAGCAGTGCCTCGTGCTGCTTGCGAAAGGAAAGCGTGGCACGGTAATGCGCAAGCACCGAGCCTGCATCCTTCTCCTGGGCATCGACAGCGAGTGACTGGTGCTCGACCGGCACCGGCAACCAGGGCTTCGCGCTGGAAAAGCCGGCATGAGCCTTGCCCTTTTCCCAGACCATCGGCGTGCGGCATCCATCGCGCCCCTTGAAGGCCGGCCAGAAGCGGATGCCATAGGGATCGCGCAGATCCTCGAAGGTCAGATCCGCCTCCGGCAAGCCCAGTTCCTCGCCCTGATAGAGGCAGATCGAACCGCGCAGGGCCGCAAGCACGGAGGCCGCAAGCTTGGCCACCGCCACCCGCTCGCCGGCTTCCTGGACGAAGCGGCTGACATGCCGTGTCACATCATGATTGGAAAAGGCCCAGCAGACCCAGCCGTCCTTCACCTGCTTCTGGAAGCTTTCGACGCAGTGGCGGATATGGCTCGGGGTGAAGTCGGGCCCGAGCAGGTCGAAGGTGTAGCACATGTGCAGCTTGTCGCCGCCGGACGTATAGGCCGCCACCGTCTTCAGGGAGCGTGCCCCGTCGCCGACCTCGCCGACCGTGGTGCGATGCGGATACTGGTCGAGCAGCGCCCGGAAGCGTTTGAGGAACTCGATATTCTCCGGTTGGGTCTTGTCGTAGAGATGGCTCTGCATGCCGTAAGGGTTCACATCGGGCGCATCGAGCCCGGCCTCTTCACTGTCGGGCACGTGGGGCGGATTGTCCCTCAGTTCCTTGTCGTGGAAATAGTAATTGACCGTATCGAGCCGGAAACCGTCAATGCCCCGGTCGAGCCAGAACTTCACCGCATCCAGAACCGCGTCCTGAACCTCGCGATTGTGGAAGTTGAGGTCGGGCTGCGAGGCAAGGAAGTTGTGCATGTAATATTGCTTGCGCACCCCGTCCCATTCCCAGGCGGGACCACCGAAGACCGACAGCCAGTTGTTGGGCGCGGTACCGTCGGGTTTGGCGGCCGCCCAGACGAACCAGTCGGCTTTCGCATTGTCGCGGCTGGTGCGGCTTTCCTTGAACCAGGGATGCTGGTCGGACGTGTGCGAGATCACCTGGTCGATGATCACCTTCAGCCCGAGCCGCTTTGCCTCCGTCATCATCTGGTCGAAATCATCAAGCGTCCCGAACATCGGATCGACGTCGCAATAGTCCGACACGTCGTAGCCCATGTCCGCCTGCGGCGAAGTGAAGAAGGGCGAGAGCCAGATGGCATCGACCCCGAGGGAGGCAATATAGGGCAGCCGCTCGATGATGCCCTTGATATCACCGATACCGTCGCCATCCGTATCCTGGAAGGAGCGCGGATAGACCTGATAGATGACGGCACCCCGCCACCAGTCGGCAGTCTTGGAACGGGCGGCCTTGGAGTGAGACTTGGTCATGGGCGTGTCCTTCGGCGGGAATCGATCTCGAACGGCGTCGAACTCTAGGCAACCGACTTGTGTCGCCAAAGTCAAACGCCCCTCTGCGCGCACTGACATGAAGCTGTAATCTTCCTCTCCCATAAGGCGGGAAGAGCTTGTGAAGCAGAATCGCCGCTTGGGCGGCCGATCGGATGAGGGCGGACACGCCATGCCGAGACTGACCATCGTCACCGATGCCTGGCACCCGCAGGTGAACGGTGTCGTCCGCTCCATAGAGACCACCAACCGGGAGCTGCACAAGATGGGCATTGAGGTGTCGATGATCACTCCGGAGCAGTTCCGCAGCATTCCGATGCCGACCTATCCGGAAATCCGGCTGTCGCTCGCGCTTCCCGGCCGAATCGGCCGCATGATCGAGGCGCAGCAGCCGGATTATGTGCATATCGCCACCGAAGGCCCGCTGGGGCTCATGGCGCGGCACTGGTGCCTGCGCAACAAGCGCCCCTTCTCCACCACCTACCACACCCGGTTTCCGGAATATGTCGCAGCCCGCCTGCCGGTACCGCTGTCCTGGCTCTATGCCTTTGTACGCTGGTTTCACAATCGCGGCGGCGCCTGCATGGTGGCCACCGAGAGCCTGCGGCGGGAACTGGCCGCTCGGGGCATCAATAATCTCTGCCTCTGGAGCCGCGGCATCGACACCGCTCACTTCCGCCCGCGCGAAAAGGCCGAAAAGCCCTTCGGCCTTGCCCGCCCGATCTTCATGACGGTCGGCCGCGTCGCAGTGGAGAAGAACCTCCCGGCCTTCCTCGATCTCGACTTGCCCGGTTCGAAAGTGGTCGTGGGTGATGGTCCGGCCCGCGCCGACTTGCAGGCACGCTATCCAGATGTGCTGTTCACCGGGGTAAAGCATGGAGAGGATCTCGCCCGCGCCTATTCGCAGGCCGATGTCTTCGTCTTCCCGTCGAAAACCGACACCTTTGGCAACACGATTCTGGAGGCGCTCGCTTCGGGCGTGCCCGTGGCTGGCTACCCGGTGACCGGCCCCATCGACATCATCCCGGCAGGTTCAAACGCGGGCGCACTCGATCACGACCTCGCAACCGCCTGCATGGCAGCCCTGAAGGCGTCGCCTGCTTCGGCCCGCGGGCTGGCCGAGACCTATTCCTGGCAAGCGGCCACCGAACAATTCTTCGACAATGTCGTGGAAGCCAAGGAGCAGCGCCGCAAGCGGGGCCTGCGGCAGCGTTTTGGAGCCCGCCCGGCAGAGCTGGACGCCCACGGACATCCCGCCACCGAGTGACAGCCCGGATCAGCGGCGCCTCTTGCGCCCTTCGAACGGGTTTTCGCCCGCCTTGAAGTGGATGCGGATCGGCACGCCCGGCATGTCGAAATCGGCGCGCAGACCATTGGTCAGGTAACGCACATAGCTTTCCGGAAGCGCATCGGGACGCGTGCAGGAGATCATGAAGGCCGGCGGGCGGGCCTTGACCTGGGTCATGTATTTCAGCTTCAAGCGACGGCCGGAGACCGCCGGTGGCGGATGCTGGGTCGTGACAGCGTCGAGCCAGCGATTGAGCTTGGCGGTCGAGATGCGCTTGTTCCACACCTTGTCGGTGTCGATGATATCCTGCATCAGCTTCTCGAGCCCGTAACCGGTCTGGCCGGACATCGGGACGGCGCGGATGCCGCGCGCCTGCGGCAGAAGCCGCTCGGTCTTCTCGCGCAGTTCGGTCAACAACGCCTGTGGATCGTCGATCAGATCCCACTTGTTGAAGGCGAGCACAGCAGCGCGGCCCTCACGCAGGCATAGGTCGACGATCTGCAGGTCCTGCTTTTCGAACGGGATGGTCGCATCGAAGACGATGACGACAGTTTCGGCAAAGCGGATGGCGCGTAGCGCATCGGCGACGGACAGCTTTTCGAGCTTTTCCTGCACGCGCGCCTTGCGACGCATGCCGGCGGTGTCGAACATCCTGATGGTCCGGCCGCGCCAGTCCCATTCAACCGAGATCGAATCGCGGGTGATGCCTGCCTCGGGGCCCGTCAGCAGCCGGTCCTCACCGAGGAAGCGGTTGATCAGTGTCGATTTTCCGGCATTCGGGCGGCCGACGATCGCAACGCGCAGCGGCTTGGTTTCGTCATATTCGGGTTCAACCTCGTCTTCTTCGCCGTCGAGGTCGTCGTCCTGCGGAAGAAGGACATTCGTCTCGGCGACATCCTCGTCCTCGGGAAAGGCGCGTTCCTCGCCGATCGCTTCGACGATCGCGTCGCGCAGGTCGATCATGCCCTGGCCGTGTTCGGCTGAGATCGGCACCGGTTCCCCGAGCCCCAGAGTATAGGCGTCGTAGAAGCCCGCATCCGAGCCGCGCGCCTCCGACTTGTTGGCCACCAGCACAACGGGCCGTCCGCGACGGCGCAGCATTTCGGCAAGCGCCTGATCGACAGGCGTCAGGCCGTACTTGGCATCGACGACAAACAGCGTCAGATCGGCCTCGTCGATGGCCATCTCCGTCTGGGCGCGCATGCGGCCCTGCAGCGTCTCAGGCCCGGCCTCTTCGAGACCGGCCGTATCGATGATGGTGAAACGCAGGTCCACGAGCTTGGCCTCGCCCGGACGGCGGTCACGGGTGACGCCGGGGGTATCGTCGACCAACGCCAGCTTCTTCCCGACGAGGCGGTTGAAGAGCGTGGACTTGCCGACATTCGGGCGACCGACGATGGCGACTGTGAAACTCATGGGAACGCTAGCTTTCCGGCCTTCAAGGCCTTGTTGTTGTTACGGCGCCTTGCCGGAGGCCTTGATGTTGTCGAGCATCATCTGGGCCCGGTTGGCGACATTGCGCGGGGCTTCCGCGTCTTCGATGATTTGTTCGAACCACTCGCGGGCGCGGGTCATGTCACCGGCCTTGTAGGCGGCAAGCCCCAGCGCTTCGCGGGCGGCATGACGCATGGCATTGGTCGGCGTCGCCATGGCTTCAACCATGGCAGAGACGTCTTCGTAGGAACCGGTATCGACGAGCAGCCAGGCTGCCCGAACCTTCGCCGTGTTGCGCACGGCATCCGGGATCGCGGCATCGTCGCCGATCGACTTGAAGGACGCGATGGCGCCGGCGGGCTCTCCCTTTTCGGCCAGGACCGAAGCGGCGCGAAAACGGGCCAGGATTCCATAAGCACCGTAACCGTCCTGTTCCAGCGCCTGCAATGCGGCTTCCGCCTCATCCCGCTTGCCCTGGTCGGCCAGCGTCAGTGCCGCGAGGAACTTGTCGCCGGCATCCGATGCCTGGGTCGAGTCCCAGTGAGTCCAGAGCCGATGGCCGGCCGTGCCGAGAACGATCACCACGGCAGCACCGATGATCAGGCGGCTGTAGCGCTTCCAGGCATTGCGCACCTGGTCGGAGCGGAGCTCCTCGTTCACTTCGCGGATAAAGCTGTCGTTCTGATCAACCATTCATACCCCCGGACAAATGCCGGCCTTTCGATACAGTCTCATGCGTGAGCGGCCTTCTAGCCGATTTTTGCCCGCTTGTAAGGGGAAAACCGCCAACAGGCTTAAGCCGTCACATGGCGAGTGGTGCAACACCGATCAACAATTTGTGCAGCCACATGGTGATGACAGCCCAAACCACGATACCGCCGACCACGGCAATCGCATCCCAGCGCGCCGAAACGAAGGGCTTGAGCACCAGATCACCGGCTCGAACCCGCCATTTGTAGTTGATCCTGAGAACAACGCCCCAGGCAAGGAGCGCGACAAACAGGAGAACCGAGGCCAGATCGCCATTGGCGAGCAGATGGGCGGCGGCCCAGATCTTGATCGACAGCACGATCGGATGCTTGGTCCTGGTGGCGATATGTCCGGCCGGCAGGAAACCGGCGACCAGACAGATCATGGCAAACAGCATCAGCGTTGTCGTCAGATGGTTCATGCCGGCAGGCGGGAACCAGAGATTGATGAAAGGCGCTGTCGCATAGCCCCAGATCAGGATGATCAGCGACAGGAGGCTCATCACCGAATTGATCACCCGCCAGCCGGTCTCGCCGAAGCGCTCGATCATCGACAGCCGAAAACCGGGCGCGACGACGCGGATCAGATGGGTGGCGAGAAACAGGATGATGCCGAGAATGAGAAGCGTCATGGATCAGAACCTTTCAGGTCGCGTTGACCAAAGCCTTACTGGTCTGGCGTTCGAATTTCCAGAGCGTTCAAAGCTTCGCCGCATTTGGATGGGACGCAGCACGCCTTGTTGATTGCCGGGTGTTTTTGCGATGTTGCGATACTTGATGGCCTTTTCCCTTGCCTTGACCGCCACGACGGCGCTTGCCGGAGCCCCGGCCCCTGCGTCAAATGGCGCTGGCGAGAACAGGCCGAAGCAGATCCTGCTCGTCTCTTTCGATGGCGCGCATGACAACCGGCTCTGGGCGCGAAGCCGCGAGATTGCAAAGCGTGCCAACGCGCATTTCACCTATTTCCTTTCCTGCACCACACTTATCCCGCGCGCCCGCGCCGGCGACTACAAGGCTCCGGGCATGAAGGCCGGACGCTCGAATATCGGCTTTGCAACCGATGTCGAGGAGGTCGCCATCAGGCTCGACCACATCTGGAATGCCAAAACGGAAGGCCACGAGATCGCCAGCCACACCTGTGGCCACATCGACGGCAAGGGCTGGACGACGGCCGAGTGGCTGACGGAATTCAAGACCTTCGACAGGGTTCTTCTCAACGCGTGGAAGGACAATGGCCTCGCCGACCGTGAGCCGAAGGAATGGGCGGACTTCGTGAAGAACGACATCACCGGATTTCGCGCGCCCCATCTTTCCGCCCCTGACAGCCTGTTCCAGGCCGAGCGCGAGCACGGCTTCCGCTATGATGCGAGCGTGGTGACCCATGACCCGGCCCTGCCGGTGACAAAGGGCGGCCTTGCCGGATTCGGCCTGCCGCTGATCCCGGAGGGGCCGAAAGAGCGGCGCATCATCGCCATGGACTACAATCTCTTCATCCGCCATTCGGCCGGCATTGACCATCCGTCGAAGGGCGACGAATTCGCCGGGCGCAGCTACGAAGCCTTCCGTGCCGCCTTCGATCGTCAATATCGGGGAGATCGAATTCCCCTGCAGATCGGCCTGCACTTCGTCGAGATGAACGGCGGCGCCTATTGGGCGGCGATGGAACGGCTGGTGGCCGAAGTCTGCCCCCTGCCCGACGTCGCCTGCGTCACCTATGCCCAAGCGCTTGCCATGCTGGAAGACCGGGATAGCTCCACGACCGCGCCCGGCGCCATGTGATCGCGTGACACGTCTGCTTGCCCGCCGTCGCGCCCGACAAGCGGCCACTCAACCTTGAGGAACGGCATGCAGATCGGCTGCGGCCATCGACCTGTTGCGCTTCCCCAATCGGGAAAGAGCGCTCTTCATGAACCGGATGAAAGTGAAAGGCCGCGCCGGTTTCCCTGCGCGGCCTTTCACGTGCCGGAAATACCGGCCCGAGGTCAGTACGGACGATCCGCAGCGATCTCGCCTTCGGCGGCCTCGCGCTCGAGATAACGCTGATCGATCTCGGGAAGCGGGTCACCATCGATGGCAGCCTCGAAAGCCGCGAGACGCTTGTGGATCGACAGAAGCTCGATGATCGTCGACCAGTAGCTGACGAGATACTGGAAACTGTCCGTGACCTGACCGAAGGCCGTAGCGATCTGCTGCCAGAGGCCCATGGTGATCTTGCCGGCAACAATGGTCGGGATCAGGATGAAGGTCAGGAAAATCGCGTCCAGCTGCCCATACGTATACCGGGCGACGTTGAAATAGGTGTAGTGCCAGTACATGCGGAAATAGTTGCGGCGAACATTGGAGAAGAGTTCGCGCACCGTCACCGGCTGGGCCCGATCCCCATCGTCCTCGCCATAGACGAGTTCCTTGCGGAAGGCCGCCTCGACGCGCTGGTTGCGGAACTGCAGGCCCGGCAGACGGATACCGGCGACCATCAGCAAGATCGTTCCGAACGCCGACCACAGGATTGCAAGCCAGAACAAGGCATGCGGAACGGCACCGATGATCGGCAACTCGCTCACATTTTCCGACATGCGGAACAGGATCGGCAAGAAGACGACCAGCGTCATGACCGAATTGATCAGGGCGACGCCGAGACCTTCGAGGATATTGGCGAAACGCATCGTGTCTTCCTGAACACGCTGCGAAGCACCTTCGATGTGACGCAGCTTGTCCCACTTCGACATGTAGAAGTCGTTCATCGCATTGCGCCAGCGGAAGACATAGTGGTTGGTGAAAAAGGCCGTGAACACCGAGAGCGTCACGCCGACCATGCCGATTTCGAGGAATCGCAGCTGCAGCTCATAAAGCTGGCCAGCGGTGACGGTCCCGTCCCCGTTCAGCGCCTTCTGGAAGAGGTCGAAGAAGGGACCGCGCCAGTTGTTGACCGCGACCGAGATCTGCACGCTGAAATAGGCGATAAAGATGATGAAGGCCGAGCCCCAGATCGACCAGTTGGTCCAGGGATGATCCTTGGCGATCACCTGCCAGACGGCTCCGAAGAGCACCACGAAAATGGTGAAGTAGAGGTAGAACCACAGATTGTCGGGCGTGAAGAAGAAGGCGAGCCCGACCGGCGGCTGCTGCCCTTCGGCGAGCGGCGGCAGGCCGATCGCGGCACCGATCTGCGGGCCGACGGAGTACCAGACGATGATGCAGACGAGAGTCCACACAGCCGCCGAGGTGAAGAACAGCCTGGGCCGGGGAAAGAAGGAATGAAACACGCGGGAAACCTTCGTGAAGGAGAAGTCCTGTAGAGTCTGGCGGAACCTAGGGCAGAAGGTACCGTCCAGCAATGGCATCGCCAAATTGTGGCGGAATTACCCCCGCGAAAATTACGGGTTTGTAAGAATAGGCAAAGCCTCGAGATTTACGCTTCCCTTGCCTCCCGCCCAAAAATCGCTAGGGAAGTCCCAAAGCTTTTTCAGGAGTGCACCATGAGCGACCTCAGCCTGCAGCAGGCGATCGACAACATCTACACCTCGATCAACAACGACAATGAAGAAATCGACCTTCACATTGCTGCCCTGAAGGCCGCAATGTCCCGGGAAGGCGTCAAGGAAGCAGTGTTCGAACCAGGCAAGCTTGCCCAGTCAAACCGTCAGGGCCGCAAGATCATGCAGTCCTATTTCAAGAAGAAGGGTGTTGCGGTGGGCTTTGCAAAGTCGGAATAAGCCAGCAATCCTTGCGATCGAACGCTCGCCTCAATCGGCGAGCGTCAGCACCAGCGGGCCGTTTTTCGTCACCACGATCGTGTGCTCGAACTGCACGGTGGGCGCCCGCGGCTCGCTATATAGCGTCCAGTTGTCCTTCTCGCCATCCTCGGCCCATTGGCCACCGAGCGAGAGAAACGGCTCGACGGTAAAGACAAGCCCCTCCTCCATGATCCGTGTTTCGTCCGGATCCGGCCAGGTCGACAGCTCGGTCGGCTCCTCGTGCAGCGAACGGCCCACACCGTGGCTCGCGAGATTGGTGATCAGCGTGTAGCGGTTCTTCCTGGCAAAGGCACCGATCGAATTGCCGATATCGGCCAGCGGCCGCCCGGTCTTCACCTGGTTCAGCCCGACCCACAGCGCACGCTTGCCGTCACGCAGCAGCCGTTCCTGTTTTGACGTCCCCGGCGGAACGATGAAGGACGAACCGGTATCGCCGAAATAACCGAGCTTTTCGGCCGAGACATCGATGTTGACGAGATCACCCGCCTTGATCACCCGGTCGCCCGGAATGCCGTGGGCAATCTCTTCATTGACAGAGATGCAGGTGGCGCCGGGGAATTTGTAGCAGAGCTCCGGCGCCGACTGTGCGCCGTTTTCCTCCAGAACCTTGCGGCCGATCAGATCCAGCTCGCGGGTGGTGATCCCAGGCTCCAGCGCCGACGCCATCACCTTGACCGCCGTCGCGCAGATGCGCCCGATGTCTTTGAGATGGACGAGGTCCTCTTCGGTTTCAACGATCATGCTGGTCCTTCGATGCTTCTTCGGCTGAGGCTTTCGTGCTTACGCAGCCGACGCCTTCTCCGTCAACGCCTTGCGCACCAGGGGCGCCACTTTTGTGCCATAGAGCTCGATCCCGCGCATGATCTCGACATGCGGCATGGGGCCAATCGCCATCTGCATCAGGAAGCGGTCATTCTTGAATATGCCGTGCATGGCAACGATCTTTTCGGCCACGGCCTCGGGATCGCCGACAAAGAGCGCACCTCCAGGCCCTCGCGAGGCATCGAACTGCGCCCGGTTGGTCGGACCCCAGCCGCGCTCGCGGCCGATCCGGTCCATTACGACCGCCTGGGGCGCATAGAAGATGTCGGCGGCAGACTGGGTCGTGTCATGGATGAAACCGTGCACATTGATACTGGTTTTCAGCGTCGACGGATCAACGCCGGCTTTCGCCGCACTCTGACGGTAGAGATCAAACATGGGCGCAAAGCGATGCGGCTCGCCGCCGATGATGGCGAGCGCCAACGGCAGGCCGAGATAGCCGGCCCGCGCGGCCGATTGCGGCGTGCCGCCGATCGCGATCCACAACGGCAGCGGGTCCTGCAGCGGCCGCGGATAAACGCCACGGCCGTGAACTGGCTTGCGGGTCTGGCCCTCCCACGTGACGATCTCGTTTTCGCGGATTTCCATCAACAGCTGCAGCTTCTCTGCAAACAGCAGGTCATAGTCTTCGAGGTCGTAGCCGAACAACGGGAAGCTCTCGATGAAGGAACCGCGGCCGGCCATCATCTCGACCCGGCCATTGGAGAGGAGATCGACGGTGGCATATTGCTGGAAAACGCGAACCGGATCATCGGAAGAGAGAACCGAAACCGCGCTGGTCAACCGAATGTTTTTTGTCTGCACGGCAGCGGCCGCGAGGATCGTCGCCGGCGACGAGACCATGTAATCGGGACGGTGATGCTCCCCGAGACCGAAAACATCGAGGCCGACTTCGTCCGCCAGCCGGATTTCGGCCAGAAGCTCATCGACGCGGCGCTTGGCTTCCGCGCCCTTGTTTGCGGCATTCGGATCGACATCCGCGAAGGTGTATAGGCCGAGTTCCATGGGTTTTCTCTCGCTGTATCGTTGCGCCAGAGATAGATGGTCGTGCGACGTCCTGCAAACCGCGGCGGGGTGACGGACTGTTTCGAAGTGGCGAACGAACAGGTCTCAGCATCCGCTTTGCCGGACCTCAAGCAATGCAGCCCTCCGCCAAAATCGCGATTGCCAGTGCTCCGCCTTTAAGCATAACTTCGCACACGTATTGCGTCGCAAAAGGCCTAAAAAGGGAGAATGGCATGGCAAGAACCGTCGTCGTCACCGGATCGACCAGTGGGATCGGGCTCGGCATCGCCAGAGCCTTTGCAGCCGAAGGCGCGAACCTCGTTATCAACGGCTTTGGCCCGGCTGAGGAGATCGAGGCAAACCGCAAGGCCCTCGAAGCCCATGGCGGCAAGGCGATCTATCACGGCGCCGACATGACCAGACCGGCAGAGATTGCCGACCTGATCGCCACCGCCGAGACGACTTTTGGCGGCATCGACGTGCTCGTCAACAATGCCGGAATCCAGCATGTGTCGCCGGTCGAGGATTTTCCCATCGACAAATGGGACCAGATCATCGCAATCAACCTGACCAGCTCCTTCCACACGATCCGCGCCTGCGTGCCCGGCATGAAGGCGAAGAAAAAGGGCCGCATCATCAATGTCGCCTCCGCCCATGCGCTGGTGGCCTCGCCCTACAAATCGGCCTATGTCGCCGCAAAGCACGGGATCATGGGCCTGACCAAGTCCGTTGCCTTGGAACTGGCAGAATTCGGCATTACCATCAACGCCATCTGCCCCGGTTACGTGTTGACGCCGCTCGTGGAAAAGCAGATCCCCGACACGGCCAGGGCCCGCGGCATTTCCGAGGAAGAGGTGAAGACGGATGTGATGCTGCGTCTGCAGGCGACGAAGGAATTCGTCGCCATCGAGGAGGTAGGGGCCACCGCCATCTTCCTCGCCAGCGATGCAGCCAGGCAGATCACCGGCACCTCCATTTCGATCGACGGCGGCTGGACCGCGCAATAACGCGGCATCCGCACACAAAGGCAGTTCATGACCAGCATTCGTTTCATCCTGAACGGCGAAGACATCGCCCTTTCCAGCCTCGACCCGACCGAGACGCTGCTCGACTTCCTCCGCCTGAAGCGCCGGCTGACGGGCTCCAAGGAAGGTTGCGCGGAAGGCGATTGCGGCGCCTGCACGGTCCTGGTCGGACGCCTCGTCTCGGGACGGCTCGTATATGAAACGGTCAATGCCTGCATCCGCTTCGTCGGCTCGCTGAACGCAACCCATGTTGTGACGGTCGAGCATCTGGCGGCGAAGGACGGCACGCTGCATCCTGTGCAGCAGGCCATGGTCGATTGCCATGGCTCGCAATGCGGCTTCTGCACCCCGGGATTCGTCATGTCGCTCTACGGGCTTTGGCTCACCTCGGAGAACCCCAGCCGTGCCGAAATCGAGCGGGCATTGCAAGGCAATCTCTGTCGCTGCACGGGCTACGAGCCCATCGTCAAGGCCGCCGAACAGGTGGCTCGCATCCGGCCATCCGCCCTCTTCGACCCGCTGGAACGCGAACGCGCCGAAATCATCGCGCGGCTGGAAGAGCTGGTCAGCCATGAGACCATCCTGGTGAATGGCTGCGATGGCCGCACCCTGGTGGTGCCCGGCAGCGTCGAAGCCCTGGCGAACACCCTCGCCGCCCATCCCAAGGCAACCGTCGTCGCCGGTGCGACCGATGTCGGCCTCTGGGTTACCAAACAAATGCGCGTTCTCGATCCTGTGGTCTTCATCAATCATCTGGAAGACCTGCAAAGGACCACCGTCAGGCCCGAGGGCATCACGCTGGGCGCCGGCGTCAGCTATTCCAGCGCTTTCGAGATCCTGCGCCGGGAAATTCCAGCCTTCGGCCGCCTGATCGAGCGCATCGGCGGCCAGCAGGTGCGCAACATGGGCACGATCGGCGGCAATATCGCGAACGGCTCGCCGATCGGCGACAGCCCTCCGGCGCTGATCGCACTGTCGGCCACCGTCACGCTGCGCTCCACCTCAGGCACACGAACCATGCCACTCGAGGACTTCTTCATCGACTACGGCAAGCAGGACCGGCAGCCGGGCGAATTCGTCGAAAGCCTCTTCGTCCCGCGTCCCAAGGCGACAAGCCATGTGGCCGTCTACAAGATCACCAAGCGCCGCGACGAGGACATCTCGGCCCTTTGCGGCGCCTTCCATCTGGAGACCGATGCTGATGGCGTGGTCACCCACATCCGCATCGCATTTGGCGGCATGGCAGGCACGCCAAAGCGGGCACGGTCGGTAGAGGCAGCACTTTATGGAAAGCCGTTTACCCAGGCGACTGTCGATGCCGCGCGCGACGCCTTCGACCGCGACTACCAGCCCCTCACCGACTGGCGCGCCACGGCCGACTACCGTCAACTGACGGCGAAGAACCTGCTGACGCGGTTTTTCCTCGAAGTGTCCGGCACCCCGCAGGAACTGCAGCGCTTCGCGACGGAGGAGGCTTGATCATGGACAAGGCGACCTACGAGACGACGAAATACATCAAGGGGCCGATGCACCAGTCGCTCAGGCATGATTCAGCACACAAGCATGTCGCCGGAAGTGCCGAATATATCGACGACATTCCCGAACCCGCAGGCCTGCTGCACGGCGCGCTCGGCATGGCCGACCGCGCCCATGCGGAGATCCTGTCGATCGACCTTTCGGCGGTGAAATCCTATCCGGGTGTCGTCTGCGTACTGACGGCAGCCGACATTGCCGGCGTCAACGACGTCTCCTCCGGCGGCCGGCACGACGAGCCGTTGATCGCAACGGACAAGATTGAATTTCACGGCCAGACGATCTTCGCCGTGATCGCCGAGACCCGCGACATAGCCCGGAAGGCGGCCCGTCTCGCCAAAGTCGACTACCGCGACCTGCCCTTCTGGACCGATATCGATGGCGCACTTGAAAACGACGCGCCGCTGGTGACGCCGGGCATGACGCTGAAGCGCGGCACGCCGGAGACGGAACTCGACAAGGCGGCCCACCGCATCCAGGGCTCGATGCGCATCGGCGGCCAGGAGCACTTCTATCTTGAAAGCCATATCGCGCTCGCCATCCCCGGCGAGGACGACGACGTCACCGTCTGGTCCTCGACCCAGCACCCTTCCGAGATCCAGCACATCGTCGGCCATGTTCTCGACATTCCCTCCAATGCCGTCACCGTGAATACGCGACGCATGGGTGGCGGTTTCGGCGGCAAGGAAACCCAGGGAAACCAGTTCGCAGCACTGGCGGCCCTGGCCGCCAAGAAGCTGAACCGCGCCGTGAAATTTCGCCCTGACCGCGACGAAGACATGGGCGTTACTGGCAAGCGCCACGATTTCAAGATGGACTTCGACGTCGCCTTTGATGGCGACGGCAAGATCCACGCGATCGAGGCGAACTTCGCCGCCCGCTGCGGGTATTCCTCGGATCTGTCCGGCCCGGTCACCGATCGCGCCCTCTTCCATGCCGATTCCAGCTATTTCTACCCGCATGTGACGCTGACCTCGCAACCGCTGAAGACGCATACTGTCTCCAACACCGCCTATCGCGGTTTCGGAGGGCCGCAGGGCATGCTCGGCGGCGAGCGCGTGATCGAGGAGATTGCCTATGCACTGGGCAAGGATCCGCTGGAGGTACGCAAGGCCAATTTCTATGGCGAGAAGGGCTCGGGCCGCGACGTGACGCCCTACCACCAGCAGGTGGAAGACAACATCATCCTGAAGGTCGTCGAGGAACTCGAAACCTCGGTCGATTATCAGACGCGTCGTCAGGCGATCATAGACTTCAACAGGACAAGCCCGGTCATAAAGAAGGGCATCGCGCTCACGCCGGTAAAGTTCGGCATCTCCTTCACCATGACCGCTTTCAACCAGGCCGGCGCACTCGTCCATATCTATCAGGACGGCTCGATCCATCTGAACCATGGCGGCACCGAAATGGGCCAGGGCCTCTACACCAAGGTCGCCCAGGTCGTCGCCGACTGTTTCCAGGTGGATGTCGACACGGTGAAGATCACCGCCACCACGACCGCCAAGGTGCCGAACACCTCGGCCACCGCCGCCTCCTCCGGCTCCGACCTGAACGGCATGGCCGCCTTCGACGCCGCCCGCCAGATCAAGGAACGGCTGGTCGCGTTTGCCTGCGAGAAATACGGTGTCCCGTCCGCCGACGTCGAGTTTCTGCCCAACCGCGTGCGCGTTGGCGAGCATATCTTCTCCTTCGGCGACTTCGTCAAACAGGCCTATTTTGGCCGCGTCCAGCTCTCGGCAGCGGGTTTCTACAAGACACCGAAGATCCATTGGGATCGCGCCGCCGGTCGCGGCACGCCCTTCTACTACTACGCCTATGGTGCGGCCTGCTCGGAAGTCTCGATCGATACGCTCACCGGCGAATATCTGATGGATCGCACCGACATTCTCCACGATGTCGGCAAGTCGCTGAACCCGGCCATCGATATCGGCCAGATCGAGGGCGGCTTCGTTCAGGGCATGGGCTGGCTGACGACCGAAGAACTCTGGTGGGACGGCAAGGGCAGGCTTCGCACCCACGCGCCCTCCACCTACAAGATCCCGCTCGCCTCCGACCGGCCGAAAATTTTCAACACGAAGCTGGTGCCGTGGTCGGAAAATGCCGAACCGACCATTGGTCGCTCCAAGGCCGTTGGCGAACCGCCCTTCATGCTGGCGATCTCGGTGCTCGAAGCGCTCTCGATGGCTGTGGCCTCGGTCGCGGATTACCGCGTTTGCCCGAAGCTGGACGCTCCCGCCACGCCGGAGCGCGTGCTGATGGCGGTGGAGAGGTTGAAACGGGCTTGATGGGCTCAGCGCATGGCCGCTCTCAGCACGTAGAGGAAGGCTGCAAGGATCAGGGCCGGTAGAACAAGCAGCTTCACCAGATAGGCGGTCGCAATGCCGATGGACGCGGTGAACAGGTCTGCGGAAATGGCAACGCCATCCTGGATGACCTGCGCGTTCGCGGCAGCCGTGGCCGCCATATCGGAGGCGGCCTGCAGGGTCCCGGTAAATGCAGAGCCAAGCCGGTCGAACATGCCGTCCTCCGCCGGCACGATCCTGTCGGTGGGCGAAAGCACGCCGGCCGTCGCGGCGACGTCGCCGTCCACCGACGCATGCTGACCTTGCATGCGATCGAAGACCTCTGTGGCCTGGCTCCAGGCCCTGTCAGTGATGGCGTCGCCGGCATAAAAGGCGATGGTGTAGGATGCGGGCAGCAGAAGGGCGCCCAGAACTCCAAGCGCGATGATCGCCCGGGCGAGACGGTCCATCATGGGCGGCACTTGCCGGGCCGTCAGGGTCAACGCCGCGCAAAACAGGGAACAGACCGCCAAGCCGACGGAAGCCACCTTCGCGACCGGCACGAGTACCAGCGACAAGATGCCGGAGACGATGGCAAGGCCGAACAGAAGATCGACCAGGCGTTCAATGGTATTGATGACGGGCTGGAGCAGTTGGCCGGGGCTTGCGGTCACGGAGGCCACGCCCACCCCGCCGGTAATGTCGGCATCGCGCGCAACGCTCATCACCGAATTGGCCACCCGCAGCGTGCCATAGAGCGCGCCGCTGCCGATCATCACGTCCCGGCTGAAGCGCGCGGCGACATCCGCCAGCGGATTGACGAGGAAAAGCGCCACGGCGAAAACCGCAACGAGCAGCCAGACGATCAGGCCTTTGGTTCTGGTCATTGAAGCTCCCATGTCTTCGACGCGGAACCATAACACGTCAGTCCCGTTACAGGCGCGGTGAAACCCAGGGGAATAAACCCCAAGCCCTGCTGTCCAGTTCCCGGTATTGAGTGCTAGGATCGCATCATCATGACCGCTACCACCCTCCCCGCTTTTCTCGCCACCCATTCCAATTCCGTCCTCGTCGAGGTTGCCGAGACCAAGGGCTCGACCCCGCGCGACATGGGCACGCTGATGCTGGTGTCACCAAATGCGCTTTGGGGCACGATCGGCGGTGGTCATCTGGAGTTTATGGCGATCGAGCACGCCCGAAGGCGTCTGGCAGGCGCAGAGGTGGCCGAGACACTCGACGTGCCCTTGGGACCGGAGATCGGCCAATGCTGCGGCGGCCGCACGCTTTTGTCCTTTCGTGCGGTCGATGCATCCGTCACTTCAGACCTGGTAAGGCGCCTCGCCGATGAACGCGCCGGGTTTCCTGAAGTCATGCTCTTCGGTGCCGGCCATGTCGGGCTGGCCCTGACCCGGGCGCTTAGCCCCCTACCGTTGAATGTCACCCTCATCGACTCGCGGCCAGAAATCGACGGTGAGGTCCCTGATGGCATCACATTCCGCCGCGTCGCCATGCCCGAGGCCGAGGTGGCGCGAGCGAAACCGGGCGCTGCCTTGGTCATCCTCACCCATGACCATGCATTGGATTTTCTGATCTGCAGGCAAGCGCTCGCCCGCAGCGATCTCGCCTATGTCGGCATGATCGGCTCCAAGACCAAGCGCGCCACCTTCGCCTCCTTCTTGGAGCGCGAAGGCATGGGACGCGCTGCCCTCGAACGACTGACACTGCCGATCGGAGGGAGCGCGGTGAAGGACAAGCGCCCGGCGGTGATTGCCGCGATGGTGGCGGCAGAACTGGCAGGCGTTCTGCTCGTGTGAGCAAGCGTCGATCTTTCTCGAGCCGTCTTTCAAGCAGACTGCACAGCTCACTGAATTCGCATGCGATTCTACAAAGGACCCGGCAAGATGAAGTCGCGCCGGCGCCGGCCGCGCCAGTCATGCAGTGCGCAGTCCGCGGGCGGCTCGCTCGCGAGACCAATATCCCGCCGCAAGTCCGGCGGCAGGTCTTCCAGGCGCGTCCGCCGCCGCGTCCGCCCGGCGAGAAGCAGGTCACGAAACCATGTTTCGATGCCTTCAGTTGCAGGCACGAGTCGTCCGATCGCGGATACCATTTTCGCCTCCACGCGATTGATGTCATTCTTGTCTGATGGACCGATCATGCCTGTGGTTGCGAGGCTGATCCAATTCAATTAGGCTTGCGATGGATAAAGAGAGCTGATCCATGAAACTGTCGCGCCAACTCCCGCTGAACGCCATTCGTGTCTTCGAGGCGGTCGGACGCCTGATGAGTTTCACGCGGGCCGGCGAAGAACTGGGCATGACCCAGACAGCCGTGAGCTATCAGATCAAGCTCCTCGAGGACTATGTCGGCGAGCCGCTTTTCTGGCGTCGTCCGCGCCAGATCGGATTGACCGAAACTGGAGCGCGCCTGCATCCGAAGGTGACGGAAGGCTTTGAGGTGCTGGTCGACGCCGTGCAGCAGGCGAAGCGCAGTGCCGTCGAAACACTTGAGATCCACTCGGTGCCGACCTTCGCTTCAAACTGGCTGGCCCGCCATCTCGGCAGTTTTCAGCTCGCCCATCCAGATATCGCGGTGCGCCTGCTGCGCGTCAGCAAGTTCGAAGACCTCGCGACCAAGAGCGCTGACGTCGCGATCCCCTGGGGTAATGGCCCTTGGCCGGGCACCATCGCACATCCGTTGATCCGGCTGGACTTCACACCGATGCTGAGCCCCAAGCTGGCGGAAAGCATCGGCGGCGTGCATGAACCGGCCGATCTTTTGAAGCTGCCGATCATCAGCCCGGGCGACCCCTGGTGGCCGCAATGGTTTGCCGCCGTCGGCATTCACAATCCCACCCTGATCGACACCAAGCTGCACAGCTACGAGGCGCAGGATCTGGAGGCCAATTCCGCAATCGCTGGCTTTGGCGTTGCCATCATCAGCCCCTTCTTCTTCAAGGAGGAGCTGGCCTCGGGCCGCCTGATCCGCCCGTTCGAGCTCGCCTGCCCAGCCAATGCGCCCATCCAGCTTGTCTATTCCCACTCCAGACGCAACGCACCGAAGATCAGGGCCTTCCACGCCTGGATCACGGCCACGCTCGAAGCCGAAAAAGCGCCATGATTTCACGGGTTTCTGCGAAAGAAAAGAATCCCTGCATAAATCGACCTTCATCACCCCGCCCGAACGTGAGAGGGCTTCCCTTGCAAAGCAATATTTTCCACACTAGGCGGTCGGGAGGACAACAGGGGAACTCCGAATGTATGAATACGCGATCGCCTGGGAATGGCTGAACTTCGCCGTCCGCTGGCTGCATGTGATCACCGCGATCGCCTGGATCGGCTCATCCTTTTACTTCATCGCGCTGGATCTCGGCCTGGTGAAGCGTCCAGGCCTGCCGGTCGGCGCCTATGGCGAGGAGTGGCAGGTGCATGGCGGTGGTTTCTACCATATCCAGAAATATCTGGTCGCCCCCGCCTCGATGCCGGAGCATCTCACCTGGTTCAAATGGGAGAGCTACGCCACCTGGCTCTCGGGTTTTGCGCTGCTGGCCGTGGTCTATTACGGCGGCGCCGACCTTTTCCTCATCGACCGCACGGTGCTCGACATCGAGTCCTGGCAGGCGATCGGCCTGTCGCTGGCGTCGCTGGCCGTCGGCTGGATCCTGTACGACCTCCTGTGCAAGTCACCGCTCGGCCGCAACACCTGGGGCCTGATGGCCCTGCTCTACATCGTGCTTATCGCCATGGCCTGGGGCTACACCCAGATCTTCACCGGTCGCGCCGCCTTCCTGCATCTCGGCGCGTTTACCGCGACGATCATGTCGGCCAATGTCTTTTTCATCATCATTCCCAACCAGAAGATCGTCGTGGCCGATCTGGTCGCGGGCCGCACACCCGATCCGAAATACGGCGTGATCGCCAAGCAGCGCTCGCTGCACAACAACTACCTGACGCTGCCCGTCATCTTCTTCATGCTGTCGAACCACTATCCGCTGGCGTTTGCCACGGAGTTCAACTGGATCATCGCGGCCCTCGTTTTCCTGATGGGCGTCACCATTCGCCACTGGTTCAACACCACCCATGCCCGCAAGGGCAAGCCGACCTGGACCTGGCTGGTGACGGTGCTCATCTTCATCGTCATCATGTGGCTGTCGACGGTGCCAAAGGTGCTGACCGGCGAGGAAGACCAGGCGGGCCTTTCGACCCGTGAACAGACCTTTGTTGCAAACGGCCATTTCGAAGCCGTGCGCGATGTCGTACAGGGCCGCTGTTCGATGTGCCACGCAGCCGAGCCCGTCTGGGACGGCATCGCGCGGGCACCGAAGAACGTGAAGCTTGAAACGGACGGCGAGATCGCCGCCCATGCCCGTGAAATCTATCTCCAGGCCGGCCGCAGCCATGCCATGCCGCCTGGAAACATCACCGATCTCTCGCCCGAAGAGCGCCAGTTGCTCGTCGCCTGGTACGAGACGACGGTCGAAGGCAAATGATGACACCTGAGATCCTGATCCGCGGCCGCCTCCTCTCCTTTGTGAGGGCACCCGACCATGCCGGCGACCGCGAGAGCTATCTCTATGAGGAAGATGGCGCGCTGCTGGTCCGTGACGGCAAGATTGTTGCCACCGGCGACTACGCGGAAGTAAAGGCAAAGGCCGGCGCGGATACAACCGAGATCGACCACCGCCCGCATCTGATCCTGCCCGGCCTGATCGACTGCCACGTGCATTTCCCGCAGATGCAGGTGATCGCGTCCTATGCCGCCAACCTGCTGGAGTGGCTCGACACCTACACCTTCCCCGAGGAATGCCGTTTCGTCGAGAGCGCCCATGCCGAGCGGATCGCGATCCAGTTCTTCGACGAATTCCTGCGCCAGGGCACGACGACCGCAGTTGCCTATTGCTCGGTGCACAAGACCTCTGCCGACGCCTTCTTTGCCGAGAGCCAGAAGCGCGGCACGCTGATGATCGGCGGCAAGGTGATGATGGACCGCAACGCCCCGCAGGGCCTGCTCGACACGCCGCAACTCGGCTATGATGAGACCCGCGCCGTCATCGAACAGTGGCACGGCAAGGGCCGCAACCACGTCGCCATCACGCCCCGTTTTGCCATCACCTCGACCCCCGAGCAGATGGCGATGACGCAGACGCTGGCGGAAGAATTTCCCGACCTGCATGTCCAGACGCATCTGTCTGAGAACCACGACGAGATCCGCTATACCTGCGAACTCTATCCGGACGCCAAGGACTATACGGACATTTACGCCCGCTACGGCCTGCTCCGGAGAAAGGCTCTCTTCGGCCATGCGATCCATTTGTCGGATCGCGAGGCGGATGCCATGGCGGACAGCGGCGCGGTCGCGGTTCATTGCCCGACCTCGAACCTCTTCCTCGGCTCCGGCCTCTTTCCGCTGAAGGCGATGAAGCGGCGCGAAAAGCCTGTCACCATTGCGGTCGCCACCGACATCGGCGGCGGCTCGAGCTACTCCATGTTCAAGACCATGGACGAGGCCTACAAGATCCAGCAATTGCTGGGTGAGCGCTTGAACCCGCTGGAGAGCTTCTACCACATGACCCTTGGCAATGCGGTGGCGCTCGACCTCGCCGACCGGATCGGAACGCTTGATGAAGGCACCGATGCCGATATCGTTGTGCTGAATGCCGCCGCTACGCCAGCCATGCGGCTCCGGATGGAGACGGTGACCTCGTTGAGCGAAGAGCTTTTCCTGTTGCAGACGCTCGGCGACGATCGTTCGGTGGTCGAAACCTATGTCGCCGGCAGGGCATCCAAGCCCGGGGCCATGGTGTGAGGGTCCAGTGAGCGAAAGCGGCTATTCCAGCACCCCTCTTCCGAAGAAACTCGGATTGAAGCCGGAATTGGCCGCCCTCTTCATCGGCTTGCCGGACGGTCTTGCCTATCTGGCTGGGGGTATGCCGGCCGCCCGGTGCGCGCCCGATCTGGCCGCGGCCACGGGGCGCGACCTGGATTACGTCCATGTTTTCGAGACATCGCGCGCTGCGCTGGAAGATCACGCGGCGCAGCTCAAGTCCGTGTTGAAGCCAGCAGGCATGCTGTGGATCTCCTGGCCGAAAAAGACTTCACGCATCCCCACCACCATCACAGAGGACGCCCTCCGGACCATCTTCCTGCCGACGGGACTGGTGGATGTGAAGGTCTGCGCGGTCGACGGCATCTGGTCAGGGCTGAAATTCGTGCTACGCAAGGAGTTGCGGTCGTGAGAGGAGATGCGGCCGGGGAGAGCGTCTATCGATGATCGCCAATCTGGCTATCGGCACACTTATGATTTCGCTGACGGTGGTGGTCCACACCTTCGGCCTCATGGCCGTGACCCATGCCATGGCCTGGATCACCGACCGGATTCGTCTGCATGGCCACAGAAGCCGGTTGCTGGCCATGAACACGGTCGTTATCGGCGTCTTTGCAGTCCTGACGGCGGAAGTCTGGCTCTGGGCCGCCGGGTTCATGGTGATTGGCGTCGTCGATGATTTTGAGACGGCCTTGTATTTCTCCACCACGACATTTTCCACCCTGGGCTATGGCGATGTGGTGCCCAACCCCGAATGGCGCATGCTGGCGGCTCTGGAAAGCGTCAACGGCTTCCTCCTGATCGGCTGGTCAACAGCCTACCTCATCGCCGCCGGCATCCGCGTCGGCCCCTTCAAATCCGGCGAGCACTTCTGATGACCGACTGTCGTCAATCCCGAAAGGCATAAGATATGGCCCCCATTCTCGAAATCTCCGACCTGAAGGATCTCGCTCGCCGCCGCGTGCCGAAACTTTTCTTCGATTATGCCGACAGCGGCTCCTACACCGAGAGCACCTACCGGGCGAACGAGAGCGATTTCGCAAAGATCAAACTTCGCCAGCGCGTCCTGGTCGACATGAGTGGTCGCACGCTCGAGACGACCATGATCGGCGAGAAGGTCAAGATGCCGGTGGCGCTGGCGCCGACGGGTCTGACCGGCATGCAGCATGCAGACGGCGAAATGCTGGCCGCCAGGGCGGCTGAGGAATTCGGCGTGCCCTTCACACTCTCGACCATGAGCATCTGCTCGATCGAGGACGTGGCTTCCGTCACCACCCGCCCCTTCTGGTTTCAGCTCTATGTCATGCGCGACCGCGACTTCGTGGTGAACCTGATCGAGCGCGCCAAGGCGGCCAAATGCTCGGCACTCGTTCTGACCGCCGACCTGCAACTGCTTGGCCAGCGCCACAAGGATATCCGCAACAGCCTGGCAGCCCCGCCGCGGCTGACGCCCAAACATCTCTACCAGATGGCGACACGTCCACGCTGGTGCTGGAACATGCTGCAGACGAACCGCCGTACCTTCCGCAACATTCACGGCCACGCCAAGAATGTCACCGACCTCTCATCGCTGCATGCCTGGACGGCCGAACAGTTCGACCCCAAGCTCTCCTGGAAGGATGTGGACTGGATCCGGAAACAATGGGGCGGCAAGCTGATCATCAAGGGCATCCTCGACGTCGAGGATGCCAAGATGGCGGCGAAAACCGGCGCCGATGCGATCGTCGTCTCCAATCATGGCGGCCGTCAGCTGGACAGTGCCCATTCCTCGATTTCCATGCTGCCGAAAATCGTCGACGCCGTCGGACACAAGGTCGAAGTCCACATGGATGGCGGCATCCGTTCCGGTCAGGACGTGCTGAAAGCCGTGGCACTGGGCGCCAAGGGCACCTATATCGGCCGCCCCTTCCTTTACGGCCTCGGCGCCATGGGCAAGCAGGGCGTCACCAAGGCTCTTGAGATCATCGCCAAGGAGATGGATGTCACCATGGCGCTCTGCGGCAAGCGACAGCTGTCGGATGTCGACAAGAGCATCATCGCGGAAAGCCCGTTCTGAGCCGGTTCAAGCGATCCAGCCACTCGACAGCGCACTGACCCAATCCATCATGCCATGGCGGCGCGCGAGTTCTGCCATGGCGAGATTGTCGTAGCGCACAAGCCGGAAACTCGGCTGCCAGCCACGCGGGCTCCTTTCGAGGATCGCATAGCTGGCAAATGGCGTCCCGGCCTGGGCCTTGTGATAGACGGGCACGTCATAATCGAAGCCGGGGCAGCCGACGCTACCGGGATTGACGAGCAGGCGACCATCCGAGAGCTGAACCGCACGCGGGATATGGCTGTGGCCGCAGAGAAGGAGCGGCGTGTCGATGCCCTCCGCCAGGGCCTCGATCTCTGCGCGCGGTTTCAGATGGAAGATGCCGTCCGCAGACAATGTCTCGGTCCAGTACGTATTGTCATCCTGCGGCGTCGCGTGACAGAGAAACACCTCGTCGCCCATATAGGCTGTCTCCGGCAATCTGCGGATCCAGTCGAGATGGGTGGCGGACAATTGCGGATAACTTGGTTTTTCCCAGTCTCCCATTGCCTCGAAAGGCCGATCGACCAAGGCTCGATCATGATTGCCCCGCACCGTCAGCGCATTGAGCGGCATCAGGAGATCAGCCGTCAGACCCGCCTCGAGTGGCCCGGAAAAACTGTCTCCGAGATTGACGATCTCATCGATCCCCTGTGCACGGATATCGGCAATAACGGCCTGGAGCGCCAGATGATTGCCATGGATGTCGGCGATCGCGGCGAAACGCATCAGCTGCCCCGATAGGTCGAATAGCCATAGGGCGAAAGCAGCAGCGGCACATGATAATGCGCCGTGGTATCCGAAATCCCGAAGCGGATCGGGATCACGTCGAGGAAGGGCGGATCGGTGAGCGTGGCTCCCGTTCCCTTGAGATAATCGCCGGCGTGAAAGAGCAGTTCATACTGCCCGATCTGAAACTCGTCACCGGCAAGGATCGGACCGCCATCGACACGACCATCGTCATTGGTGAAGAGGGTCTTGATCAGTTCCGCCTCTTCGCCGTTCATCCGCATCAGCTGGATGCGCAGGCCCTGAGCGGGCTTGCCGAGTGCTGTGTCGAGCACATGGGTGGTGAGGCCGGTCATATCTGGGGCTCCCGAATCACGAAGGGGGTGTCGAAGAAGAACTCTTCGAGATTGTTGCCGGGTCCGTCACGATCCACAACCAGGAAATCGCAGACCGCACCGATCGCCATCAAGGGATGGTGCCAGGTGTTGCGCCGATAGTTCACCCCCTGATGCGGCGCCGCCAGAAACACCTGGGGATCCCCCGGCTTGCCATCCTCATCGGGCGAAACGGCAACAAGAAACGGCCGCCCCGACAGCGGCGAGAAACTCTGACTGCCGAACGGATGCCGCTCCATCATGTCTACCGCATAGGGAAAGGCGCGTGGCTGTCCGCGAAAGATATTGACGATCACCCGCGCCCCCTCGCCTGTCGCTTCGGGCGAAAAGAGCGCATGAAACCGCTCGGTCGTGCCGCCATTGATCAGCCGCATGGTGGCGGGATCGGCCTCGATCACCTCGCCGAATGGCGCAAAGGCGGAGGCCGTCAGCGGACGGATGGGGAGTTCGATGGGCAAAGGGGCTATTCTCCCTGGAGATGCGGGTGGCGAAGCTGGTGGATCTGGCGAACCAGCTTCGGAAGGTCAGACTGAACCGTATCCCAGACCTGACGCCAATCCAGCCGGTCATATTGATGGACCACAAGATTACTTAGCCCCCGCATCTGTGCCCAGGCGATCTCGGGTTGCTCAGAAGCAATATCGGGAAACCTGGCCTGGATACGGGCGGCGGCTGCAGCAATCAGAACGAAGGTCATGGCCACCGCGCGCTGGCGCAACAGATCGTCCTCGAACGCCTCGAAACTGACCCCACCGAGGAACCCTATGGCTTCGGCCGCGGCCTCCTCCATGTCTATGAGATTATCGAGCAGCCGCTCTTCGGGAGTCATATGGCGCGCGCCTCGGCGAGGATCCGCTCCCGCATCCGCTCTTTCAGGCCGCCCGAGGAGGCGATGTCTACCCGACAGGGCAGCAGGTCTTCCATCTCAGCCTGTAGCCCGCCAAGATCGAACAGCGTCACGCCGGGGAGGCCATCCACCGGGATATCGAGATCGCTGTCCGGACCGTCCTCGCCTCGTGCGACAGAACCGAAGACGCGCGGGTTTGTCGCCTTGTGCCGTGCCGTCGCTTCGCGGATCGCCTGCCTGTTCGTCTCCAGCACTACTGACGGTCTCATCGCAGATCTCCCTGGACGCGATCGTAAAACAAACCCGAAGCCCGAGAAAGCTCCACATCGAGCCCCCCAAATGAAAACAGCGCCGGCGTTTCCACCGGCGCTGTATCACGGGTTTTGACCTGAAATCAGGCAGCGCTGCGCGCGTAATCAGCCGTCGGAACTTCGGCGATCGTCTTCAGGACGACGGAAGCGATCTGGTAGGGGCAGCCCTGCGAGTTCGGGCGGCGATCTTCCAGGTAGCCCTTGTAGCCGTTGTTGACGAAGGAGTGCGGAACGCGGATCGAGGCGCCACGGTCGGCAACGCCGTAGGAGAACTTGTTCCACGGAGCCGTCTCGTGCTTGCCGGTCAGGCGCAGATGGTTGTCCGGACCGTAGACGTCGATGTGATCCTGCCAGTTCTTGGCGAAGGATGCCATGAGGGCTTCGAAATACTCCTTGCCGCCCACTTCGCGCATGAAAGTGGTCGAGAAGTTGCAGTGCATGCCCGAGCCGTTCCAGTCGGTATCACCGAGCGGCTTGCAATGGAATTCGACGTCGATGCCATAGGTCTCGCACAGACGCAGCAGCAGGTAGCGGGCGATCCAGATCTGGTCGGCGGCCTTTTTGGAGCCCTTGCCGAACACCTGGAATTCCCACTGGCCCTTGGCGACTTCGGCATTGATGCCTTCGTGGTTGATGCCGGCTTCCAGGCACAGGTCGAGGTGTTCTTCGACGATCTCACGGGCAACCGAACCGACATTCTTGTAGCCGACGCCGGTGTAGTACGGACCCTGCGGAGCGGGATAACCCTGCTCGGGGAAGCCGAGCGGACGGCCGTTTTCGTAGAAGAAGTATTCCTGTTCGAAACCGAACCATGCGCCTTCGTCGTCGAGGATCGTGGCGCGGCTGTTCGACGGATGCGGGGTGACGCCATCGGGCATCATGACTTCGCACATGACGAGAGCGCCGTTGGTGCGAGCAGGATCGGGATAGATGGCGACCGGCTTCAGCACGCAATCCGACGAGTGGCCTTCAGCCTGCATCGTGGAGGAGCCATCAAAGCCCCAGAGCGGCAGCTGTTCCAGGGTCGGAAAGCTGTCGAATTCCTTGATCTGCGTCTTGCCACGCAGGTTTGCTACCGGCTTGTAGCCATCGAGCCAGATATACTCGAGCTTAAACTTGGTCATGGTGCTCTCTCTTCAGTCTCGCGCCATTCATGCGCAACAGAGGGGTGATTCTCCGGTTCGCCCGGGAGTCGGAAATGAAAAAGCAGGAAGCGTGCCAGTTTGCGGAGAGACTGCGAGATTCGGCCATTTTGTCGCAGAACGGCGGCCAAAGCGGGAAGAGTACAGGCCTTTCATTAATAGAATGACCGCACATTCAGGGAACTGAAGGCGCCTGTCAGGTGTTCTCAGCCCGCAAAAGATCACGAAAGCGCGGTGATGATTTTAAATTCATCACTACTTCTGCTTCATTACTGCCCATAAAATAGGCATTTTGCACTTTTCATGTGCATTTGAGTTTTGGACGTGGTAAGCATGAAGCACTGAGAGAACTATCGGTGAAACGAGAGGTAGTAGCATGGCAACGAACATCGTTCGGGAATCGGCGAAGATCTACGAATTCCCGGTGCGTGACCTGGCCCGGCTGAACGCCATGCGTGAGCGCCAGACGCCGAAGCCCGTGATCTATGAGAGCGGTTCGGCGAGCTGGTATCACGAAGAAGCGATCCGCGAGGCCGAACGGGCGCCGAAGCAGTAAGCGCCATCATGGCGACTGGATGCCGTCCGCATTGCGGACGGACGGAAAACATGCGCTGAGCGGGCCAGAGCCCGCTCTTTTTGCATTCTGCGACTGCCCTTGCAGTGATGTAGGTCGACGGAACTCCATCCGATCACCCAAGATCGTGCAGCGCGCCCGGGATCCGATCTTGTCGAAATCCCCGCATCAAAATCCGATCAGGCGCTCCTATGCGCCGTGGTCGGTCCAGGCGAGGTCCCAAGCAGGTCAACGCGCTTCTGGAAGCAAGCTTTCCAGACGAAGCCGGGCGATTTTTTCCACCTGCTGGCAAGCGGTTTCGAATTCCTGGTCGCGGCCGTTCGCAATGCGCGTTTCAAAAGCCTGCAGAATGTCGTCCTTGGTCAGCCCCTTCACCGCAATGATGAAGGGAAAGCCGAAGGTCTCGACATAGGTCGCATTGAGCTCGGTGAAGCGGGCATGCTCTTCGGCACTCAAGCGATCGAGACCGGCACCGGCCTGTTCTCGTTTGCTGTCGTCCGTCAGCTCGCCTGATATGGCGAGCTTGCCCGCCAGATCGGGATGCGCCTTGAGGACGCCGAGCCGCTCGTCCGGACTTGCCGTTCGAAACATGGCGGCCATCGCATCATGTATGTCGAGCGCCGTCAGCGGCTCCTCGATCATGCCGGCATCGAAGGCGCGTTCCGCGATAAAGGGCGAATGCTCGAAGACCCCGCCGAAACGCTGAACGAAATCAGCTCTGTCCATTCAGAATTCCACTTAAAAAAATAGAGCATCACCTGGTTGGGGCGATGCAGGGGGAAGGTCCTTGCGAGGTGCCGCGAAGCGATTCGCAGCAAGGATTAGCCGAGCCTCCGAGGCTTGTCGAGTTTCTGCACAGGACAATGGCGGCGATGCGCGCCAGCGCTTCGTCATCAAGACGGGATGAGCGTCATCGGCCCCTGGATCGCGGCAGCGTTGCAACCGGGTCGCAGGAAAAGGCGGCACCGGACATCTCCGGCGCCATGGTCGCTTTCGGCACTTTCTGCCTGGACGTCGAGGATACCCGCAGCAGACGCTGAAACTTCGAGCAGTCCATGTGCGACTCCGCCTTGCATTGAGCCACATGTCGCAGGGCGTTGCGCAGGCTCGTCAATTTGCGGATCTGCGCGTCCAGCTGGTCCGCCTTGCCATGCAGGGTCATCCGCGAAAGCTCCGGCATGCCGTCGGGACCAAACATGCCCCTCATCTCCTGCAGCGAAAAGCCGGCTGTCTTGCCGAGCGCAATCAGCGACAGCTGCATCAAGGCGCGAGGCTCGAACTGTCGACGCAGGCCATGACGGGCGACCGACCGGATCAGCCCCACCTCCTCGTAATACCGCAGTGTCGCGGCCGAGACCCCGGCCTTCTGTGCCAGCTCGCCGATATCGAGAAATTTCATCCTTGACCTCAAGTCGACTTGAAGTGGCAAGCTATCCTTCTCCCCTCCACGACACAACGAGAAACGTCATGAAAGCCTCACCTGCCACCTCTGCAAATCCCGCCCTTGTCATTCTCGCCGGCAGCATGCTGGTCGGGTCGCTTGGCATAAGCCTCGCGACGGTTGCCTTGCCGGCTTTGGCAAGAGCTTTCGCGGCGCCCCTCCAGTCGGTGCAATGGGTCATCATTGCCTACCTCGTCGCAGTCACCGCCAGCATCGTCGCGCTCGGCAGGCTGGGCGACCTCTTGGGACACACACGGGTCCTGATCCTTGGCCTCGCCGTCTTCGCGCTTGCATCATTGGCCTGCGCATTCGCTCCGACACTGTCGAGCCTGATTGCCGCCCGCATCTTCCAGGGGCTCGGCGGCGCCGTTCTGATGGCACTGCCAATCTCGATCATCCGCACAGTCGTCCCCGGGGAGAAAACGGGGTCGGCAATGGGCCTGCTCGGCACGATGTCGGCGGTCGGCACTGCACTTGGACCATCACTCGGCGGCATCACCATCGAGCACTATGGCTGGCGTGCCGGCTTTGTCACGGTGGGCCTCGTGGCATTCATGCTTCTCGCCATGGCCGTCATCGTCTTTTCCCGCCAGCCCCGGCGCGAAACAACGGCGTCTGCAGCGATCGACTGGTTCGGAAGCCTCCTGCTGGCCCTGGCCTTGTCGGCCTATGCCTTGTCGATGACGTCGGCGGGGGATGTGCTCGATGCACGGATGCTTTTCCCGCTCACGGCCGTGCTCGCCGCCCTGTTCGTCTGGCGCCAGATCGTGACCACAAGCCCGCTGGTGCCAATCGTCCTTCTGCGCAACAGCCGGATCGGTCTGTCACTGGCCATGAATCTTTTTATCAGCACCGTCATGATGTCGACGCTCGTCGTCGGGCCTTACATGCTGTCGCTCGGGCTCGGCCTCGACGAATCCGCGATAGGGCTGGTCATGGCGGTCGGGCCGCTGACGGCTGCACTGTCGGGGCTGCCGGCCGGTCGGCTGACCGATCGTTTCGGCGCGGCCCGCATGCTGCCGGCCGGCCTCGCGCAGATCGTCGCCGGCCTGATTGCCCTCGCCCTCCTGCCGCAGTGGCTCGGCCTCTGGGGATATGGCCTTGCTCTGATCCTGCTCACGCCGGGCTTCCAGATCTTTCTCGCAGCCAACAATACCGTGACCATGCAAACCGTGGCAGAAGACCAGCGCGGCGTACTGTCGGGCCTGCTCGGCCTGTCACGCAACCTCGGCTTCGTGACTGGCGCTTCGGCGATCTCGAGCCTGTTTGCCCTCAATCTCGGTGACGTCGAACTCGCAAGGGCCGAACCGTCGCTGATCGCCCACGCCTTCAGGCTCACCTTCCTGATGGCAACCGCCCTGCCGGTCACGGCTCTCATGGCCGATCTCGTCAGAGGACGCGTGACGGGCCCAGGCAGCGCAAAGCAGATCTAGGCTTTGCCAGGTTCAGACCTGCAGCTGGTAGCCGTTCCGCTCCGGGAACGGCCAACCGGCCAGCAGCGCCATATCCGGCCGGTAAATCTCGACCTTCAAAGGATAGCATGCCGCCACATCGCTCGAATGGCTCGTGCTGCAATCACCGCCCGGGCAGGCCGAGAGCGCGCCCAGCAGATCGATCTCGGCGAAGATTTCGAGAAAATCGCCGGGACGCACCGGGCTCGCCTTCATGAAATACTGTTGCGTGTCGCGGGTGAAACCGGTGCACATGAAGACATTCAATACGTCATGCACATGCGGTTCGGCCGACTTGATGTCGATGCCCTGGTGATGCGAAAGCGCCCGGCAGAGATTGGAATGGCAGCAATGGTGATAGTCGCCGCCGGACAAGAGCCGGTTGGTATAGGGGTCGCAGCGCGTGCCGATCACGTCATGCACGCCTCCGCCGAATTCGTCGAAACCATACCAGCCGAGCGTATCGTGACTGATCGTCGCCATGGGGCGCAGCGATGGAAGGTTGCTCCAGAGACGGTTGCCGGTGGTCACATGGGTGGCATGAAGCGCCCGCGTCTTGCCGGAAAAGAACCGCTCGGAAAGGTCGTTGGCGTTCCAGAGGTTGAGGTCTCCGACCTGCGGCCCCTCGACGCTGACGATGCGGAAGAAATGCCCCTTCGGCACCTCGAACGTATTTCCCTCGCGCGGCGGCACGATGACTTCGCCGACCTTTTCCATCGTCGCCCGGGCGCGCTCCAGCACGCTCATGTCGGGAGCCTCAAGTGCTTCCACCGGATAGCAGACGACGGGCTTCACCGCGCGACGCTCGGCAGCATCGGCGGGAACGGGGATAGTGGTGTTGAGGGGCGACATGGCGGCTCCGGGGATGCGCATCAGGATAAGAGAGAGGCAAGTTGCCCCACTTGCCCCACCAAGACAACCGGCTCTCTTCTTGCCCCATGACCAAGTCTGGCTTAGTCATGAAGTGATGAAACTCCCACCGCTTCCCACGCTCCGCGCCTTCGAGGCCGCCGCCCGCCGCGAAAGCTTCCTGCAGGCCGCGACCGAACTCGGCATGACGGCGGCGGCCGTCAGCCAGCATGTGAAGGCGCTGGAAGATTGGCTGGGGCTTGCCCTGTTTGAGCGCCGCACGCGCGGCGTGCGACTGACAGCAGATGGTCGCGAACTCGGGGCCGCCTGCTCCGAGGGCCTCGGTCATATCGCGCGCGCGGCAGAACGTCTGACGGCCCGCCGCAGCGGACTGCGCGTCAGCCTTGCCTGCAAACCTTCCGTTGTGAACCACTGGCTTGGACCCCGCCTCCCCCGTTTTCGTGCGACGCATCCGGAGATCCAGGTATCGGTGGTCTATCCGCTCGGCGCATTGACGCCGGACGAGGCCGGTACCGATCTCCTGATCCGCCACGGCACGCGCCCGCCGGGAGGGGCCGAACGCATACTGGAGGCCGCAACCCGCCCGACCTGTTCGCCGGCTTACCTCGACCAGCACGGGCCGATCATCACGCCGGCCGACCTTCTGAAGCAGCATCTGCTGCACGATGCGACCGAGGCTGCCTGGCACGCCTGGTTGGCGGCTCGCGGCGTCGCGGGACCAACACCCACAGGACCGCTCTACGCCGATTTCAACCTTCTGGTCAGTTCGGTGCTGTCAGGCCTCGGCATTGGCCTGTGCCCGACCGCGCTGATCGCCGACCAATTGGCCGCGGGCACGTTGAAGGTCCTGTTTGACGCGCCCGCCGATGAGGACAAGGCCTATTGGCTGCTGTCAGGCGCCGATCTGCCCGAACCAGCCGCGGTCTTGCGCGACTGGCTGCTGGCGGAGCGCTCTGACCACAGTCCGTAAGCGGGATTTCACCAGGCCGGTTTGTGATGCGCGTGCCAGTGCTCGGCAATCTCGATGCGCTTCGGCACCCAGACCTTCTCGTGACCAGTCACATAATCCACGAACCGCGCCAGCGCCGCTGCCCGTCCCGGACGCCCGACCAGCCGGCAGTGGAGGCCGACGGACATCATCTTCGGGCTGCCGTTTTTACCCTCCTCGTAGAGCACGTCGAAGGCGTCCTTGAGATAGGTGAAGAACTGATCGCCGGAATTGAAGCCCTGCGGCGTAGCAAAGCGCATGTCGTTCGTCTCGAGCGTATAGGGGATGATCAGGAAGGGCTTGCCCTCCAGATCCGGCACCCAGAACGGCAGGTCGTCGGAATAGTTGTCGGAAGAATACATAAAACCGCCCTCCTCCATCACGATGCGCAGCGTGTTGTCAGAAGGCTTGCCCTGATACATGCCGCGCGGATGAGAACCGGTCAGTTCCGTGTGAAGTCGCACCGCTTCGCGGATATGCTCGCGCTCGACATGCTCAGGAAAATCCTTGTATTCGAGCCAGCGATAGCCGTGGCTGGCGATCTCCCAGTCCGCCTCCTTCATGGCAGCTACGGCATCCGGGTTGCGCGCCATGGCGAGCGTCACACCATAAACGGTGACCGGCACTCGGCGCTCGGTGAACAGGCGCCAGAGCCGCCAGAAACCGGCACGGGAACCGTATTCGTAGATCGATTCCATGTTGAGATTGCGCTGACCCGGCCAGGGCTGCCCACCGACGATCTCGGAGAGGAGGCACTCCGATGCCGGATCGCCATCGAGAATGCAGCTCTCCCCGCCCTCCTCGTAATTCACCACGAACTGTACCGCGATCCGCGCCTCGCCCGGCCATTTCGGATCGGGAGTGTTGCGGCCATAGCCGATCAGGTCGCGGGGATAGGGAGCAGTCGTCATCGGTTCACCTCTCGTGTCTTGACGCGAGGCTATTGGCGACGACGGCAGCTGTCGAGATGGAAAACGCAGCGCATATTGCAGCGCAAAGACATCAGGCGATCCTGCGGCTCGAAACCCGGCCCAGCGGATGCAGCGAATGCACGGTGAACGGTGCGCCGCGCTCCGCCTCGACGAAGAGCGCGAGATTGGTCACCATGACGGGCCCGGCCAGAACAGGATCGAAATGCGCCTTCAAAGCCTGCTCGATTCGGGGAAAATCCCGCGCCAGAAGCGGCCCCGTCAGCGTCATGTGGAAACGAAATTCGTCCATCACATAGGGATGGCCCCAGCGGCTGAGATTGCCGAATTGCGGGGCCGACAGCCGCTCGGGATTGCGTCGCTCGATCTCTCGTTCGGACAGAGGGGCACGGAAACCGTCAAAGGTCTGGACGATCGACGCCGCGAGATAGTCGATGGACGGGCATGGCCGCTCGACAATCAGTCCATAGACGTCACCGATGCGACCGACAGCGAGCCCCTGGAGCATCACAGGGTCCATGCGCCCCGCAAAATGCATCAATTCCCGCAGCAGCGCAGACTCCGTGGATCCTTCGCTCAAGCGAAACGGCGCCTTGAACGTCGCATGAAAGCCGAACCGGCGCGGAAGGGCGGTATGAAATGCGATCTCGTGCACGCCGAGCCCTTTGAGCCCCGGATGCTCTTCCGCCTCTCCGGAAAACACGTTGCGGCCAAGCCACCGCGCCGCGGCCTCGGCAAGCGGATCATTGGCAGGCGGTGTAAAACAGATGGCATAACGCATGTCGAGCACCTCGCACTGGCCCGCTTCGGCACTTTAGCAAATGCCGTTTCAACCCGGTGGATAGGTGATTTGCATGACAGTATCACGAAGCGGGAAAGGCGCACCCGGGACTGCCGGGCGGCGACGCCCTGTCAGCTCAGGGTCTTTCGGCATATCCCTCATCGGCTACGCGATGAGCAGCCACGGAAAGGTGATGGGCAAACGAGAAGCTGTCAGGCAGGGGGAGCGCGCGTCCGGCGATCGCATCGAGTGCCGCATCCGCCAGCAGATGGGCAATGCCGAAGCTGACCTTGTAGCCGCCGGTGAGCGCGTGAATGTGCCCGTGCTCCGGATGGGGTCCGACCATCGGATCGCGGTCGACGGCCTTGGGCCGAAGGCCCGCCCAGCGCTCGACCACTGCGGCCGTTTCCAGCACAGGCGCCAGCTGTCGCGCCTCGGCGATCAGCGCATCGAGCAACCCATCCGTGGAAAAGGCATTGCTGAACTGGTTCTCGCTGGTGCTGCCGATTGCGACATGCCCACCTTCATGCGGCACGACATAAAGCCCGTCGAGATAGAGTAGTGGCAGGTCGTCCACGAGATCCACCTTCAGCAGCGCGGCTTGCCCTTTCACGCCCCGGCCAAGCGGCTTGGCAAGTTCCGGCCCGAGGGTGTCGAGGAGCGGGAAGGATCCGACACCGGCTGCGACCAGAAGGTTTCCGAAGCCGACCGAAGAACCATCGGCGAGCGTCAGTCTCCGGGCGCCTGCATCGATCGACTGCACGGTGACGCCTTCAAGCACACGCACACGCGCCGTCTGCTCCAGTCGAGCCCGGAGTGCTGCAATGAGCGCGCGCGGCGACACGCGTCCAGCAAAGCCGTCATGCACCAGGCCCGCCTCGCAGAAACTGCGTGATGGCCAGCCGGCCCAGGGGCTTTCCTCGATCACGGTCCAGTCGAAGACACGGCCCCTTTGCCGCCAGTTCGTCCCGGCTTCCTGCGAATGCCGTTCGGCGATCGGCCGCAGATGCGGTTTCGGCAGAGGGATGAGCCTCCCGCAGCGGCGATAGCCCGCCGACAAGCCGGTCTCGGATTCGAGACCGGCAATTTCGACCTCCAGCGACACCAGCCCGTCGAACTGCAGCTGTTTTTTCTCGTTCCAGCGATCTGGCATATGCGCCATCAGCGCGCCGAGCAGCCCGCCGCTGGCACCGCTACCGGTTCTTTCGCCATCGATCAGTATCGTATCGATGCCCCGGCGCTCGGCTTTCAGCGCCGCCCAGAGGCCCATGATGCCGCCGCCGACGATCACGAGGTCTGCCTGCAATTGACCTGACATCATTGCCGATTTATCGGACATGGTCATGACCCATTCGAATTCCACACCGGACACTGGCGACGCTCAGGCACCGCTCACTTGGCATGACGGCGATATGCCCTTTTCCACTGCCTTTGGCGATCATTTTTATTGCCAGACCGATGGCCGGCTGGAATGCGGCCATGTCTTCCTGGCCGGAAACGGCCTGCCGGAACGCTGGCGGGAGACCCAGCAATTCACCATCGGCGAACTGGGCTTTGGAACCGGGCTGAACGCCTGCGAGACCTGGCGCCAGTGGAAGGAGCACCGTCTGCCCGGCGCTCATCTCCATTTCGTATCCTTTGAACTCCTGCCCATGCAGGCCGGTGAGATCGACCGGGCTCTGTCCCGCTGGTCGCAGATAGATGCCGAGCGTCAGGCACTTGTCACCCTCTGGCCCGAAGATCCTTCCGGTGTCGTTGAAATCGATCTCGATGCGCAGACGCGACTGTCCGTCGTCTGCGGCGATGCGCTCGAAAACCTCTCAGCCAGTTCCCTTGCTTTCGACGCCTGGTTCCTCGACGGCTTTGCGCCATCGCGCAACGGTGCCATGTGGTCGGCCGAATTGATGCAGCGGGTTTTCGACACGACGACATCGGGCGGCAGCTTTGCAACCTACGCCGCGGCCGGCTTCGTGCGGCGCAATCTCATCGCGGCAGGCTTCGACGTCGAGCGGCGTCCGGGTTTCGCCGGCAAGCGGGAAATGCTCTACGGCATCAGGCACGCAGCCTGATCACCCATCGGCTCGAACGAGAGCGGCGACCGGCCTGCCGCTCCATTCTTCGATCTTGCGCAGGAGGAGTTCCGGCGAAATCGGCTTGGACAGATAGTCGTCCATGCCCGCCGCAAGGCAGGCCTCGCGATCGCTGTCGAGCGCGTGCGCCGTAACGCCGACGATCGGTATCCGGCGCCCCGTCCCCTGCTCCGCCGATCGGATCGCCTGCGTCGCCTGATGGCCGTTCATGACCGGCATCGAGACATCCATCAGAATCAGATCCGGCGGCTCGCTTGACCAGGCCTCGACCGCCTCCTCGCCATTGCCGACGATGCGGTAGGCGATCCCGCTTCCGGTGAGGATCTGCCGGAAGACGATCTGATTGACGGCATTGTCCTCGGCGATCAGCACTCTGAGGCCTGTTGCCACCGAGCCGCTTTCGACGGATGCAGGTTCGGCCGGCAGTGCGGAGGAGCGGGTCGCGAGAACCGGCTGTGGCGAAGGTCGCAAGCGCTTGGAGTTGACTCCATGCACACGGGCGGTGCGCACCACATCGATGATCGCCCCGCGCAATACGTTCGCCCGCGCCGGCTTCATCAGATGGGCCTGAACCTTCAGGCTTTCGAACAGACGGTCGTCGCCCACCATGTCCATGGAAGTGAGGAAGATCAGGGCGATCCCGTCAAAGCGGCAATCGCTGCGGATCGCCTGCGCCACATCGAGACCATTCATGTCGGGCATCTGGTAATCGATGATGACGGCGTCGATCTTCAGACCTTCCGCATGCGCCGCGCCAAGGATCTGCAGGCCGGTCGGTCCGTCGGGAACCGCAAGGCCGTCGAAGCCCCACATCTGAAGCTGCTCGGTGACGATCCGGCGATTGACGGCGTTGTCGTCGATGACGAGCACCCGGGCATCCTTGACCGTCGCCGGCAATTCCTTCTGCCTTCGACGCTCGGCAACGATGGTCAGCGGCAGTTCGACGGAAAAGGTCGAACCCTTTCCGACTTCCGAGGAAACGTCGAGCCTCCCGCCAAACAGCTTGACGAGACCGGCCGTGATTGCCAGCCCCAGTCCGGTGCCCTCGTGGCGTCGTGTCGAGGATGTGTCGACCTGGGAGAATTTCTCGAAGATCTTTGCCTGCATCTCGGGGGGAATACCGATGCCGGTATCCTCGATGCGAAGGGTCAGGAGGGAATGCCCGTCTTGCGTTCCACTGGTCGACACGGCGACATGCACATGGCCCTTCTCGGTGAACTTGACCGCATTGCCGAGCAGGTTGGTGACGATCTGCCGGAAGCGTCCGGGATCGCCCATGAAGGTGTGTGCAACCGACTCATCGCCGGAAACGAGGAGTTCTATGTCTTTCTCGGCGGCAGCGGATGACAGAAGGGTCGCCACATCCTCGATCGCTTCAACCGGATCGAAGGGCGATTTCCTGAGCTTCAGCTGGCCTGCATCGATCTTGGAGAAGTCGAGGATGTCGTTGATGATGGTAAGCAGCGCATTGCCCGATTTCACCATGATGTCGACAAACGTCTTCTGCCGGCTGTCGAGCTCGGACTTGGACAGGAGCTCCGCCATACCCAGGACCCCGTTCATCGGCGTGCGGATCTCGTGGCTCATATTGGCCAGGAAGTCGGATTTGGCCTTGTCGGCCGCCTCGGCGCGGGCGAGCAGCACTTCCAGCTCCGCTTCGCGCGCCTTCAATTCGGTGAAGTCGGTCAGAACGACGACGCAGCTGCGATCGCCCCCGAAGGTTGCTTCGAGCTTGACCCAGGTCTTGCCCTCCACCATCAAGTTCGTCGAGAGCGCGTTCGAGTTCTGCATGGCAGACTGCCACTGTTGCAGAACCACATCCGCCTCTGTACCGAAATCGCCACGCGCCGCACAAAACTCGAAGATCGGCCGCCAGCTCTCGCCCGCGACCAGCATATCGTCAGGCAGGTCGAGAATGCGGGCAAAGGACGGATTGACCTCCGCGATACGACCGTGCTCGATCATCATCAAGCCCTGCGACATCAACCGCATGGATTCCTGCACGAAGCCGCCCAGGCGTTCCAGCTGCTGCTGCGCCTCGGTAATGTCCCGTTCGCGCTGCCGGATCTCGGTCAGATCCGAATAGGTGAGCAGGATCTTGCGGTCGTGCAGGCGCGTGATCGTCGCCAGCACGAACTTGCCGTCGTCGTATTCCAGCTCGGTGACACGCGAGCCTTCGAGCACATCGAATTGCGCGAGGCGACGGCGATAGCCCTCCTCGAACTCTACCCCGGGCCATGTCCAGCCGCGTTTGTGATTTTCCTCGCAATAGGTGCGGAAGGGAAGGCCACGCAGCGGCAGCTCATCCGGCCACTTCCAGATTTCCCGGCACTTTTCATTGGCGAATTCGACCATGTAGTCACAGTCGATGATGACAACCCCGACCGGCATGACCTGCAGCATCGCGACCATGCTGCTGTAAAGGGCTTCAGTCCGCTCCTGCGCCTTGAGTAGCGCCAGCTGCCCCTGTTTGAGGACGGTGATGTCGTTCACCGACCCGACCACATAGTGCTTGTTTTCGGCGGTGGTGATCCTGCTGAGGCGCGTGATGACCGAGATCTCCTGATCGTCGCGGACGACGATTTCGCGGTTCTTCTCGATCATTTCGCCAGTGGCGAGGATTCGGAGGTTCTCCTCCATCATCATCTGGCCGTATTCGGGCCAGAGGTCCACCTCCGTCAGGCCGTAAACGTCCTCGCGACGCTGGCCGTGAAGCTCTTCATAGGCCGTATTCACATAGATCATCCGCCTGTTGGTGTCGCGAATGAAGACCGGCACCGGCATCTGTTCGAGCGTCGCGCGATAAAGAAGGGTCTCCTCCTCGCGCTGGACCATGTCCGAAACATCGGAATAGGTCAGAAGGATACGACCGCCATCCATGCGGCGGCTGCCACCGGCCAAGGCGCGACCGGAGGGCGTCTTGATGTCGATCAGAGGCCCCTCGATCAGGCCGACGACCTGCTCGATGCGGTATGCCACCCGTTCCTGCAGTTCCTTGGCATCCAGATTGGCAAGGCCACGTCCCATCATTCGCAACAGGAAATCCCGATAGGTCATGCCCACCAGCGGCACAGGCGGATCGAGTTCCAGCATTTCCACGACGGCAGGATTGGCGAAGGAGATCGTCAGGTCGGCGCCGAGCACGATGATGCCGACCGGAAGCGACGCCATGAGGCTCTGGAGCTGCAACTGCAGCGCCTCCGACTCCTGTCGCGCGTCTTCCAGCATCTTCTGTTCACGCCGCAGCGGGGATAGATCGGTGATGGAACCGACGATGTAGCGTGCTCCATCGGGACCGGTCACGGCACCGGTCCGGGTGATAACCGGCACCTGCGTGCCGTCTGCACGGACGAAGGTGTCCTGAACCTCTTCCGTGATGCCGCTTTCGAGTACCCGGCTATTTTCCTCGAAGTAGTTCTGCCCCAGGCCCTGGAAGTTCTCCTGCTCGGTGCGACCAAGCAGTTCATTGATCGGACGCCCAACGATTTCGGCATAGGCACAATTGGCAAAAAGCAGCCGGTGATCGGCACTGCGCACATAGGTCGCGATCGGGTACTGCTCCAGGACAGCCTGAAACAGAGCAGCAGGCGGCAAAGCGACAGCGGTCGCAGACGGAGACGGAGACGAGCCAACGGCAACGCTCTCTTCCATGAAGCCGAACAAATACATCCGGTCGTCGTCGTCGAAAAAGCGCTCGATCCGCAACATCTGGGCCGGACCGTCCGGAGACGGCGTCAGGCGAAGCTCTTCCTCGTCACCGAAAACCAGCACGCGCCGTTCGCGGTCGTCGCGGTGACCGTCCAGTTCATTGCCGAAGATCTCCCTGTCGCTGCGTCCGGTGAAGCTTTCGGGGACGAGATTGTGAAGTCGGGCAAAGGGTGCGTTGACCGCGACATAGCGCAGCTCGCTGTCCTTGACATACGAAGGCAGGTCAAGCGCGGCAATCTTGTCGCGGACTAGGTCGAGCAAGTCGCTTCCCCGGATCAAATCTCTGTTCACACTTCGATAAATGACTGGTTTCGGTAAACAGCTGGTAAGCAAATCACGATCTGACGCTTCAAAAGAGGAGCCCGAGGCATACTCAGCTCGTGAAATCCTGCCGCTCCTCCCACTGTTCCAGATGAGCCGGGTTTTCGTCGCAAACGGCAATGCCTTTTGGCTTCCGAACCTGCGAGACTTGATGTCGAGATTGACACAATGGATCGACCATGAGCGACATCATAAGCCCCGCCTTGTCCGAGACTGAACCACAAGCCGCAGGCGGCGAGCGCCGCAGACGCACTGGCGGCCGCGGTGGAGAGCGCAGCAGAGGTGCAGCCCCAGGCAAATATCGCAATCTCGTCAATCGTCTGAGCAAGACCGAGCTACTCGATCCCTCGGCCCTCGACGAAATGCATGAGGCGTCGCTGACCATTCTCGAAGAGATCGGCATGGATGTCATGCTGCCGGAAGCCCGCGCGATCATGAAGGCGCATGGCGCAGACGTGACAGAGGGATCCGATCGCGTCCGCTTCGACCGCAACCTGATCATGGACATGATTGCGTCTGCCCCACGCGAATTCCAGATGTTTGCCCGCAACCCCGAGCGCAACGTCAAAATGGGCGGCAACAACCTGGTCTTCGCCCAGATCGCCTCGGCCCCCTTCGTCGCCGATCGGGAAGGCGGACGCCGCGCCGGCAACCAGGAAGACTTCCGCAAGCTGGTCAAGCTCGCTCAGTCCTATGACGTCATCCACACGACGGGCGGCTATCCGGTCGAGCCGATCGACATCCACGCCTCGGTGCGCCATCTCGACTGCCTGTCGGACATGGTGAAGCTGACCGACAAGGTGTTTCACTGCTATTCGCTCGGCAAGCAGCGCAATCTCGACGGAATCGAGATCGCCCGCATCGGCCGTGGCGTGACCATGGAGCAGATGGAGAGCGAGCCCTCGCTCTTCACCATCATCAACTCTTCCTCGCCGCTCCGGCTTGACGGACCCATGCTACAGGGCATCATCGAAATGTCGTCGCGCGGCCAGGTCGTGGTCATGACGCCCTTCACACTGGCCGGAGCCATGGCCCCGGTGACCATCGCCGGCGCCGTCGTCCAGCAAAATGCCGAAGCCCTTTGCGGCATCGCGTTTACGCAAATGGTCAAGCGCGGCGCGCCCGTCGTCTACGGCGGCTTCACCTCGAATGTCGACATGAAGACCGGCGCGCCTGCCTTCGGCACACCCGAATACATGAAGGCGGTCATCGTCGGCGGCCAGCTCGCCCGCCGCTACGGCATTCCCTACCGCACGTCGAATACCAATGCCGCCAATACGCTGGACGCTCAGGCGGCCTACGAATCCGCTTTCTCGCTATGGGCGCTCACCCAAGGCGGCGGCAATTTCATCATGCATTCGGCCGGCTGGAGCGAGGGCGGCCTGACGGCCTCCTTCGAAAAATTCATCCTCGACGTCGATATGCTGCAGATGGTCGCCGAATTCCTGACGCCTCTCGATGTCAGTCAGGACGCGCTGGCACTCGACGCGGTTCGCGAAGTCGGCCCCGGTGGCCACTTCTTCGGCACGGCCCACACGCTCGCCCGCTACGAGACGGCCTTCTATTCGCCGATCCTCTCGGACTGGCGCAACTTCGAGACCTGGACGGATGCCGGCCGTCCGACTACCTATGATCACGCCAACCGCGTGTTCAAGGAAAAGCTGGCAAGCTACGAGCGTCCGCCGATCGATCCAGCCGTCGAAGAAGAACTCGACGCCTTCGTGGCGAAACGCAAGGCCGAAGGCGGCGTTGCGACGGATTTCTGATCCGTCACGAGAGCGTCCTCAAATACGCCTGGTAGGTCTGGTGCAGCTCCGGCTCGAACCGATCCACCATCACCTTCCAGTCCTCAACTCGGTCGAGGCGGAAGTCACGGAAGCCATTGCGCATTTCGCACCAGGCGGTCATTACCCAGATCGCCCCGAAGGCGGCGAACCCCAGCGGCCAGACGACCCGCTGGCTGCGCTCGCCGGGCAAGGAATGATAGGCAATCCAGACCTTGCGTTTGGCCGACAGCGCCGAGCGTACATCCCCCAGGCAATCCGGAACCACCGGCTGCGCCGACGACCGGAAGGCATGGATGGGTGCTGAAATCAGCCGCTCGGCGTGCTCCTTCGGCAGCATGCCGAGCATCTTCTCCTTCGCCTCGCGCGCCGCCTGGCCGAGCCGGGGATCGCCGAGCATTTCGACGGCGCGCAGCCCGAAGGCCAGGGCCTCAAGCTGCTCGAAGGTAAAGGTGAGTGGCGGCGCATCGAAGGCCTCGCGCAGCATGTAGCCCACGCCGCGCTCGCCCTCGATCGGCGCGCCCGAGGCCATCAGATGTTCCATGTCCCGGTAGATGGTGCGCGGTGCGACCTCCATCTTCTCGGCGATTTCGGCAGCGGTCATGGCACGACCCGTCGATCGCATCAGCTGGATGATCCGGAAGAGTCGGTCGGCGGGGCGCATGCGTGCCTCCTTCGCAGGTAATGGCCAGAAGGTTGTCAGTTGACCCATGCTAGGTCAAGCCGTGATCAACCACGGGAGCCCCTTATGCGCACCACCACCATCCTAGAACTGGCCGTCTGCACCGTAACCGACAAGCCCGCGGCAGAAGAGGCACGACGCTCCGCCATGGCTGCGGTCAGGACCTATGCCGGCTTCGTCAGCTGGCGGGCGCTCACCGCCCTCGAACAGGGCGACATGATTGCCGATCTCGTCGAATGGGCCGACAAGGCGAGCGCCGATGCCGCCGCCGCCAAGGTACAGGTCGATCCGGCCTTTGCCCCCTACATGTCGGCGATCTCGGGTGTTACCCTGATGCAGCATTTCGAAACGCAAGACACGATCTGACCGATGGCCGAACCGCTGAAACATCTGATCGGCGCCCACACCGCCCGCGACACGGCCAACGCCGTGGCGCGGGCCTGGGGCAAGTTCGACCACCAGGGCTTCCTTGCCGACACCCTGCCGGCCCTCGAGGCCCTGGAACTGATGCAGCGCGGACAACGCATTGCCGACGCGCTGCACCGTCACCTCCCGGAGGATTTCGGGTCGGCGGCGGCAATCCTGCATGCCTGCCTGCCAACGCCGAACCATACAGGCCTGAGCGGCTGGGCACTACTTTCCTTCAACCAGTATATCGCCGCGCATGGGCGCGGCGAACTCAAGACTGCCCTTGGCCTTCTGAAGGCATTGACGCCGCATTTCACCGCGGAATTCGGCATTCGCCCCTTCATCGCCGAGGAGCAGGAGGCAGCACTTGCGATCATTTCCGACTGGGTGACCGATGCGAACCACCATGTCAGGCGCCTCGCCAGCGAGGGAACACGCCCTCGCCTGCCTTGGGCGATGCGCCTGCCCGCCCTGGTCAAGGATCCCTCCCCGATCCTTCCGATCCTGGAAGCGCTGATCGACGACGACGAGGACTATGTTCGCCGCTCCGTCGCCAACAGCCTCAACGACATCGCCAAGGATCACCCGGATCTGGTCGCCGATTTCGTCGAACGTCACACAGATGGCGCATCGAAGCATAGGCTCTGGCTGCTCAAGCACGCCTCTCGAACCCTGATCAAGAAGGGCCACGGCAAGGCGCTCGCCAATTTCGGCTTCGCAGCACTCACCGATGTGACGGTGACGCTCGCCTTGACGAGTGAGCGCGTCACGTTTCCGGGCGACCTCGGCTTCGAGATCAGCCTTTCCAACAATGGCATCGCGGCGCGCCCGGTACTGATCGATTACGCAATCCATCACAAGAAGAAGGATGGCGCGCTGTCGCCCAAGGTCTTCAAAGGCAGAAGCCTGACGATTGCCGCAGGTGAAAGCGTCACGATGGCAAAGCGCCATGCCTTTCGGCCGATCACCACGAGAGCCTACAATGCCGGGGGGCACCGGCTGGAAATCCTGTTGAACGGCACAAGCGTCGCAAGCGCCGATTTCGACCTCGTCATGCCGCAGGAAACGACAGCATGAGCGAGGACGGCCATGCGATCCATTTCGAGGCCGAGGTCATGCGCTTTGACGCGCCCGGCGGCTGGCATGCCGTCTTCCTGCCGCCGGATGCTGCGGCCGAAGCGCGCTTCTTCGGCCGCGCCAACGGGCTGGGCGCAATCGCGGTTCAGGTGCTGATCGGCACGACAAGGGTCCGCACCTCGCTCTTTCCCGACAAGCGCCGCGACAGCTTTCTGTTGCCGCTGAAGGCAGACCTGCGCCGCTGCGAGAACATCAAGGTGGGAAGCCGGATCCCGGTTCATTTGACGCTCAATGCGTGACCCGTGGACGCAGACGTTCACGTTGCATCGCAAAAGAAATCTTGACTTCTGTCGCGAATGGGCCCATTTCCAACTCAGCTTTTACCTTCCGGCCGCCGCGTGAGCGTGCCCAGCGACAACTGAGACGTGACGAAGGATAAGGCGCATGACATCTGGGCGGACATTCCGCCGATGCGCTTGGAAAGCTTTTTTCCAACTTGCAAGTTCCCAAATCACGCGGGGTTCTTGACGCCAATGCCAACCGGTTCGCGAAGAACGCGTTCCGGGGTTTGTGCATTTGGCGCCCCGAAAGGTATGACTTTGACAACTTTCGATGATCTTGGCCTCTCCAAGAATATCGTCGCGACGCTGACGACGCTCGGCTTCACGACCCCCACTCCGATCCAGGAGAAGGGCATCCCCGTCGTTCTCGGCGGCCGTGACCTGATCGGTCTCGCCCAGACTGGCACTGGCAAGACGGCGGCCTTCGGTCTGCCGATGATCGAGATGCTTCTCAAGGATGAGAAGCGCCCTGACAACCGCACCACCCGCGCCCTCATTCTTGCCCCGACCCGCGAACTGGTGAACCAGATCGGCGAGAACCTGCGCAGCTACCTGCGCCGCCTGCCGCTGAAGATCAACCAGGTCGTCGGTGGCGCCTCCATCGGCAAGCAGCAGCTGCAGCTTGAAAAGGGCACCGACATTCTCGTCGCGACGCCTGGCCGCCTGCTCGACCTGATCTCCCGCAATGCGATTTCGTTGCGCGCCGTGCGTTACCTCGTTCTCGACGAAGCCGACCAGATGCTGGATCTCGGCTTCATTCACGACCTGCGCAAGATCTCGAAGATGGTCCCGCCGAAGCGCCAGACCCTGCTCTTCTCGGCCACCATGCCGTCGTCGATCGCAGATCTTGCCGCAAGCTTCCTGACAGACCCTCTCAAGGTCGCCGTGTCCCCTCCGGGCAAGGCCGCCGACAAGGTCGAACAGCATGTGCATTTCGTCGCCGGCCAGAATGCCAAGACGGAAATGCTCAAGAAGATCCTCAACGACAATCCGGACGGCCGCTCCATCGTCTTCCTGCGCACCAAGCATGGCGCGGAAAAGCTGATGAAGCATCTCGACGCCACCGGCTACTCGGTCGCCTCGATCCACGGCAACAAGAGCCAGGGCCAGCGCGAGCGGGCACTGAAGGGTTTCCGTGACGGCGAGATCAAGACGCTGATCGCCACCGACGTTGCCGCCCGCGGCATCGACATCCCGGCCGTCAGCCACGTCTTCAACTACGACCTGCCGGAAGTTCCGGACGCCTACGTCCACCGCATCGGCCGTACTGCCCGTGCCGGCCGCGACGGCATCGCGATCGCGTTTTGCGGTCCCGATGAAGGTCGCCTGCTGCGCGACATCGAAAAGCTGATGAGCATCGACATTCCGGTCGCCTCCGGCGAAGCCCCGGCAAACCTCGCACGCCCGGCCCGTCCGCAGCGTCGCGGCGGCGGTGGCGGTGGCGGTGGCAACAACCGCAATCACCAGGCCCCGGGCCAGGGTCGCGGCAAGCCCGAAGGCGGAGCCAAGGCCGATGGTCGTCCGGCCAAGTCCGGTCACCGCAAGGGTGGCAATGGCGGCGGACAGAACCGCAGCGCCAATGGCGGCCAGGGCCGTCCCGGCAATGGCAATGGCCAGGCACGCCCGGCCCGCTCCGGCACTGCCGGCGGACGCCGCCGCGAAGCCTGAGTTTCGCGATTGGCCGAAGTTTGAGAATCACGATGGCGCGGTCCCCACCGCGCCATTTTTCGTGTCGTCAGTCTTTCAGAATGATCGGTTGAGCCTTGCTCTTGCGGTTGATGAGATAGACCCCGACCATGACCACGCAGGTGCCAATCATCATAGGCACGGTCAATTCTTCTCCAAAGGCGATGGCCGCCTCCAGCGCTGCAAGCGGCGGAACGAGATAGATCAGCGATGCCGCCTTCGACACGTCCCCGCGACGGATAAGGTAGAGCAGGAGCGCGATCGCCCCCATGGATATGCCGATCACCGACCAGGCAAGCGTCGCAAAGAAACCGAGACTCCAGTCGACACGCAGGTCTTCCAGCGCAAGCGCGGCGGGGACTGTCACAATCAGCGCCCCGACATATTGCAGCGTGGCGACAGCCCTCAGGTCGCCATCCTTCACCAGACGCTTCTGATAGATCGTGCCTGCCGTGACGCAGACCATAGCAAGAACATTCACGGCAACCGCATAGGCCGGTATTGACGCCGAATCGATCGCCAGCATCTTGGGCAGCACGGCGATCGCGACGCCCAGGAACCCGATCACGAGCCCGACCCGCTGGCCGGCGTTCAGCTTTTCGCCGACGAAAAAGGCCGCAGCAACCCCGGTCATGAGCGGTTGCAGGCCGGCAATGATGCCCGAGAGTGCCGCCGGCACACCCTGCCCGATCGCCCACCAGACCATGCCCAGATAGAGCCCGTGCAGGAACATGCCGGATATGATGGCATGCAGCCACCCGGATCGCTGCTTCGGCCAGGAAACGCCGCCCAGCCGACAGACGATATAGAAGAGCACCACCGCCGTGCCGTAGCGTACGACGAGGAAGGTCAGCGGCTCGGCGAAGAAGGTCGCGTATTTGGCAGAGATCCAGCCCGTCGACCAGAGAAGAACGAAGAGAACGGGCGCGAGCCGGGCAAGGGTCATGATATCGCTGTCTTTCCTGCACCGGAACGCATACCGCCGGCGGTGCGCCTCGATACTGCGGCACCGTCGCGCGGTCAAAAGAGTTTTCCTGCAGGCAAGGATGAATTCCGTGCACGCGAAGAAAGAATTATTCCGGAAAGATTGCCTAAAATTTCAGCGAAGGTCCGAAACCCGGAGCCTGAGAACTTGACGATATGCCAAATCACGCAGGAGTAGAGAGCCGCCAACAGCCAATCGGACAAGATTTTCGCACAGATTTTGCGCTTTTGCCCGATTTTCGACCACTATTGGTCCCCGGCATTTCTGCAAGGTCGGCCCTTGAACATGCTTGCATTGCCAAAATGGTTGTATTCAAATGACAAAAAAAGGGATGGCGTCATTGGCATTTGATGAAATGATCACTGCGGACAACGATCCGCGCGGACCTTACCAGAACTATTTCGATTGGTATTCCAGTCAGGACCCGGCAAGGCTTCTGGCAAAGTCGAGAGATGCCGAAACCATCTTCCGCAAGACCGGCATCACCTTTGCCGTCTATGGCCATGCAGACAGCGCCGAAAAGCTCATTCCATTCGACATTATCCCACGCATCATTTCCGGCCGCGAATGGCGCAAGCTCGCGCAGGGCATCGAACAGCGCGTGCTGGCACTCAATGCCTTCCTCGACGACATCTATCACAAGCAGGAGATCATCAAGGCCGGCCGCATTCCACGGGAACTGATCGAGAAGAATGTCGCCTTCCTGCCCGAGATGATCGGCTTTCGTCCGCCGGGCGGCGTCTATACCCACATCGTCGGCACCGACATCGTGCGCACGGGCGAAGACCAGTTCTACGTCCTGGAAGACAATGCCCGCACGCCTTCCGGAGTCTCCTACATGCTGGAGAACCGGGAAACCATGATGCAGATGTTCCCGGAGCTCTTCCAGCTCAACAAGGTACAGCGCGTCGAGGATTACCCCTATCTGCTGCGCCAGTCGCTCGCCTCGCTCGCGCCTCCCGGCTGCAAGGGCAAGCCGCGCGTCGCGGTTCTCACCCCCGGCATCTACAACTCCGCCTATTACGAGCACTCCTTCCTTGCCGACATGATGGGCGTGGAACTGGTCGAAGGCTCGGACCTGCGCGTGATCGATGGCAAGGTGAAGATGCGCACCACGCGCGGCTACGAAGCGATCGACGTGCTCTACCGCCGCGTCGACGACGATTTCCTCGACCCCCTCACCTTCCGTCCGGATTCGGCGCTCGGCATTCCCGGCATCATGGATGTCTACCGCGCCGGCCATATCACCATCGCAAATGCGCCGGGCACCGGCATTGCAGACGACAAGGCAATCTATTCCTACATGCCGGAGATCGTCGAATTCTACACCGGCCGCAAGGCGCTGCTCGAAAACGTGCCGACATGGCGCTGTTCGGAAGCCGACAGCCTGAAATACGTGCTCGAGCATCTCGAAGAGCTCGTCGTCAAGGAAGTCCACGGCTCGGGCGGCTATGGCATGCTGGTCGGCCCGACGGCGTCGAAGAAGGAACGCGCCGAGTTCGCCGAAAAGCTGAAGGCGCGACCGTCCAACTACATCGCCCAACCGACCCTGTCCCTCTCGACCGTGCCGATCCTCGTGAACAAGGGCATTGCGCCGCGCCACGTCGACCTGCGTCCCTATGTCCTCGTCTCCGACAAGGTGCAAATCATCCCCGGCGGCCTGACCCGCGTGGCCCTGAAACAGGGATCGCTCGTGGTCAATTCCAGCCAGGGCGGCGGCACCAAGGACACCTGGGTATTGGAGGACTGACATGGTCATGCTCGGAAGAACCGCCAACGGCCTCTTTTGGATGTTCCGCTACATCGAAAGGGCCGAAAACATTGCCCGTCTCGTCGATGCCGGCCTGAGAATGTCGCTCACCCGCAGCGGTGCCTCGGACGAAGACTGGGACGCCGTCTTGAAAAGCGCGGACGTGCGCCCGCTCTTTGCCGAACGCCACGGCAAGGTCACGGCATCGGACGCCATCGACTTCATGCTGCGTGATCCTGCCAATCCGTCGAGCGTGGTGTCCTGCATCGACGCCGGGCGCAACAATGCCCGCATGGTGCGAACGGCGCTCACCCGCGAAACCTGGGAAGCCACGAACGAATGCTGGATCGAGCTGAAACAGGTGCTCGCCCGCAAACTGAAATCCGCCGACCTGCCCGAGGTCATCGACACGGTGAAACGCCGTGCCGGCCTCATTCGCGGCGCCTTCCACGGCTCCATGCTGAGGAACGAGATCTACAACTTCGCCCGCATCGGCACCTTCATCGAGCGTGCCGACAACACCAGCCGCATCCTGGACGTCAAGTATTACGTGCTTCTGCCGGCGATCACCCATGTCGGCTCCTCGCTCGACAACATGCAGTGGGAATCGATCCTGCGCTCCGTCTCTGCCCACCGCTCCTATCGCTGGGTCTATGATGGAGAATACAAGGCGGCCAACATTGCCGACTTCCTGATCCTGAACGGCCAGATGCCCCGCTCGCTCGCCTATTGTTACGAGAAGATCACCTCCAACCTCGGCTATCTGGCACGGGACTATGCACACCAGCTGCCGGCGCATGAGACGGCGGACAATGTCTTGACCACGCTGAAGTCGACGACGATCGGCACCATCATGGACCAGGGACTGCACGAATTCCTCGACGACTTCATCGCCAGCAACAACAAGCTGGGCAATGAAATCACCGAGGGTTATCGGTTCTACAGCTGAGCAGGAATGATCCCATGCGTCTGCGGATAAGCCACACCACCGAATATCGCTACGACGATCCCGTCCAGTATTCTCTGCAACGGCTCCGGCTATGCCCGCTCGACGGGCCCGGCCAGAAGGTTGTGTCGTGGAACATCGCTGTCGATGGCGCAACGGTCGAGGCCGGCTTCAACGATCAGTTCGGCAACCACACGCACCTCGTATCGACCGAGGGCGACAGCCACAGTGTCCACATCGTCGCCTCCGGCGAGGTCGAAACGGAGGACCGTTCCGGAGTCTTCGGCCCGCATCAGGGATGTGTACCGCTCTGGCTTTACCTGCGCGAGACGCCACACACGAAGCCCGGCAAGCTCACCCGCGAGCTCGTCCGCAGTCTGACCGGCGACAACGAGCTCACCAAGATGCACGACCTCATGGGCAAGCTGCATTCAGCGATCGCCTTTGAACCCGGCACGACCGGAACCGAAACCACCGCCGAACAGGCCCTGGAGGCCGGGCGTGGCGTCTGCCAGGACCACGCGCACGCCTTCCTCGCCGCCGCCCGGACCATGGGGCTTCCGGCCCGCTACGTCTCCGGATACCTGTTGATGGACGATCGCGCCGAGCAGGTCGCGACCCATGCCTGGGCCGAGGTCAATCTGTCGGGTCTCGGCTGGGTCGGCTTCGACGGCGCCAACAATCACTGCCCGGACGCCCGCTACGTCCGGATCGCAACCGGGCTCAGCTACGCTGATGCGGCGCCTGTTTCCGGCATGCGGATCGGCGTCGCCGGCGAAGACCTGACCGTCACGCTCGTCGTCGAGCCCAGCCAGAGCCAGAGCCAGACGCAAAGCTGACCACCACGAGACCGCAGCGCGCGGCACAAGCCCCGCACCACGTCGATATGATGATGTCAGGCCGGGACGCGGCTGGGCCGCAGCGGAGGTCGAGGCACATATGCTGTTCGGAAAATCGCTCTTCCAGTCGGTTGTCGACAGGCTCGGCGAAGAGGCGAAGGAAGATGTGCCATCAGAGGACGTGGCCTTCCGCGTCAAAGGACTGGCATCGAGCTTCATTCCGATGACACCGGCAAGCGGCTCCACACCCGTGGATCCCGGCACGGATCAACGGCTCGACGCCTATCTCTTCCTGATGCCCGAAGACCGCGAGCCAGAACCGCCTGAGCCCCCCGCTCCGCCGCAACCGCCGGCCTGGATCAACCGCCTGTCGCCGGAGGAGATTGCAGCCGACCTCGGACTCGATCCCGGCGATGATCGCGAACGCCTTCAGGAACGCCGGCGCGCATTTGCCCGAGACAACCATCCCGACCGTATCGCCGCAGATTTCCGCGAGGAAGCCACCATGCGCATGAAGATCGCCAACCGGCTCATCGACGACGCGATCAGCCGGTTCGCTACCGGTCTCGGCCGTTAGGGATCAGTCGTAGAGCCGCCGCAAGAGCATGTTGACCGTGTCCCGCTCGGCAACGCCGCCGAGCTGGTCCAGCACCCACTGTTCGTGATCGAGCCAGATTGGCATCAGCTCTTCGAGATAGGCGTCCCCCGCCGGCGTCATGTAGAGCGACTGCACGCGGCGATCGGTCTCCGACTTGCGGCGCTCGATGAACCCCTTGCTCTCGAGCCCGTCGACGATCGCGACAAAGTTCGCCCGCTGGATGCCCAGCGCTTCGGCCACTTCGCTCTGCTTGGCACCCTGATTGTTGGTGAGCAGAAGCAGCACGGCAAAATCGGTCGGACGCATTCCCTTGGAAGAAAACGCTTCGTTGAAATGCTGAAACACCGCGAGTTGCGCTCGCCTCAAGCGATATCCCACGGCGTCGTCCATCATCGAGAAGTCGAGCTTGGACGGGTTGGGTATCAATTCATTCATTGTAAGTTCCGGCATTTCCCCTGCCATTCTTGTATTTTCCCCTCAGCCGGCCCGCTGTTTTCCCCTGCGAGCCGACATTCCGATACTAACCGTTTAAACCCCCGTCACAAGGCGCAACCGCCCTTGCCTTCCCGTAAAACGCCAATTCCTGCGCTTTAGCCACGGGGTTTAGCCGGCATCAACAGCCCAGACCGGCCGGCCAGTCCCCGATCGGCTTGCGATTCGGCCATCCGGCAGCACCATTTGCGCCGATGCGGGATGTTTCCGCCGGAGCCAAGTGTTTTTTCCGATTGAAGCTGCCAATCGACTGCGCTATGACCGCTTCAGGAACGGCGAGTCAAACCGTCGTCGGAAGCACCCGTAGCTCAGCTGGATAGAGTGTTGGATTCCGATTCCAAAGGTCACAGGTTCGAATCCTGTCGGGTGCGCCATCTACGTCCATATCTATGAACCGCTGGCATAGACTCGTTTTCAATGACTTCCGCGTCCATTTTTGCGATATGCCGCTTCAAATCTGTCACAGATCCCGTAATCGTTATTTGGTCGGCAGCGACGAGAACCTCCGACAACATGATGTTAAGAAAACCCTTGGCGAGTCGACGATCGTCCGACCTCAACCGTTCCGCCATTACCGTAGAGAACTGATCAATTTGATCAGACGTGGGATCGGCCGAAACGTCGATGAGAGAGACTTGGCTTTCTAGCGCGCGTTCCAGCCTCATTGCGTTGCCCTGTGCTTCTGCGATCCGTTCGATGAGAACGGGATCGGATTGCAAATCATCCGTGAGTGAAGCGACATTCAGCAGGTTGTTAAAGACTGACCGCGCCTTCGCGGCTTCCTGTCGAAGCGTTGCGAGCCTGAGGTTGCTCTGTTCTTTCTCTTTATTCATTTCGCTTTTCAGGCGACCGAGCACGTTAGTAAGCCGACCACTGCCCAGGAGGTGCGCCTCAACTTCTGTGAGGACCATGTCGTCCAACAGCGCTTCCGGTATAGGCTTGCCGTCACACGCAATCTTGCCTTGCCTGCCCATCCGATTGCATCGATAGTATCGATAGACAGGCCCCCGGGCACTTTTTCCGGTCGCTATTATCATTGCGGACCCGCACTTGGCGCATCGGGCCAATCCGGACAAAAGCATCGGACTACTCAGAACCTTTGCAGTGCCTTGCCGGGGATCTTTCAACCGCAACAAGCTCTGAAGCCGCTCAAATTCGTCAGGTGAAATGATAGCCGGAACAGGTATGATAACCCGCTCCGCAGGCGCCTTCTCCCACTCTTTCCTCTGCGGATTGGCATTAAAAATCTTTGACCCCATGTAAATGGAGTTGGTCAGTATGTTGTGTATGGTTTGCTTACCAAACAAGGAGTCTACGCGCGTCCGATAACCGCCTTCATTTAGCCGCCGCCGGATCGCGTCCGTCCCCATGGGGGCATTATGTTCATCGCCATACAGGGCCCATTGGAAAATCATCCTGACGACAGAAGCCTCCAGTTCGTCAATTACTATGACCTTACGCCTACGATTGTCTGGGGCGGCGACAGCCTTGTAGCCGAGCGGTAATACCCCGCCAGGATAGTATCCCGCCGCAGCCATCTCCGTCATGGTTCTAGTAACGTCCGCCGACGTGCGTCGGGAATGATACTCGTCGAATACCGCGGTGGTAGTCTCGGCGATGAACCCGCCAGTATCATTGGCAAAGGTCTGGGTGAGGCTTACCAGAGCTACATTGTGTTGATGGAGTAGATGCTTGTACTTCCGGTAATCCAACTGGTTGCGAGCGAACCGACTGGTCGAGTGGACAATGATAAGATCGAATGGATGATCGCCCCCTGTCGCGTCTCCGATCATCTGTTGGAATTTTGGCCGCAAATCAGTTTTCGCAGATTTGCCTTCTTCCCGGTAGATCGCACATACTTCCCAACCGTTAGCCTCGGCATGTTTCTTTGCCAATGACTCTTGACTAGGCAAGGAAAGGTTGCTCTCGACGCTGTCGTCTTCTGACACACGTGAATAGACAGCGACGCGCAAACGCTTTGTGGCCGTCACAGTCGTAGAAGGCGCCGTGTCGAGAAGTTGCCTTCTTTCGGCGACAGAGAGCCGCTTTGTCGGAAGTCCTTCTACCAAAGAAGGCACTGACTGAATCCGCTTGCTATTGTGTTTTCTTGAACTGGTCATCGATGTCCCTTTTCGGTTCGAGTATATTGCTGATGTCGCCGCGGAGATGCGCTAGGAGCAGCCGAATTTCGGAAGATGTCACCGGAAAATCTCGTAGCGATTGCGCGTTGGCAGACCAACGACCACTCCGCCGGATCTGATCTCGGGTGAATGCGATCGTGCTTGTCCTTGGGACCTCGGCAGACGTGGCTCGCCGACAACTTATCGCGACTCTCGCATTTCTCTTTTTGATGCCGTCCTTCACGGTCAACTCCCTTACAAGATACAATCGGTTGCCCTTGTGCCTTGGGTCATCTCGAATTCCCCGACAGCTTCGGTTCCAACAGGGGATCAGGCTGGTAATTCGGTGGATGCCAGGAAATGAAGTCGTACCCGCTTCGCAGCGACAAAGCGCTCAAATGCTCTAAAGTATATGATGTTGCGGGAAATTCGCGACTGGCCTCGCGCCAAAACGTTGTCATATGCGCCGGCCGATATCATCGACGTCATCGCATCGAATGATGGACAACCTGGTCCGCCCCAGGCGTAGCCATGGTCGAAGAGGCACGAGTGAACTTGCCCCCTCTGGGTAATCGAGTAATCGTACAAATGTAGAAGCTGGTCGCGAATCTGTTCTTCGCCGTATTCTGGACTTCGCGCGTGTAAAATCGTGACAGGACGCCTTTCATGTTCCTCGCTCGAGGAGAAACAGGTCGCGCTGTTCCACAGCGACGAAAGTTCAGGGCATAGCACGCCGTTGCCGATTATAACGAGGACTACCGCTCAAATCTGTGTATGCTGATTTTTTATGCTGTTTTCTGCTTGCAATAGGCATAGAATACACAGTCCACCGATTTGGTCCATCCCGGGTCTACGGTGTTCGAGCGACGATTCCGCGAGAAAAGTGGTAGGGAATTGATGATGTTAGAGTGCAACTCGGACCCGTAATGGGAAGGACTCAATCCTGTTCTGCGCCAATCGAATCCTTAAAATGCCTATTTTTTGTGCGAACCTCTGCGATTCTTTAATTAGTCCGCACTGAAATAAGATAGAAGATAATTTCGCTTTTGCTGTTCAATTTGGTGCGTGGCATTCTATTTTCCTGAAAAAGAGAATTTTTTTTCAGGGCTGTATAGCAGCAAGGACACACGGCCGAGTCCTTAACGGACGGCCTGCACAACGAAGTAATAGAGCCTCTGGAGATGAACTGTGAATCCTTCCGCTTACTGGCCACGACGAATGATAACGTCAATGCGATCGCGCAACTGCAGAACCGTCGGATCGCTTATGTGTGCACAGCGCGTCCGCTACGTGCTCCTACATAGCGCGGTTTCTGTCCAATCCTGTTGAACCCAGTCCTCAGGTTTGGCGGATTTGGAATTACCTTCGTCTTAGCCTCGGGACGAAGTTTACTTTTCTTTCGCTCGATGAATTCGAGAAAATCAACTCCGTGCCCACGTGGAGATACGCGCCGTCAGGTCCCAGCATCTTGGTACAAACAAGATAGCCCCTTGTCAGCACAACTTGTCTGCGAATGCAGCATGTCGGCGAGAATGCTCTTGATGCACCAAAACCGTCGCGTCGACCAATTCGCGAACATGACCACTGTCGATTGATTATAGGAAATGATCCGGTCCATAAAGCGGCGTCCGGAGAAATGAACTGTTGAAGAGAAAATCGAATGAATCCGACGGGACAACTAGCACCCACTGATTGGCCCCTTACCTGGTACGGTCCAACGAGAAAAGACGAGCGTCTTATCACCTTTGGTTTCCGCCTTTCCGGTGGCGGGGCTCACCAGTCCAAAACTCTTATGCTTGCCGAAATAGCAGAACTGATGCGAGCAGGCGCTACGGAAGCGACGGATTTTCGATCAAGAGTACTGGACGAGAATATTTTAGGAAAGGCAACATCAAGCGGCCGCGAATCGGTGTTCAAAAATCTTTCTTCTCTCTACGGCCTGTCCACCGTTCCGCTTTTGACTAGAGTTTTCCTGCGATTGGCGGAGGACGACAACGAAGGCCTGAAATTGCTGGCGGTTTTGATCGCCTTAGCACGCGATCCCTTGTTAAGAGACACTGCATCCACTGTTGCGGGCACAGCAGTGGGGGGGTCCATTCAGTGGCCGAGTTTTGCAGCGAAGTTTAACGCCATCTACCCGGGACGTTTTAGCGAGAAGATGGTTCGATCCCTGTCACAGAATTGCGCGTCCACTTGGACACAGAGCGGCCACCTCGAGGGCAGCGGAAAGGTACGAAAAAGAGTACATCCCTCTGCCTCAGCCGCTGCTCTGGCGGCGTTAATCTCGACGGTATGTGGATTTAGCGGCCCTGCAATTCTTTCATCTGGATGGTTTCGCATCCTCGACCTTAACCCTGACACAGCCATGGATGCGCTGCGATCGGCAGAAGTTCAGGGACTCGCTCGGCTCCGGTCGGCAGGCGACGTCATAGAGATTTCGGTCAGGCAGCAGCTTGCGACAACTTCGGGGATTCCTGAGCTTGAATACGTTTGACGACATACTCGGCGCCTATGACCGCCAAGTTCAGTTGCCTTGGCTAGATGACGTTCCCCCTGCGGGGCGGGTCTGGCTGTTGTGGTACGACAAGTCGATGCAACGGAAAATCTCGGGAAGGATCGGCGAGTTCGAATACTCTACGATGAAAGCCGGTCGGGGATGGCATCACGTCGATCTTGCTCCGTGGTTTGGACGATGGATTGCGAAGCATGAATTTTTCGAAGCACTTGTCGAGCATCCGCAAGAAATACGAGGATTGTTGACCGACGCCGAGAGCGCGCTTGTTGGCGAGTTGAGGGGCGCTCTGGGTCAGTGCACCTCGAATGATGTGTTGGCCCTGGACGGCTTCGGATCTTTGTTCGGCCTCGTCCGAGTCTCTACCCTTATCGGCAAGATCGCGGATGCGATACCAGGGCGGATGATGGTGACGTTCCCTGGCAAACAGGCCGGGGGCGTCTATCGGCTGCTGGATGCACGGGATGGTTGGAATTATCACGCTATTCCTATACCACCGGACCACGCGTTATGAGGGTGAAATTAAATGCTTAACAAGGATACGTTCTACAAGGATCCGGCCGACTATCGTCTTGCAAACCAGGGTGTTGCAAAGATTCAGTTTCCGCCAGCGCCCGAGGGCCTGGACACGTTGCGTGGAGAACTGGAAACCTTCGTCTGCGATGGGGCTTATGCGGAAGGATTGGCTCGGATCCTGGAAGCGTTTCTGGGCTCTGTCAGCAAAGGGGGCTCCTCTCCAGCAGTCTGGATTTCCGGCTTTTACGGGTCTGGAAAATCGCATCTGGCAAGCATGCTCGCTGCTCTTTGGACAAATCCAAAATTTGCGGACGGAGCCACAGCCGAGGGGTTAACCGATTTACCACCACAAGTCGCTGCTCCGTTGAAGGAACTGCGCATCGCCGCACAACGTGCGGGCGGCGTTGTCGCAGCAGGCGACACCCTCGGAACAGGAGCTGAGGATCCCGCCGAAGCTACCCTCGGCATCATCCTGCGCGCCGTGGGCCTGCCGAGCGATCTGCGAGCCGCTCAAGTGGCGTTTTGGCTCGACGATACCGGTATCCTGAACGAGGTTCGCACCGAGCTCGGCGATGGATTCGACACCCATATCCGAAACTTCATCCTTTCGCCGAAATTCGGGACCGCTGTTCTTAAAGCGAAACCGGAACTTGCCGAGTCCCCGCGGGAGTTGGGATCGAAACTCCAGGCACTATTCCCGGAGCCCCCGCCCGTAACAGTCGATCTGCTGGAGAGCATGGCGCGTAAGGCGCTACTTCTCGGCCGCAATGAATTGCCGCTGACTTTGATCGTTCTCGACGAGGTGCAACAATTCATCCGCCAGGACCCTAGCCTTACCCTGAAGATTCAGACTCTGGTCGAGCGGTTGTCGAGTCGGTTCAATGGTCGGATTCTCATTGTCGGAACCGGACAGCAGGCTCTTAGCGACGTCCCGAACCTGCAGAAGCTCCTTGACCGTTTCCCCGTCCAAGTCGCACTCGGCGAAGCCGACATCGATACGGTCATTCGCAAGACTGTGCTTCGCAAGAAGCCGGGCGCGGAGACCGACATCAAGGGGATGCTCGGCAAACATGCAGGCGAAATCAGTCGTCAGTTGCATGGCAGTAAGCTGGCGCACACCGTCAATGATACCGACGAAGCCGTTCTCGATTGGCCGCTACTTCCCTCACGACGGCGGGTCTGGGAACACATCCTACGTGAACTTGACCGTACAGGATTGGGGGGAACCCTCCGTGGACAGTTGAGGACAACGCTCGACGCCGCAAAGTCCTATGGCGGCAAGCCACTGGGGCATGCAGTTCCAGTGGATTTCCTGTACGGCCGCTTCTCGAATGAGGCGTACAATGCCGGGCTACTTCCGGGGGAAACCCGGAACAGAATCGAAGCTCTCCGGGGTGGTGACGCGAAGGATCAAAGCAAGGCCCGGATCCTCATGTTGGTGTACATGCTCGGTCGCATCTCCGGTGAAGCGGACCGGCATGGTGTGCGTTCAACTCCGGAAACGATAGCGGACTTGATGATCGTAGATCTCGGAGGCGATGCCGAGCTCCGGAAGCAGGTTCCCCAGCTCCTTCTGGAACTGTTCGAAGACGGTGCCGCGATCGAGGTGCAAGGCGAGTGGCGGCTTCAGACCAAGGAGAGCGCGGATTGGGAGAATGCTTACCGAACCGAGGTGAAGTCGGTCCTGGCGGATCAAGCAGGTCTATCCGGCAAACGCCGTCAGCTTCTGGGCGGGGCCATAGACACTGCTCTTGCTGGCGCGGGTAGCGTAGCGCATGGCATAAGCAAGCAGCAGCGGAAAATTCATCGTCTCGAGGTGGGTGATAAAGCCCCGACGGACGGTGTGCCGCTGCGGCTCCGCATCGGCTGGGATGAGGATTTGTCCACGGTCGAAAAGGAAATCGCTGGCGCGTCTCCCAACGATCCGACAATCCATCTCTTGGTGCCTCGGCATAGGCCAGAGGATCTGACGCGGGAGATCGCCGCATGGCGAGCCGCCGATAGTGTTTTGCAGTTGAAGGGTGTGCCCGGCACAGATGCGGGTGTGGAAGCGCAGAAGGCTATGCAATCCCGCTCGTCCAAAGCGCTATCCCAGGCCAACGAACTTATTCGTGAAGCGCTTCGCCAGGCAAAAGTCGTACAGGCAGGCGGCAAGGCCGTGAATGGCGCTCTTGCTGATGCCGCAAAAGAAGCAGCTTCAAATGCGCTAGCGCGCCTTTATCCAAGATTTGCGGAGGGCGACCACGCAGGATGGAGCAAGGTCTTCGATCGCGGGATGAAGAAGGACCCAGATGCCTTGAAAGCAGTGGACCATTCGGGCGCGCCCGAAACGCACCCCATTTGCAAGGCACTTCTGGCCGAGCTTGGTCCCGGGCGCAAAGGATCGTACCTGCGGACGAAGTTCACCGAACCAGAATACGGTTGGCCCCAAGATGCCATCGACGGTGCCCTGGTGGTTCTTGCCAATGCAGGCGTGATTAAGGTGACGGGAGAGGACGGAAAGCAGGTTTCACTACCGGACCTTCCGCGCTCCAAAATTGGAGTCTGCACCTATCGCGCGGAAACGATCGTCATCACTATTGGTCAGCGAATGGCCGCGCGTGGGCTGCTGGCCGAAGCTGGCGTGCACTTCGAGAACGGGCAGGAAGCCTACGCGCTCTCAGCTCTCCTCGAAAAGCTAGAAACCGCTGCAACGGGTTCGGGCAGCAGCGCGCCCGCGCCGGTGGCCGATACAGTACCGAACCTGTCTAGCTTCAAGTCGCTATCCGGCAACGACCTCCTGGCTGCAATGGCGGAGGACGCGCCGTCGCTCAGGGACAAGTTGAAAGGATGGAAGGCGGCATCGGCCAAGATTGGCCAGCGCCTGCCTTCATTCAGGACCGCCGAGCGCTTGGTGCAACTAGGTGCGGAGGCACAGAAGGCGGAACTCGATACTATTCGAGAAAATCGCCAGCTACTGGCAGACCCCGATCCTGTTCCCCCGGTCATATCCGCGGCAGCCGACGCACTCCGCGGACGCCTGAACGAGGCCTATATATCCTGGAAGAAAGCTTGGGACGACGGGGAAGCTCGCCTGTTAAACAGCGAGACTTGGAACAAGTTGAACCCTGAGCAGAAGCACGCCATTCGCAGCGAAGCTGGTCTTTTGCTCCTAGACAAGCCTCAGGTTGACACGCCCGCCTCGATTTTGGACTCTCTCACTCAACGTTCGTTCATGGGGTGGGAGAACGCGACGAAGGCACTTCCAACAAGAATTGAAGAAACGCTGGCAAGTGCGGCAATCCTGCTTGAACCTACGGCACAGACCATCAGTCTTCCGGGTACGTTGCTAAAGAGTGAGCAGGACGTTGAAGTATGGCTTCAAACTGCGCGCGATGCTCTGAAGAACGCCCTGGTTCTGGGTCCTGTGATTCCGAAGGTTTGACAAAATGACCCTGCACTACCTGACAACCTCCCTCCGGCGTGCGCTAGAGAAAACCATCAAGGAAGCCCGCGTCATCGCCGAAGCGGGAGCATCCGACGCCATCCGTCGCCTTGGGATCACGGAGGCTAAGGCTCCGACTTATCTGTCGGAGGAGGAAAAGGAGTTGCGGCGTCGTCTGCGGGCGCATGCACGCACGCTCGGTGACCGGCTCGATAAAGATTCTGATGGGCAGGAGGTGAAGCGGCTGACCGAGGCTGCGGCTTACGCGCATTGGCATCGCATGCTGTTTGCTCGCTTCCTCGCGGAGCGCGGCCTGCTACGACACCCCGAGCACAATGTACCCGTGACCCTGGAGGACTGCAGGGAGATTGCGCAAGAGAATGGATTATCCGATGCGTGGGCTGTTGCCGAACGCTATGCCTCATCCATGCTTCCGGCCGTCTTTCGTATTGACGATCCCGTCCTGTCCGTAACGCTTGACGCGGCGCAGAACCAAGCGTTGCATCGCCTTGTGACGGAGCTTCACGATGACGTCTTTCAGGCTGAGGATAGCCTCGGCTGGACCTACCAGTTTTGGCGGGCGTCGGAGAAGGACGCGGTCAACAAGAAGGGCGACAAGATTGGGCCGGACGAGATTTCCGCCGTCACCCAGCTCTTTACAGAGCCATACATGGTTCGATTCCTTCTGCACAATACGCTTGGCGCCTGGTGGGCCGGCAAGGTCCTCGCGCGCATTCCAGACCTTGCAAAAAGCGCTGTGGGCGAAGATGAGCTGAGGGCGGCCTGCAGCCTCCCCGGCTACTCCTTCGACATGCTGCGGTTCGTTAGGGAGGACGCCGGTGATGGGGCGCAATGGCGGCCCGCATCAGGCTCGTTTCCAGGCTGGCCGCAAGATGCGAAGAACATTACCGTGCTCGACCCGTGCTGCGGATCGGGTCACTTCCTGACGGAGGTACTGACGATCCTCGTGTCCCTGCGGAAGGTCGAGGAAGATTTGACGGCCCCGGATAGCGTTGCCGCTGTTTTGCGGGACAATTTGCATGGATTGGAAATCGACGGTCGTTGCGTCCAGATCGCAGCGTTTGCTGTGGCCTTAACCGCTTGGCGTGTCGGCGGGTGGCAGACGCTTCCGTTGCCGCACATTGCCTGGGTCGGCTCACCGCCGCCACTACCCAAGCTCGAATTTGTCGCGCTCGCGAACGGGGACGAGGAACTAGAGCAAGCGCTCGCCGCTCTGCACGGGCTCTTTGCGCAGGCACCCACACTCGGTAGTCTATTGGAACCAATCGGTGGCGACCTGATCGATCCTATGCGGATTGCTCGTGTGGAGCAATTGCTGGAGCCGCTTCTGGAGAAGGCTAGAAGCGGCGAGGCCGAACTTGCGGAGGGTGTGATCGCAGCGCGAGGGATGGCTGATGCCGCAAGTTTCCTGACCCGCAAGTACACGCTTCAGGTTACCAACGTACCGTTTCTTGGTAAGGGTAGGCAAGCCACAGCACTGGCTCATCATCTGGAGAGATACTTTGACGTCGCCAAAACAGATTTGGCAACGGCAATGCTTGTCCGGATGTTTCGATTGTCTTCAGTCGGAGGAAGCGTTGCCGCTGTAACTCCTCAGGGTTGGCTATTTCTGGGAAGCTATAAGGCGCTGCGCGAAACAATTCTCACGCAAGCATCTCTACGAACAGTAACTCCTCTGGGATCACGCGCTTTCGAAACGATCTCTGGAGAGGTCGTAAACACAGTCCTTTTCTGCGCTGACAACAGCGCTCCGGGTGTAGATCACAGTTTCTTTGGAATTGATGCAAACCAGGGACGGGATTTTCGTGAGAAGCAGATTTCCATACGTAATGACGAGCCAACAATAGCATTACAAAGCCAACAGCTTCGGAATCCAGACAGTAGAATCACGGTTTCTGCTTCGCCGACCGGAACACTGTTATCGCAGTACGCTGATAGCTATGTCGGATTTCAAAACGGCGATTCACCGCGATGGATACGGAGTTTCTGGGAACAATTGAATACGGATGGGAAGTGGTCACTTTTTCAGATGACCTCCGACCAGACGATCCCCTTCAACGGACGTACGGCCATATTGAAGTGGGAAGGCGGCACGGGCGAATTAGCTCGGAGCGAGCAAGCATTCGTGAAAGGTCGAGAAGCCTGGAAGCGACAGGGTGTAATCATTCGCCATATGGGAAGTCTTCCAGCGGGACTCTATGAAGGCGATCTCTATGATCAATCCAGTGCTGTGATCGTCCCCAAGCGGGAAGAATACCTTCCAGCGATTTGGGCATACTGTTCATCGGATGATTTTCACACCGATGTCCGAACTGTAGATCAATCTTTGAAGGTTACGAATGCGACACTTGTGAAAGTACCGTTCGACCTGGCAGCCTGGACGGAAATCGCTTCTGGCAAGTTCGTGCATGGACTTCCCGAGCCATATTCTGAGGATCCGACCCAATGGCTATTCCACGGGCATCCGGCGAAGGCCGATAAAGGGACTTCACTACACGTGGCGCTTGCTCGGCTTTGCGGCTATCGCTGGCCTGCAGAAACAGCCAAGCAAATGCGACTCTCGACGGAAGCGCGTGGATGGATCACGAAGGCTTCGGCACTCCCGGCCGGCGATCTGGATGGACTGCTTGCGACCGCCGGAGTCGCAGGGGAGAAGCCTCTCGCTGATCGTCTCCGCGGTTACCTCGCGATCGCCTTCGGCGCGGAATGGTCCGATGCACTAGAGAGGAGATTGGTCGTTGAAGCTGATGAGGTCCTGGATAGAAAGCAAACGAAAGACAGTTCCCTGGAAGGCTGGTTGAGCGACCGCGCCTTTCGCCAGCACTGCGCCTTGTTCCACCAGCGTCCTTTCCTTTGGCATGTCTGGGATGGACTGAAGGATGGCTTTTCGGTTTTCGTCCATTACCACCGCTTCACACAAGCTAATCTGCGCAAGCTGACCTACACTACGCTGGGCGATTGGCTGCGCCGCGCCAAGGATGAGAACAACGACCTGCGCTACGAAAAGGGGCGCGAGCTTCAACAGATGCTGGAGAATGTGCTGGAGGGCGAAACGCCGTACGACATTTTCGTTCGTTGGAAGTCTCTCGCTGACCAGCCGCTCGGATGGGACCCGGACCTTGATGATGGGGTCCGCGTGAACATCCGGCCTTTCGTGGAGGCGGGAATCCTTCGCGAGCAACCCAAGGGGATCAAATGGACAAAGGACCGTGGCAATGACGTTCCTTCGGCGCCTTGGTACCCCGTCTTTAAGGGCGAGCGGATCAACCACCATCATACGACAATTGAAGAGAAGAACGCCGCCCGACCAGGTAATCCGGAGATGGTGGCAGCGAAGTGACGACACCTCTCGACACATTGGTCGCCGCGCTGCGGGAGACTGCGAGCTACAATCCTGGTGCGGAATCAGCCCCGGAGGCCATCGTTTGGTGCGATCCGAACGGGGAGTTCTTGACCCTCATTCCCACCTTACGCGAGCGCCTTCCCGAACTCCTGACCTACGGCGATCACGACCTGGCCACCCGTACCGGACCCGCAGTCTGGCTGCGCGCAGTGGCAGCCAGAGCTGTTCCGTCAGTCTCAATCCCAGACGAGGCAACACCGATCCTTTATCTCCCTGGCGTAGGCCGGGAAGTGTTGAAGGGTGCCGAGGATTGCCCGACGCTGCTGCAGCCGTTGGTCTGGTTCACTGTGGCGGGAAACCTCTTCGGCCATGTGAACGGCAAGGACTGGACATTGCGCGCCTTCCTGACCTCGGATCGAGGGCCACTGAAGCTTAACATCGCAGATGATGCCTCCACCCGGATGGCGCTCTCCCATGCGTCCCTGCGCTTCTGCGCCAAGCCGCTTGAGGAATTAAAAGGAAAGCGGTGGGATGCTGACGCACTGAACGCCCTCTTGGCTCCGGATCTTGCGGCGGACATATTGGATTGGATGGAGGGCGTGTTCGACGCCGCAGCAGATCCGGCCCGGTTCACCGCGTTCGCTAGCATTGCCGAAAAGCAGCTCAAATTCGACCCCCGCAAGCTATCTGTCCAGGACGCGGCCAGGCGCCTGGCCCAACGCGAGGGAAACTGGGCGGATGTCTGGTCACGCTTCGCCTCGGGCATGGGGCACGGTGGCGTAGTGGGGCTTCTCGGGGCGGAGGAACCGGCTACGCTCTTCGAGAACGCTGAAGCCTATCCCAAGCAGAACCTCAAAGGTGAGAAAGAGCTGAGGGACAGCCTGTCGAAGCTGGAGAGCTTCTCGGCTCCTGATGCTCGCTCGCGAATCCTGGAACTGGAGGGCCAGCACGGCTGGCGGCGGGAGACGGTATGGGCGAAACGTGGAGAAGCGCCCTTGGCGCAGGCGCTATCCTTTCTGCTCGAGGTAGCCAAGGCCAGACCGCTCCAGGCTCATGACGGCAACACCTTGGCGGAAGCCTATATCGAGAGCGGCGCCGCCGTTGATTTCGCAGCCATGCGGGCCTTGGCAGCGGCATCCCGCGACGTCGATCGCAACGCAGTCTCAATAGCTCTGCGAGCGGTCTACCTACCGTGGCTTGAGGACGGAGCCAACGCCCTTCAGGAACTGATCCGGTCGGGTGGCGTGAAGCTGCAGAAGCCAGAGGATGCGAAGTCGGCGGCGACCACTATCCTTTTTGTCGATGGCTTGCGCATGGACCTGGCCCAAGAGTTGGCTCGCATTCTCGAATCCGAAAGCTTGAAAGTCGTTCAATCCTGGAAATGGTCTGGTTTCCCCACGGTGACCGCCACCTGTAAGGCGCTCGTCTCGCCCGTCGCTTCGCTTCTCTCCGGACCGCCCATCACATCAGACATGCTGCCCGTGACCTCCGAGGGCAAGGCGGCTACAAAGCCGGTGCTGTACAAACTTCTGGAAGAACAAGGTTGGGAAACTGGCAATGCCTTGCTCGCTGACACCAAGCTTTGGGCAGAGGCCGGACGGTTTGACGAGGACGGCCACGCACTAGGCGCGAGGCTCGCTGGCCAGCTTGCGGCAGGGATCCGCGATGTAGCTGATTCTGTGGTGCAGTTGATACGGAGTGGACGGGCTGTCCGGATCGTTACAGACCATGGCTGGCTGTTGATGCCAGGCGGGCTTCCTAAGGCTGCCCTCGAAACTGGTCTCGCCGAACCGCAAGGCAAGCGATCCCGATGCGCGATGGTGAAGGCGAAGGCCCACACCACCTATCTTCAAATCCCGTGGACATGGAACCCGGAGGTGTTTGTCGCAACGGCGACAGGCGCGCATTCATTCTTTGCTGGGAAGGAATATGCTCACGGTGGGGTGAGCCCACAGGAATGCATATTGCCCATCCTGGACATCACGGCGAGTGGGGTTCCGCAAAAAGATATTGGTGACTTGAAGACAAAGTGGGAAGGCTTGAGGCTTCGGGTCGAGGTATCTGGCGCAACTGACCTCCGCATTGATCTTCGATTAGGATCGGAGACGAGCGGTCCGAGCATGATCAAAGGTGGCCGAGTGCTGGATGACAAGGGAAAAACTTCTTTCTTGGTTAGCGACGAGAACGTTGGCCACACGGCCTGCCTGGTGTTAGTGGACGACAACGGTACCATTCTGGCCCATCGCGTCCTGAAGGTCGGGGGAGAATAATGCTGGAACTCGACGCACTTGACAGAAAGGCCGCAGAAGCCTTCCCGGGGTATATCGTGCGAAAGGATCTGGTGCGTCGTTTTCGCGGCCAGTTCCCAGTACCGACTTACGTTGTTGAGTTCATGCTGGGGCGATACGCCGCCAGCACCGATCCAGTTGAGATCGAAGAAGGTCTGGAGATGGTGCAGTCGCAGCTCTCCGATCGCACGGTTCGTGCCGGCGAGGAAGAGCTGTTTAAGGCCCGGGCGAGAGAGCGGGGTTCGGTCAAGATTATTGATATTGTCACCGCACGCCTGGACGCCAAGACGGACAGCTATCTCGCAGCATTGCCCAGCCTGCGGCTGACGGATGTACGCATTGACGACAAGCTGGTGCAGGCGCACGAGCGCATGCTCACAGGCGGTTTCTACGCCGAAGTCGAACTTGGCTATGACGCGAGCATTGCGCAGGAGACGGGCGGTCGACCTTTCCAAATCATGAGCCTGCGAGAGATCCAGCTATCCAGCCGTGACATCCTGGAAAGGATTGCACATGGACGCGCACAGCTCTCCACGAAGGAGTGGAGAGATTTCCTTCTTCGGAGCGTTGGCCTTGAGCCCGACAAGCTGTCGCCGAGAGCGCAAGACGGTATGCTTTTACGAATGGTGCCCTTCGTTGAGAGCAATTACAACATGGTCGAGCTCGGGCCTCGCGGTACGGGGAAAAGTCACCTATTCCAGCAGGTTTCGCCCTATGCACACCTTGTTTCGGGCGGCAAGGCAACCGTAGCCCGGATGTTCGTGAATATGTCGAACGGGCAACGTGGCTTGGTGTGTCAATACGATGTTGTCTGTTTCGATGAGGTGTCAGGCATCTCCTTCGATCAGAAGGACGGCGTAAACATCATGAAAGGCTACATGGAGTCGGGCGAATTCTCGCGTGGTCGCGAAAGTATTCGAGCCGAGGGCAGCATCGTCATGGTGGGTAATTTTGACATAGACGTACAGCATCAGCAGCGCGTCGGCCACTTGTTCGGGCCGATGCCCCCCGAGATGCGCAATGATACCGCCTTTATGGATCGAATCCATTGCTACCTCCCAGGATGGGATATTCCGAAGGTAAGCAAGGATCTATTCACGAGCCGGTTCGGCATGGTGAGCGACGTGCTGGCGGAATGCTTCTCAAGGCTGCGAGCGCAAACACGAGTGAACGCACTTCCCGGGCGTGTCCATTTCGGCGGCGCGCTTTCCGGACGAGACCAAAATGCGGTCAACAAAACCGTGTCCGGCCTGCTAAAGCTTTTGTATCCAGATTCATCAATGAAAGTAACTGACGAGGACCTCGAATGGGCGGTTCGCCTGGCGCTTGAGGTGCGTCGCAGAGTGAAGGAGCAGCAGAAGCGCATCGGCTCCGCAGAGTTTCGCAACACGCAGTTCAGTTACATGTTTGGAATGGATGGCGTGGAGAAGTTCGTCGCGACGCCCGAACTTCAAAGCGAGGATAGCATTGGTTCTGATCCTCTTCCCGCGGGGCAGGTTTGGGTAATTAGTCCTGGCGGGGCAGACGAAGCGACCGGCTTGTTTCGGATCGAGGTGACCGAAGGCTCAGGCAGCGGAGTGCGCATCCTCAACCAATCACCGCCTCCTTCTTTCCGAGAGAGCGTAAAGTTCGCCGAGCAAAACCTATATTCAAGGGCGATGGAGTTAGTCGGTGACAGAAATCCCCGCGCGCACGAATTCTCGGTTCAAATCCGCTCCTTCGACGCGGCGAAAAGCGGTTCTCAAACGGGTGTTGGAGTGCTGATCGCTCTAAGTTCCGCACTCATTGGCAAGCCGCTGAAGGGGGGCCTGATTATTGTTGGAGGGATCAATCTAGGGGGCTCGATCGACCCAATTCACAATCCCGTTAATGTCGTTGAACTGGCACTTGAAAAGGGGGCCACAACGGTGATGATGCCTGTGTCCTGCCGACGAACTCTCGTTGACCTTTCAGATGAGGTGGCGACGAAGATTCAAGTCCTCTTTTACGCGGATGCGCAGGATGCACTCAAGAAGTCGCTGCACGATTAGCCACGACATTCGGCGCCGTGGTCGATGGTCGAACGCACGCTGCATATCTAAAACTGCAGTAAAGTCGCATCGACCTAATCTGCTGCTGGAAAGGATTCAGGTCGCGGCCAGTGAACTCATGAATTGTTGACAACCGCCGAGCCTTTTGGCCATGTGAGCCGATGGATTCGTTGCCGGAAATAATGATTGCTCTCCGCGCTGCGCGGTCACTTCTAGGACTCAGTCAGGATGAGCTGGCTGACGTCGCCGGGGTGAGCCGACAAATGGTCGTGCGGATCGAGAAAGCGGATGGCAGCGTCTTGGTGGATGCAGTGACGAAGGTACGTGTCGCACTAGAAACGCGGGGTGTCATATTTCTTGAGGCAAGCCGCGACCATGGTCCTGGCGTGGCTTTGTCGAGAAAAGTAACGAAGGAACGCAGTGCGGAGCTCTACATCGCCACATGAACCCGGTACGCCTACCACGTAACGCTGCTTGTGTGACAGCGTAGCAACCGACGTCATGGCATCATGTCGGCATCAAGATTCAGGATAGTAATCACACCTTCAGCCTAAATTCGGAATGACTGCTCCGTTATCTTGCTCGACGACTGCTTCATGTGGAGGGGGTTTCCTGTTCATCTTCACCCCCCTTTCCTGCTACTCCCCACATCTTCTGATACTCCAACGGCGGAACTCCATGGCGAACCATGAGGAAGCTGACGAGCAAAATCGATGTTAGTTGGGTGACCTTAAAGAAGCCGTCTGTGATATCGTAGTAGTTGGCCTCGTTCTTCCTGGGATCCTGACCAAGGATCACGAATTGCGCTGTACGTGTTGCATCATCAGTGCCGGCCAGCACAGGCCAGAAATGCCGGAAGGAGAGATGAACGAAATCACTGAGCTCATCGTAGAACGGCCTAGTCCAAGGATGTTCGTCAGTCAGCTTGTTCTTCAGATAGGCATCCATCATCTTCTCGCCATCGGTCGATTTCAGCTTCCGATACGTCGTCCTGCCGAAGAAGATCTCCGCGATATCATGCTCCGGGTCGGTCATGTATTTGATCCCGTTGATCCGCATGGCCGTATCCAGTTGCGTGCGAACCATGACCGCAGCCGATGAGAAGTTCCAGCCTTCCACTAACGTCCGGAAGGCCAACGCTTGCGACAATGTCCGTTTGATCGCACCAAGCAAAATGTATCGACGACCGTTAGATTAGTAGATTTCGACACAACGAACGACGCATTCCGCACCAGTCTCTTTTCCATGTCTTCGATGGCAGCCAGCCGTTCGGCTAATGGCTTTTGAGATTTCTCAGTCACTGCAACGTTCCTTAACTCAAGTCCGCGACCATAGCCGATTTGTGCATCGCGTCACCACCATTGCAGACGTATGAAAACCATCACCGAAATTGCTGATCGTTTTCACGGCGAGATCAATATCGTGAAGTATGACGGTCTCCGAACAACTTCCATCCATACAGACGTCGACACGCACGAAGAGCTAGACCACAGTACTGGCCGCCATTATCTCGAGTATTTCCTGAAAACACCCCTTGCGGTTGAAGCCGTTCCGTGCAAAGCTGAGAGTGTTCTGGGAGGCTCGCATGAAACGAACATTGTATTGGTTCGCGGTTGCGAGCCCGTTGTTCATTGCTGGTTGTGGCGAATACCAAATTTGCGGCAGATCTGGCGCTCCAAATTGCTGTGCTATTAAGTATGGCGATGATAGCAAGGTATCTTACTGCGTCCCTAGTTGTACGGACTGCATCAAGGCGGCCTCCGAGTCTGGGGGATCTCCGAGCTGCCCTGCGGAAGAAAGCGGCTGGAAAGACACCTACACTTATGAAGGTTGCAAGACCGGCGAGAGAAAGAAGTCGCTTTTCAAGGCAGACGCAGGTGGTCTAATCGAGGCGCCACAAACGCCTGTAATCAAGGTCAAGATGACAGACGACCCGCTCGACTGCGCTGTCATATGCGAGGATACCGACAACGGCGCATGCGCAGCCGCCAAAGTGGTTCCAACCACCGCACAACAGTTGCAGACGTTCCAAAAGCGCCTTGCCTCCGCTAACGGCGAGATTCCGGTTTCCGAGATCCATAACATCTTCAACGTGATGGCTTCGGCCGACACCTGCCGGCGCCAAGGGGTCATCGTTTCAGGCAATGTACTAGAAAATCGCGGACCATACGACTGCGATATTAAAACAGCTTTCTCGATCGGCGCGAAGGAAATCCCGCTGACACTGAAAATCTCACAGAAGATCCAAGGGACAATCTCGGACGCTGGAGGCGTGTTCTCGATCCGCTTCCCCGACGACGAGCATTCCGGCACCATCCAGATCGGCGATGCACTACTCAATCAAAAGTACGGAGGGGCGGTTACCAATGTCGATGTAACCGGGGGAAACGCGTATTTTAGCACGCCGAATTCCTGCATCGCGTTATCATTGGAGTAGCGAAATGTGGCGCGTGAGGATCATCGTTGCTTCGACAATTTACTTTGCTCTGACCTTGCCTGCCGCCGCCCAGTCAAAGCAAGAGGTACAGGCTGCGCAGGAGAAGCTCATAGAGCTGGCGAGTACTCCCAATGTTGAACCATTGTTCGACGACGAGTTATATCTGAAGGCATTCGGCACTCTGCCCATGTCGCCTTTGCCCAAGAGGCTGACGCGTATTGCAAAGCTACTGGAAGGGAAGCCGGGCCTGGAGGTGCTAACCGAGGCCCCAGGGTCCTCAATATCGTTCACTGACTGGCTTGTTGTAGCCGACAGAACCTACTGCGCTGCCCGATACAAGCTTTTTGAAGAAGACTTCGATCTCAACATCGAGAGCCTGGAGCGGCTGCTGATGTTGATCACATCCGACCCGACCCTGACCGAGGAAGCACGGGAGCAGCAGGCAAAAGCGGTTAAGCTTGAGGTCTCGGAGGTGAAGGATTGTCGAGAAGTGGGGGAAAGGCTGGTCGGGTCGCTTAGTCCGATGGGAGGAGCGTCGAAATGAAGACCGTCCGCAAATTGTTGCAAGGCTTTCTGGCCATCAATCTTGTCTGGTCAAATGGCGCGGCTGCTCAGACCGACGCCTGCATGGAACCTATCGATTTTAAGCCGACAGTCTCGTCAAGTATTCCCGTAGAGAACGTGCGCTTCGCATTTCGTCCACTCACGAGGGAGGTCTGCCTTCCGAAAAAGGGGGGAGGCTGCACACCGAAGACGGAGATACGCGTGGGGATGACTATCGCCTCCGTCGTTGCGGGCAGCACATTCCAATCATTTGTGGATAAGGGCATCCGCGAAAGCTTGACAAAGGAGGGCTACTTGCCCGAGCACAACGGCCTCGACACCAGCATTGGCGCGATCCGCTCCAGTCCGGCCTCGAAGGACGACCTCCGTACGGACTTTGGGTTCCATGCGGAAAAATGGGGCAGCATGACGGGCTTTTGCTGCAAAGGATTTTCGTGCCGGAGATGCGAGTGGAAGACTCGCCTTTGGGAGCGGACGACAAATATCGACATTGACTCTTCGCAAAAGATAAGCGCGGATCAGACAACCGTCAGCTTCGCCACGGTAAATGTTGATGTGGAGGATACGCCGACCTGGCTCGAGTTTCTGGCTGGCTTGGGGCTTGCCGGGGCGATTGTGCCGCAATTTGCGTGGCTGGGGCTCGCTTTCACGGACATGGCCATCGACGAAATAATGCAAAACATCGAGGACGGGATAGGAAAGCCGAGCGCACCGCTTCCGGGACAAAGTGTTTCAGAGTACCTAAAGGCGTATTTTGGGGCCGACGAGGTCAGTGCTTATTATTGGCCTAGGCTTGAGCTCATCCTGAACGCAATGGTAATCGACTCACCGACCACAGGATTCCAACTAGCCCCACCATGGGGCTACCAGCTCAGCAAGACAACCAAAGATGATGCAAAGGGCCTTTTCGAATACGCGGATTTCTGCGCTGCGATCCGCCCGGTATTAGAGCAGAAGGTCGGTGCAGCGGACTATTTCAAGCCGTTGGACCCAATGGTCGTTGAGACGAGCGGAAATTTCGAACAGCAACACACGATTGCCGTTGGCGAGAACGTCTGGCGTCTCGCACGCGATTTCTATAAAAATGAACAGCTTTTTCGATTTGTCATAAAGACAAATGGACTCAACTCCGAGGCGATCATTCAGCCGGGTGACACGATACGGATGCCCAGCATCGAGCAGATTGTCAATTCCGGCTACCTTGTTGGTGATCGTGATACGCTATGGGGGATCGCATCCGAGCTCTACGGCACCGGACAGCAATATCAGCAGCTAGTGAAAAAAAATGAGATCGTGGAGCCAGACCTCATATACCCGCTTGACGTGTTGTCTAAATAGGAGGCGGCGATGACCGTGTCGAAACAGAGTTGGGTCGATGATGGACACTGCGATCTTCCGCAGGACCTTACTGCGCGGTCTCGCAAGAGGAAGGTCCGCCAGCACGGCGACACGAGCTCCTACAAGACCTTGTTGGCGCAGCCCTTTACTACTGAGACGCAAATTTGCAGACCGGGCACGTCCTGCGATTGGTTCGTCCGTGGTAAGGAGGGCGACACCGTCAACGTTATATTGACACGCGAAGCCAATAGCGGTGGGCATCAGCATACCGGCGGCCCCATAGGGTCGGCCTCCCCAAGTCAATTTATGCTTACAGGCCCCTACCCGCAGAACAAAAAAGTCATATACCGCGCACCAGCGGCGTGCGGTATAATAAAAATTGTCTGGAAATTCTCATCCGGTGCTCCCGATACAGACTATGTGCATATTAAAGTCGAAGGCTTGGAGGCCCTAAGCGGATCAAAAAGCCTCATTCTGATCGGAGCGACTTCGAGGCATCCCGACAATCATTATGGCACCTCGCAGATGAATACCCAATTGCACTCGTTGGCAGATAAATTCTTTGCCAAGTTCAGCATGCCCATTGCTGTCAACGACATGAGCCTAGTGTGGGGTGGTCTCTTCGACATTGACGGCACTTGGGGAGGGCCTCATCAGACACACCGCGAAGGTCGGCACGCTGATGTACGAAGCCAGACCATGGACGACATCCAGAAGGAATTCTTTCGCGTCGAGGCTGAGAAACTCTTCTCGGGTGTCATGTTGGAATTTGCCGGCCAGACAAATGAACATTGGCACCTGACGCAATGAGCCTGGCTGTGCGTCTCTGACTCGCTAGTCGCTGTAGATGGCAATCCCAATGGCCAGCGGCGAGGGAGCCGCTGCCTGGGTTCAGTTCACATCAGGACCGCATCAACATTAGCTCGTCTTCTTTTTTGTCGAAGGAGTAGCCTGCCCCAATCGTCGCCGCCGCACCAGTCAGTAAGAGATTATCGAAATTCCCGTCCAACGTCGCTGTGATGTACGACTAGATGGGGTCGGTGCACCTCCCGGCCTCTTAGTAGACCGTATCGCGTGTGGTCCAGGCTAACAGCCATAACCGGAATCCGCGCTTATGTGACGACTCAGAGAAGCCACCGCTTTCTTCCACCTACGAGCGGACCAAAATCTGGATTGATCGAACCAAAATTTGGACTGTGAACTGATAGCTCTTGAGTACCGGGGCGTGAGAGCCTCGCTGTACCGCGCCACGGGGCACTCATTAAGCTGCGTTTCCCCGTACGTCTCGCTCGATCCTTACCCTACCATGGGCGGCGGCGTCACCAGCCACAACAATAAGTCGATCTCGTTGATCGGCCAGAATACCAAGGACACGTTCATATTGGATGCGCAATATCTTGACGACTTCATTCTCCAGAGCAGCGGGTAACGTCGTACCGGCTACTTCCTCGACCGTAGCAAAGAAGATCGGTGTTCTGCCCAGGCCGTAAGATGCCACCAGTCGCCGAGCAATTGCAGTTGCGCGTTCCACGTCACTACCAATAAGTCCTCCTGATCCCAACGACCGGTCAGCGAAAACGGTAGCTTCCGCTGCCATTCCAGCGATTGCGACCGCAATTCTGTTAAGAAGGGTGGTGTCGGTGGGAAGGTGGTCGTCGACAAGGTCGTAGGACGTTTGTCCGCCGGCATATGAGGTTGCAGTTGGGTCGAACGATTCCTTGATTTCGATTGTCGCAGATGTCGCATAGCCGAGTGCCAGCGAAATCAACGCATGTCCGGCCTCGTGCACGCCGAGGCGGAACATCTGTTCCGGCGTGTACTTTCGCTTTTCCGGTATTTGAGCTTGCAGGTCGCGTAGATCAAGTTCGCGCCCCTCGTCCCTTGCTTCTTTCCGCGCGTTCCGCACCAACTCTTCCAGTGCGGCAGGCGACCTGCCTTCGAGACCGTTAGCAATCTCGATCAAGGATTCAGGTGGCATGCTTACCCCGGCATGGTACCGAAGAATCTCCGCCCTGGTGGCAGCATCGGGAGGCGTCAGTGTGAAGTGGTTCTCAATGCGCCCGGCCCGTAAGATCGCCGGATCGATCCATTCGATGTAGTTTGTGGCACCGATTACGATAACGCCTTCGCCCGGGGTGTTCATCAGGCTAAGGAATTCATTGACAACGACCTGCCAGTAAACCTCGTTGGGATGGCCGGTCGGTCGGGCAGGCCGCGTGCCAACACTGTCGAACTCATCAATAAAGAGCACGGCTCCTCGCTTACTTCGGGCATCATCGAAACTTCGTCTCATCGCATTGATCATGTCATCAAGATGGCCGGCCGATTGCCAGGAGCCGACCGTTGTGCAGACCAGTCGAAATCCTAAAGCAGTGGCGAGCGCCGAAGCAAAGTAGGTCTTACCCACGCCCGGCGGGCCCGATAACACCACACCCCTCGTGACGTGCCTCCAGTCCAACGTGCCATGTCGCCAACGATCCACATCCTTGGCTATGCCTCGCCCCCAATCCTTCAGTTCGTGGTAGCCAGGTAGGTCAAAAAGACTTGGCCCTTGCCCGTCCGGTCGATCGAGATCACTAAGCGCGAGGAGATCATCCGCTGTCCATTCTCTCTTGAGTATGCCTGCAATGATAACATTCTCAGTTTTACCAACCAGCGCACCTACATGCTCTTTGGCCAGCAAAGGGAGGCGCAGAACGCGTCGGGTCGCAAGAATGTCGCGAGTGGAAGGCGGCGGTAGCGGCACAATCCGACTTGCCACAAACCTCACGTCCTTATGCACCTCGTTTATATGAGTTGCGATACGACCCTCAAGCCTTGCAGATCAAAGATTGAGGGCGGACTGTCGATCGATCCTTTTCTCTTCGGCGGATTGGCAAGGCGGACCTTTGTTCGCGGCTCTCCCCATTCCTCGGCATCCGAATTGAGAAGCAGGTAAGCGGCCCTCTTTTAGGGCTGAGCGCGAAAGCCGACGGGTATAATGATAATGACGAAGCCATCATCCAGCTTCACCGTAGGACCGCAGTCTTTAATTGACTGCCGCAATCCCCAGTAGGCCAGAAGTGCACTCGGATCCTTGGCGAGATTACGGAACCGATCACGGAAAGGAGCGCGGTTCATGTCAATGCCCATCTCGCTGCATTGGGTCCATCAACCGATACCAGCGATTCAGGGTTCGCGCGAGCTGCAGTCCAGGATTGAAATAGAAGATTTGGCTGGTTACCACCTCCCGCCCATCCGGAAGCGAGGGGTGCCCATGTACAGTTCCCTTGAGGCCGTGACACCATCCAAGAACAAATTTGTATTCGGTAAGAGTGGGTGCGGTCTCAATAATACGTCCAATGTCTAAGTTACCGCTGTCTACCTTCCGCAGATCATCCAACAGCTTAGCGGCCGTCACCGGATCAATTAGAGATGATGTCAAAGAATTATCTCCCGGATAAAATGAATAATTGACGAGAATAACACCGGAGAATTTCATCCGCAGAAATATAGTCCCTCAACCGATCGATGATGTATCGGTGGACGGGGCGATCACACGCGAATAACATTTCAACAGACTTTAAGATAAAGCTGGAGCCGGTGTTCTAACGATTGGCGGCTTGGAGCCACGTTAGCTACGCGCAGGTTGCCCTATGCCGAACCGAGTTCGTACCAACGGTTTGAGCAGCGAGCTAATCGTCTCTTTTCTGAAATGAGATGGACGGGTAGAGTGCAGTCAAATTCGCCCAATTTGTCGTGCTGAAAGCACAGTCCCTTTGGCTGCGTCATCCTACCTATCAAAACCGGAACAGGTCTCATCTCTATACGCCAGTCCTTTATGACTGGCGCATTGACTTCGCAGATCTCTGGGAGGTGCCCAGAAGCGTGTAGTGTGAGCAGATCGGCTCCTAGTTGGTGAAAGCGTTTCGCATGTCGAAAGATTGCCTTCGACGACGAATTGTTGACATCATCTCCAAAGCGCAAAAATTCCATCCCGGCGCCCCCTGCGATCATTTTGCTCATGTGGTGAACACTATGCTCACGAATCAGTAATGTCAACATTGTTTACGTGTAGGGAGAACTCGACCAGGTTCACAGCAACAAGTGCAGCCCGTCGCTTCACCGTTGACAGTGAAATCTTGAGTTCTTGAGCGATGGATTCCCCGCTGCGCCCTAAATCCCTAAGCCGATGGACCTCTGACACCTCGGCAGAATTTTTGTAATGTTCTATTTTTATCAATATTTTCCAGTAGTTAGAGCGGTTCGCATTTCTGTCCACTCTGGTGCGCCATTTTTCTCCATCAAAATATTGATTTCCTTCGCATCCAGGTGCTGACGGCACTCGGAATTGCCGAGGGCGCTGTCCTCCCTTCCGCTCGCCAAACAAAAAACCCCGCCTCGAAAGGCGGGGTTGCTTTTCCTGCACCGGGTATATGCCGCGGGCTGCTGCTGTCCCGGCCTTAGAGGGCCTGGTAGGCGGCGACGATGGCTTCGACCTGGGCCGCATTCATCGCCTGGATCTGGGCGGTGGTGATCGCCTGGATCTGGTCGCTGGTCAGGTCGCCGATGTCGTCGGTCGACAGACCGGCGATGGCGGCTGTGCTGATGGCGGCGATGTCCTCGATCGAGAACTCGACCAGGTCTTCGCTCCCCAGCGCGCTGATCGAAGCAGAGTTGAGCGCCGCGACCTGGGTCGAGGTCAGGGCCTCGATCTGGTCCGTGGTCATGGCGACCAGCTGGTCGGTCGAGAGAGCCCCGACGGTCCGCGAACCGAGTGCCGCAATCTGATCCGTCGAGAAGGACACGAGACCGTCGGTCGAGAGGCTTCTCGCCTGCGTCGATGTCAGCGCCGCGATCTGGGCGGTCGAGAGACCGTCGATCTGGTCGGAGGTCAGGGTCTCAACCTGGGCGGATGTCAGCGCAGCCACTTGGCCCGATGTAAGGCCGGCGAGCTGTTCCGAGGTGAGTTCGGCGAAGTTGTCGGTCGACAGTGCTGCGATGGTTCTCGTGCTCAGCAAGCCGAGTTCCGTCGAGCTGAAGGTTGCCATGTCTTCGGTTTCAAGACCGGAGATGGCAGCCGTGCTGAGCGCTGCGAGCTGACCGCTGGAGAGCACCCCGATCTGCTCGGAGGTCAGTGCCGTCACCTGATTGGAGGTCAGGCTTGCAAAGACCCGCGTTCCAAGGGCCGCGACCTGATCGGTCGAGAACGATGCGAGGTTGTCGGTCGACATGGCAGCGACCTGGGCACTGGTCAATGCGCTGACCTGCAGCGTGTTGAGACCGTCGATGTCGTCCGTGGTCAGCACCCCGATCTGGGCCGTGGTAACGGCGGCGATCTGGGCGGTGGTCAGACCAGCCAGCTGGGTCGAGTCGAGCGCGGCGAAGTTCTCGGTCGACATGGCAGCCAAAGCCCGGGAATTGAGGGCTGCGACGTCGGTCGGCGCGAATGTCGCGACATCTTCGGTCGAAAGACCCGCAATGCCCGCGGAGCTGATCGCTCCGAGCTGCGCTGTCGAGAGATAATCGAACTGGCTGGACGTCAGCGCCGCGATCTTGTCAGAGGTCAGGCTGGCGATACCGGCTGTTGCCAGCCCCGGCAGCTGATCCGAGGTCAGTGCTGCGAGGCTATCGGTCGACAGAGAAGCAATCTGCGTCGACTTCATGGCGGAGATCTGGGCAGAACTCAGACCGGCGACCGTCGTGCTGTTGAGCGTGGCGATCTGTGCCGTCGTCAGTGCTGCGACCTGGGCAGTCGTCAGCCCGGAGAGCTGTACCGAGTCGAGAGCGGCGAAGTTCTCGGTGCTGAGGGCAGCCAGCGTTCGGGTCTGGAGAACCGCGAGTTCAGCAGAGTCGAGCGTCGCAAGATCTTCGGTTGCAATGCCAGCCACCGCAGCAGAGCTCAGCTGCGAGAGCTGGACCGTCGAGAGGGCTGCGAACTGCGCCGTATCGAGCGCCCCGACCTGGCTGGCCGTCAGCGATGCGACAGCGCGGCTGGAAATGGCCGCGACCTGATCGGTGTCGAGCCCGGCAATGGCATCGGTAGACAGGCCGCTGATGGCTGCCGACGAGATCACCGCGATCTCGTCCGTCGAGAAGGTGGCGATATCGGCGGCGGAAAGGGCGGCGAGGTCCGCAGAGCTGAGGGCCGCGATCTGACCGGAGGTCAGCGCCAGAACCTGATCGGTGCTCAGTGCATCGAGCTGTTCGGACGTCAGCGCACCGACAGCGCGAGAGTTGAGCGCCGCCACCTGATCGGTCGAGAGCGAGGCAATGTTGTCAGTCGACAGGGCCAGGATCTGCAGGGAGCTGAGGACGCCCGCCTGGGCGGCCGTCAGACCATCGATCTGGTTGGAGTCGAGCGCGCCGACCTGCGCAGTCGTCAGAGCAGCGACCTGGGAGGTCGTCAGGCCGGAGAGCTGCAGGCTGTCGAGCGATGCGATGTTCTCGGTCGAGAGGGCTGCGATTGCCCGCGAATTCATCGCCGCGAGGTCCGTCGATTCCAGTCCGTCGAGATCCTCCGTCGTGAGACCTGCGACAGCGGCAGTCGAGAGGGCTGCAAGCTGGGCCGTGCTCAGGACGCCGATCTGATCGGACGAGAGGGCGGCAACCGCGTCAGAACCGAGCGCGGAGACGGCGCGGGTATTGAGCACAGCCACCTGATCGGTCGAAAGCGAAGCCAGCGCGTCGGTGGTCAGAGCGCGGACCTGCGAGCTGGAGAGCATGGCGACCAGTGCGGTCGTCAGGCCATCGAGCTGGTCGCTGATCAGCGTTGCGACCTGTGCGGTGGTAAGCGACGTGACCTGGCTGGTCGTCAGACCGGAGAGCTGGGTCGAGTCGAGGGAAGCAAAGTTGTCCGTCGAGAGCGAAGCGAGAGCCCGGGAGTTGAGCGCCGCGAGGTCCGTCGATGCAAAGGCATCGAGGTCTTCGGTCGTCAGGCCGGCGACTGCGGCACTCGTCAGGGCAGCGAGCTGTGCCGTCGACAGCACACCGATCTGGTCGGACGAGAGCGCGGCAATCGCATCAGACCCGAGCGCTGCAACGGCGCGCGTGTTGAGGACAGCTACCTGATCTGTGGAGAGCGATGCCAGAGCATCCGTGGTCAGCGCGCGGACCTGCGCGCTGGAAAGCAGGGCGACGACATCGGTGGCCATGCCATCCAGCTGATCGCTATCGAGCGTGCCGACCTGTGCGGTCGTCAAGGCCGCAACCTGGCCGGACGTGAGACCGGAGACCTGTGCCGAGTCGAACAGGGCGATGTTGTCGGTCGACAGGGCTGCGATTGCCCGGCTGTTGAGAACCGCGATTTCGGCCGACGTCAGCGTGCCGATGGCGTCGCTGTTGAGACCGCGAACCGCAGCCGAGGTCAGGGATGCCAGCTGGGCGGTCGAAAGTGCGTCGAACTGTGCCGAGCTGAGGACGTTCAGCTGAGCAGACTTCAGCGAGGCGATGGCGCGCGTGCTGATCGCACCCAGCTGATCGGTGCTGAGAGAGGCAACTGCATCGGTGGTCAGGGCGCCAAGCTGGACTGAGGAGAGCGTGGCGATCTGGGCGGTCGTGAAGCCATCGAGCTGGTCGCTGCTGAGCGTGCCGATGATGGCCGTGGACAGCGCCGCGATCTGCGCCGATGTCAATCCGACGAGCTGGTCCGAGGTGAACGATGTGAACTTGTCGCTCGAAAGGGCAGCCAGCGAGCGGGACTGCAGGGCAGCGAGGTCAGCCGAGTCGAAGGTTGCGAGATCTTCGGTCTCAAGGGCTCGGGCTGCCGTCGAGCTGATGGCGCTCAGCTGGGATGTCGACAATGCGCCGATCTGATCGGACGTCATCGCGGCGATCTGGGTGCTGTCGAGAGCCATCATGGCCCGCGTATTGATCGCGGCAATGAGGTCGGTCGACAATTCGCCGATCACGGCGGAGGTGATGCCACGGATGGCAGCAGAGCTCAGCGTTGCGAACTCGGCGGTGGTGAAGGTTGCGATATCCTCGGACGACAGGGCAGCGAGGTCGCTGGACGTCAGGGCCGAGATCTGGGCGGAAGACAGAGCCTCAATCTGATCGCTCGTCATCGCGCTCAGCTGAGCGGTCGTCAAGGCGGCAACGGCGCGGCTGCTGAGAGCGGCAACCTGATCGGTCGACAGCGAAACCACATTGTCGGTTCCGAGCGCGACCACCTGGGCAGAGCTCAGAGCCGCAACCTGGGCCGTGCTCAGACCGTCGATCTGGTCGCTGTCGAGGACGGCAACCTGAGCGGTGGTCAGGGCAGCGATCTGAACGCTGGAGAGAGCCGTCAGCTGCTCGGATGTCAGGACAGCGACGTTGTCGGTCGACAGGGCGGCCAGCGAGCGGGAGTTGAGCGCTGCGAGCTCTGTCGATGAGAATGTGCCGACATCTTCAGCTTCGAGGCCCTTCACTGCGGCCGAGCTGAGGGCTGCGAGCTGCGAGGTGGTGAGGGCCGCAACCTGGTCGCTGCTGAGTGCGGCGACCTTGTCGGACGTCAGGACTGCGATCACACGGCTGCTCAGGCCTGCGACCTGATCGGTGGAAAGCGATGCCAGTGCATCGGTGGTCAGGGCCTTCATCTGGGCGCTGGTCAGGCCGGCGAGCTGAGCCGTGCTCAGGCCGTCTGCCTGATCCGAGGTCAGCGTGGCGATCTGGGCAGTGCCGAGAGCGCCGATCTTGGCGGCAGTCAGGCCGGCAAGCTGGGTCGAGTCGAGCGATGCGAAAGCGTCGGTCGAAAGGGCAGCCAGGCTGCGCGATGCGAGAGCGGCCACGCCGTCCGAAGTCAGCGTGTCGATGTCGTCGGCGCCGAGGCCCTTGACGGCGACGGAGCTGAGGGACGCGAGCTGGCTGGTCGTCAGTACGCTGATCTGGTCGGTTGTCAGCGCTTCGACCTGGGTCGACTTCAGGACTGCGACAGAGCGGCTGTTGAGGGCCACGATCTGGTCGGTCGAGAAGGAAGCGAGATTGTCGGTCGAGAGGGCCGGGATCTGGCGCGAAGTGAGCGCCGAGATCTGCAGCGAGGTCAGACCGTCAATCTGTGCGGAAGTGAGGCTGGCGATGACAGTCGTCGAAAGGGATGCGATCTGCGCGGTGGTCAGGCCGGAAATCTGATCACTGTTGAGGGCAGCGAAGCTGGCGCTCGACAATCCGGCGAGTGCGCGGGTGCTCAGCACCGACAGTTCGGCAGAGGTCAGCGTTCCGATGTCTTCGGCCTCGAGGCCGGCGAGCGCCAGGCTTCCGAGCGCCGTGAGCTGGGCGGTGGACAGTGCGTCGAACTGCTCGGAGCTCAGCGCGGTCACTTGCGTGGATGTCAGGGCGCCGAGGACGCGGCTGCTGAGCCCGACCATCTTGGCGCTGTCGATGACGGCGAGCTGATCCATCGTCAGACCGCGGACAGCGACGCTCGAAAGGGCGCCGAGCTGGCTGGAGCTGAGACCGTCGAAGTCGTCTGTCTGCAGAGCGCCGACCTGGGTCGACGAGAGTGCCGCAACCTGAGAGGTGCTGAGGGCAGCAACGTCGTCGCTTGTGAAGTTAGCGATCGTCGCAGTGGACAGCGCCTTGATCTGGGTAATGCTCAAAGAAGAGATAATCGAAGTCATATGACGCGCGCCTTCAACGTTTGCGGTTGGCCGTTGCATTCCTTGCCACCGATCAGGGGGGAGCGCATGAGGGCGCCGACCGTCACGACCTCGGGAGCATCCTGCGCCCTGAGTGGCTGCTATCCGCGCACAGACGATCGTCTGGTAACGTCTGTGCACGGTGTCCTTGCGGACGAAATTTTTGCTGGAACATGGCTCGACCGAGCCGGCGTTGGAGAGGGCATCATGCAGCAGAGTTGACCTCTGCTTCCCACACCTTGAAAGGCTCGCATCCGGATCCGGACACGGACCTTGCCTCACCGCACCATGAACAAACGGGTGGGGTGAGACGAGTCTTGCCCAGATGATTAGGGCTCACACTCTAATTTTCCATTAACAGACGGCCCTGTAACGCACTGAACTATTCTTGGGCGTGAGTTACGTTCGTCCTGCCTTTCCGGAAATTCTATCGCGAAGGCGAAGTGATTTGGCAAGCCTCAAGTTTTAGCCGGACTCGTTCACGCAAGCCCAAAGCAAGCTAAGCCGAATAGGTGTTGCTCAGACACCGCTGCGCGGGAACGAAACCTGGCCTCTTGGCCGCCAACAGATGTGATGTCGATGGTGATACATACAGCATTCGCCCCGGAGCAGAACGCACAGCTTTCAGCAGCAACAGACAAGGCAAGACGCCAGAAGCTCTCCCTGCTCGAAGTTCTGCAACTCGCCGAGCAGTGGGGCGCCGCAGGGCAGGCAGCACTCTCCGCCGAGCTCTACAAGACCTGGACCGCTTTCAACGACCAGAGCCCGCTGCTCCACCTCGCCTTCTTCAACTATTCTGTCATCCTGAAGCAACTCGGTGACACGCCCGGCGCTATCAACGCCCTCAAGGCGGCCCTGAAGGCCGCTCCATTGATGGGTCAGGCGCATATCAATCTCGGCCGCACCTATGAGGATTGCGGACTGGGCGCCCAGGCGATCCAGCAGTGGCGCAATTACGTCGACGCGACCGCGGAAATCACCCCCGACAAATCCGTCCACCGCCTGATGGCACTGCAGCACATCGGACGCGTGATGGAAGGCGCAGGGCTCCTTGAAGAGGCCGAGACCGCGTTGTGGCAGGCGATTGAACTGAGGCCCGACAAGCCGGAGGCAGGCCAGCACTGGATTTCGGTGCGCCAGCATCAGTGCCGGTGGCCGGTGGTCCAGGGTTCGGAATTCGTCACGAAGCGCCAGATGCTCGATTCGATTTCGCCGCTTCCGCTGGCTTGCTATGCAGACGATCCCCTGTTCCAGATGGCAAAGGCCTATCGCTACTACAAGATGCTCGCCGGCCGGCCTGAGCCCGCACATCTCAACAAGCCGGAACCGCGCAAGAAAACCGGCACCGACCAGCGTCTTCGCATCGGCTACGTCTCCTCGGACCTCCGTGACCACGCTGTCGGCTTCGCGCTCAGCGAAGTGCTGGAGCTGCACGACAAGTCTTCCGTCGAGGTCTATGCCTATTACATCGGCGAGGCCCGCAGCAACGACGCGACCCAGACCCGCATGAAAGCCGTCATCGATGTCTGGCGCGACGTCACCGCCATGTCCGACTTCGAGGCGGCGCGGCAGATCATGGCCGACGAGATCGACGTGCTGATCGACGTCAACGGCTATACCAAGCTGGCCCGCACGAAGATCTTCTCCTACCGCCCGGCCCCTGTCATCGTGAACTTCTGCGGCTATCCAGGCACCATGGCGAGCCCGGTCCACCAGTACATCATCTCCGACGAGCAGATCATCCCGCCCGGCAACGAGATCTACTACACCGAGAAGGTTCTCCATATCCCCTGCGATCAGCCTGTCGACCGCAAGCGCGTCATCGGACCGCGCCCGACCCGCGCGGATGTGGGGCTGCCCGAGGATGCCTTCGTTTTCGCCTGCTTCAACGGCATGCAGAAGATCACTGCAGCCGTCTTCACGCGCTGGATGGCCATTCTGACCGCAACGCCCGGCAGCGTTCTCTGGCTACTCGGGGGATCGGACGCCGTAAACCAGCGCCTGCGCGATCTGGCGACCTCGGCGGGTGTCGATGCCGCACGGCTCTACTTTGCCTCCAAGGTGCCGAACCCGAACCACCTGGCACGCATCGCGATCGCCGATCTCTTCCTCGACACCTTCCCCTACGGCGCCCATTCAACGGCATCGGATGCGCTGACCATGGGTCTTCCGGTCCTCACCATTCCAGGCAAGACCTTTGCGTCCCGCTTCTGCAGCAGCATTGTGAAATCGGCTGGTATTCCCGAACTGATCTGCGCGACACCGGACGACTATGTGAGGAAGGCGATCACACTGGCGAAGGACAAGGCCGCGCTCGGCCAGATCCGAGCCTCGCTGCAGGCCCAGCGCGACACCTGCGCCTTGCGTGACATCCCTCGCCTCGTACGCCGCCTGGAAGAACTTTACTGGCAAATGCAGGGCGAGCGCGAGCGTGGAGAAACGCCCGTTCCTGATCTTTCCAACATGGATATGTACTACGAGATCGGCGCCGAGGTCATGCTGGCGGAAGTCGAGTTCGAAGACGAGGCTGCCTATCGCAAGCGCTACCGGGACCGGATTGCCGACTGGCATGCGTTTCACCCGGTGCCATCAGACACGCGCCTCTGGCAGTCGCAGGACGCATGACCGAAAGCAGACAGACTGACTGACCATTGGGCCGGGAGAAAAGTGTGGCGCCTGTAATACTCGTGACTTTCGCAGGCCGTGAAGCCCGCATGGAGATCCTGACGCGCTATGTGCGCGCGGCAATGGCCGACGGCCTGATTGACGAATGGCATGTGTGGGATTTCACCCGCTCGGACTCCGACCATCAATGGGTGACCCGTGAGTTTGGCCCGGCCCGCTACATGGGCCATGCGGTCGGCTATCAGCCCTGCGGGACGATATCACGTCGCGCGCCGCTCAGGCTGGAGGCGCTAATCAGCAATGATCTACACCTGGCCATCCTGCCGAAAGACGATCAGGAGACGCTCTACGAAGTGGTCGTCGGCGGGTGGAACAACCAGCAGTCCGTGATCCGCAAGGTCTCCCGTGAACGACTGAACGATACCGACAGAAGCGATGCTACATTGACCTGGGCAAGGCTGACCCCGAGCGTTCTGTCGCCGGGTCGGGCGAACGACATCATCCTGTCGGTCGACGGAGCGGGCACGCCGGAATTGACGGTGAACGGCGTCGTGCTCGGCCGCTGGCCGGAGATTTCCCTGTCTGCCGGCGCCGACGTCATGATCCGCGGCGGCTGGGGTGCTGCTCTGGAACTCTGCCACGTCAACGAGCCCGTGCGCCGCTATGTCGGCAATCCGGGTGAACAGTTGCCGTATTTCCAGGCCTATCAATATTACGCCGAGCGGCTCGCCGATTTCGCCGACGCGCTCTTCCTCAAATGCGACGATGATATCGTCTACATGGACCTGGACGGGCTGGCCGGCTTCATCGATCATCGCCGCAAGAACCCGCGCTACTTCGTGACTTCGGCCAATGTCGTGAACAACGGCGTGTGCGCCTATTTTCAGCAGGTCTCCGGTGCCCTGCCGGCTTCGCTCGGCCATTTCGAGCGCCCCCCCGGCGGCTTCGGCGGCACACTCTGGACCGACCCCGACAAGGCGAACAACCTGCACGACTTCTTCCTGGCGACGCCGAAGAAGGAGTTCCCCCTGCCCTCGAAGGTCGTCGACTGGCAGGAGCGCCAGTCGATCAACTTCATCGCCTGGCTGGGCCGCGACCTGCAGCACATGGCCTTGGCAAGGGGCGACGACGAGAAGATGCTGACGGTTGACCTGCCGGCTTTCCTCGAACGTCCGACCGCGATTTATTCCGACTTCACCGTGAGCCATCTGAGCTTCGGGCCGCAGGAAGAGGGCGTCGACGTCAACCGTCTGATCGCCGCCTATGATAAGCTGATGCGGGAAAAGCTCGCGCTCTGACGGCAAAGCACATCGACCGGCGGGCAGGCCCGCCGGACCAGACAGGAACGGATGAGGCACGGCAGGCCGGAATGGCTGGAACCCCGCCCACCCCACAAGCTTGAGGAACATCCAGGTGACGGCACAGGGTCAGAAAATCGGTATCGTCGGCGCAGGCCTGTCCGGCGCCGTGATTGCGCGCGAACTGGCTGAGGCCGGCTTCGACGTCGAGGTCTTCGACACGCGCCCGCATATCGGCGGCAATTGCCACACGGAACGCGATGCCGACACCGGCGTCATGGTCCACATCTACGGACCGCACATTTTCCACACCGATGACGCGGAAGTCTGGGATTACGTCAACGGCTACCAGACTTTTCTGCCCTACAAGAACCGGGTGAAGACCACGAGCCAGGGCCAGGTCTATTCGCTGCCGGTCAACCTGCACACGATCAACCAGTTCTTCGGCAAGACCTTCCGCCCGGAAGAGGCCCGTGCCTTCATCGAGGAACAGGCCGACAAGACGATAACCGATCCGCAAACCTTCGAGGAACAGGCACTGCGCTTCGTCGGCCGCGACCTCTACGAGGCCTTCTTCAAGGGCTATACCGAAAAGCAATGGGGCTGCTCACCGACCGACCTGCCGGCCTCGATCCTGAAGCGTCTTCCCGTGCGCTTCAACTATGACGACAACTATTTCTTCCACAAATTCCAGGGCATGCCGGAAAACGGCTATACCGACATGATCGCAAAAATCTTCGACCATCCGAAGATCAAGGTGACACTCGGCCAGCATTTCGATCCGCGCGCGCGCCATGACTATGCGCACCTCTTCTATTCCGGCCCGCTCGACGGCTATTTCGGCTATGAATTCGGCCGCCTCGGCTATCGCACGCTCGATTTCGAGCGTTTCACCTATCAGGGCGATTATCAGGGCTGTGCGGTAATGAACTACGGCGATGCGTCCGTACCTTATACCCGCATTACCGAGCACAAGCACTTCTCGCCGTGGGAAAGCCATGAGGGCTCGGTCTGCTACCGCGAATTCTCCCGCGAATGCGGGGAGGAGGACATCCCCTATTATCCGATCCGCCTGGTCGACGAGAAGGCGCAGCTGGCCGATTACGTCACCCGTGCCAAGGAAGAAAAGGCGGTCACCTTTGTCGGCCGGCTTGCAACCTACCGCTATCTGGACATGGACGTGACGATCCGCGAAGCACTGGATACGGCGCGCCTGTTCCTCGCCAAGGCAAAGGATGCGGCAGCCATGCCCGCCTTCGTCCATTCTCCGCTCTAAGCAGGAAAACGCGCATGACTGCGACACCCATCCTTGTTGTCGGCGGCGCCGGCTATATCGGCTCCCACACCTGCCTCGCGCTCTCCGAGCGGGGCTACCTGCCTGTTGTCTACGACAACTTCACCTCGGGCCATCCGGAATTCGTCAAATGGGGCCCGGCCGAACAGGGCGACATCAGAGACAAGGCCCGGCTCAGGGAAGTGCTCGCCAAATACCAGCCAAAGGCCGCCATGCATTTCGCCGGCCTGATCGAGGTCGGCCAATCCTTCAAGGAGCCGGAGCATTTCTACGACGTCAATGTTTCAGGCACGCTGAGCCTGTTGCAGGCCCTGAGCGACGCCGACATCCGGAACTTCGTCTTCTCCTCGACCTGCGCCACCTATGGCGCACCGGAATATCTGCCGCTTGACGAGAAGCACGGCCAGAAGCCGATCAACCCTTACGGCCGCACCAAGCACATCGTCGAGCAGGCGCTGGGCGACCTCAACCTCTGCGGCCGCATGAAGTCCGTGATGCTGCGCTACTTCAATGCTGCCGGCGCCGATTTCGAAGGCCGCATCGGCGAGTGGCACTCGCCCGAGACCCATGCCATTCCGCTCGCCATCGATACAGCCCTTGGAAGACGCGAATTCTTCTCGATCTTCGGCGAGGACTATGACACCCGCGACGGGACCTGCATCCGAGACTACATCCACGTCAACGATCTCGCCGACGCCCATGTGCGCGCCGTCGAGTATCTGCTGAACGGTGGCGAGACGATCGCCATCAATCTCGGCACCGGCAACGGCACCACCGTCAAGGAACTGATTGCGGCGATCGAAACCGTCTCCGGCCGCCCCATGCCGATCAAGCGCACCGAGCGCCGCGCGGGCGACCCGCCAGGCCTCGTCGCCAGCAATACGCTCGCCCGCGAAGTCCTCGGCTGGGACCCGAAGCATGGCATTGACGACATCATCCGCTCGGCCTGGAAATGGCATTCAACCTTCAATGGCCATTCCGACTGACGTCGTCCGCCCACGGATCGGACCTCCCCTAAAAAGGCGTCTGAACGGCCTGTACGGCAGGCTGAAACACCTTGACGCGCCGTGATCCATCCGCTTTTCGTCGTGCAGTTTTTGCCGGAGCCCAAACCATGCGCGACAAGCTGAAGAAGGTCCTCTCCTCGAACGCGTGGGAGCGGGTAATCATCACGGTCATCCTGATCAATTCCGTGACGCTCGGTCTCGAGACATCCCCCGCCGTCATGCAGGTCATGGGACCGCTACTGCTCGCAGTCGACCGTATCATTCTGACGATCTTCGTCGCGGAGATCGCCGCGCGTCTCTACACCTTCCGCTTCGCCTTCTTCCGCGACCCGTGGAGCATTTTCGACTTCGCCATCGTCGCAATCGCACTCATTCCGGCGAGCGGACCGTTCCAGGTGCTGCGCGCGCTGCGCGTCCTGCGTGTCCTGCGACTGATCTCCATCGTGCCGTCGCTGCGGCGGGTGATCGGCGGCCTGATCGCCGCCCTTCCCGGCATGGGCTCGATCATCATTCTGTTGTTCATGCTGTTCTACGTCTCGGCCGTCATGGCGACCAAGCTCTATGGCGCAACGTTCCCCGATTGGTTCGGCAGTCTCGGCGCGTCGACCTATTCGCTCTTCCAGATCATGACGCTGGAAAGCTGGTCCATGGGCATCGTTCGGCCGGTGATGGAGGTGCACCCCTACGCCTGGCTGTTCTTCGTGCCCTTCATCCTGCTCAGCACCTATTCGGTCCTGAACCTCTTTATCGGTGTCATTGTTTCGGCGATGCAGGAGCAGAGCATGGCCGATACCGACGCGGACCTGAAAACGCTACACATCGACAACGCCGATCTGCTGCGCGAGATGCAGGCCCTTCGTTCCGAAATCGCGGCACTCCGGACCGAGAGGCCCGCAAACGGCGCCTGAGCGCCGCCGTACCGGCCTTTTCAATGCTCTAGCTGCGCAGACCCGGCGCCTCGTGGCCTGTGCGCTCGACATATTCCGTATAGCCGCCGCCATACTGGAACACCCCTTCCGGGGTGATCTCCAGAACGCGGTTCGACAGCGCCCCGAGAAAATGCCGGTCGTGGCTGACGAAGAGCATGGTGCCCTCGTATTGCGACAGGGCCTTGATCAGCATTTCCTTGGTATCAAGGTCAAGGTGGTTGGTCGGTTCGTCGAGGACGAGCAGGTTCGGCGGATCGAACAGCATGATCGCCATGACGAGGCGCGCTTTCTCGCCGCCGGACAGAACCCGGATCCGCTTGTCGATGTCGTCGCCGGAAAATCCGAAACAGCCGGCGAGTGCCCGGAGCGGCGCCTGGCCGGCCCGCGGGAATGTCGTCTCCAGCATTTCGAAGATCGTCATCTCGCCATCGAGAACGTCCATCGCATGCTGGGCGAAATAGCCCATCTTCACGCTGGCGCCGATCGCAACAGTGCCCTGGTCCGGCTTCGAATCGCCAGCGACGAGCTTCAGGAGCGTCGACTTGCCGGCACCGTTGATGCCCATGATGCACCAGCGCTCCCTCCGGCGGACCATGAAGTCGAAGCCGTCATAGATGACCTTGTCGCCGTAACGTTTGGAAACGTTCTTCACCGCGACCACATCTTCACCCGAGCGCGGCGCAGGCTGGAATTCGAAGGCAACCACCTGGCGGCGCTTCGGTGGTTCGACACGGTCGATCTTTTCCAGCTTCTTCACCCGGCTTTGCACCTGGGACGCATGGCTGGCGCGGGCCTTGAAACGTTCGATGAACTTGATTTCCTTGGCCAGCATCGCCTGCTGGCGTTCGAACTGCGCTTGCTGCTGCTTCTCGTTCTGCGCCCGCTGGCCCTCGTAGAACGCGTAATCGCCGGAATAGCTGTTGAGCTGGCCGGCATCGATCTCGATGATCTTGTTGACGATGCGGTTCATGAACTCGCGGTCATGCGAGGTCATCAGAAGTGCGCCCTCATAACCTTTGAGGAACTGCTCGAGCCAGATCAGGCTTTCGAGATCGAGATGGTTCGACGGTTCGTCGAGCAGCATCACATCGGGACGCATCAGGAGAATGCGGGCCAGCGCCACGCGCATCTTCCAGCCGCCCGACAAGGCGCCCACATCACCATCCATCATGCTTTCAGAAAAGGAGAGACCGGCCAGCACTTCGCGCGCCCGTCCGTCCAGCGCATAACCATCGAGCTCCTCGTAGCGCGCCTGCACCTCGCCGTAACGCTCGATGATCTGATCCATCTCGTCCATGCGATCGGGATCGACCATGGCGGCCTCGAGTTCGCGCAGTTCGGCCGCGACTTCGCTGACCGGCCCTGCCCCATCCATCACCTCGGCCACGGCCGAGCGACCGGCCATGTCGCCGACATCCTGGCTGAAATAGCCGATCGACACGCCCTTATCGACGGAGACCTGGCCTTCGTCGGGCAGTTCATGGCCGATGATCATGCGGAACAGCGAGGTCTTGCCCGCCCCGTTCGGCCCGACAAGACCGATCTTCTCGCCGCGGTTGAGCGCGGCGGACGCCTCGATGAACAGGATGCGATGGCTGAGCTGCTTGGAGATATTTTCGATACGGATCATGGACAAGGACGCCTGAAGGGAAATCGGCGCCCTTATGGCATGTCATGACCCGTCTGTCCCCTGCTTTTGTTGCAGGGCAGCAGACCGGCTATCCGATCAGACCCCCACCGACACAAGCGGCACCCGATCTCCCGCCGACTGCTCCCGCCGCCGCCTCAGCGCCCGGCAAAGCGTCGCACGGCTGATCCCTTGCCGACGTGCGGCATCGGCCAATGACAGCCCCTCGCGCGCCATCCCGTCGAGCGCCATCTCGACATCCCCGGGCCGGAGCTTCACGGGTCTGCCGATACTTTGCCCTCGCAATTTTGCAGCCGCCATGCCGGCCCGGGTGCGCTCCGAAATCAGGCCACGCTCGAACTCGGCCAACGCCCCCATGATGTGGAAGATCAACAGACCACCGGCCGAGCCGGTATCAATCGCTTCGGTCACAGAATACAGCGCGACCCCGCGGCTTCCGAAGTCGTTGACCACGTCGATCAGATGCGAAAGTGAGCGGCCGAGGCGATCAAGGCGCCAGATCACCAGCGTATCCCCAGGCTGCAGGGCCTCCAGGGCTTCGGCCAGTCCCGGTCGAAGCCGCTGCGCGCCGGAGTGACCCAGATCGCTGAAGATCTGCTCACAGCCACAGGCGACCAAAGCTTTAAGTTGCATATCTACGTTTTGGTCCAGCGTCGACACACGCGCATAGCCTATCCGCATGACCTCTCCGATTTTCAGGAAAAACATAAGGTTGTGGCGAAATCTCCACGCGGGAGATCGGGCAGAACCGTATCATAATGGTTCCCTTTTAAGCACAGCGCCAGGATTAGGTCAACACCAAATACTCGCATAGGATGTATATACTTTTCCCCGTGAAAGCCGTGCTTCGGACGGTCGATCGAGCGGATTCACGCCACATCCAGCCACCAACTACAGGCCACTGAACGGGAATTCCGGGTTGCGCAAATGGGAACGGTTTCGAGACGCCGGAAAGCGTCCATCAGGACCATGGATCAATCCGACACCAAGGAGGACTTCCGCATGCCCAACTACTCACTCACCCTCAACATCGACCCGACGGACCTCAACGTGATCAAGGCTGCCGGCCAGCGCATCACGCTTGCCAAGCCGGTCGGCTCCGGCGACCCGAACGTTGTCTGGCTGTCGATCGATCCCTTCCAGTCGACCACGGTCGAGTGGACGGAAGACTACTGGATCTACTCGTCTACCACCGCCATCTCGCAGGGTGCCGCGATCACCAAACTTTCGGAGGTAACGCCGGGCCCGGCAATCGATGCAGGCTACTATCCGTTCACGCCTGCGGCGACCTTCGGCGTCTTCCAGAACGATCCGAGCGTCAATTCCGGGACCTTCGCCGCCGTCAACAACATGCCCTACACACAGTATCCGACGCTGACATTCGGCCTTTCCCAATCGGCGATGGTCAACAAGACGCTGGCCGAGCGCAAGCCGATCTCGGCGCAGCTGGTGCCGTCGCAGAACCAGATCCAGATGACGCCCTTCACCACGGTCTATGTGTGGCTCCAGAGCCAGTTCGCCAGTGAGACAATCATCACCAAGATCACCAGCAATACGGCTGTCACCAAGTTCGGCGGCGGCGTCAGCGACATCACGCTGAAATACGAGCCCACGCGCGGCGTTTTCATGCCGGGCACGGGTGCAGCGAAAATGCTGGAAATGGGGCTGATCGAGCTGCGCACCCCTCTTCTGCTCTGATCCCCACAGAGATGCGGCTCGACGGTGAGCCGCATCTCTCCATCGTCATCTCCAAACAGCAACAGCGGCGCGCGACCGCAGGTGGCGCGATTTGCCGACCTGAAAAAGGAAATCAGCCATGCCCAAGATCGCCAATGCGACCTGCATCGCCCTGCTGAGCCTTGCCTCGGCAACGGGGGCAAGGGCCGCCCCGACAATCGAAAACCTGAAGAACCCGAACATCGGCAAAATGTCTGCAGAGGAAATGACAGATGCAGAGCCCATGCCGCTGCCGGCGATCACGCAGGAAGAGCACAACGAGATGAAACGCCGTTTTCGCGAGCTGAACCCGGCCATTCCCGATCAACGTCCGTTACCAGGCGATCGCGGCGCAATCGCCACGCCCGGCATTCTGGAAAAGATCGCGGCTCCGGACGTATCCGCCCCGTATTGGAGTGCCGGCCGCCTGAGTTTCCGGGATGACACCGGCAAGGCCAGATGGTGTTCGGCGCAGTATGTCGATGATCTGAAGGTCATTCTCACGGCTGCCCATTGCGTCATCAATCACGCAAGCGGTGTCTGGCATTCCGATTTCAGCTTTGCCCGCGCGAGTGCCGATGGCGTCTCGCCGCAAACGATCGACTGGCGCTGCATCTCGATCTTCGACGCCTATTACAGGCCCAGCGTAAACTACGCTTACGACTACGCCTTTATCCTGGCGAGAAGCGACGACGAGCGCCCGCCGCTGGAGCTTGCAAGCGGGATACCGGCCTCGACCGACCTGACGGCGATCGGCTATCCGTCCACGCCGGATGGAGGTCGCTATCTCTACAAGGTCGCCGGCTCCTGGCTCGGGGTCGCCGGCGGCATTGTCACCATGGCGGACAATCCGCTGACGGCAGGAAGCAGCGGCGGGGCATGGTTTGCCGATTTCGAGGCGGGCGGCAGCGGCGGCAAGAACCGGGTCGTCAGCCTGAACTCGCATCGGCTGGCCAACGATACGCAGACCCTTGGACCGCTCTTCACGAATGACACGCTTGCGCTGAAGAACCATGTCCGGGACGCGCGCTGCCTCGACTGACGCCTCCCGCCCGGCAACCGACAGGGCCGGCCTGGATCGCAACGAAGATATACGGGAATACCGCATATTGCCGCAGCGACTGGCCGGCCGTTTTCCTCGGGCCGAGTTTCGGTTATGAACGCGTCCATGACCGAGACCACACCCCAGGCCGAGCCGGAGACAATCACCCTCTACGAAGCGATCGGCGGAGACCCGACCGTCCGGGCCCTGACGCGCCGCTTCTACGAGCTGATGGACACCCTGCCCGAAGCCGCCCATTGCCGGGCGGTTCATCCGGCGGACCTGACCGGCAGCGAAGAGAAATTCTACGAATATCTGACCGGCTATCTCGGCGGTCCGCCGGTCTACATGCAGAAGCGTGGCCATCCCATGCTCAGGCGCCGCCATTTTGCCGCCGAAATCGGTCCGCTGGAGCGGGACGAGTGGCTGCTCTGCTTCCGCCGTGCCCTTGAGGAAACGGTCGCACATCCCAAGCTGCGCGAAGTCATCTGGCCGCCGATCGAGAAGCTGGCCTTTCACATGCAAAACAGGGAATGAGGTCGATGGCAATCACGCGGGATAATCGTTGGGCCGCGATAGCGGCTGGACTGATCGGCGCTGTCGGCGTGGGTCTTGCGGCGGCTGCGAGCCATGCGGGCGGCGACGCCCTGCTTCGCCCGGCCTCGACGATCTGCCTTGCCCATGCGCCGGCATTGATCGCACTTTCGCTGGCCGGCGATCGGATCCGGTTCTCCGGCCTGGCAGCACTCGCCATGCTGGTCGGAACGCTGCTGTTTTCGGGAGATCTCGTCTCCCGTCACGTCCTCGGCACGGGACTATTCCCCATGGCCGCACCCACTGGCGGCATGACGCTGATTGCTTCCTGGCTCCTTCTGGCGGTCGGCGCCGCCATGCGACCGCGCCCCTGACCCTGTGACCCTGGGGCGCCAGTCCAGTTGACGGCTCTCGTCCGGCGGACAGCCTCAATGGGCGACGGCGGTCGGCCCCATCCCGGAAAACATCAGCAGGTTTCCATGCGGGTCCCGCACGTGAAACCGGACATCGCCGCCCTGGGTATCGGTCGGGCAGATGGCCTCGATCCCCCGTTCACAGAAATCACGATAGATTTCACCGGGCGCCGTTGCCCGAAAGAATACCGAGCTGTTCTGACACTGAAGCGGATCGTCGCTCAGCCAGAAGTGAAGCTCCATCCCGCCGCGCCGAACAACGAGATAGTCGAGGCAATCGAGGCCCACCTCTTCGAAACCGAGATTCTCGACATAGAAATTGCGGGTTTCGACAAAGTTCAGCGAGGGAAGAATAGGAACTGCATTGAGGACAGTCGTCGCAATCGGTTGCTGGGCGTTCATGCGGAAAGTTCCTCTGCTTCCCGCATGATTGGCTCACGAAACGACTACGACCTGGCGTTGGCGTTCCGCTGCCATCGTGGCGCGGGAAAGTCTATGACGAGGGCGGGGGCCCGGTTTGATTTCGGGTAGTTGGTAGTGCGCTCGCCTACGTGCAAGCCCGGCAAAGTGATGATTTCGCATTTCGTCACTTCACGTTCTCGCGAGCGTTGCAGGATTGCATCGGCAAGCTCCGGAAGAACCCCTTCCCCATGCTCTCGCGCAAGCCTGGAGCCTACACCAAAACCGCCCTTGTCGAAACCGTCTCTGCTCATCCGTTCGAATTCCTTTCATTGAGGGTCTGCAGCGCGCGCTCGAGACTGGACTTCGAGCCATTCCGCAGCGGAATGAAAGTCTTGCCGAATTTCTTACAACCGCTTTTCACGCGCAGACACGCGTCGTGGCTGATACAGTCGATCGGGCAGAAGACGCAGTCGACAGAGGGCAGCACCGTGTCGATCCGCGAAACCGCTTCCCTCAAACCACCGTCATGATGAATGAGTTCCGCGCCGAAATTGCTGGCGATCTGGCGAAGATGCGCCACCTGGCAGTCGCGACCGCCGACATAAAGGAAACTGCGCACTTCAGCGGGCGTCGGGAAGCGGCCGACCTTGGCCGGGTTCTCCGCAGGCGCCTTTTTGTCCGTATGCTTCTTCTTGTGCTTGGCCATCTCGTCCCTCTCCTTGAAACCACCTGAACCGGCAACGCGCCGCTCTGCTCTCCGGCTAGCCATACAAAACATGACAAACAGAGTAAAGTATATAGTTGACGATAATACTCATGTTTTATCGCCGCCGCTGGCAGCGCTCGATAGGGCACGGGATCTTCAAAGCGGAGCAGGAGAAGAAGCCCGAGTTTTGCGGGCTTTTCCGGCCAGAACCGGAAAATTTTTACCGTTTGATAAAACTTTATTCCTGAGCTACCTTTCTCCGTATCGCTTCGAAAATAAAAGAGGGAACTGCGATGCGAAGACTGGAACCGGGCCTCAAGGCCGGGCGGCTTGATGCTGCCGATTATGCGAAGAATTTCTCCGACCTCCACCCCCGCCTCGGCGGCCATGAATCCCTTGTCGCATCTGACAGATGCTATTTCTGTCATGACGCGCCCTGCATGACGGCCTGTCCCACCGCCATCGATATCCCGATGTTCATCCGGCAGATATCGACTGGCAATCCGCTTGGTGCCGCCAAGACCATTTTCGACCAGAACATCCTCGGCGGCATGTGCGCCCGCGTCTGCCCCACCGAAACGCTGTGTGAGGAAGCTTGTGTGCGCAACACGGCTGAGGAGCGCCCGGTCGAAATCGGCCGCCTGCAACGATACGCCACCGACATCGCAATCGAGGAAGGCCGCCAGTTCTACCATGCGGGGGCATCGAGCGGCAAAACCGTCGGCGTCGTCGGCGCCGGCCCGGCCGGTCTTGCTGCCGCCCATCGCCTTGCCCTGCACGGCCACCAGGTAACGATCTACGAAGCGCGCGAGAAGGCCGGCGGCCTCAACGAATACGGCATCGCGGCCTACAAGACCCCCAATGACTTCGCCCAGAAGGAAGTCGATTACATCCTCTCGCTCGGCAATATCGACGTGCTGGACGGTCAGGAAATGGGCATCGACTTCAAGCTTGCCGATCTCCAGGCCAAGCACGACGCCGTCTTCATCGGTGCCGGCCTCGGCAACGTCAACGGCCTCAACATACCAGGAGCCCAGATCAACGGCGTCATCGATGCCGTCGAATTCATCGCCCATCTTCGCCAGGCAGACGACAAGGCAGATGTGCCCGTCGGCCGCGACGTGGTCGTCATCGGCGGCGGCATGACCGCGATCGATGCCGCCGTGCAGGCCAAGCTTCTCGGCGCCGAAAACGTGACGATCTGCTATCGCCGCGGCAAGGAACACATGAACGCCTCGGAATTCGAGCAGGATCTCGCGACCTCGAAGGGCGTCCATATCCGCCACTGGCTGCAGCCGAAGGAAGTGGCCCATCATGGCGGCCACTGTTCGGCGATCACCGTCGAATATACCCATCTCGAAAACGGCATGATGAAGGGCACCGGTCACACGACCGAGATCAAGGCCGACCAGATTCTGGTCGCGATCGGCCAGAAGCTCGATGCCCAAGGTCTGGACGGCTTGAAAATCGAAGGTGGCAAGATCGCCGTGGACGCCGAGGGACGCACCTCGCTCCCTGGTGTCTGGGCCGGCGGAGACTGCGCCTTCGGCGGTCAGGACCTGACGGTATCGGCCGTCGCCATGGGCCGCGACGCGGCCGAAAGCATCAACCGCTCTCTCGCCGTTTCAACGGCGGGCGTAACAGCTGTCGCATGACGCACCGCTTGGAGAGGATTTGAAAAATGGCTGATCTCAGGAATAACTTCGTCGGCATCAAGTCGCCCAACCCCTTCTGGCTGGCCTCTGCACCTCCGACCGACAAGGCCTACAACGTCGAGCGCGCCTTCAAGGCCGGCTGGGGCGGCGTCGTTTGGAAGACACTGGGCTCGGAAGGCCCGCCTGTCGTCAATGTCAACGGCCCGCGCTACGGCGCGATCTGGGGCGCAGACCGCAGACTTCTTGGCCTGAACAACATCGAGTTGATCACCGACCGTCCCCTGCAGATCAACCTGCAGGAGATGAAGCAGGTCAAGATGAACTGGCCGGACCGGGCACTTGTCGCCTCGATCATGGTGCCTTGCGTGGAGGAAGAGTGGAAGGCAATCCTGCCGCTGGTCGAAGAAACCGGCGCCGATGGCATCGAACTCAACTTCGGCTGTCCGCACGGCATGTCCGAGCGCGGCATGGGGGCGGCCGTCGGCCAGGTTCCGGAATACATCGAGATGGTCGTGCGCTGGTGCAAGCAGTATTCCCGCATGCCCGTTATCACCAAGCTGACGCCCAACATCGCCGACATCCGCAAACCGGCTCGCGCGGCAAATTCTGGTGGCACCGATGCCGTCTCGCTGATCAATACGATCAACTCGATCGTCTCGGTCGACCTCGACAGCTTTGCGCCCTCGCCCACCGTTGGCGGCAAGGGCACTCATGGCGGCTATTGCGGCCCGGCCGTCAAGCCGATCGCGCTCAATATGGTGGCCGAAATCGCTCGCGATCCGGAAACCTATGGCCTGCCGATCTCGGGCATCGGCGGTGTCACGACCTGGCGGGATGCAGCCGAGTTCCTCGTGCTGGGTGCCGGCAATGTCCAGGTCTGCACGGCAGCCATGACCTATGGCTTCAAAATCGTTGAGGAGATGATTTCTGGCCTCAACGACTGGATGGATGCCAAGGGTCATGCGAGCCTCGACGACATTTGCGGACGCGCCGTGCCGAACGTCACCGACTGGCAGTATCTCAACCTCAACTACATCGCCAAAGCCCATATCGATCAGGATGCCTGCATCAAATGCGGCCGCTGCCACATTGCCTGCGAGGACACCTCGCACCAGGCAATCACCAGCATGGTCGACGGCGTCAGGAAGTTCGAGGTGATGGAAGACGAGTGCGTCGGCTGCAATCTCTGCGTCAACGTCTGTCCGGTGGAGAACTGCATCACCATGGTGGCGCTGGACGCAGGCACGCTAGACCAGCGCACCGGGCGCCCGGTCGATCCTAACTACGCCAACTGGACGACCCATCCGAACAATCCGATGGCCGTTCAGGCAGCTGAGTGACAGCACACAAGACTTGGCCCGCGCGTCGGATGACGGCGGGCCAAGTCACCCCATCAATAGACTACGAAGTGGAGGAGAGATTCAGAATTTATTCAACGCTTGCTTGCATGATAAACACTGGATTTATTGAACGCCCCCAATATTAGAGGCTTGTAAATTGCAGGATGCTGGTGAGATGCCGGGAACGACCCGAGACATAGTCGATGTCTCCGCATGGCGGGCGCGCATGCAAATCATCATTCCAAGCTTCCTCGTCTGCATCCTTGTCGTCCTATCCGCCTTCTATTCGGACCTGCAGCAGCAACAACTTTCCCTTCATGAGAGCCGCCACGAGGTCCAGCAGCGCCTCGGCCTGATCCGCACCAAGATCGAAGCCAATATCAACGCCAACACCAAGCTCCTGCAGGGCCTCGTCGCGGTGATCGCAACGGAACCGCAAATCGAAAAGACACGGTTCGAGGCGCTCGCAGAAAGTATATTCCAGATTCACTCCCAGATCCGGACAGTCGTCGCGGCCCCCGATCTGATCTCGACATACGCCTATCCGCCGGAAATCAATTCTCCATTCACGGATCGGCCGATCCTGCAGGTCTGGGACCGGGACGCCCTGCTGCGCGACATGGTCGAAAAGGGAAAAGCGGTCATCACCGGCCCGACCCATCTCAACAACGGCACGCAGGGACTGGTCATCAGCATCCCCGTGCGCATCGGGAATGACAGCGGACCAATGCAGTTCTGGGGTGCCGTGCTCGGTATCCTCGACCTGCCACGCCTCTATGACGACAGCGGACTTCTCGCCAACGAATTGCCGATCGAGGTCGTGATCACGGCGGAAAACAGTGTCAGCGGCGAGTCGGCGGTGATATTCGGGGACGTCAACATCCGGAACTTCGATCCGGTTCTCATGAACATCGATCTGGCGAACCGGCGATGGACGATATCAGCCATTCCGCGCGGCGGCTGGGACGCAGCGTCCAACCGGAGCGAACTGAGCCGCATCGCGATCTTCACGGCAGCGACCCTGATCTGCGGGATCATCGTATGGGTCGCGATGCTGATGAACGAGCGGCAACGCAACTTCAGGGCACTGCACGAGCGCGAAGAAGATCTGCGCACCATGTCCCACCGGCTGGGTGTCGCGCTGGAATCGTCGAGAATCGGTGTCTGGGAATTGGACGTCGCCACCGGAGCGATGCAGTGGGACGAGCGGGTTTGCCAACTCTACGGCCTGCCTGCCGATACACCTATCACCATGGATCTGTGGCGCGGCATGGTGCCGGTGGAAGACATTCCGCAGATCGAACGCACGATGAACAGGGCCATAGTCCGGCAGGGTTCCTATACGGGCCAGTTTCGCATCCGGCGGGCGGATGATGGCAAGATACGGCACATGCGCACTGTTGGCACCACCTATCGCACCCGGGATGGCGCCGTGAAGGCGCTCGGTGTCAATTGGGACGTTACGGAAGACGTCATTCTGCAGGACAATCTGCGCGCCGCCCAGATCCAGACCGAGGAACAGAATGCCGCGCTCGAATCCGCCCGCCAGAGGATGGAGCACAACGCGCTGCACGACGCCTTGACCGGCCTGCCGAACCGCCGCTACCTCGATCAGCGACTGGCGGCCCTTGATGTCCAGGACCAGCCAGGCCCGCAGCTCACTGTTCTGCATCTGGATCTCGACCGGTTCAAGGAAATCAACGACACCATGGGCCATGGGGCCGGCGACGCGATCCTGCGCAATGTCGCGACCGCCTTGCGCACCAATGTCCGCGACCATGATTTCGTCGCCCGTATCGGCGGTGATGAATTCGTCATCGTCTGTTTCGGCGAACCCGGCCAGGATGACTTCGGATCGCTGGGCCAGAGGCTGATTACCGCCGTCAACACACCGGTCCTCTACAACGGCCATGAATGCCGCGTCGGAGCCTCCATCGGGATCGCGACCAAGACCGAAGCGCATCTGGCCGCCGAGCAGGTTCTCGTCAATGCCGATATCGCACTGTACGAAGCCAAGCGCCGGGGTCGCAATCGCGTCGAGTTTTTCAACGACCACCTGCGGGCACAAACGATCAACATCAAGCAGACCGCCGACGCCATCTTGCGCTCCCTCGGAGACAAGGATTTCGTCGCATTCTATCAGCCGCAGTTCGACGCTCGAACGCTGGAGATCAACGGTGTGGAAGCCCTTGCCCGCTGGAACCACCCCCAGCAGGGCCTGCTGCCCCCTTCCGCCTTCCTCGAAATCGCCGAGAGCCTCAATGTCGTCTCGCAGATCGACGCGAGCATTCTGGATCAGGCGCTGCTGCAGCTCACTCGCTGGCGTGCGGCCGATCTCGGCATCGAACATGTCTCGGTGAATATTTCCGCCCAGCGCCTCTTCGAGGATCGCCTCGTCAGCCATCTGGAAACGCTGTCGCTGAAGCCGGGCAGCCTGTCATTCGAATTGCTGGAATCGATCTCCTTCGACGACAAGGCGGACGCCGTGGCCGAGAGCCTCGAGCGTATCCGTGCCCACGGCATTGCCATCGAAATCGACGATTTCGGCACCGGCTATGCCTCGATCCTGTCGCTGATCAAACTCTCTCCCAGCCGCCTGAAGATCGACCGGCAGCTCGTTGCACCGATCATCGACAATCTCACGCAGCGCCGCCTGATCAGTTCGATCGTGGATATCGGACGATCCTTCGGCATCGGCATCGTGGCGGAGGGCGTCGAGACCATGGAACATGCCGCAATCCTGCGCGATCTGGGCTGTCAGACGCTGCAGGGCTTTGCCCTGGCTCGACCGATGAGCGCCGACGCCCTGATGGACTTTGCCCGCAAGCATGCCCTGGAGCGCGAAACTCTCTGGCAGCAGATGGCCTGAAGACAGCTGGCGCCCTCAGCCCGTGAGACTGCTGCCGGCCGCATAGGCCACCCAGGCGAGCCCACCGAAGTAGAGGATCGTCAGGACCACCAGAAGGTGGCCAGCCAAAACGACACCACCGTCGCGCTGCGAAATCCCCGTGGAAAGCAGCAAGATCGCGACGCCCGGCAGCGTGTTGGAAAACGGGATGAAGCTCAGCGGCATCATCAGGAGCACGGCGGCCAAGGTCAGAACCAGGCCGTTGATCCGGTTGACGAGACCACCCGTGGTCAGCCCCAGAAGACGCGGTCGCACATACCGGTCGACCTTGCGCAGAATCGTCAGCCCGCGCTCCAGCACCGGCACCAGCTTGCTGCGCTCGATTTTACGATCCGCCAGTTTCGACGGAAGCCAGGGCAAGCGATTGAAAGTCACGGCAATGCCGATCAGGACGATACCGGCACCGAAGACGGTCGACACGCCCGGAATGGAAACCGGCACAAGAAATGGCAGCGACAAGAGCCCGCAGAGAAGCAGGAGACCACTTTCCCCCATCTTCTCGAGGATCTGGCGGAGCGTTACATGCTCTTCGTCCATGGAACGGATCACGTCCTCCAGCACAGCGCTGGTGCTCTTGTCCGTGTCGGTAAAGCCGATCGTCGTTGTCATCAGGTCCGCTTTCGATTAACTGCCGTGGCAAGATCTGTGAAGGGTTATGCCGAACGGCATCGCCTCCCGCCGCAGATGAAGGAGAATACCGGTCCGGTCAAGTCACGCCCCGAGATGGCGATCGAGATTGGTCCTCACAAGGCAGATCATGACAGACCAGGTCCAGCGCAGCGCTCCCGCCCAGAACCGTCACACCATCCACGCCACCGGCCGCGAAAAGCTGAAGGCGCATGCGGCCATGATGCTCTTCGCCGCCCTGATCGCCGGCTCCTTCTCCTTCGGCGGCATGGCGGCCCAGCATCTGGAGGCAGGCCCGCTGACGCTCTGGCGCTATCTGATGACGATGGTGGTCATGGGCATCCTGACCTTCGGCATCCTGCGCGTCCCCTTCACAATCCCCCGCCGCGTCTGGCGCTACGCCCTCCTGGGCGGCCTGATCGCGGTCTATATGCTGACCATGTTCGCGGCACTGGAATTCACCAGCCCGGTGCAGACGGGCGCCGTTTTCACCCTGATGCCGCTGATCAGTGCAGGCTTCGCGCTCCTCTTCATCGGCCAGAGGACCCGTCCCGACGTGATGGTCGCCCTAGTCATTGCGGCACTCGGCGCAATCTGGGTGATCTTTCGCGCCGATATGGCCGCTATCCTGTCCTTCGATGTCGGTCGGGGAGAGCTGATCTATTTCGTCGGCGTCGTCTGTCACGGCGCCTATGTGCCTTTGATCCGGCGATTTGGCCTCGGAGAAAATCCGGTCGCCTTCGGCTTCTGGGTTGTGGTCTTCACGATCCCCTGGCTGCTCCCGACCGGTGGGGTTCCGCTCGCCACCACCGACTTTGGCGCCCTGCCGATGACCGTCTGGGCAACGATCGCCTATCTCTCGATCGTGACGACTGCGATCACCTTCATGCTGTTGCAATACGCCTCCATGCGCCTGCCAGCCCCCAAGGTCCTCGGCTATGGCTACCTGACGCCGACCTTCATCATTCTGCTGGAAGGCCTGCTCGGCCACGGCTGGGCAAGCCCCGCCGTCTTTCTCGGCGCCCTGGTGACGGCGGCGGGCCTGCTGGTGATGGGTCTGCTCAGGGACTGACGGCTGGCTTGAGAATGAGGCCGCTGACAAAAAGGCCTTCCAGGAAGTTTGCCGCCTCGGCGAAGCGATCTGCGCCGTCACGTTCCCCCAGAACCGCCTTCACCTGCACGTCGAAATCCGCATAGTGTTGGGTCGTCGACCAGATCGAGAAGATCATGTGATGCGGGTCGCAGTCGCGTATCTTTCCGTTCGCGATCCAGGCCCGGATGACCTCGGCCTTCTCGTCCACCAGTTCCTTGAGAGGCCCCGCCAGCAGCGCAGCGATATGCGGGGCGCCCTGCAGGATCTCGTTGGCGAAGAGGCGACTTTCGCGCGGGAATTCTCGGGCCATTTCCAGCTTGCGCCGGATGTAGGAGCGAATCTCCTCCTCCGGATCGCCCTCGGCATCGAAGGCCTGCAGCGGCTCCAGCCAGTTCTCCAGCACCCGGTCGATCAGCGCCCGGTGCATCGCTTCCTTGGTGCGGAAATAGTAGAGGAGATTGGGTTTCGACATGCCGGCGACCTCGGCGATCTGGTCAATCGTCGAGCCGTGGAATCCCCGATGCGAGAATACCTCCAGCGCGGCTTCGAGGATGAGCTCTTCCTTCTCCTCCTGTATCCGCGTCCGCCTCTGGGTCTGCGCCGCTCTCGGTATGGCCATCTTCGAGTTGTTTCCAGCTAAACAATTGAACTCACACAAGAATACACGAGCCCAAATTCTGGGCATCTGCTCGATATTTTGTCGCAGATTTTTACCGATTTCGTCTTGAGTGCCGTGACGGAAGTTGTAATGTTTTACCAGTCGGTCAAATTATTGGACAGATGTCAATTAAAGGCAACTGCCGATACGACAGCGGAAAAGACAAACATAAGCCGCTGTCGCTGACCCCGGGAACAAGGGGAACGGGCGGAAGATCCGGGTCCCCGAAAAACAGGTGAGGATCTGCAATGACGGCGCAACCCGGCACAAACCTTCGCGTGAACGGCGATCGGCTCTGGGACATGCTCATGGAGATGGCGAAGATCGGTCCCGGCGTGGCCGGCGGCAACAATCGCCAGACCCTGACGGACGAAGACGCAGAGGGCCGTCGCCTGTTCCAGCGCTGGTGCGAGGATGCCGGGCTCACCATGGGCGTCGACACCATGGGCAACATGTTCATGACCCGCCCGGGCACGGATCCGGACGCTCTTCCCGTCCATGTCGGCAGCCATCTCGACACTCAGCCGACCGGCGGCAAGTATGACGGCGTACTCGGCGTGCTCGCCGGCCTCGAAGTCATCAGGTCGATGAACGACCTCAACATCAAGACCAAGCACCCGATCGTCGTCACCAACTGGACCAATGAGGAAGGCGCCCGCTTCGCCCCGGCCATGCTGGCGTCCGGCGTCTTCGCCGGCGTACTGACGCAGGATTATGCCTATGCCCGCAAGGACATGGACGGCAAAACCTTCGGCGACGAATTGAAGCGCATCGGCTGGCTGGGTGACGAAACGGTCGGCGCACGCAAGATGCACGCCTATTTCGAATACCACATCGAACAGGGACCGATCCTCGAAGCCGAGGAGAAGCAGATCGGCGTCGTCACCCACTGTCAGGGCCTCTGGTGGCTGGAATTCACGCTCACCGGCCGCGAAGCCCATACGGGCTCCACCCCGATGAACCTGCGCGTCAATGCAGGCCTCGCCATGGCCCGGATCATGGAAATGGTCCAGGAGGTCGCGATGAGCGAACAGCCCGGCGCTGTCGGCGGTGTCGGCCAGGTCAAGTTCTCGCCCAACTCCCGCAACGTCCTGCCCGGCACGGTTGTCTTCACCGTCGACATCCGCACGCCAAGCCAGGAGAAACTCGACCGCATGCGCGCGACGATCGAGGCGAAGGGTGCCGAGATCTGTGCCGAGCTCGGCGTTGGCTGTTCGGTCGAGGCGGTGGGCCATTTCGACCCCGTCACCTTCGACGAGAAACTCGTCGCCTCCGTGCGCAAGGCGGCGGAAGACCTCGGTTATTCCCACATGAACCTGATCTCCGGCGCTGGCCACGACGCCTGCTGGGCAGCCAAGGTCGCGCCCTCAACCATGATCATGTGCCCCTGCGTCGGCGGATTGAGCCACAACGAGGCAGAGGAGATCTCCAAGGAATGGGCAACGGCTGGAGCCGACGTGCTGCTGCGAGCGGTGCTGGAGACGGCGGAGATTGTCGGGTGATGATATCGACGCTATGTTGGGGGCTTGATGGTCCGATGGAGCACGCAACATGTCCTCGTCCACAGACAATCTTTTCCTCGAACATCTGCGCGCGATCCGCGGCAAGATGGATCGCCTCTCGGACGACATGTCAGAGGTCAAGGCCCGCCTTGGCGTTCTCGAATACCAAATCGGCGGCCTCACTGCACAGAATGCCGGTTTTTCCAATCGACTCGACCGACTGGACGACCGCCTCTCGCGCATTGAGAAACGTCTGGATCTTGTCGACGTGTAGCGTCCACACTCACAGCGCATTCCAAAAACTTCAGGAGGTCGCTCATGAAGTTGGATGAATTCGTCAAACAATTCCTGTTGGACATCACAAAGGCCGTTGCGGACGCTCAGGAAACCTCACTGCTTTATGTCGCTCCGGGCTACGTCAACAAAATTTGTCAAGACGGCGCCCAGAACGTGAAATTTGAGGTGGCGGTCACCGTCAACGCAGAGGGCGGCGGCGGGATATCCGTTCTTTCTTTTGGAGATCTGAAAGGATCGATTGCCCGAGAGACCGTGAGCCGTGGCAGCTTCGAGGTACCCGTCCATTTCACAGCGCCCACTATCCACAACAAGCGCCATCACAAGAATGAGGGGCCTCTGGACCCTTTGAAAGAATAGGGAGAGAGCAAATGACCACAACAGTCATCAAGGGCGGCACCATCGTCACCGCCGATCTGACCTACAAGGCCGACGTCAGGATCGAGGGTGGCGTGATCGTCGAGATTGGCCCGGATCTCTCCGGCGACACCGTGCTCGACGCGACCGGCTGTTACGTTATGCCGGGTGGCATCGATCCGCATGTGCATCTCGAAATGCCGTTCATGGGCACATATTCCGCCGACGATTTCGAAAGCGGCACACGCGCTGGCCTTGCCGGCGGCACGACCATGGTTGTCGACTTCTGTCTGCCGGGCCCCGACCAGTCCCTGCTTGAAGCGCTGCAGATGTGGGACAACAAGTCTGGTCGCGCCACAGCCGATTACTCCTTCCACATGGCCATCACCGGCTGGAACGAACGCATCTTCGACGAGATGAAGACCGTCGTGCAGGACAAGGGCATCAACACCTTCAAGCACTTCATGGCCTATAAGGGCGCACTGATGGTGAATGACGACGAGATGTTCGCCTCGTTCCAGCGCTGCGCCGAACTCGGAGCGCTTCCCCTCGTCCATGCCGAAAATGGCGATGTCGTTGCCTCCATGACGGCAAAGCTGCTCGCCGAAGGCAATAACGGCCCCGAAGCACACGCCTATTCCCGCCCACCAGAAGTCGAGGGCGAAGCGACCAACCGCGCCATCATGCTGGCCGATATGGCAGGCGTACCGCTTTACGTCGTGCACACCTCCTGCGAACAGGCGCATGAAGCGATCCGCCGCGCCCGGCAAAAGGGCATGCGCGTCTATGGGGAGCCGCTGATCCAGCACCTGACGCTCGACGAAAGCGAATATTCCAACCCCGACTGGGATCATGCCGCCCGCCGCGTGATGTCGCCGCCCTTCCGCAACAAGCAGCATCAGGACTCACTCTGGGCCGGTCTGCAGGCGGGCTCTCTCTCGGTCGTCGCCACCGACCATTGCGCCTTCACCACAGAGCAGAAGCGCTTTGGCCTCGACAGTTTCGCCAAGATCCCCAACGGCACCGGCGGGCTCGAAGACCGCATGCCGATGCTCTGGACCTATGGCGTTGCGACCGGCCGCCTGACGATGAATGAATTCGTTGCGGTCACCTCGACCAACATCGCCAAGATCCTGAACGTCTACCCGAAAAAGGGCGCCGTCCTCGTCGGCGCCGATGCCGACCTCGTGGTCTGGGATCCGAAGCGCACGAAGACCATCTCCGCCAAGACCCAGCAGTCGTCGATCGACTACAATGTCTTCGAGGGCAAGGAAGTCACCGGCCTGCCGCGCTACACCCTGACCCGCGGCCATGTCGCGATCGAGGAGGGCACGATCAAGACCCGCGAGGGCCATGGCAAGTTCGTGCGCCGCGAGCCGTTCACGGCGGTCAACAAGGCGCTGTCGACCTGGAAGGATCTGGTCGCCCCGCGCAAGGTGGAACGCTCGGGCATTCCGGCAACGGGGGTATGAGGAGCTCGATGTCGGTCGCGCTTGTGTTTAGCCCCCTCTGTCACCTGGTGACATCTCCCCCACATCGGGAGAGAGCGAGCCCGCGCGCCGACAGACGCGGAAACCCTCACTCAGGCGAAACCGGCATCCGCTTCGCGCCCCCTCAAGCGGCGCTGCGCGTCCCCTTCTCCCCGCTGGGGAGAAGAACAAGGTCACACCTCGACCAGCCCGTCGAGCTCCGGCAAAAGCACGACGCTTTCCTGCTCGTTGGGATCTGTCCGCGCGATGATCGCCGTGCAGGGCGCATTCGACAGGTTGGCGGGCAGATGCGGCACGCCGGCCGGAATATAAAACAGCTCGCCAGCGTGAACCACGACATGGTTTTCCAGCCGCTCGCCATACCAGGTATGCGCCTGGCCGGAGAGCATGTAGATCGCCGTCTCGTGGCTCTCATGCAGATGCGCCTTGGCGCGCGCGCCCGGCGGCATGGTCAGCACATGCATGCAGATGCCCTTGGCACCCACGGTCTCGGCGGCGATCCCCGCAAAATAGCTCAGCCCCTGCTTGCCCTCATAGGTATGGCCGGGTTTGACGAGCCGGCAGGTGGGTGTCGCTGATGCGTCCATTTTCTGATCCTCGTCCCTTCGGCGGCAAGCCCGCCACTCCCGGTCCGCTACATCCGAGCGACCTTGTCCATGAAGAATGCAAGAGCCCAAAAGTCTTTGCAAGAAACCCGATTGGTTCCCGCGCATGAATGACCCTTATTCCGTCGTCTCGGCAAAAGATCTGAGCCTCACATTCGAGACCGATGACGGCCCGGTCCACGCCCTCTCCAATGTCGACCTGGACGTGAAGAAAGGTGATTTCGTCTCCTTCATCGGCCCGTCCGGCTGTGGCAAGACCACCTTCCTGCGCGTCATTGCCGATCTGGAAAAACACACGGGCGGCGGGATCACCGTCAACGGCATGACGCCGGAGGAGGCCCGCAAGGCACGCTCCTACGGTTATGTCTTCCAGGCAGCCGCCCTCTATCCATGGCGCACGATAGAAAAGAATATCGCCCTGCCGCTCGAAATCATGGGCTACAGCGCCGACGAGAAGAAAAAGCGCATCGAGCAGACGCTCGATCTGGTCAACCTCTCGGGCTTTGCCAAGAAATATCCCTGGCAACTGTCCGGCGGCATGCAGCAGCGCGCCTCGATCGCCCGCGCGCTCGCCTTCGACGCCGACCTGCTGCTGATGGACGAACCTTTCGGCGCGCTTGACGAAATCGTCCGTGACCACCTGAACTCAGAACTGCTGAAGCTCTGGTCCCGCACCAACAAGACGATCTGTTTCGTCACCCATTCGATCCCCGAGGCGGTCTATCTCTCGACCAGGATCGTCGTCATGAGCCCGCGTCCGGGGCGTGTGACCGACATCATCGAGTCGACGCTGCCCAAGGAACGCCCGCTCGATATCCGCGAGACGCCGGAGTTTCTGGAGATTGCACATCGGGTGCGGGAAGGCCTGAAGGCGGGGCATTCTTATGAAGAATAACATCCACCGGGAGAACTCGGTAATCCCCCTCTGCCCTGCCGGGCATCTCCTCCAAAAAAGAAGCGAGCGGAATGCGATTGCCATATCGCGCCTGCGGCAGAGCGCCAGCCTTCACCTATCCCCCTTGCGGCAGAGAGGTCACGGAGTGACGGTGCGGGGTAACGCAGCCTCCAACGGAGGAAGAACCACCCCATGAACCCCAGCTTCCTCCTCTGGCTCGGCGCCGCCATGGCAACCTTTCTCGGTGCCGCCACAGTTTCCCGCGCCTATGTCGACAACGGCAAGGTCTGGGTGCTGCTCGCCTCGCTCGCCCTTTACTGCCTTGGCAATCTGGTCATGGTGAAACTGATGCGCGAGGGCGGCCTCGGCCTGGCAATCTCGGCCTCGGCCATCGCCCAGCTGGTCCTCATCAACGTCATCGCCTTCCTGCTCTTCGGCGAGCGACTGAGTTCCATTCAGGTCGCCGGCGTAGCGCTGGGCATGGTATCCATGGCCCTGATGCTCTTTCCGGCCAAGGGAGGCGTATGACCATGGCCCAGCCATCGAGCTTCCGCGACCGCATCCTCCCCGTCCTGACAATCCTGCTGGCCATCCTCGTCATCTGGCATGTCTTCGTCGTCTATCTGAATGCACCCTTCATCCGCGATCAGGCGGCCCGCGCCAATGAGGCAGTCACCTTTGCCCAGATTGTCGAGCGCAGCTTCGCTCAGGAACGTCCGATCCTGCCAGCACCGCACCAGATCGTTGCCGAACTCTGGGACACCACCATCAACAAGGCCGTGACCTCCAAGCGCAGCCTCGTCTACCATGCCTGGATCACGCTCTCGGCAACGCTCATGGGCTTTGCCATGGGCACGGTGCTCGGCATCGTGCTCGCCATTGCCATTGTCCATAACCGGGCCATGGACAAATCGCTGATGCCCTGGGTGATCGCCTCCCAGACCATTCCCATCCTCGCGATTGCGCCGATGATCATCGTTGTCCTGAATTCCATCGGCGTCTCAGGTCTCATGCCCAAGGCGCTGATTTCCACCTATCTTTCCTTCTTCCCGATCGTCGTCGGCATGGTGAAGGGCCTGCGCAGCCCCGATACCCTGCTGACCGACCTGATGCATACCTACAATGCCAGCCAGACCCAGACCTTCTGGAAACTGCGCTGGCCCGCTTCGATGCCCTATCTCTTCACCTCGCTGAAGGTGGCCATCGCGATCTCGCTCGTCGGCGCGATTGTCGGTGAACTGCCAACGGGTGCTGTCGCCGGTCTCGGGGCCCGCCTGCTCTCGGGCTCTTACTATGGCCAGACCATCCAGATCTGGGCAGCCCTCTTCATGGCGGCGGGCTTGGCCGCCCTGCTCGTCTCGATCGTCGGCATGGCCCATACACGGGTTCTCGCACGCATGGGGGTCAAGCCATGAACGGTTACCTCGTCTTCGCCCTGGTCTTCTGGCTCGGCGCCTGGGGTTTGAACCAGTGGCTGGTCGCAAGACATCCAAAGGCCCCATCGACCCGGCGCGCGATCGGGATTGCCGTGCCGCTGCTCTTCGGGATCACCCTTCTCGTCATCTGGGAATGTCTGGTCCGCGGTTTCGACATCCCCTCGATCCTGCTCCCTGCGCCCTCGATGATCTGGGCCCGCATCCTCACCTCCACCCACATCCTCTGGGCGGATTTCCAGCAGACCTTCCTCAAGTCGGTGATAACAGGGTACGTCGCCGGCTGCGGCCTCGGCTTCGTCGTCGCAATTCTCATCGACCGCTCGCCTTTCCTGCAGAAGGGCCTGCTGCCGATCGGCAATTTCGTCTCGGCCCTGCCCGTCGTCGGCATCGCCCCCATCATGGTCATGTGGTTTGGTTTCGACTGGCCGTCGAAGGTCGCGGTCGTCGTCATCATGACTTTCTTCCCCATGCTGGTGAACACGGTTCAGGGTCTGGCTGCCGCGAGCCACATGGAGCGCGACCTGATGCACACCTATGCCGCCAACTGGTGGCAGACACTGGTGCGGCTCCGGCTTCCCGCGGCCTGGCCTTTCATTTTCAATGCGCTGAAGATTAACTCCACCCTCGCGCTCATCGGTGCGATCGTGGCAGAATTCTTCGGCACCCCGATTGTCGGCATGGGCTTCCGTATCTCGACAGAGGTCGGACGCTCGAATGTCGACATGGTCTGGGCCGAGATTGCGGTCGCCGCACTCGCCGGCTCGGTCTTCTACGGATTGGTGGCACTGGCAGAACGCCGGGTCACCTTCTGGCATCCGTCCGTCCGTGGTGGACGGTCGTGAACTGAACCAAAAACAAAAGAGGGAACTGAAATGACTGTCAAACTCGCATCCCTGCTGCTGTCTGCCGCGGTCTCGCTGACCGCCATGCAGGCCGCCGCCGCCGACAAGGTGACCCTCCAGCTGAAATGGGTGACCCAGGCCCAGTTCGCCGGCTATTATGTCGCCAAGGACAAGGGCTTTTACGAAGAAGAAGGCCTCGACGTCGAAATCAAGCCGGGCGGCCCTGATATCGCACCGCCGCAGGTTCTGGCCGGTGGCGGCGCTGACGTGATCGTCGACTGGATGCCCTCCGCACTCGCCACCCGCGAAAAGGGTGTTCCGCTGGTCAACATCGCCCAGCCCTTCAAATCCTCCGGCATGATGCTGACCTGTCTCAAGGAAACCGGGATCACCAAGCCCGATGACTTCAAGGGCAAGACGCTCGGCGTCTGGTTCTTCGGCAACGAATATCCGTTCCTCTCCTGGATGAGCACGCTCGGCATCAAGACCGACGGTTCGGAAGGTGGCGTGACGGTTCTGAAGCAGGGCTTCAACGTCGATCCGCTTCTGCAGAAGCAGGCCGCCTGCATCTCCACCATGACCTACAATGAATACTGGCAGGTCATCGACGCCGGCATCAAGGAAGACGAGCTGGTAACCTTCAAGTATGAAGACGAAGGTGTCGCCACCCTCGAAGACGGTCTCTACGTTCTCGAGGACAAGCTCGCCGACCCGGCCTTCAAGGAAAAGATGGTCAAGTTCGTCCGCGCTTCGATGAAGGGCTGGAAATATGCGGAGCAGAACTCCGACGAAGCAGCCGAGATCGTTCTTGAGAACGACGCTTCGGGCGCCCAGACCGAAAGCCACCAGAAGCGCATGATGGGCGAAGTCGCCAAGCTGACCGCCGGTTCTGCAGGCGCGCTCGACAAGGCCGACTACGACCGCACGGTGAAGACCCTGCTCGGCGGCGGTTCCGACCCGGTCATCACAAAGGAGCCGACCGGCGCCTTCACCACCGAAATCACCGACGCGGCCCTGAAATAGTCTTGGCGGACCACACCACAACTTGGACACGGGGGTGACCCCCGTGTCTTTTTTGTAAGTTATACTGATCAATAGTTCGGCACCAGGTCTGGCAAATCGGCAACACTACCGTTCTATATTGAACAATTTACAAGCCCCGCGTGCGATTCGCGCGCGACTCCTCTTGCAAGCGGTTTTGCAATCCCCCACCTCTCTCGCAAGTCTTCAAATGTCGCAAATGTGATGTAGGATGCTACCGTCTGAACGGACCACGGCGATGAGCTGACCCAGCCTCCACGGCGTATCAGGCCATAAATTGCGAAAATTATTCTTTGGGAAGGGTGTTATGTTTCGAAGCACGAGCACGAAGGCCGTACTGATGGCCGCGAGCATGGCCTTGTCGGCGTCTGTCGCATTGGCACAGGAGTCCTCTCCCGCACCGGCTCAGAACCTTCCCGCCATTATCGTCACCACGGCAGTTAACCGTGACCTCGTTGACCGCATTGTCGCCACGGGCACCATTGCGGCGGAAGAGGAAGTCCAGATCCAGCCCCAGGTCGAAGGACTGCAGATCAAATCACTGGATGCCGATGTCGGCGACACCGTTCAAGCCCAGGCCGTCGTCGCCAAGCTGAACGAGGACACGCTTCTGCTCCAGCGCAGCCAATACGTTGCCAACCGCGCGAAGGCGGAAGCCGCACTCGCACAGTACCAGGCACAGCTGGTGGAAGCCGAGGCGAGCCTGAACGAGGCTGAGCGCCAGTTTGAACGTGCAACGCGCCTGGCCTCTTCCGGTTCCGTCTCCACCTCACAAAAGGAACAGGCGGAAACGGCACTCGCCAGTGCCACGGCGCGCACCGAAACCGCCCGCCAGGCCATTACGGTGGCCGAAGCTGATATCAAGGTGGTCGACAGCCAGATTGCAGACACCGACCTTCGCCTCGCCCGAACCGACGTCAAGTCGCCGGTGACGGGTACGATCTCCGTGCGCAATGCCCAGATCGGCGCCATCGCCACGGGCGCTGGCCAGCCGCTCTTCACCGTCATCCGCGACGGACAGATCGAACTGGTGGCCGATGTGCCCGAACTCCAGATCCTGCGTCTGAAGCCGGGGCAGAAGGCCGCGATTTCCATTGCCGGCAGCACCGAGCCCCTGACGGGCTCCGTTCGCCTTGTCTCCCCGATCGTTGACCCCGTCAGCCGCCTGGGTGCTGTTCACATCGCGCTCGATGACGATGCTGCAGCCCGGGCCGGGATGTATGGCAACGCCGCGATCACCGTGACGGAAGCTGCAGGCATCGCCCTGCCCCTTTCGGCCATCACCACGGAACAGGGTGTGACGACCGTCCGCAAGGTCACTGACGGCACCGTACAAATGGTCGAGATCAAGACCGGAATTCAGGACGGCGCCTATATCCAGGTGATCGAGGGTCTGGACGAAGGCGACAAGGTCGTTGCCAAGGCCGGCGTCTTCGTCCGGGACGGCGACCGCATCAATCCCGTCGAAGAAACCAGCAGCGTTTCCAACTGAGAGGCGAGCACGCCATGAATTTCTCTGCATGGTCCATACGCAATCCAATTGCGCCGATCCTGGCCTTCTTCCTTCTGATGGTCGTTGGGATCCAATCGTTCAACGCGCTGCCGATCACGCGTTTCCCGAACATCGACGTCCCCCTGGTCGCCATCACCGTCAGCCAGAGCGGCGCCTCCCCGGCTGAGCTCGAAAGCCAGGTGACGAAGGAAGTCGAAGACGCCGTGGCCTCGATCACCGGCGTGGACGAAATCAACTCGACCGTGACGGACGGCAAGTCCCAGACGCTCGTCATGTTCCGCATGGAAGTGCCGACGGAACAGGCTGTCCAGGACGTCAAGGATGCGATCGACCAGGTCCGCGGCGACCTGCCGGCCTCTGTCGACGAACCGATCGTCACGAAGATCGATGTCGAAGGACAGGCGATCCAGAGCTTCGCGGTCTCTTCTCCCAACATGAATCTCGCCGAACTGTCCTGGTTCGTCGATGACACCGTCAAGCGCGCCCTGCAGGGCCAGCCGGGCATTGGCCGGGTCGATCGCTACGGCGGCTCCGATCGCGAAGTGCGCGTCGAACTCGATCCCAATCGTCTCGATGCACTGGGCGTAACGGCCTCGGACATTTCGAGCCAGTTGCAGGGCACCAATATCGATCTCGGCTCCGGTCGCGGCCAGGTCGCGGGCGCGGAACAGTCGATCCGTACGCTCGGCGACAATCGTGATGTCGAGAGCCTTGCCAACACCACGATTGCCCTGCCCGGTGGCCGCTTCGTCAAGCTGTCTGACCTCGGACGGGTCTTCGACACCTATGAGGAACAGAAGTCCTTTGCCCGGCACGATGGCAAGCCGGTCGTCTCCTTCGCCGTCTTCCGCGCCAAGGGCGCGAGCGAAGTCACCGTCGCAGAGACGGTCGCCGAGAGCCTAGCCCAGGTGCGTGCGGAGAACCCCGACGTCCAGATCGAAATGATCGACGATTCGGTCTACTTCACCTACGGCAACTACGAAGCTGCCATGCATACCCTCGTCGAGGGCGCGATCCTCGCCGTCATCGTGGTCCTGCTCTTCCTGCGCAACTGGCGCGCAACGCTGATCTCTGCCGTGGCGCTTCCGCTCTCCGCCATCCCCACCTTCTGGGTCATGGACATGATGGGCTTTTCGCTGAATCTCGTCAGCTTCCTGGCGCTCACGCTGGCGACCGGTATTCTCGTCGACGACGCGATCGTCGAGGTGGAAAACATCGCCCGCCACATCAAGATGGGCAAGACGCCCTATCGCGCCGCGATCGAGGCGGCCGACGAAATCGGGCTGGCCGTCATCGCGACGACCTTCACGATCATCGCGGTCTTCGTGCCCGTTTCCTTCATGCCGGGCATTCCGGGCCAGTATTTCATCCAGTTCGGCTTGACGGTCGCCTTCTCCGTCTTCTTCTCGCTGCTTGTCGCGCGCCTCATCACGCCGATGATGGCCGCCTATCTGATGCGGGCCGAAGACGCGATGGACGATCATCACGACAATGACAGCCTGCCGCTGAAGATGTACACGAGGCTCGTGCGCTTCACGACGCGCCACTGGTATTCGCGCCTCGGCACCCTGGCGGCGGCCATCGCCTTCCTGATCGGCTCCATCATCCTTCTCGCCGGCGTTCCCGGCAGCTTCATTCCCCCGGAAGATGCTGGCCGTATCGTCCTGTCGGTCGAACTGCCGCCCAACGCGACGCTCGACGAAACCGAGCGCAAGACGGATGAGATCTACGCGGCGATCAAGGACGTGCCCGATGTCGCGAGCGTCTTCATCCTCGGCGGTTCTTCGCCGCGCGGCGAGCTGGAGCTGCGCCGCGCCAGCGTGACGATGAACCTCGACCGCATCGAACACTCGCTCAGCAAGACGCTGGTGAACGATGGACTTGGCGGATTGCCCCTGATCGGCGATTACCTTCCAAAGCTGCCCGAAAACGGCCGTATGCGTCCGCAGTGGGATATCGAGGAAGACGTCTTCGCCAGACTGGCCCCGATTGCCGATATCCGCGTCATCAAGCTCAACGACCGCGGCGAACGCGACATCACCTTCAACTTCCTCTCCAAGAACGAGGAGGAACTGAACCAGGCCGTCGGCATTCTGGAAGCCAAGCTTCGCCAGGCGCCGGAACTCGCCAATGTCAGCGCCGACGGCGCCCTGCCCCGACCGGAACTGCAGATCCGCCCAAGGGCCGACGAGGCAGCCCGCCTTGGCATCACGGCGCAGCAGATCGCACAGACCGTCCGCGTCGCAACCATCGGCGATATCGACGCGGCCCTGCCGAAGATCTCGCTCGACAACCGGCAGATCCCGATCCGAGTTCAGGCTTCGCTGGACTTCCGCACCGATCTGGCGGCCATTCGCAACCTGAAGATCCGCACCTCAAGCGGTGCCACGGTACCGCTCGCAAGCGTCGCCGACATCGACTATGCGGAAGGCGTTTCCTCGATCAAGCGCAACGATCGCAACCGGGTTGTTTCGATCGGTGCCGGCTTGCCGCAGGGCGTAGCACTCGACACGGCGACCGCGGCCTTCCGCGACACGGTGGCGACGGCCGAGATCCCGGAAAGCGTGCGCCTTGCCGAAAGCGGTGACGCCAAGATCCAGGCCGAGATGCAGCAGAGCTTCCTCAACGCAATGTTGCTCGGCCTGCTTCTGGTGCTGACTGTGCTGATCCTGCTCTTCAAGGACGTGATCCAGCCCTTCACCATCCTTTTCTCGCTGCCGCTTGCAATCGGCGGCGTGGCGGTCGCATTGATCATCACCAACAACGCGCTATCCATGCCCGTCTTGATCGGCATCCTGATGCTGATGGGGATCGTGACGAAGAACGCCATTCTGCTGGTGGACTTCGCCATCGAGATGCGCCGCCAGGGCATGCATCGCCTCGAAGCCATGGTGGAGGCCGGCCGCAAGCGCGCCCGTCCGATCATCATGACCTCGATCGCCATGTCTGCCGGCATGCTGCCCTCGGCGCTGGGCGTCGGCGAAGGCGGCTCGTTCCGCGCCCCGATGGCGATTGCCGTCATCGGCGGCATCATCGTCTCGACCGTGCTCAGCCTTGTCGTCGTTCCGGCCTTCTTCCTGATCCTCGACGACCTCTCCAGCCTGCTCGGCTGGGTCTTCAGCCGCTTCGTCGGCAAGAAGGAGGAAGAGGAAGAGCCGCTTACGCCGGAAGTCCTGTCCTTCCTCACCCGCAAGAACGTGCAGGCGCTGGAGGCGGTGGAGAGGCGGGTCGCGGCTGTCGAGCGCAGCCAGCCCGCAAGTCGCAAGAGCGACGGCAGCGGCAACGGCAACGTGATCAATCTGCCGCCACTCGCTGCGGAGTGAGATAGGTCCATCACACCAAGAGGCCGGGCTTAGTGCCCGGCCTCTTGCGTTCACATACCGAACCTCACTTTAGGCAATCCTGATTTGCCACCGGATCGATTGATCGAAATCAATCCGAACTTCCCCACCTCGCTATATCGTGACCGGATTGGAAAGGGCGCAATCACCCGGACCTGCAGGCGAAGCGCTTATCGGACAGGCCGCGGGCCGGCGCGACGACCGCAGCGGTGCATGCCCGAATGCCATTATGGATGGGGAGCCGTGACGACCGTGAACAAGATCCTGAGACTGAACACGCGCGACAAGAACACGCTTCTGCGAACGTCGTTCTTGTCTCAACTCGGCCCGGTGGCCATGGCCTCGATGATGGAGATTGCAAACATCTCCAACTACGAGGCGCGAGATGTGCTCTTCCGCGAAGGCGAGCCCGCCGACTGCTTCTACAGCGTCCTGAGCGGGTATGTCCGGCTCTACCGTCTCAACAAGGATGGCCGCGAAGCCGACATCCGCATTTGTGGCCCCGGCGACACCTTTGCCGAATGCCTGCTCGCCATGGGCGACAAGTATTTGTACAATGCTCAGGCCGCAGAAAACGTGACGCTTGCCCGCTTCGACCTGCAGCGCGTGCGCGCGCTCGCCGAACAGGAGAAGGACATCGCTAAGGCGATCATCCGCTGCCTGTCGGATCATCTGCGCACGACGATGGACTGCATCGCCAATGATCGCCTGCAAACGGCGCCTCAGCGGGTCGCACACTATCTCCTCACCCATTGCGCAACCGACGGCGGACCGGCGTCCATCCGCCTGCCCTTCCAGAAGAGCCTGCTTGCCGGCAAGCTCGGTCTGGCACCAGAGGCATTGTCACGGGCCTTCTCGAGCCTGCGCCGTGCCGGTGTGACGGTGCGCGGCCGCACGATCCAGATCAGCGACGTCAACGCCCTCCGGCAGATCTGAGCGCGGCAAGCCGTGAGCCAGCCTTCGGCTCAGAGCCCCCCGCTCTGCTGCAGGAAGCTGACGATCCGGTCGACGCCCGCGCCGCGCTTGAGATCGGTGAAGACAAAGGGGCGTTCGGAGCGCATGCGCCCCGCATCCCGCTCCATGACCTCGAGATCGACGCCGACATGCGGCGCGAGATCGGTCTTGTTGATGACAAGCAGATCCGACCGCGTGATCCCCGGCCCACCCTTGCGCGGGATCTCCTCGCCCTGGCAGACCGAGATTACATAGAGCGTTATATCGGCAAGATCGGGCGAGAAGGTTGCAGCGAGATTGTCGCCGCCCGACTCGATGAAGACGACGTCGAGATCCGGGATCCGGGCGTTGAGGTCGGCAATCGCCTTCAGATTGATCGAGGCGTCCTCGCGGATCGCCGTGTGCGGACAGCCGCCCGTCTCCACCCCCACGACACGATCAGAGGTCAGAGCCTGCATGCGGATCAGCGCATCGGCGTCCTCACGGGTATAGATGTCATTGGTGACCACGGCGATGGAATAGTCGTCGCGCATGGCCTTGCAGAGTTTCTCCGTCAGCGCTGTCTTGCCGGATCCGACCGGCCCGCCAATGCCGACGCGGAGGGGACCATTCTTCGATTTCATCATGTTCATCCTGTTGGCTCCCACATTCAGGGAGTAGATGGGCTAGGACTGGAAGAGACGTGAATACTGAACCTCATGCCGCATGCTGAGTGTATCCGCGACGATGGTGGCCGACCCGAGATCGTCGAGCCCCAGTCGGCTCACTTCCAAGGCGGAATCAAGGATCGGTGCCTCTGCGGCAGCGAGGATGGCAAGCCCGCGCGTCTGTCCGATGACCCCAAGGCGGATTGCCACCGACACATATTGCGAGACCTGGGCATGCAGGAAGGCCGCGATGGCATCCAGCTTGGACACGCCATGCGCCGAAGCGATCGCGCCTACCGCAACACCATAGGGCACGGGCCCCGCAAGCGAATCGATCACCGGATGCGGCCAGGCCGCAGCAGCCTTGACGAAGGCCTCGCCGAGGCGGGTGGTTTCCGCATGCCGTTCGGCAGAGCCGGCCAGCGCCGTAGCGAGCGAGACGATCTCTGCGAGTGATTGGGCCTCACGGTGAACACGATGCGCCACGGCAAGCAGGATCGCATCATTGCGCAGGCCGCCATGCGCAAGCAATAGCCCGAGCCAGGCCTCGACCCCGTCACCATCGCGCACATGTTCTTCGACAACAGCGCTTTCCAGCCCCGCTGAATAGGAAAAGCCGCCGACCGGAAAGGCTGGCGAAAGCCAGGCCATCAGCCGCAACAGCCCCTGACTGCCGGCCCGCTCTTCGGCATGCAGCTCAGCCATGGCCGGTCTCGTGGTGACCTCCAGAATGTCCATGCCCGCCATGCGCGTGATAGGCGCCACGAACCGGCTGGAACGGCTCGATGATTTCGCTGACCGTGGCACCCAATCCGGCAAGCATGTCGCGGATGACATGATCGCGCTGGATCAGGATACGATCTGTCTCGATCTGGGCGGCGAGATGCCGGTTGCCCAGGTGCCAGGCGAGCTCGATCAGATGAAGCGTGTCGCGCGCACGGATCTCGAACAACCGCTCCTCGGCCGCCTGGATCTCGATCGTGGTCCCATCGTCGAGAAGCAGCCTGTCGCCATGGTGGAAAAGCACCGCCTCCTTGAGGTCGAGCATGACCATCTCGCCATTGTCGAGATGCAGCAATTTGCGCCTCAGATGGCGTCCGTCATGGGGAAGAACGACAATCCCCTCGGGCGCATCCGTGATGAACCCGGCAGGTTTGAAAGACGTCGCGCGCTGCATGAATACTCCGACATGGCTGTTTTTTGAACCATGCACAGGAATGAGGCAAGCAGCAAGATGGTTCTTCAGCCGCGTGGCAGCGGCGCACGGGAATTGCGTGTGAGGTCTTCCGCCGCGATGACCGGAGCCGCGTCCACGGGCAGGTTCCGCTCATGGATCACTCGGTTGCGCCCGCAGCCCTTGGCGAGATAGAGAGCCCGGTCGGCAGCGGCATAGACCCCCTCCACGCGCCGCCCGGATATGAATTCGGCAACCCCGATCGAGACCGTCACGGCCAGTTCCTTGTCGTGGAATACACCGATGTCGGCGGCCACAATCTGGCGGACCTGCTCCAGCATGGCGAGCCTCTGCTCGATCTCGCCGCCAATGAGGATGACACCGAATTCCTCGCCTCCCAGCCGGGCCACGAGAGGCATGTCACCGAACACGCGGCCAAGAATGATGGCGATCGCCTGGATGACCTCATCCCCTGTCTGATGGCCGAACCGGTCATTGATGCGTTTGAACCGGTCGATGTCGATGATGGCAAGCGATGCGTCGCCATCATCGACATCGAACGTGGCGAGTGCGTCGTTGAACGCGCGCCGATTGGCAAGCCCGGTCAGGCTATCCGTCTGGCTGAGATGCTCGAATTCGGCGCGAGAACGGTCGAGATCCCGGATGACGTTTCCGGCAACATAGGCCAATGCGCCAGAGAGAACACCGCCGAACAGCCAGGAGAATGCAATGACCAGCCTGGCCATCTGCTCGAGCGGCAGCGTCAGAACATGCAGTCCATAGAGCAATGGCAGCGAAGCGAAGCCTGCAATGCTGGTGGCGATGACGGATCGGAAACTGACCGCAAGGGCGAAATGCCAGACCGCGCCCGGGGCCTCGAAGCCACCAGGATCAATCCTTTGCCAAAGCCAGTTGCAGACACGAATCACCGGATGCTCCCTCATGAACATGAGCACTGGGATAGGCCCGGACACTTCCACAAATCTTAATGCAATCTTTCAAATGCGAGCGATCGGGCATTTGAATGCGACCCGACCTAAAATGGCCTGAGGCATCACGAGCGTGGAGGTTGCCTGCTCCATCCCGGCCGTCCCGCGAGCCCGTCAGGCGCCCTGATGCAGATCGATCGACAGGTCCAGCAATTGCGGCAGTGGCGTCCACCAACCGGTTCGAACGCCGCCGGCGCGAAGCATGGCTGCGGTCCAGGTGTTGCAGCCGAGGAAGGCATTGAACGCCCTATTCGCCTCGAAAAAGGAGTCGTCAGGGCCGTAGGACGCGCCAGAGATGACAGTGGGTGCATCGCCCTCTCGCACGAAGCTTGCACGGATCGCGGCGATCATCCGGCTGCGCCCCTCAACTGTGGTGGCAAGGAGACGAACCGTCGGGTGAGACAGATCGATTGGCCCTGCGACCGAGACATGCATCACCGAACGATCAACGGTCAGTGCTCGCAGAACCGGCAGCGGCCGGATGTCACCCCAGCTCGGCGTCTCGATGTAGAACGACCGACCACCCCAGCCAAAGACGAGATAGTCGACACCGGGCATGTCGACCGGCAAACCGGCCGGGATGAGATCGGCAAACGCGGCGCGCACCTCGTCATCCACAGGCAGGGCGATGTCTGTATGGATCGGATTGGCCAGAAGCAGGATCTCACGGCCGTCACCGGCCGCTGCCGCAGCAGCTGGTGTCAAGGGACGCGGAACGGCCGTGCCCAGCACGATCAGGATGGTCACCACACCCAGGGTGTAAGCCAGCCCCTTCATAAAATGCTTCATCTCGGTTCGGTTCAATCCACAAGTTCGAGCCGATTCTCCATCCTGCGTACCGCGTCAGCCAACCGGTCCCGGCGCGGACCGTGTTCGGCCACGGCATGTCTCCATCCCCGCACTGCCGAGGATACACCCGCAAACGATGACCGCAACGATGGAGAGATCAAGCGCGCATCGGACGCGCGCTGCCTGTCGTCAGAACAGGAAATAGCGCTGCGCCATCGGCAGCTTGGTAGCCGGCTCGCAGGTCAGCAGCTCGCCATCGGCGCGCACTTCATAGGTTTCCGGATCCACTTCCACATGCGGCGTCAAGTCGTTGTGGATCATCGACTTCTTGGAAATGCCGCCGCGCGTGTTCTTGACGGCCACGAGCTGCTTGGCGACACCGAGGCGATTGCCGAGACCGCCGTCTATGGCAGCCTGGCTGACGAAGGTGACGGATGAATTCGTGCGCGCCTTGCCATAGGCGCCAAACATCGGACGGTAATGCACCGGTTGCGGTGTCGGGATCGAGGCATTCGGATCCCCCATAGGTGCTGCCGCAATCATGCCCCCCATCAGGATCATGTCCGGCTTGACGCCGAAGAAGGCCGGGTTCCAGATCACCAGATCGGCGCGCTTGCCGACTTCGACCGAGCCGATCTCGTGGCTCATCCCATGGGCGATCGCCGGGTTGATCGTGTACTTCGCCACGTAGCGCTTGGCGCGCATGTTGTCGTTGTCTCCGGTCTCAGACGGCAGGGCGCCGCGCTGACGCTTCATCTTGTCGGCCGTCTGCCATGTGCGAATGATGACTTCGCCGACGCGGCCCATGGCCTGGCTGTCGGACGAGATGATCGAGAAGGCACCGATGTCGTGCAGGATGTCTTCCGCCGCAATCGTCTCCTTGCGGATGCGGCTTTCGGCAAAGGCGATGTCTTCCGGGATCGAAGACGAAAGGTGGTGGCACACCATCAGCATGTCGAGATGCTCCGCGATGGTGTTGACCGTGTAGGGTCGCGTCGGATTGGTCGACGACGGGATGACATTCATCTGGCCGCAGATCTTGATGATGTCGGGCGCATGACCGCCGCCTGCCCCTTCCGTGTGGAAGGCATGGATGGTGCGGCCGCGAATGGCATTGACGGTGTCCTCGACGAAGCCTGACTCGTTGAGCGTATCCGTATGGATCATCACCTGCACGTCGAATTGGTCGGCAACGGACAGGCAGCAATCGATGGCACCGGGCGTCGTGCCCCAGTCTTCGTGCAGCTTGAGCGAGGTGGCGCCGCCCAGCACCATTTCCTCGAGTGCGCCGGGCAGCGAGGCATTGCCCTTGCCGGCAAACGCAAGGTTCATCGGGAAGGCATCGGCCGCCTCGATCATCCGTGCCAGGTGCCAGGGACCCGGCGTACAGGTGGTCGCAAGCGTGCCATGCGCCGGACCCGTGCCGCCGCCGAGCATGCAGGTGAGGCCCGACATCAGCGCTTCCTCGATCTGCTGCGGGCAGATGAAGTGGATATGCGCGTCCATGCCGCCAGCGGTGATGATCTTGCCTTCGCCTGCAATCGCTTCAGTGCCGGGGCCGACAATGATGTTGACGTTGGGCTGGGTATCCGGATTGCCGGCCTTGCCGATCGCGACGATACGGCCGTCCTTGAGACCGATGTCGGCCTTCACGATGCCCCAGTGATCGAGGATCAGCGCATTGGTGATCACAGTGTCGACGGCGCCATTCGCACGCGTCACCTGGCTCTGCCCCATGCCGTCGCGGATGACCTTGCCGCCGCCGAACTTCACCTCTTCGCCATAGGTGGTGAAATCCTTCTCCACCTCGATGAACAGTTCCGTATCGGCAAGACGCACCTTGTCGCCCGTGGTCGGACCGAACATCGAAGCATAGGCGGCGCGGGACATCTTGAAGGACATGGCATCAGGTTCCTTGGCTTAGGGAGGAAGCGAAGAGGGGTTGCAACCGCATCACGCGGCCGCTGGCAATGAGCTGATCGACCAATCGGCGCTCGGCTTCGAAGGGATGGCCGTCCCAGCCACTATGGCCGAAACCGGCGAGGATGATCGTGTCGCTGGCATGCCGGGGATCGGACAACAGCGCCTGGATCACGACCATGCCGCTGGACGGCACGACATAGGGTTCCGCACCAAGCCCGAAGAGAGTTTCTTCGAGTGCTTCATGCACCGAGCGGTGGATGATCCGGTGTTGCTTGCCGTTTGCCGTCGCAAACGCATCAAAGCCATCGGTGTAATCGTCGCAGAAGTCATCCAGTTTCGGATGGCTGATTGCGAGATCCGGCTTCAGGGCGGCAAACAGGTCGGGATCGCGCACCGACCAGATCGCGGCCGCGCGGCCGACAGCCTCGCTGTCGCGCCAGGCGGCATCGGCGAGCATGCCAGCACCCGGGCGTCCCGTATTGCAGACGGCGATCACATCGGTCTTGCGGCCGGCGGCGCCAAAATTGCGGCTGCCATTGAAGCGGATGACCATGTCGGCCGTGTCGATCAGGGGACCTGCCCCCTCATCCACCGCACCATTGCCCACAATCATGATCTGTCTAGCCCGAGCCATCGCCTCACACCCTCAATAGAGCCCGACCAGCGATTTCAGTTCTTCCGTACGGCGCGTGGTCAGCTCCGCAAGGCAGGACGAAATCGTCAAAGGCTGCATCGAACCACCCTGGACCGAGTAACCTTCGACATCGCAGGCCGCATCGCGATAGGCGAGCCAGGCGCGTTGCGAAACAAGAAGCCGCTTGGCAGCACCGTTCTGGTCCGAAGGTGGCGACGCCTTGTCCCATGCGAGCATGGCGGCGCGTGTTTCGGCCCATTGGGCATTCATCGCGGCATCGGCGTGTCGATAGTCCTCGGCCGCGCATTGGTTCATGTCGACCTGGGTCATGGCATTGTTGCAATCGACGTCCCGCACGTCCTCGCCTGAGGCCGGCGCGTCTTGCAGCAATACGCAACCGCACAGCACGAGGATCACGCCCCAGTTCATCGCCCGCACCATGATCGGCCTCCCACCTCCTGCATGTTACAGGCTGCCCATGACCTGCTGGCGGAATCCGTAGACTTCGCGCTTGCCCGAGAGCGGGATCAGCGTCACCTGCCGCGTCTGCCCCGGCTCGAAGCGAACGGCCGTCCCAGCGGGAATGTCGAGCCGCATGCCGCGCGCCTTGTCGCGTTCGAAGATCAGCCCGGCATTGGTCTCAAAGAAGTGGTAGTGGCTGCCGACCTGCACCGGACGATCGCCGCTGTTGGAGACTTCGATCGTCTCGGTCGGATGGCCGGCATTCAGTTCGATTTCGCCTGGCGCGGCAATGATTTCCCCGGGGATCATCGATCTCTCCTTCAGCAGGTTCAGGCAGCACGCGAGGGCTGGCAGCCCTCGGCTTTGAGGATGCGTTTGGTCGAGGCCGGGTTCTTGGCGAGCTTGGCCGCAGGACGGATCGGCCGGCGCACCAGTTCACCGCCGCAGTTCGGGCAGATGCCGGCAAGCGTGGTCGAGGCGCAGTCGGCGCAGAAGGTGCATTCGAAACTGCAGATCATCGCCAGGCTCTCCGGCGGCAGATCCCGGTCGCAGCATTCGCAGTTCGGCCTCAGTTCAAGCGCCATGATCAACTCCTCAACGAATAGGTTCGTGCACGGTCACGAGCTTCGTCCCGTCAGGAAAAGTCGCTTCGATCTGCACATCGTGGATCATCTCGGCAATGCCCTCCATCACCTGGTCCCGGGTGATGACATGCGCGCCGGCTTCCATTAGATCGGCCACCATGCGGCCGTCACGCGCGCCTTCGACGACGAAATCGGTGATCAGCGCGATCGCTTCCGGATAGTTGAGCTTCACGCCCCGCTCCAGCCGGCGACGGGCCACCATGGCGGCCATGGCGATCAGCAGTTTGTCCTTTTCCCGCGGCGTCAGATTCATGCGTGCTCCAATAGCGTGATCGTCAGAGGTTCCAGACTTTTGGCACAGAAGCGCCCCCGCGCAAGGCTGAAATGATGGGTAGAAGTATTTTTCTCAAGGCAAATCCGTCGCTGGCCGAGACACGGGCAACAAGCTTGCCTTGCCAATGACTTACGCCGCCCATTTCTTCACCGATCTGCTCACGGATTGGGCGGATCAGCGCTTCGGCGCGCGGGCTGACAAGGATGAGCGTGGCAAAGGCGACGCGACCGGCAAGGACGGCGGGCGCCGCCACGAGGCCAGCGACATCTCCCTCCAGCTTGAGGTCTTCGGCATGCAGCAATTGTCCGTCACGCCGGATCCGCCAGCGGTCGCGTACAAGACCCCGGCTCATCGCCTCGCCCATGGCCTTGCGACCGAGCAGGATCGCCTCGACGGCGAGGAACTCGGCGTCTTCGGCAAGATCGACGTCCAGTCGGCGGGTGAGAGATGCATTGTCGAAGAGGATGCTTTCCTGTGGCAGCCAGTGCATTTTGGCGCCCGGGCCCACCTCGATACGGGTGGTAATCTGGCCAGTGCCGGCAGATGCCTTGTAGATCTTCTCGCAGGCCTGCGTCGTCGCGGTGAGAAAACAACCGGGACCCGCCCTGAAATTCCAGTCGAACTGGTCACCGCCGGTAATGCCGCCGGCGGTGTTGATGATGACAGCCTCCAGTTCGTCGCTGAAGGTCTCGGGGAGGCGGATCTTCGCCGCCCCTTCCTGATAGAGCTCGGCGATGCGCGTGCGCCCACCGAGCGACTTGGTTACAAGTCGTCCGACACCAACGGCACGTTGCTGTCTGGTTTGCTGGTTCGCGTGCACCTTGCCCCCTGCCCGCCATCGCTGATCGCGGCGGTTTTCTGTGTGTCGGCGCAGGCAGCATCGATCGCGACCGTCGCAATCATTTCGCCGCCCGACGCCTTGAAGAACTCCCACATTCTATCGGTCGCATCAACCTCGCGGATCGCCTTGTCGTCTTTGCTGGAGGCAAGCTGGAACCGGATCGTCCGGGCGGGCCAGGCATGATCGGCACTCGCGATCACATAGGAGACGACGCTGGTGCCCGCGCGGCAATCGGTATGGGTCGATACGTCAGCGTTCTCGCCCGCCTCGAGGGATGCCCGCGTCGCGCAGCCATTCAGTTCCGCCCAGCGGTTGAGCGCCACTTCGCCGCCATAACGCCAATAGGCCCGTCCACCGCCCTCGAACGGATTGACGTGATCCTTCCTGCCCGAGAAGGCAATGATCGATACGGGCCGGCTAGGCTGGCAGCTTTCGCGACGCGGCTGCCAAACGCCGTTTTCCTCCACCGGCGTGCCGGCACGAAGCCCCATGACGAAGCCAGCCGCGGCAAAGTCGCCAAAGCCGTTGCAGATATACTGAGACAGCATCCGTCCGCCACCGGAATAGCCGGAAGCATAGACCTTCGTGCCGTCGATGCAGAGCGTTTCCTTCGCAAGCTTCAGAAGCTGACGGATAGCGGCGGATTCATCTGCTCCCTGACCTGCGGTAACACCGGGCACGTTCCAGGCATGCGTATTGGGCAATTCGCCCTTCAGACTTCCGGCGAGCGCCATGACCACGAAGCCCTCGCGCTCGGCAACCTCGTTCCAGTGGCTGCGACCGATCTGAACCGCCGGATTGCTGTTCGAACCGTGGAAATCGAGGACCAGCGGAACCTTCTTCTTCCCTGAGTAATTTGAGGGAATGACATAGATCGCCTCGCGTTCGACGCCTCCGGACTGGAACGTCAGCCTATGCTGGCCGGGCTCGATCGGCTCTCCGCAGCCTGCCGCATGGGCGGCAACGCTGGAGACTCCCAAGAGAAAAAGCCCCGCGACCACGCGCAATATACCGCGTGCCCGCACGTGTGGGAAAACCGTGCTGGTTGTCATGGATGTGCCTTCTGTTCGCAGATGCGCGTTCAACACCACGCGTGTCCCCAGCATCAACCCGACTTCGCTAATAAATCATCAACCCTGTCTTGCAAAATCATACGGTCAGGTGACGCCGCGCCTCCGGCGTATCGAGCGTTTCGGCCGCCCCCTGATGCACGATCTCGCCGCGATCCATGATGTAAACATGGTCGGCCAGCTCCCGGCAGAAATCGAGATATTGCTCGACGAGCAGGATCGCCATGCCGGTCGTATCGCGCAGATAGCGGATCGCCCGACCGATATCCTTGATGATGGATGGCTGGATGCCCTCGGTCGGTTCGTCGAGCACCAGGATCTTCGGCCGCGTCACCATGGCCCGCCCGATCGCGAGCTGCTGCTGCTGCCCACCGGACAAGTCCCCACCACGCCGCGACAGCATCGTGTCCAGCACCGGGAAGAGAGCAAAGATATCATCCGGGATAAAGCGGTCCTTGCGCTCGAGCGGAGCATAGCCGGTTTCGAGGTTTTCCTTGACGGTCAGAAGCGGAAAGATTTCCCGGCCCTGCGGCACGTAACCCACACCCGTGCGCGCCCGGTTGAAAGGCGCCATGCCGTTGAGCTTTTCGCCGTTGAAGCTGATCGTCCCGGCCGTCACGGCATGCTGGCCTGTGATGGCGCGCAACAGCGACGACTTGCCGACCCCGTTACGGCCGAGCACGCAGGTGATCTTGCCCATCTCGGCATTGATCGACACACCCCTGAGAGCCTGTGCGGCGCCGTAGTGCAGATTGACGTTTTCGACTGTCAGCATGATGCGGGATCCTCGCTTGGTTGGTGCAAGGGGTCACCCCCTGTGTGGGAGAGGCCCGGCAGGGCCGAGAGGCGTAAGCCTGGAACTGCGCCCATCGTCACCGCCCCAAATAGTTCTCGATGACCTTCTGGTCATTCGAGACGTAATCGATCGAACCTTCCGCCAGCACCGAGCCTTCCGCCAGGCACGTCACCTTGACGCCGAGATCGCGGATGAAGCCCATGTCGTGTTCGACCACGACGACGGAGCGGGTTTTCGCGATTTCCTTGAGGAGAATGGCCGTTTCCGCCGTCTCGGCATCCGTCATGCCCGCCACCGGCTCGTCGACCAGGAGAAGCTTCGGCTCTTGGGCGAGCAACATGCCGATCTCCAGCCACTGCTTCTGGCCATGGGAAAGGTTGGCAGCGAGCTCGTCCTTGCGATGGGTCAGGCGCACTGTCTCCAGAATTTCCTCGATGCGCGCCTTGTCCTGCGCCGTCAGGCGGTAAAACAGCGTTGCGAACACGCCGCGCTTGCGGTTGAGCGCCAGTTCGAGATTGTCCCAGACCGTATGGCTGTCGAAGACGGTCGGCTTCTGGAACTTGCGGCCGATCCCGAGCTGGGCGATCTCCGCCTCGTCCCGACTGGTCAGGTCGATCTTTCCTCCGTCGAAAAAGACCTCGCCACTGTCGGGCCGGGTCTTGCCGGTGATGATGTCCATCATCGTCGTCTTGCCGGCGCCATTCGGGCCGATGATCGCCCTGAGCTCGCCAGGCTCGACGATGAACGAGAGCGAATTCAGCGCCTTGAAACCGTCAAACGAGACGGAGACACCGTTGAGATAGAGCAGGCTGGACGTTGTCTTGTCGCTCATGGTCTCACTCCGCAGCCACGGGGGCCGGTTGGGGTTTCACGTCGCCATTGGCCGCGTCCTTGTCCGCCTCGCGGGCATAATCCTTGCGTTTCGCAAGGCTGGCCTGAACCGTTCCGACAATGCCCTTCGGCAGGAAGAGCGTGACGAAGATGAAGAGACCACCCAGTGCAAACAGCCAGAGATCAGGGAAGGCGCCGGTAAAGTAGCTCTTTCCGACATTGACGAGGATGGCACCGATGATTGGCCCGATCAGCGTGCCGCGACCGCCGACGGCCGTCCAGACGACCACTTCGATCGAATTGGCGGGGGCGAATTCACCGGGGTTGATGATACCGACCTGAGGCACGAAGAGCGCACCGGCAATGCCCGCCATCATTGCGGAAACGACAAAGGTGAAGAGCTTGATGTTCTCGACACGATACCCGAGAAAGCGTACGCGGCTTTCCGCATCGCGCACACCGACCAGCACCTTGCCGAATTTTGACCGGGTTATGCCGGAGGCAATGACTAGGCAAAGCGCCAGGAAGATTGCCGAGAGCGCAAAGAGCACCGCACGCGTCCCGTCCGCCTGGACGGAAAAGCCGAGGATTTCTTTGTAGTCGGTCAGGCCATTATTGCCGCCGAAACCCATGTCGTTGCGGAAGAAGGCGAGCATCAGCGCATAGGTCATCGCCTGGGTGATGATCGAGAGATAGACGCCGTTCACTCTCGAGCGGAAGGCAAACCAGCCGAAGACGAAGGCGAGCAGACCGGGAACGATCAGCACCATCGCCATGGCAACCGGGAACATGTCCATGCCGTACCAGAACCAGGGCAGTTCCTTCCAGTTCAGGAAGACCATGAAATCGGGCAGGATGGGATCGCCATACACGCCGCGGCTGCCGATCTGCCGCATCAGATACATGCCCATGGCATAGCCGCCGAGCGCGAAGAAGGCGCCGTGGCCGAGCGACAGGATCCCGCAATAACCCCAGACGAGGTCGAGCGCGAGCGCCAGAAGCGCATAGCAGAGATATTTGCCGAGCAGCGACATGATGTAGGTCGGCACATGCAGGGCGCTGTCAGGCGGCATCAGCAGGTTGAGGGCCGGAATGAGCAGCGCAAAGGCTACGAGAATGCCGGCGGCAATGAGGATCTTGCCTTCGAGTGCACGCAGGATGAAGCCGGTAATCATGCTTCCACCGCCCTTCCCTTGAGCGCGAACAGGCCGCGCGGTCGTTTCTGGATGAAGAGAATGATCAGCACGAGCACGAGGATCTTGCCGAGCACGGCGCCGACCGAGGGTTCAAGGAACTTGTTGAGAATGCCCAGCGACAAGGCGCCGACCAGCGTGCCCCAGAGATTGCCGACGCCCCCGAAGACCACGACCATGAAACTGTCGATGATGTAGGACTGACCGAGATTGGGCGAGACATTGTCGATCTGGCTGAGCGCCACACCGGCAATGCCGGCAATGCCCGAGCCGAGCGCAAAGGTGAAGGCATCGACCCAGGGTGTGCGGATGCCCATGGAGGACGCCATGCGACGGTTCTGGGTGACGGCTCGCATCTGCAGGCCGAAGGCGGAGCGCTTCATCAGTGCCAGAAGCGCAAAGAAGATGGTGAGCGAAAAGAGCACGATCCACATGCGGTTCCAGGTGATCGTCAGACCACCCAGCGCAAACGAGCCGGACATCCAGGACGGGTTGCCGACTTCCTGGTTGGTCGGGCCGAAGATCGTGCGCACGGTTTGCTGCAGGATGAGCGAAATGCCCCAGGTGGCGAGCAGCGTTTCCAGCGGCCGGCCATAGAGGAAGCGGATCACGCCGCGCTCGATGACCAGCCCGATCGCCGCCGTCACCAGGAAGGCAACGGGAAGCGCGATCGCGAGCGACCAGTCGAAGAGCTCAGGATAGCCGGTACGGATGACCTGCTGCACCATGAAGGTGGAGTAGGCCCCGATCATCACCATCTCGCCATGCGCCATGTTGATGATGCCCATCACGCCGAAGGTGATGGCAAGGCCGATGGCCGCGAGCAAAAGCACGGAGCCCAGAGAGATGCCGTACCAGACATTCTGGCCCATGTCCCAGAACAGGAGGCTGCTCTCGATTTTGGCAATTGCCGAGTCGAGATCGGGTGTGAGGCTTTCGTCGATGGTCGATGACACCGACATTAGGATGCCGATGGCCTCCCGTCCGCCAAGCGAGGCGACAGTATCGATCGCCGCACGCTTCTCATCGACTGAACGATCGGAGGCGAGCACCGAGACGGCGCGCGCCTCTTCCATGCGCGCCTTGACTTCCCGGTCCTGTTCGGTGGCGAGGGCCGTCTCGACCAGATCGAGATTTTCGGCGCTCGGCGACTGTAGAACGGCCTGCGCGGCAGCAAGCCGAACGTTGCGCTCGGGGCTGAGCAGCGTCAGGCCGCCAAGTGCGGAACGGATTGCCCGTCGGAGATTGTTGTTGACCCTGATCTTGGTGAAGGCGCCTTTCGCCTCCTCGGCGATCGTCTCGCCCGTCAGCGGATCGATGGCCGCAAGATTGCGGCCGGCGGCTTTGGTAATGACCACCTGATTGTCCGACTTGCGGAGATAGAGATCACCTTCGGCAAAGGCTTCGAGCGCCGGCACGACACGCGGATCACCCGTTGCGGCGATCTGGCCGAGCAGTTCTTCGGCCTGCTTGAAATTGGCCTTGCCGAGTGCGTTCAGGAGGTCGCGCGGCTCGCTCTGCGCGAACGAAGGCGCGGCAAGCGAGAAAAATAACAAAGTGAGTGTGATGAAACGAATGAGCATTCTCTTGTCCCCCGGATGGCTGGCAGCGGAGCCTGAGGAGCCCCTCATCCGCCGGCCGGCACCTTCTCCCCGCAAACGGGGAGAAGGAAATTTGCCGCGCCCTCGCCCATCGCGACCAGCATGCTGACTGGCCGTCCCCTCTCCCACGCTTGCGGGAGAGGTCGGAGCAACACGTTGCTCTGGCGGCGAGGGGCTGAGACCCAAAGGCTAGCTGATCAGCTACCCTTGCCGCCGCACTTGCCGGTGGCAACGTTGAAGTTGCCGCATTCCATCGGCTTGCGCCAATCGGAGATCAGGTCCTTGGAGTCAGGCAGGTAATCGGACCACTCGTCACCGACGACAGACGGGGTCTGCTGCACGATTTCAAACTGGCCATCCGCCTGGATTTCACCGATCAGGACCGGCTTGGTGATGTGGTGGTTCGGCATGACGGTCGACGTGCCGCCGGAGAGGTTCGGAACGGCCACGCCGATGATCGAGTCGAGAACGGCATCGGTCTCGGTGGTGCCGGCAGCTTCGACGGCAGCAACCCAGGCCTGGAAGCCGATATAGGCTGCTTCCATCGGGTCATTGGTCACGCGCTTGTCGTTCTTGGTGAAGGCGTGCCAGGTATCGATGAATTCGGCATTCACAGGCGCATCGACGGACTGGAAATAGTTCCAGGCGGCGAGATGGCCGACCAGCGGAGCCGTGTCGAGACCGGCGAGTTCTTCTTCACCGACGGAGAAGGCGACGACCGGAATGTCTTCGGCCTTGATGCCCTGGTTGCCCAGTTCCTTGTAGAAAGGAACGTTGGCGTCACCATTGATGGTCGAGACGACAGCAGTCTTCTTGCCTTCCGAGCCGAACTTCTTGATGTCGGATACGATCGTCTGCCAGTCGGAATGACCGAACGGCGTGTAGTTGATCATGATGTCGGCTTCGGCAACACCCTTGGACATCAGATAGGCTTTGAGGATCTTGTTGGTCGTCTGCGGATAGACGTAGTCGGTACCGGCCAGAACCCAGCGCTCGACGCCTTCGTTTTCGGCGAGATAGTCGACGGCCGGGATGGCCTGCTGGTTCGGAGCGGCACCCGTGTAGAAGATGTTGCGCGAGGATTCTTCACCCTCGTATTGGACCGGGTAGAAGAGGATCGAGTTCAGCTCTTCGAAGACCGGCAGGACGGACTTGCGCGAGGACGAGGTCCAGCAACCGAAGACGGCCGCGACCTTGTCCTTTTCGATCAGTTCGCGGGCCTTTTCGGCAAACAGCGGCCAGTCGGAGGCCGGATCGACGACGACGGCTTCGAGCTTCTTGCCGAGAACGCCACCCTTCTTGTTCTGCTCTTCGACGAGCATCAGCATGGCATCTTTCAACGTGGTTTCAGAGATTGCCATCGTGCCCGACAGCGAATGCAGGACGCCGATCTTGATGGTCTCTTCCTGGGCGAATGCGCCGTGGAAGGCCGTCGTCGACAGCATGGCGCCGAGCAGGGCGCCGGTCAGTTTCATCTTCATGGACATTGTTGTGATCCCCTCTTCTTGGTCGCAACCGGTCGGTTAATGAGTGTTAACCGTTGCTGAAGGGGACTATCGGATGCTGCGACGCAAAAACGTATACGTCGTTTAACGTAGGTCGGGGGGTAAAAGACGGAACCGGCGCCTTCGAATGCCGGTCTCCAACACATAGCGTGGCTCGAATACGATAACGGGTTGTTCGCGAGGGCGGCGAGCTTCTATATGGGAAGGAACCAAGTAAGGAAGCATGATGGAATTGCCGCCGCGCCGAAGCGCCCTCAAGGAAGCAACATGGAGCGCCCATATGGCGCTCGATGCGCTGGTCGGCGGTTTCGCGACGGCTGCCGACTATCGCCGCTACCTCGCAGGGATCGCCGCCTTTCGCCTGCCGGTCGAGGCTTGGCTCTCCCAGCATCCCCTGCCCCAGGCCTTTTCCGACTGGGAACCAGGTCTTGTCCGGGACGAACTGAGGGCCGACCTGTCCGATCTCGACACACCGGAGCCTCAGGCGCCCCGCGCCTTCGCGCCGCCCCAGGGTGACGGAATCGTCGGCTTGCTTTATGTGCTGGAAGGCTCCTCGCTCGGAGCCCGCCTCCTTGCAAAACGTGCAGAAGCCCTTGGCTTTTCAGCCGACTACGGCGCCCGACATCTTTTTTCACAAGCACGGAACTTTTCGAACTGGCGTGCGTTTTCCGAGCGTATGGAGAACGTGTGTGTATACGATGCCCGGGCAGCCGCGGACTGGGCAAACACCGCTTTCGACTATGCCCGTGATGCCTTCGAAAGCGCGATGAATGCTGACCACGCCGTCCGTTGACCTGACCAATTGCGATCGCGAGCCGATCCATATCCCCGGCGCCATACAGCCGCACGGATGTCTTATGGCCTGCGACCCCGCCATCACGACGGTCCGCCGTTACTCGGCCAACGCGCCTGACATGCTTGGCTTGCCGCCGAGACTGGATGGGCAGTCCATAGCGGACCTGTTCGGTGCCGACGTGACCCACGACATCAGAAACGCCATTGCTGCAGCGCCCGATGCGAGCCGTCCGGCGGTGATCGCCCATCTGCCGCTCGCCAACGGCCAGCATTTCGACGTTGCCGTCCATCGCCAGGTACAGGGCGCGATCCTCGAATTCGAACCGTCTCTGAGGCGCACCCAGCCCCTGCAGCTTGCGCGCGAAATGATCGGCAGGATCAGGGACATCAACGATATCGATCTCCTGATCTCCGCATCGGCAAAACTTGTTCGCACGGTGCTCGGCTACGACCGCGTGATGATCTATCGGTTCGAGGACGACGGTTCGGGAAAGGTTGCGAGCGAGGCCAAGCGGCACGATCTGGAAAGTTTCCTCGGCCAGTATTTTCCAGCGACCGACATCCCCCGCCAGGCGCGCGTCCTTTATATGCAAAACCCGATCCGGGTCATCTCGGACGCCCGGGGCCTGCGGGTAAATCTGCTGCCGGCAGCAGACGAAGTCGTTGCCCCGCTTGATCTCTCCTTTGCCCATCTGCGCAGCGTCTCGCCGATCCACTGCGAGTATCTGCGCAATATGGGCGTTGCGGCCTCCATGTCCATCTCCGTCATCGTCGATGACAGACTGTGGGGCCTGATCGCCTGCCACCACTACGCGCCAAAGACGCTCACTTTGTCGGAGCGGATCGCGGCGGAAATGTTCGGCGAGTTCTTTTCGCTGCACCTCCTTGCGCTCAAGCAGAAACGCAAGCTCGACATCGCGAACGAGGCCCGCCGCTCGCTGGATCGGTTTCTGCAGGCGGCCTCCCACCACACGGACCTCGACAATATCCTGACGAAAGCCCTGCCGGAGTTTCAGTCGCTCTTTGCCTGTGACGGCGTGGGCATGTGGATGAACGGACGCTGGACCGCCATCGGCGCCGCCCCGCCGCACGGGCGGGAAGTTGATCTCACTCGATTCGTCGGGGAAGTCGCTGACGGCCGCATCTGGTCGACGAAGGCGCTGTCGCGAGATTATCCTCCGGCTGCGGACTATTTCGAGGACGTCTCCGGCGTCATGGCAGTTCCTCTGTCGCAAATTCCGCGTGACTATCTCTTCTTCTTCCGCAAGGAGCGGCTGCAGACCCTGAACTGGGCCGGTAATCCGGAGAAGACCTATGAAAGCGGTCCTCTTGGCGACCGGCTGACCCCACGCAAGAGCTTTGCCATCTGGAAGGAAACCGTGCAGCGTCAGGCGACGCCCTGGCGCGATTCCGACTTCGAGATCGCTGAAGCGATCCGCTCGGCCATCGTCGAGATCGTCCTGCGCCATAACGAACTGATGCATGAGGAACGCAGCAAGTCGGACGTCCGCCAGCGCATGCTCAACGAAGAGCTGAACCATCGGGTAAAGAACATTCTCGCGGTGATCAAATCGCTCGTCACCGCCCCCTCGCAGGAGGATGGACCGATCCAGGATTACATCGGTTCCCTTCGCGGCCGCATTCACGCGCTGTCGCATGCACATGACCAGCTGACCCGAGGTGGTGGCGGCGGCACGCTGAACGACCTGCTCGACGCAGAACTCCTGCCCTACCGCGCCGGTCGCAGCACGATCGTCGTCAAGGGACCGCGCGCGACACTCGACGCCCGCGCCCATGCCGTGGCAGCCCTGGTCATCCACGAATTATGCACCAATGCTGCCAAATACGGCGCCCTGTCTCGCGATGGGGGAAGGCTTGAGGTCACCTGGCAGGTAAATGACGGTGGCAATTGTGTGCTGCACTGGAGCGAGACCGGTGGCCCACCCGTCGGCCCGATCGGCCGCAAGGGTTTCGGTTCGGCGCTGATCGAGCGTAGCATACCTTACGATCTCGGCGGTACGAGCCGGCTGGAATATCGTCCGGAAGGCCTCGATGCAGAGTTCTGCCTGCCGGGACGCTTCCTCACCTGGGAGAGTGAACCGGTGCATGCGGAAAAACTCCTGGAAGCCGAAGGCGGTGTGCTGGCAGGTTCTCAGAGCATCGCGGGCTTGCAGGTGCTGCTGGTGGAAGACCAGGTCCTCATTGCCATGGATGCCGAGATGATGCTTGCCGATGCGGGCATCGAGACGGTCGTCACGGCGAGTTCGAGCGGCGATGCCTTAAACCGCCTGAAGTCGTTTACGCCGTCCATCGCCGTGCTCGACATCAATCTCGGACGCGACACTTCGGTGCCCGTGGCCGAGGAATTGGTGCGCCGTGGCATCCCCTTCGTCTTCGCAACAGGTTACGATGATCGCTCGCTGGTGCCCGACGAACTCCTCTCGGTGCCGGTCGTCCGCAAGCCCTATGACGCCAGCGCTCTTGTCAGGGCTCTCGCGGATCGCCTGGCAGCCACATTGAACTCCTGAGGCAAGGCGGAACCATCCGCTCAGCGACTGTCGCAACGCCGCGGCCGCTGGCGACTGCAGCTTCATCGGCACGGAGCGCATCCTCGTCGACGGCCGGATCGCCTATCGGCTGGACTACCACGGTGGCCTGATCAAGCGCTGACAGCCCTTGCTATTCTGGACAATCCCGTGAAAATGCCTAAAGGAAAGCCACCCATAACAAGGCGCTAGATTTTAGGCATGGCCGCACGCCAACGCATCATTCCCGTACGCCGCGAATACAATCGCTGGGTGGCGAACCAGACTCTCGAAGACTATGCCCTGCGCTTCACCGCCAAGAGCGCACGTCAGTTTTCCTCGAGCCGGATTTCCCAGACCGCGATCGGGGCGATTTCCTTTCTCGCACTGGAAGCGATCGGCGGAACGATCACCATCGCCTACGGCACGACCAACGCCTTCTTCGCCATCGTCGTCGCCGCGATCCTGATGCTGCTGGTCGGCGTTCCCATCAGCAAATATGCAATCCGCCACGGCGTCGATATCGACCTCCTGACCCGCGGCGCCGGCTTCGGTTACATCGGATCAACCATCACCTCGCTGATCTATGCCGCCTTTACCTTCATGCTCTTTGCCATCGAGGCCTCGATCATGACCAAGGCGCTGGAACTCGCCTTCGGGATTCCGCTCTGGCTCGGCTACATCATCTCGGCGATCGTTGTTCTGCCGCTCGTCACCTATGGCATCCGGATGATCTCGAAGTTCCAGCTGCTGACGCAGCCTTTCTGGATCATCCTCAACATCCTGCCTTTCGTCTTCATAGCCTTTCTCGACTGGGAGAAGATCGATCTCTGGCGCGCCTTTGCCGGCATCGACCACACCAATGCCAATCTGGGCCAGCCGGCCCCCTTCAACCTGCTCGAATTCGGTGCAGCCTCGGCGGTCATCCTTGCCCTGATGCCGCAGATCGGCGAACAGGTCGACTTTCTGCGCTTCCTGCCGCCGGAAGGGGCCCGCAAACTGCATCACCGCATCGCCATCTTTCTTGCCGGCCCCGGCTGGGTTGTCCTGGGCGTCCCCAAGCTGCTCGCCGGCTCCTTCCTCGCCGTGCTGACGCTCTCCACCGGTGTCCCGATCAGCGAGGCCGCCGACCCCGCGCATATGTATGTCGCAGCCTTCGGCTACATGCTGCCGAACGAGACGGCAGCCATGCTTCTGATGGCCGGTTTCGTGGTCGTCTCCCAGCTCAAGATCAACGTGATGAATGCCTATGCAGGCTCGCTCGCCTGGTCGAACTTCTTCTCGCGCCTGACCCACAGCCATCCGGGCCGTGTCGTCTGGCTGGTCTTCAATGTTGCCATTGCCCTCCTGCTGATGGAGCTTGGCATCTACGGGCTGCTCGAAGAAACGCTCGGGATCTTCTCGATCATCGCCATGAGCTGGCTTTGCGCCATCTCCGCCGATCTCTTCATCAACAAGAAGCTTGGCCTTTCACCGCCGGGCATCGAGTTCAAGCGCGCCCATCTCTACGACATCAATCCGGTCGGCTGCGGCACGATGGCGCTGTCCGCAAGCCTGGCCCTGGCCGCTCATTTCGGCGCCTTCGGCTCGACCATGGCCTCGCTCTCGACCTATGTCACGCTTGTCGCCTTTGTCATTTCGCCGTTCTTCGCCTGGCGGACGGAGGGCAAATACTACCTTGCCCGCAAGCCGCGCCACAGCTGGAAGAACCAGACCGATATCACCTGCTCGATCTGCGAACACCCATTCGAGCCGGAGGACATGGCCTGGTGCCCCGCTTATGCAGCCCCGATCTGTTCGCTCTGCTGCACGCTCGACAGCCGTTGCCATGACATGTGCAAGCCGCATGCGAAGATCAACGCTCAGGCCGCAACCGTCGCCCGCGCCTTGCTGCCGAAATCGGTGATCGAGACTTTTGCCACACGCCTTGGCCGCTACGCCATGACGGCCATGATCTCGATTTCCGTCATCGGCGTGATCCTTGCGGTCATCGCCCATCAGGTGAATGCGGCAACGCCCGAAATGACCGATGTGGTCAACCGAACGGTGACCGTCGTCTTCTTCATCTTCGCCATCATCGCCGGCATCGTCACTTGGTTCTACGTGCTCGCCCATGACAGCCGCGTCGTGGCAGAAGAAGAATCGTCCCGCCAGAACACGCTTCTGCTCAAGGAGATCGCCGCCCACCGCAAGACGGATGCCGCTCTGCAAAATGCCAAGGAGACGGCAGAAGCCGCCAACCGTGCCAAGAGCCGCTATGTCGTCGGCCTCAGCCACGAACTGCGCACCCCGCTCAACGCCGTGCTGGGCTATGCCCAGATCCTCGAGCGGGATGAAACCATCCCCGTTCCGCGCCAATCCGCGATCAAGGTCATCCGCCGTTCGGCCGACCATCTCTCCGGCCTCATCGACGGCCTGTTGGACATTTCCAAGATCGAGGCCGGCCGCCTGCAGGTCTTCTCCAATGAAGTCAATATCCAGGACTTCCTCGACCAGTTGATAGACATGTTTGCCCCCCAGGCTGCAGCCAAAAGCATTCTTTTCGAACATCAGCGCTCCCGGAATCTGCCGCTCTATGTCCGAACGGACGAGCGTCGCCTGCGCCAGATCCTCGTCAACCTGCTCTCGAATGCAATCAAGTTCACCGACGAAGGCACGATCCGGTTCGATGTCGACTATCGTAGCCAGGTCGCGACCTTCACGATCAGCGACAGTGGCCGTGGCATCTCGGAAACGGACCTGAACCGAATCTATGAGCCCTTCCAGCGTGGCGAAGCAGACAATGTCCGCCCGATGCCGGGGCTGGGGCTGGGGCTGACGATCACGAAACTCCTGACCAACACCCTGGGCGGCGAGATAGCCGTCACCAGCGAACGCGACAAGGGATCCACCTTCAAGGTCCGGCTGATGCTGTCTGCCATCGACCGCCCGAACACCGCCCCGGCCCCGGAGCGCCGGATTGTCTCCTACACGGGTCCCCGGCGAACCATCGTCGTCGTCGACGACAACGAGGATCACCGCGAACTGATGCGCGAAGTCCTGGCTCCGCTCGATTTCGTCGTGCTGACGGCGGCAGGTGGACCTGAATGCCTGACACTGATCCATGGCGTCAAACCGGATCTCTTTCTCGTCGACATTTCCATGCCCGGCATGAACGGATGGCAACTGGTCGAAAGACTGCGCGATGCCGGTCAGAAGGCACCGATCCTGATGCTCTCGGCCAATGTCGGCGATGCCCCGGCAGCCGATGGCGAAGGCCATGACGACGCCATTGCAAAGCCGGTCGACATCTCCCGCCTGCGCGACAAGCTCGCGCGTTTCCTCGGCCTCGACTGGATCTATGCCGACAATCCGCGCCTCTTGCAGCAGACAGTGCGCCAGGATCGGCCACTCTCGCCGGGCGCGCTGCATCTGGAGGAATTGATCAGTCTCTGCGATATCGGCTATGTGCGCGGCATCGAGGCGAAGCTCGCCGAACTCGGAAGCATGGGAAGCAATGCCGCCTTCATCGAAACCGCCCGCGCTTATGTGCGAGCCTTCGACATGGCGGGTCTGCGCAACTTCCTGACCTCGTTTGAAACCGGCAGGGAGTCGATCCATGGCTGAGGCGAATCGCCGAGACATCGTGCTTCTGGTGGACGACAGTCCCGATGCTCTCGGCTTCCTGACCGAAGCTCTGGAGGCCTCGGGCTATTCCGTCCTGATCGCCACCTCCGGCCACGGCGCCCTGTCGATCGTCGCCCGCATCAGTCCCGACCTCATTCTGCTCGATGCCGTCATGCCTGGCATGGATGGGTTCGAGACCTGCCGCACCTTGAAGGCGGATCCCGCGGTCGCCCAGGTGCCTGTCATCTTCATGACGGGTCTGACGGAAACGGAACATGTCGTGAAGGCATTGGAATCCGGCGGTGTGGATTACCTTACCAAGCCGATCAACATCGACGAACTACGCGCCCGCATCCGCGTCCACCTGTCGAATGCCCGCTCCGCCCAGAGTGCGCGCGTGGCGCTCGATGCTGCCGGCCGGCATCTGCTCGCCATCCGCGGTGACGGCCAGGTGCACTGGACGACACCTCAGGCGAGCCGCCTGATCGAAACCGCGATCGGCCATGCCGACGGCATTGGCGAAGTCGCAAAGGCCGCAGCCGCCTGGCTGTCCCATCGCCGCGCCAGCACGGCCGCGCAATCCGAATCGAACTTCCCCTTCCCCGGTGCCACCGGGCTGCCACTCACACTCTCGCTGCTGGGCACGATCGGCGCGGACGAATATCTCTTCCGCCTGACCTCCGCCAACCGTCAGAGCGAAGACGAGATGCTGCGTGAACGCTTCAGCCTTACACACCGCGAAAGTGAAGTCCTGCTCTGGATTGCCAAGGGCAAAGCCAACCGCGACATCGGCGAAATCCTGGGGCTCTCGTCCCGCACGGTGAACAAGCATCTCGAACAGATCTATTCCAAGCTCGGCGTCGAAAACCGCGCTTCGGCCGCCGTGAAAGCCGCGGACGTTCTGCGGGAGACGTGAGAGACAGCAGGCAGCAGGCAACCCGCCAGCCGACGCAACGCCGCATAACACCAGAGGCTTGCCATCACACGCCCGGGCGATGGCCAGATCTCGCCGGCCTCCCGTCCGCTGCTCATTGGCTACGGCCCTTCTCCTACCCTTCAAAAACGCAGAAAGCCCGGCGCGAGGCCGGGCTTTCCGTCGGTCCGATAAAGGATCGAATTAGTCCTGGAAGTACGAGTACTTGCCGTCCTCGCCCTTCTTCCAGGTGTACATGACGTAGTCCGGACGGGTGATGTCGCCCTTGGCGTCGAAGGACAGTTCGCCGATAACGGTCGTGTACGGACCCTTTTCCTTCAGCGCCGTGGCAACGGCTTCCGTGTCGGCCGAGGCAGCAGCCTTGGCGGCGTCAGCGATGACCTGGAGAGCAGCGTAGGAATACAGCGTGTAGGCTTCCGGCTCGAAGCCGGCATCGCGGAACTTCTTCACGGCGTCAGCAGCGTTCGGGTTCTTGCGCGGATCCGGCGGGAAGGTCATCAGAGTGCCTTCAACTGCGTCACCGGCGATCGAAGCAAGTTCGTTCGAGGTGATGCCGTCGCCGGACATCAGGGTCGCGTCCAGGCCCTGGCTGGCCATCTGGCGCATGATGAGACCGGCTTCAGTGTGCAGACCGCCGAAGTAGACGACGGATACGCCGGCTTCCTTCATCTTGGCGATCAGAGCCGAGTAGTCCTTTTCGCCGGCAGTGATGCCTTCGTAGATGACTTCGGTTACGCCGAGTTCGTTCATTGCCTTCTTGGTTTCGTCGGCAAGACCCTGGCCGTAAGGCGTCTTGTCATGAACGACGGCAACCTTGGCGTCCTTGAAGTTGTCGGAAATGTACTTGCCGGCAACGGCGCCCTGCTGGTCGTCACGACCGCAAACGCGGAAGGTGTTCCACAGGCCACGCTCGGTGTAGTTCGGGTTGGTCGAAGCAGGCGTGATCTGGAGGATGCCGTTTTCGGCATAGACTTCAGAAGCCGGGATCGAGACGCCCGAGTTGAAGTGACCGATGACGAATTTCACGCCGTCAGCAACGAACTTGTTGGCGACGGAAACACCCTGCTTGGCGTCCGACACGTCGTCGCCGAGGACGACCTTGATCATTTCACCGTTGATGCCACCGGCAGCGTTGATGTCGGCAGCAGCCTGCTCGGCACCCTTCTGGAGCTGTGCACCGAAAGCCGCGTTCGGGCCGGTCAGCGGGCCGGCGACGCCAACCAGGATATCGGCGTAAGCGTTGCCGCCGAAGGCAACCATGGCCGTCAGCGCAACTGCCGAAAGAAGAGACTTCTTCATATTGTTACTCCCAAGTTTTTTGTGCGGGTTAGGTTGAAAACCCTGCGCAATACCCGCTGCGACTGCGCCGGAAAACTGTTCCACTCTTTGTATACGGCCGAGGCCTTGTCTTATCGCAAGTCGACGTCCTCTGCCGGCAATCTGCGACAGAAAACAACAACTTGTCAATCTTTGTTCTTCCACGAGAAATACGATGTTCTCTCGTAGAGCCAGTAGTAGTTGTCGACCATCTGCGTGGTGCGGCGCGACCGGAAACCGGCCACGGCAAACACCATCAGGATGACCACGTCGAGCACGTAGAAGAAGGGGCTGACGAAGGGACCCGCAAACAGCGAATAATGCAGGAACCGCATCGCGAAACCCAAGCCCAGCACGTAAACGAGCACCGTACCATAGCCGCTCCAGCCCTCGGCTGCGGCCTTGCCGGTCCGCCACGCGGTCCATATGCCAAGCAGCATCACGAGGAACCGCAGCACGAGCCGAACGGTGGTGTCGCTTTCGAAAAACAAACCTTGCATGTCAAATTCTCCCCGCGCTCAGTGATGGCCGCCTTCGAGATAAGCCGCGCGAACCGATGGATCGGCCAACAGCTGCTTACCCGTGCCACTCATCGTCACCTTGCCATTGACCATGACATAGGCACGGTCGGACAGCTTCAGTGCGGCGAAAGCATTCTGCTCGACCAGGAACACGGTCAGACCTTCTTCCTGATTGAGCCGCTTGATCTGTTCGAAGATCCCCTTGACGATCAGCGGTGCGAGACCGAGCGAGGGTTCGTCAAGCAGAAGCAGCTTCGGCCGCGACATCAGCGCTCGGCCGATGGACAGCATCTGCTGCTCGCCACCCGAGAGCGTACCGCCACGCTGGCTCTGACGCTCCTTCAGGCGGGGGAACATGGTGAAGATCTTCTCCACGTCCTCCTTGAAGTACTTCAGATCGTCGAGGCCGGCCCCCATCTGCAGGTTTTCCAGCACCGTCATGCGCGGAAAGATCCGGCGACCTTCCGGGGACTGGGCGATACGGCGACGTGCGATGAGATGGGTCGGGATCTTGGTGATGTCTTCACCGTCGAAAACGACCTGTCCGCTGCGCGCCTGCGGATTGCCACAGATGGTCATCATCAGCGTGGACTTGCCAGCGCCATTGGCGCCGATCAGCGACACGATTTCACCCTTGTGGACCTCGACATCGACACCCGCGAGCGCACGGATATTGCCGTAATAGGTTTCGACACCGGAAACCTTGAGAAGCGGTTCAGAGGACATCAGGCTTCCCCCCCGGCAATCGCTTCGACTTCGTGGATCACTTCGTCCAATTCTTCATCCTCGACACCCAGATAGGCCGCGATGACCTTCGGGTCGTTCTTCACGTGATCGGGCGAGCCGTCAGAGATCTTCTGGCCATATTCCAGCACCACGATATGGTCGGAAATCTGCATCACGACCGACATGTCGTGCTCGATCAGGAGCAGCGATGTGCCTTCGTCGCGGATGTTGCGCAACAGCGAGTTGAGCACCAGGGATTCCTTCGGATTGAGACCAGCCGCCGGCTCGTCCAGACACAAAAGCTCTGGGCCGGTGCACATGGCGCGGCAGATCTCGAGACGGCGCTGGGCCCCATAGGGCAGATCGCCCGCCGGATCGTCGGCGCGATCGGTGAGATCGGCCTTGTCCAGCCAGTAACGGGCCTTCTCGATCGCGTCGTTTGCGGCCTTCTTGTAGGCCGGCAGTCCGAGCAGACCGAGCACAGTGTAACCGGAGGCCTTCATCAGTGCATTGTGCTGGGCAACCAGCAGATTTTCCAGAACGGTAAGGCCCGAGAACAGGCGAATGTTCTGGAAGGTTCGCGCGACCTTGGCCTTCTTCGGGATCTCGAAGTCCGGCAACCGTTCCAGGAGAAACTCCTGGCCGGACTTGTGGCGCAACGTGATCATGCCCATCGTCGGCCGGTAGAAGCCGGTGATGCAGTTGAAGACGGTGGTCTTGCCGGCGCCGTTGGGGCCGATCAGCGCGGTGATCTCACCGCGCCTGGCTTCGAAGGAGAAGTCGTTGATGGCCATCAGACCACCGAAGCGCATCGACAGATGCTCGACTTTCAGGATGGTGTCATTGCTCATTGTATTGTTTCCGGAGATCATCAGCCGTGACCTTCCTTGGTAAAGCTACCCGAGACGGTCTTGCGCTCCTTGAGGAAGGCCGTCGGCTCTCTGCTGCCCACGAAACCGCGTGGCTTGAACAGCATGACGATGACCATGGCCAGGCCGAAGAGCAGCATGCGATAGAGCTCAGGCGTGAAGTCGGATCCGAAGATGTGCTTCAGGAACTCCATTTCGCGCAAGGCCTCGGTGCCACCGATCATGACGATCGCAGCGACCGCAATACCGGTCAGCGACCCCATGCCGCCGAGAACGACGATGGCGAGGATGACGGCAGACTCGAGGAAGACAAAGCTCTCCGGCGAGACGAAGCCCTGACGGGCGGCGAAGAAGGAGCCGGCAAACCCGCCGAACATCGCCCCGATCGAAAACGCGGTCAGCTTCGTCGTCACGGTATTGATCCCGAGCGAACGGCAGGCGATTTCGTCTTCGCGAAGCGCTTCCCAGGCCCGACCGATCGGCATGCGACGCAGGCGGATCGTGACATAGGCAGTCAGGCAGCAGAGCGCCAGGATGACGTAGAACAGATAGATCTTGTAGTAGGCCGACGACATCGGCAGATCGAACATCTTGGCAAAACCGCCAGCTGAGGCGTCGAACGGAATGCCGAAGAAGGTTGCCTTGGGAATGCTGGAGATACCGAACGTACCCTTGGTCACGTCCTGCCAGTTGATCAGCACCAGTCGAATGATCTCGCCAAACGCCAGTGTGACAATGGCGAGGTAGTCGCCCCGCAACCGCAGGACCGGGAAGCCGAGGATGATGCCCCAGAAGGCGGCAAGAATGCCGGCAAGCGGCAAGAGCAGCCAGAAGGACAAGCCGAAATTCTGTGCGAGCAGAGCATAGGAATAGGCGCCCACGGCATAGAAGGCCACGTACCCCAGATCGAGCAGGCCGGCGAGGCCAACGACGATATTCAGACCCCAGGCGAGCATGACATAGATCAGGATCTGGATGCCGAAGTTGTCGACATATTTGAGCGATCCCTGCACACCCGTCAGCGCCAGAATCACCGGCGGATAGAGGACGAGCGCGAGAAGCGCGATCTTGAGGAAATGCGTCTTGAAGAAGCTCGGTTTCGCATCGATGTCATGCACCGGCACCGAAGCGGACTTCTTCTCCTTCCGCGCCTGGAACCAGGGCGTGATGAAGGCGACCAGGGCGAAACGACCGACAGCGGCAATCGCGACGAAGGATGCAAGAAGCCCCCAGCGCGGGTACCAGATCAACTCATTCGCCATGTTCTGATCGGTTTTGATGCCGATATAGAGAATGAAGAGGCCGAGCGAGATGACACCAGCAAAGAGACCTTCCTTGATGGCGCGCGTCATCGTGCCGGAAGATACGGCACCATTTACATTTACGGGTTCTGTCATCGGATCAAACCTTCTCGACTTCCGGTCGACCAAGAATGCCGGTCGGCTTGAAGATCAGCACGAATGCGAGGATACCGAATGTAGCGACATCCTTGTAGGCAATGCTGAAGTAAGCGGACCACAGCGACTCGATCAGGCCGATCAACAGCCCGCCGAGAACAGCACCTGGAAGCGAGCCGATACCTCCAAGTACCGCCGCCGTGAAGGCCTTGACGCCCGGAATGAAGCCGTCATTGAACGAGGCGACACCATAATACATCAGGTACATCGTGCCAGCGACCGCCGCGAGTGCAGCGCCCATCACGAAGGTCACGGAGATCGTCCGGTCGACATCGACGCCAAGCAGCGCGGCCATCTTGCGATCCTGCTCGGTGGCGCGCTGTGCACGCCCGAGCGGAGTCTTGTTGACGATATACCAGAAGGCGGCGAGCAGGGCGGCGGTCACCACGACAATGATCACCTGCTTCAGCGCAATGGTGACATTGCCGATATGCAGGACATCACTGACCAGAGGCGGGATCGGCTTGTTGCGCGGCCCTTGTGAGATCTGGATGAAGTTGGACAGCACGATCGACATGCCGATCGCGGTGATCAGCGGCGCAAGCCGGAACGAACCGCGCAGCGGCCGGTAGGCCACGCGCTCGATCGTCCAGTTCCACAACCCGGTCATCAGCATCGCGACGATCAGCATGATGAAGAGCGCGAGCGCCACCGGAATTCCGGCGAAAAAGGATGTCAGGATGAGGAAGACGATGAGTGCGGCGAAGCCGCCAAGCATGAAGATATCGCCATGGGCAAAATTGATCATGCCGATGATGCCGTAGACCATCGTATAGCCGATAGCCACGAGGCCATAGATGGATCCAAGAGTCAGCCCGTTGATGAGCTGCTGGATGAAGTACTCCATATATTATCCCCCGGACGCCTGTTTGTTGCGTCTCATTTTGTTGTCCCTTGCGGGCGTAGGCGTTGGAGGATTCCATATCGTTTTGTCCGAAAATGTGAAGCCAAAAAGGCGGATCGGGGACAAAATGTTACTGTTAACGAGGCAGTTGACCCCGGATTCAACAGGCGACACAAAAAAGCAGCAGAAAAAGCCCACGAAATCAGCAGGTCGCCTTGGGCGACCCGCCGTCGTTGCGATGGAACTAATGCAAGCCCATTTTTGCGAAAAACAGATCAGCTTCTCATTCGCGACCCATTCGCGTCGAAAAGCGACAGAGGCTGCAGCCGGGCGGGCAGGATTTCCCCAAGAATTTCCACGCCCCACCCCTCCATTTCGTCGGCAATCTCCTTGGGAACATAACCGAGGGCGACAGACACGCCGCTCGGATGGGCGAAGCCACCGGACGTGACCCAGCCCCGAACCTCGCCATTGTACGAGATCGGCTCGTCGCCGATGACGTCGGCATCCTTCGCCTGGATGATGAAGGTGCGCAGGCGAAGCGTCCCGCCCGACAGCTTTTCTTCGAGCGCCGCCTGCTTGCCGACGAAACTCGCCTCCTTCTTGAGCGCCACGAAACGCGAGAGCCCGGCTTCGAGAGGCCCGTAAAGCGGACGGTATTCGCGTGACCAGCTACCGAAGCTCTTCTCCAGTCGCAGCGCATTGAGCGCCCTCAGCCCGAAGAGCGAGATGCCGAACTCCGCACCGGCCTCCATCAGCGTGTCGAAGACATAGCGCTGGTATTCGGGTCGCATCCAGATCTCATAGCCGAGATCGCCGGTATAGCTGACACGGCCCAGAATGACCGGTGCCATGCCGAGATCCATCTCACGGATCGCCATAAAGGGCAGAGCCGCGTCGGACATGTCGAGATGGGTGAGCTTGGAGATCACATCGCGTGACTTTGGCCCGGCGATCGACAGGCCCACGAGGTTGAGGTTCAGCGCCTCGATATCCACCGAGCCGTCATCGGGCAGGTGGGTTTCGAACCAGCGCATGTGGTAATCCTCGGCGATGCCCGAGCCGATCACGAGGAAATCTTCGTCATCGAGATTGGCGACCGTAAAGTCGCCGATCAGCTTGCCGGCCTCGTTGAGCATTGGTGCAAGCGCCATGCGCCCGACCTCCGGCAATGTGCAGGCGAGCATATGGTCGAGCCAGCTGCGAGCCCCCTCCCCGCTCACCATGTACTTGGCGAAGCCGGAGGTTTCCATCAGGCCGACGCTCTCGCGAACGGCCTTGGCCTCGCGACCGACAGCTTCGAAGTCGGTCGAACGGCGCCACGAAAAGGCATCCTCGACACCTTCAGGCGCAAACCAGAGCGCCGTCTCCAGGCCGTAAGACGCCCCAAATACGGCGCCCGCGCTCTTGAGCTTGTCATAGATCGGCGTGGTGAGCAGCGGACGCGCACCCGGCAGCTCCTCGTTCGGATAGCGGATCGAGAAGCGGCGGGAATAGTTTTCGCGCACCTTGGCATTGGTATAGGCGAGCGTCGCGTAATCGCCGTAGCGGCAGACATCCATGGCAAAGACATCGAAGCCCGGATCGCCTTCGATGATCCAGTTGGCAAGCGCCAGCCCCACGCCGCCCCCCTGGCTGAAGCCGGCCATCACTGCGCAGGCCGACCAGTAATTGGTCATGCCGCGCACCGGCCCCACGAGCGGGTTGCCATCTGGCGAGAAGGTGAAGGGGCCGTTGATGATCTTCTTGATGCCGGCATTGTTGAAGGCCGGGAAATGCCGGAAACCGATTTCGAGTTCGGTGGTGATGCGCTCCAGGTCTTCGGCCAGCAATTCATGGCCAAAGGTCCACGGCGTCTCGATCGGCGACCAGGGGCGGCAGTCCTTTTCATAGGTGCCCATCAGCATGCCGTTGCGCTCCTGGCGGATATAGATCTCGCCGTCGAAGTCAACGCAGTGCATCAGTTCCTTGCCCGTCGTCTTGTTGAACTCGACGACCTCGGGCATGTCCTCGGTGATCAGATACATATGCTCCATGGCGAGCACGGGCAGTTCCAGCCCGACCATGCGGCCCACTTCGCGCGCCCAGAGGCCGGCAGCATTGACAACATGCTCGCACCGGATCTCCCCCTTGTCGGTGATCACCCGCCATGTGCCGTCTTCCAGCTGCACCAGATCCTCGACCTTGGTGTGCAGGTAGATGTCCGCACCATTCTTCTTGGCCGACTTCGCATAGGCATGCGTCGTGCCGTAGGGATCGAGATGACCCTCATGCGGATCGAAGACGGCGCCGACGAACTGCTTCGGATCCAGGAGCGGCATCATTTCATAGGCTTCCTGCGCCGAAATGAGCGTCGCTTCACCGCCGGCATACTTGCCTTTTGCCAAGAGCGACTTCATCCAGTCGAAACGCTCCTTGGTGGCGGCCAGCATCAGGCCGGATGTCATGTGCAACCCGATGTCCTGGCCGGAATATTCCTCGATCTCCTTGTAGAGCTCGACCGTATATTTCTGCAGCTTGGCGACGTTCGGATCGCCGTTGATCGTGTGCATGCCGCCGGCCGCATGCCAGGTCGAGCCGGAGGTGAGCTCCGAACGCTCGAGCAACACCACGTCGGTCCAGCCGAACTTGGTCAGGTGGTACAGGACCGAACATCCGACGACACCCCCGCCGATAACGACGACACGCGCATGGCTCTTCATGGAAAACGCTCTCCTTGGCGGCAAACATTGATGCGACAAAGCTAGATTGCGCACGTGAAAGCCAGAAGACCATGCTGCGACGAAACATGTCGCATCGATAACACCAAGTGTTCTCTGGGCGGCGTGTCACAGCCACGGCCGGGGCGCCTGTAACCAGGGCCCCTTCGAACGGCCAAGTCAGCAAGTCAGGTCTGGCGAGGGTTCTGCGCCGCCGACCGCAGCGTAAACTCGGTCAGCTCTGCCGGCACACCGATCCTGAGCGCAAAGCCCGGCCAGAGCCCCGTGCCGTTGCTGACGTAGAGCTTCATGTCTCCGACCTGGTAGAAGCCGGAAACATAGCCATTGTTTGCCCGGGCGACGAGCCGGTCGAGACCGCGCACCATGCCGCCATGGGTATGGCCCGAAAGCTGCAGCGCAACGCCCCTCTTCGCGGCCCGCTGTGCCATATGCGGCTGGTGGTCGAGAAGGATGACGGGGGCAGAGGCTGGCGCACCATGAAGCGCCCTTTCCAGATCGGGCTCGACAGCGCCGCTAAACCGCGCCGAAAGATCGGTCACACCGGCAATCACAAGCCGGCCCTCGCCGCGCTCGATGACCGCATGGTCATTCGCAAGGATCCGCATGTTGAGTTCTGGGAAATGTGCCAGCCAACGGTCGACATCGAAGAAATATTCGTGATTGCCCGGCACCGTCAGCACGCCGTGACGGGCCTTGAGGCCCGCCAGTGGCGCAATGTCGTCGCGCCGGATGTCGAGACTTCCATCAATCAGATCGCCGGTGATGACGATCAGATCGGCATTAAGCGCATTGGTCTTCTCGACGACGGCCATTGCCCAGGCGGCCGTAAACAGCCGGCTGATATGCATGTCGGTCAGTTGCACCATCCGATAGCCGTCCAGATCAGGCGCAAGACCGGGGATCTCAACCTCGATGCGCTTCACCTTCGGCACGCGGATCGCTTGGCTGATGCCGAAGCTTGCGAGCAACAGCGCGGCGATCCCCATCGTGTAGCGCACCTCAGGCGGCACGACCGGAAACGACCAGGTGACGGCAAAGATCAGGATACCCAGCAGATCGAGGATCACCTGCATGGCCGCCAGCAGCACGATGGCGCCGAAGAACAGATTGAAGGCAATCACCAGTGGTCGAGGAAATTCCGGCGCAAAGACTGATCCTGACGTGAACCGGCTGAACAGGTGATATTGCGAGGCAAACAGCAGGAAGACGGCGAGCGAGAGCTTCGCCCACCACGGCCACGGCAAGGGGGCGATGAAGCGGGTTGCCACGATGAGCCATGGCAGCGAAAACATCAGATGAAACATGCGGGGGCGGGATCCTTTGCGCGGCGAACGCCGAAACGGTCCCCGCAATTCACTGCGAAGAATACACGGTCAGGCGCTCACGCGAACCCCGCCGTCAGCGCAAACTCCCGGCCCATCGCGCAGACCTCGTCGAACAGGAAGCCGGCAAAGCTGCGCATGACAGTGATTTCGAACGCATCGTGGCCCGTGCGGGCAAGGTTGGCGGCGACATGGCAGATCTGGCAATTGGTCGACTGGCCGATTTCGAAGAGGTCGGAATGCAGGTCGAGTGCCATGCATTTGGCAAGGATCGCCCGGACCTTCGGGCCCTGAATGCGCAGCACCACGCGGCCGTCGCTCTGGTCGACGAAGGAGGCACCGGCAGCCCCGAGATCCGCGAGCTGGCGGGCAATCGTATCGGCCGGAACGGTCTCACTGACGACAAGCCATTCGCCGGGGCCGCAGACGCGGACATGCACGTCCTCAAGATTGTCCAGCGCCTCCTCGACATCGCTTTCGTGGCCGGCATGGGCCAGCACCGAGAAGACGACCGGCGAACGCAGGATCGCAAGATGATGGGGATTGGGCGTCGCTTCGAAACCGGAAATGTGGTCCTCGAGCACGTGACGGGCGGTAAAGGTCACCGGCATGGTCGGATCCTCACAGGTTCAGTTTCTTGTTGTCGGGGTCGTAGAAGACCGGGCTGACGACCTCGGCCATCACCTCCCCGCCCCGCAGGCCGTCCCAGACGACAATCTTCTCGCCCAGTCGCTCGCGGCCGGATTTGAGGAAGGCGAGACCGATCATATGCCCGAGTGTCGGCGAATGGCAGACGGAGGAGACCCAACCCTGGTCATTGAGCGTCGACGGCTTGACGTTCTCTTTCAGCAGATGCGCACCCGCCTTGAACTCCTTGTCATGGTCGACAGGCTTCAACCCGACGAGTTGCGGACGGTCGGCGGCGGTGAGGCCAAAGCGGCTCGACAGGCGTTTGCCGATGAAGTCGGGCTTTTGCGTCGAGAGCATTTTCCCCAGGCCCACATCGTCGGGCGTCGTGCGGCCGTCGATTTCGCTGTGCGTGATGAAACCCTTTTCGATTCGCAACACGTTGAGCGCCTCGACACCATAGGCGCAGATGCCATGGGCCTTGCCGGCCGCCATGATCGCATCGGCGACGGCTTCGCCGGTATTGGCCGGCACTGCCACTTCGAAGGCGAGTTCACCGGAGAAGGAAATGCGGAACAGCCGCGCCTTCAAGCCCCCCTTGAGCAGCACTTCGCGGGCCGAGAGGAAGGGGAAGGCTTCGTCGGAGATATCGTCTTCGATGATCTGTTCGAGGATGATCCGCGCCTTGGGACCCGCAACCGACATTTGCGCCCACTGATCGCTGGAGGAGACGAAACGAACGTCGAGATCCGGCCAGAGAACCTGTGAGCAGAATTCCAGATGCGTCATCACCTCGCCGGCATAGGCCGTCGTTGTGGTCATGAAGAAATGCTCGTCCGACAGCCGGCTCGTCGTGCCGTCGTCGTAGATCATGCCGTCTTCGCGCAGCATCAGCCCGTAACGGGCCTTGCCGACGGGAAGCTTGAGGAAGGCGTTGGAATAGATGCGATTGAGGAATTCAGCCGCGTCCTTGCCGAAGATCTCGATCTTGCCGAGCGTCGAGACATCGCAGATCCCGGCATTGGCCCTGACATTCAGCACTTCCCGGTCGACCGCCTCGCGCCATGTCTTTTCGCCATCACGCGGGAACCAGGAGGAGCGGTACCAGAGGCCGGATTCGACGAAGACCGCACCGTTGCGCTTCGCCCAGCCATGCAGCGGCGAGGTGCGCACGGGCCGCGAGTGTTCTCCGCGCGAGGTACCCGCCATCGCCCCGAAGGAGACGGGCGTGTAGAAGGGACGGAAGGTCGTGGTGCCAATCTCGGCCGGTGAAACGCCGCGCATGCCGGCCATGATGCCGATGGTCGCGACATTGCCGAGCTTGCCCTGGTCGGTCGCCATGCCGCCGGTCGTGTAGCGCTTGGTGTGCTCGACATGGCCCATGGCCTCGCGCTGGGCAAGGCCCAGGTCCTTCACATGCACATCGTTCTGGAAATCGACAAAGGCTTTTGCCTTCGCCCCGGGCACATACCAGAGCGGCGCGAAGGCAGCGTCGTATTCGCCCTCGACTTCAGGCACGTCGACCGTACCGACAAGGCGACCGAGATCACCAACCGCCTCATGCGCCTTCTCCGCTCCGTCGCGCAGCACAGCGGCAAGCGAAGCAAGCCCGGCAGCGGCGCCGGCAATTCGCAGCCCCTGGCCGACATCGGGGGCAAGAAAGGCCTGATGTTCGTCGGACCAGACAGGCTTGGCGCCGCGCTGGCAGGCGAGATGGACGATTGGGCTGTAGCCGCCGCTCATGGCCAGCGCATCGCAGGCAATGTCTTCCTGATGGCCCATGCGCTCGACGAGCAGGCCCTTGATCCGGTGATAACCCTTGGTGTCGACGACGGCCCCACCGGAGATAATCCGCACGCCAGCGGGCGCAACATCCGAAGACTGGGCACGCCCGTCGATGATGGCGGCAACGCCAACACCGGCGGAGACCAGATCGGCGGCCGTGCGATAGCCCGCACCGCCATTGGTGAAGATGGCGACATTCTGGCCGGCGGCCACGCCATAGCGGTTAAGATAGGTGCTGACGGCACCCGACGTCATCACACCCGGTCTGTCATTCCCGCCGAAGACCAGCGGCCGCTCTTCCGCACCGGAAGCCAGGATCGCCCGCTTGGCGACGATGCGCCAGACACGCTCGACCGGAAGCTCGCTGGTTGGCTGCGCAACATGCTTCTGAACCTTTTCGACGGCACCGAAGACATTGTCGTCATACCAGCCGAACACAGTGGTGCGCGGCATCAGCGTGACATTGGAAAGGCTCTTCATTTCCGCGACGACGGAGGCCGCATAGTCGGCGGCCGGCACGCCGCCGACAGTGACGCGCTCTGACAGCAGCGAACCGCCCAGCACGAAACCTTCATCCGCCAGGATGACCCGAAGACCAGCCCGGGCCGCAGCCCGCGCCGCCATCAGACCGGCGGGGCCTGCCCCGATCACCAGCAGGTCGCAATGCGCCCAGGCCTTTTCGTAGCGATCGGGATCCGGCAGGAACGGCGTCTTGCCGAGGCCGGCCGCCTTGCGGATGATCGGCTCGTAGAGCTTCTCCCAGAAGGCTTTCGGCCACATGAAGGTCTTGTAGTAGAAGCCGGCCGAGAGAAATGGCGACAGCAGGCTGTTGACCGAGCCGATATCGTATTTCAGCGACGGCCAGCGGTTCTGGCTGTGGGCCTCGAGCCCCTGATAGAGCTCGGCGACAGTGGCCCGCGTATTGGGCTCCGTGCGACCGTCCTTGCCGATCGTGACGAGCGCATTCGGTTCCGCCGAACCCGCCGTCACGATACCGCGCGGGCGGTGATACTTGAACGACCGCCCGACCAGCATCTGGTCATTGGCGATCAAGGCAGAGGCCAGCGTATCGCCTTCATAGCCCGTGTAAGTCTGGCCATCGAACGAGAAAGAGAGGGTGCGGGCGCGGTTGACGAGCCCGCCGGATGAGAGGCGATAACCGGTCATCGCGCGGCCTCCTTGGCGTATCCGCTCGCGTCGGTGACACTATAGACCTCGTGGCTCGCGGCATTGTCCCGCTCGACCACCAGCCAGCGGCGGCAGCCGGCCGAGTGGTGCCAGTGCTCCATGATCCGGCCCTTCGGATTATCGCGGAGGAAGACGTAAGCGTTCCAGGCATTGTCAGGCGCACCGGGCGCCGGACGGACCGGGCTCGCATCGCCACGAATGCTGAACTCTTCCTTGGGACGGACGCCGCAATGCGGACAGGTGATCAGGCTTGCCATGGCGATTGTCTCAATGCAGGTTCGGTTGTGGACCCTTGCCGCCTTCGTCGACGGCAAAGCCGCGTTCGAAGCGATCAAGGCGCAAGAGGCGGGCCACGGGATGGGCCTCGTTCTTGGCGATCAGATGCGCAAAGCAGAAGCCCGACGCCGGCGTCGCCTTGAACCCCCCGTAGCACCAGCCGCAATTCAGGTAGAGATTGTCGATCGGCGTGCGATCAATGATCGGCGAGCCATCCATCGACATGTCCATGGCACCACCCCAGGCCCGCAGCACGCGAACCCGCGACAGGCCGGGGATCAACGACACGCCCTCCTCGATCGTATGCTCGACGGTCGCGAGATTGCCGCGCTGGGCATAGGAGGAATAGTAATCGATATCGGCGCCGAAGACCAAGCCGCCCTTGTCGGACTGCGAGATATAGAAGTGTCCTGCGCCATAGGTGATGACATTGTCGATGACGGGCTTGATGCCTTCCGACACGAAGGCCTGCAACACATGAGTTTCGATCGGGAGGTCGAGGCCCGCCATCTTGCCGGTGACGGAGGTGTGGCCGGCGGTCGCCATTGCCAGCTTGTTGCAGCCGATGAAGCCCTTTGTCGTCTCGACGCCGGTCACTTGCCCGAGTTCATCGCGTCGGATGCCGGTCACTTCGCAATGCTGGATCAGATCGACACCACGCTCGTCCGCCCCGCGCCCATAGCCCCAGGCAACGGCATCATGGCGCGCCGTGCCGCCGCGCTTTTGCAGGAGGCCACCGAGGATGGGGAAACGGGCATGGTCGAAGTTGAGATAGGGCATCATCGAGCGCACCTGCTCGCGGTCGAGCAGTTCGGCAGCGACCCCATGCATCATCATCGCATTACCGCGCCGCGCATAGGCGTCGCGCTGCCCGTCCGTGTGGAAGAGATTGACGATACCACGCTGCGAAACCATGGCATTGTAGTTGAAGTCCTGCTCCAGCCCTTCCCACAGCTTCATCGACAGCTCGTAGAAGGGCTCGTTGCCCTCCAGCATGTAATTCGAGCGGATGATCGTGGTGTTTCGCCCGACATTGCCGCCGCCGAGATAGCCCTTCTCGATCACGGCGACATTGGTAATGCCGAATTCCTTGGCAAGGTAGTAGGCGGTCGCCAGACCATGCCCGCCACCACCGACGATAACAACGTCGTAATGCGGCTTGGGCTGCGGCTCACGCCACATCGGCGCCCAGTTCCGGTTGCCGGAAAGCGCCTGGCGGAAGATCGAAAGGGCGGAATAACGCATCGAACAACCTCTGCAAATGTCGCGTCACATTCGCATAGGCATCATAAAGAGCAAGCGCGATCAGGACAAAAACCATGCTGTTTGAGACATGCGCCACATGTTTCGTCGCAGTGCAGCACAGAAACATCAGACGAGTTTGGCTTGCTACGACAACGCGCACTTCCAAAGTGCATGCCACAGCGGTAAACCGGAGACATGACGCTCGGGAGCCCGATGCAGGTGCATGACAAGACAGACATTCTGAAACTCTTTGAGGACAGCGCGATCGCCGCAGGCCACGTCATCCTCGACGTTTACAGGGCGGGCGCCGAGGTCCGCCTGAAGGGCGACAGGTCGCCTGTGACGGAGGCCGACGAGAAAGCCGAACGCCTGATCCTGGACGCGCTCTCACGCCATCTGCCCGGCATACCGGTCGTCGCGGAGGAAGAAGTCGCAGCCGGCCGCATCCCTGACATTTCCGCCGGTCGCTTCATTCTGGTCGACCCACTCGACGGCACCCGCGAATTCATCGGCGGCCACGACGATTTCACCGTCAACATCGCGCTGATCGAATATGGTGCGCCCATCCTGGGCGTCGTCCATGCCCCTGCCCTCGGCACGCTTTATCTGGGCGGTTCAGGCAAGGCCGAGAAACTTGCAATCGATGCCGAAGGCCGCGTCACCATGCGCCACGGGATCGCCGTGCGCTCGCAACATGCCAGGCCCTCCGCACTGGTTTCCCGGTCCCACAATTGCGATGCCACCGACGCCTATATCAAGAAAGCGGAGATCCTGGAGCGCAAGGCGGTCGGATCCTCGTTGAAATTCTGCCTCGTCGCCGAAGGAGCCGCCGACATCTATCCCCGCTTCGGACCCACGATGGAATGGGATACGGCTGCCGGCGACGCCGTGCTGCGGGCGGCGGGCGGCATGGTATCGACCGAAGACGGGGCACCGCTCACCTATGGCAAACGATTGCCGGGCCTCCGCGCCTTCGAGAATCCGGCCTTCATAGCAACCGGGCACCCGCAGGAGCGGGGATGACTTCGAGATAAAGGCAAGGAAAATCAACGGGGAGACGTGGCTTTCATCCCCCGCCGTCCGACATGCCTCAGACTTTCTCCTTCCATCGCGCTGCGTCTCGCAGCCCAACCGTGAAGGAGAGACCATGACCGACGCCACAGCCAATCTCGACTTGCCCTTCATCCTGCCCGCCCAGGCGCAGAAGCATGTGACACACAATGAGGCACTCCAGCGGCTCGATGCCTTGGTGCAGCTGGTTGTTGCGACAAGTGCTCAGACCCCACCGGCTGAACCCGCCGAAGGGCAGATCCATTGGGTCACGGCCCCGGAGACCGGCGCCTGGACCGGCAGAGCAGAAAGCCTTGCCCTCTTTCAGGACGGTGTCTGGGTCTTCATCCCTCCACGACCGGGCTGGACCGCCGTCTTCCTCGACGAAGCAAGGCTGAAGATCTTCAACGGAGCCGAATGGATCGAGCAGCCGCTGCCGACGGAAACCCAGTTCGAGCGGCTGGGCATCGCAGCCACGCCAGACAGCTACAACAGGCTCTCCCTGTCCTCACCCGCGAGCCTGTTCAATCACGCCGGCGGCGGCCACCGCCTGACAGTCAACAAATCAAGCATTGCGGAAACGGCAAGCCTGATCTTCCAGTCCAATTGGCAGGGGCGGGCCGAGATGGGACTTGCGGGCGAAGACCGATTCTCCCTCAAGGTCAATGGCGACGTGACAGGCTGGCGCCAGGCGGTGAGCATCACGCCGGAAGGTTATGTCCGCCACGACCAGCGGCCGCTTGTGCGCGCCTCACTTGCGCCAGCAACACTCACGCCGGCAGCCGGCAGCTTCACCGGCTTCGATATCCTGCACCTCTCGGGCGGCGATATCGCCCTCGGCTCTCCCCTGCCCTCGGGCAACGGACATCCCTTGATCGTTCCTGCGTCAGGCTATTACCTGGTCTCGCTCACGGTCGCTGCGATCAGCATCGGAAGCCATAAGCTGCATGTCAGCCGCAACGGCTCGGCCGATATTCTGACCCACATCGGGGGCGCAGGAACATCCAGCACGATGGCACTGGTCTGGCTCGATGTCACCGACACTGTGGCACTGCGCCACGAGGGCACGACCCAGTATGAGTTCGGTTATGGCAAGACGGAGATCAGTCTGGCCTTGCTGTGAAAGCAGACGCCGGAACGACAAAGGCGCCGCTGAGATGGCGGCGCCTTTGATTATATGCGGAATCTGTCCGCCCTCAGAGCAGGCGATATCGACAGGCGCGCGCAACCGCCTGCATGCGGTTGACCGCCTCAAGCTTGCGCATCGCACTCTTCAGGTAGCTGACGACCGTATGGCTGGAAATGTCGAGAATGATGGCGATTTCGTCGCTGCTCTTGCCCGCCGCCGACCAGCGCAGGCATTCGACCTCGCGGGCGGACAGCTTCTCCTTCGGCCCGAGCCTTGGAACAAGTGCCTCGACGCCGGCATCGAGCAACTCCATCACGCTCAGCAGAAGTTCCGCGATTTCCTTGCGGTCCGGCGCGGTCTCCCGTCCGGAAAAGACCAGAACATACTGGGTCTGGTTCCGGTCATACAGGCCGTAGGCCAGCGAGCCACCAAGGTCGAATGGCTGGAAATGCGGCGCAACGGGCTGGCGCGCCTCCGAGCCAGCGGTCCCAAGGAAAAGATTGTCCTCGGTATAGATTGGCAGGAGCGAATTCTTGATGCGCGCAACAAGCTGGCTTCGGGCATAGACCTCCGCCGCTTCATAGGCGAGTCGCAGTTCATCCGGCCAGGTGCAGACGATCAGGTTTGCAGAAAACTCCGGGCTGTCCGCCTTGGGAAAGCGGGCGAGCATGCAGTGTCGGAAACCGTGCTGACGGCCGAGCGCGAAGAGTTCGCGTCCCCACGTACCCGTGGAGAGCGCTTCGCTCTGAAAAACGGCGTCACCGTCACCAAAACTGTGACTGCGCGTCACATCGGTTGGCCTGAACATAGAACTCCTTTTCGACCGGACGCATCGTCCGATCGGGATATGAATGTTTATGGACATTGCTTCGTTCCACGAAGGAACAGGTATCGGCTGGGCCTGTCGCCGGTCTTGCGGTCCATATGTGGACCGCCATGCATGACAGATTTACGCTGGACCGACAGGTCGATCCGCGCCCTTGGCATTGAAGGGACAACAATGCCACAGATGCCGCAAGCGGACCAGTCACCCTACACGCATAACTCCTATGCAATTGCCGCAAGTTTAATCAAGTTGCCGCAATTCGGGCGAATCCCGTCAGGGGCATGGTCGGGGAAATTATTATCAAATGCTTACAATGCGCTTAGGCAAATTTTAAAGCATCGGTCCTAGGATGAGGGTGTGTGGTCTTGAGTATGTATAGAGAGTCCAATGACCGAAATGATCCGCCCACGAGTGAAATATGTCATCGGCCCCGATGGCAGCCCCCTGACGATTGCCGATCTTCCACCGGCCAACACGCGCCGCTGGGTGATCCGCCGTAAGGCCGAGGTTGTCGCGGCTGTGCGTGGTGGCCTGTTGAGCCTGGAAGAAGCGTGCGAGCGCTATACCCTGACGGTCGAGGAATTCCTCTCCTGGCAGTCTTCGATTAATGATCACGGCCTTCCCGGCCTGCGCACCACCCGTATTCAGCAGTATCGCCATTGATCAATTAGGTGCCGGCTGGCCCGGCACGACAAGCCAATTTTTCCAGACCCCATCCTGAACCGGCACGGCGCACCCCGCCTGCCGGTTTCATGTTTTCTGGATGCCTCCGCGACGTCCAAGGGCACTCAAAGCCGCGACGGCAAGGCTGGAGCCGGCATAGAACCACAGGCCCGGCTGCGTAAAAGCCTCCGCCAGACCACTGGTTTTTGTCGCGAAGATCACGATCGCCACCAGAAGAACGTCCATCATCGACCACTTCGACAGAGCCGGCAGAAGCCGCGCCAGCGCGTCAGGCCGGGCCGGCTGGCTGCCGGCGATCTCCTCGGCGGCGACGAGAAGGATCTTGGCGAGCGGAAAGACGACGGAAACCAGCGCCACCAGGACCGCAAGCGCACCATCACCTCCGTCCCACAGCGAAACGACCACCTCGATCAGTGAAGCATCCGTCGAGAAAACGTAGAAACTTTCGAACCGCATCAGCGGCAGGCTGATGCCGAGGGCGAATGAAATCGAAGCCCCGATGAGAAGAAACGCCTTCAACCAGATCAGCAAGCCGTTCCTCTTCTCCGTCGAACACAGCGTCACCCGCAGACGCGTTGCCGGCCGGCGCGGGCGGATGTTAATCAGAAGCGATCAAATCCGGCAACAAGAGGCTGATATGCAGATCAACAGCGAAGAAGCAGGCTCCGGCGGCCGCTATGTCGGACGAATCGATGGCATTGATGATCCGGCCATCATGACCTTTTCCCGTGCCTCGGCGACACTGATCATCATCGATCACACCGAGGTCCCGGGCGCGATGCGCGGCCAGGGTGCCGGGCTGGCACTCGCGGAATTTGCTGTCGAGGCGGCCCGCAAGGGCGGCTGGAAGATCATCCCGCTCTGCCCCTTCATGAAGGCGCAGATGGATCGTCACCCCGATTGGAACGACGTGCGCCAATAATACACGGTCAGTGGCCCCATAGACGAACGAAGGCGGACGCAGGGTAACCCGCGACCGCCTTTCTTATGGAAATCACAACCAGTCTGAACCGTTTCAGCTCAGGCCCGGACACGCATCTGGCCATCGCGCTCTTCGAGAGCCGCCGCCTTCTGGTACTCCGCTTCTGCCTCTTCCAACGCCAGTTCTGCTGCTTCCTGCTGGACCTTCAGTTCTCGGATCGAGACCTGGAGATTGTCCGCGCGCTGGCGAGCTGCCTTGGCGAAGGTGGGGTAGGCGAAATGATTGGGATCAGAGATGCCCGACTTCTTCTCTTCGATGCCGATCTGAGCTTCGAGCTCCTTCGCCATCCGTTCGAACTCTGACATCATCGACTGCAACTGCTGCAATTGCCGACGCTTTTCGGTAACCTGAAATCCTTTCAGGCGTACCAGGCTCTCACGCGACTTCATACGCAATACTCCCGTGATGCGAGACCCCCCGCCACACTTGCTACTCAACACGCCCGCCACCGATTCGTCCAAAAAAAGTCTTCGGCGTTAACAAAAAGCTACCTTTGGTAACCTTTCGTTTACGGGCATCGTTAATGATAAGCCCGATCACTTAAGGGTCAGTAAATGCCAGAGCCCGAAAAAAGCTCGTGACAATGATGAGTCAAATGAATCGGTTACGGGGTTTCCCTAAGGCGCAGATTCAAGTGTGGCGATGACCGAAAACACATGAAGAATCAGGAGGCTAAAATCTTTGCTTAATAAATTCGATACACCTTGCCAGAGGGAATCAGAATTTGTTAACCAATTGGTGGCAGCCTTCAAATCAGGCAACGACTGGATCCGTATCGCGTAGGGGGCCATCTTGACCTTTCGGCGGCGGTAAAGGGGATAAATATGCGGGTTCTACTCATTGAAGACGATAGCGCGACGGCGCAGAGCATCGAACTGATGCTTAAGTCCGAGAGCTTCAACGTCTACACAACCGATCTCGGCGAAGAAGGTGTCGACCTCGGTAAGCTCTACGACTACGATATCATTCTGCTCGACCTGAACCTGCCCGACATGTCCGGCTATGAGGTACTGCGTACCCTTCGCCTGTCGAAGGTGAAGACGCCGATCCTGATCCTGTCCGGCATGGCAGGCATTGAAGACAAGGTCCGGGGCCTCGGCTTTGGCGCCGACGACTACATGACGAAGCCGTTCCACAAGGACGAACTCGTTGCCCGCATCCATGCGATCGTCCGCCGCTCCAAGGGTCATGCCCAGTCGATCATCATCACCGGTGAGCTGATCGTGAACCTGGATGCCAAGACCGTCGAAGTCGGTGGCCAGCGCGTCCACCTGACGGGCAAGGAATACCAGATGCTGGAGCTTCTTTCGCTCCGCAAGGGTACGACACTGACCAAGGAAATGTTCCTGAACCACCTTTATGGCGGCATGGACGAGCCGGAGCTGAAGATCATCGACGTCTTCATCTGCAAGCTGCGCAAGAAGCTCGCAAATGCGGCCGGTGGTGCAAACTACATCGAGACTGTCTGGGGCCGCGGCTACGTGCTGCGCGAGCCGGATGGCGCGGAATACCAGGAAACGGCTTGAGCCTTTTCCGATCTCCTTACAAAAGGCCCGCGTCCCTGACGCGGGCCTTTTGTCTTTGAGCATACCGCCGTCAACTGCCTGAGCCATGAACATGAAAAAGGCGGCGCTCATGGCACCGCCTTCCAGAATTTCTCTCAGTTCTATTGCGATCAGGCAGCGATTGCCTTGTCGCCGAATGTCTTGGTCAGGATTTCGCGGTCAAAGGGCTTGAGCAGGAAGTCGCTTGCTCCGGCTCTCTTGCCGGCCATCATCACCTTCAGCTCGGCTTCGACAACGCAATAGTAGATCTTGACGGCCTTGCCATCGGGAAGGGCACGGACGTTGGAGATCAGATCGAGAGCGTCAGCCATGCCCGCATCGACGATCATGACGTCGGGAAGCTCCCGCTCGCAGCGCGTGAGGCCTTCACGCCCGGAAGCAGCCTCCGAAACCTGATAGCCAAGCTCCGACAGGATCCTCTTGCCGACCTTGCGAACGATGTCGGAACCGTCTGCGATCATCAAGCGCTTCATGGTCAACTCCCCTCCCCTCGAATGGGGATATCATTGTATTGGCCAGCATACGGAGCCTCGCCTAAGGAAAGGTTACCGGTTGCATCGCCTCACCGTCCCGAATCGGGACGGCTCAGGACATGACTTCCGCTGTGAAAGCGATCTCGCCTTCGCTCGGCAGGCATTTCAGCTCCATGCCGCATTCGTCGGCAAGAAGAATGGTGTAATAGGGCTGGATCGTATGGGCGTCGACGGCCTCTTCGAGGTTGCCGGAGAGGATCTCCTGATACTTCGGCGGCACCCGCAGCATGCGTCCCTTGGCGACGATCTTGAACTTCGCGTCGGTCTCGGGATTTTCCAGCGAGATGTCGAGCGAGCCGCCGCGCGGAATGGCGCCGTAGGCGACCAGGAAGAGGTTAAGCAGCAGCTTCACCCGGTTCTTCGCGATGATCGCACGCGGTCCGCTCCAGGTGACCTCTGTCTTCTTTTCGGCAATGGCGAAATCCTTGGCGGCCTTCTCGGCTTCACCCGTATCGATCGAGGCGCCGACCGATCCGGAGGCGCCGAAGGCGAGCCGGGCAAACTTCAGCCGGACCGAAGCATTCAGGGCGCTGGTGCGGATGAGATCCATGGCATCGGCATCGGCGCCGCCCTCGTCGAGCAGTTCCAGGCCGTTGTTGATCGCACCGACCGGCGAGATGACGTCGTGGCAGACGCGGCTGCATAGCAGCGCCGCGAGGTCGGGACCTGCGAGCGTGAGGTTGGGATTCTTCGCCATGATCGTCTCCAGAAGATGTGGACCCTCAGCGCAACAAACGGACCCAGGTCCGCAGGCGCGACTTGGTCGGATGCCGTTCGGTCATAATGACACCATATTTGGTAAACCGATTATTAAGACGATGCTCGCTAGGTTTAATTACCCCCAAGGAAGACGCCGAATCCGTCGGCTTCGCATTCAGGAGGCACCATGCATCACCTGTCCCACCGCTCCATGCCGTCTCTCAAGGCCATGGCCCTGGCCGTTTTGGCGATGCTCAGTGTCGTCATGACACAGCGCCCGGCCGAAGCCGCAGGCGAATACACAATTCAGGAAGTGGTCGATGCCGGCCATGGCTTCTTCGGCGAAACGAGCGGCGCGCTGGCCAAGGTGATCGAGCAGGCCTTCCAGCAACATGGCCTGCCCAACGGCTATATCCTCGGGCAGGAAGGCTCGGGCGCCCTGATCGCCGGCCTCACCTATGGCGAAGGCATGCTCTACACCAAAAATGTCGGGCAGCATGATGTCTTCTGGCAGGGCCCGTCACTCGGCATAGACTATGGCGGCAACGGCACACGGGCCATGATGCTGGTCTACGATCTGCCGGATGTCGACACGCTCTATGCGCGCTATGGCGGCGTCAGTGGCTCTGCCTATATCGTTGCCGGCGTCGGCATGACGGTGCTGAAGAGCCGCGATGTGATCCTCGTGCCGATCCGCACGGGCATTGGCGCACGGCTGGGCGTCAATGTCGGCTACCTCAAGCTGACCCGCTCCCCGACCTGGAACCCCTTCTGACGTTCCGGGGGAGCGCAGCTCCCTCAGGCTCACGCAAGCTCATTCTGGTCTGACGTTAGCCATATTCGTTGATGGACGCGGCCCTGCGAGCCCTTCTGCTTGCCCGGCCGCCGTCTGCATGCTTAACTATCTGCTAATTCTTACCGAGTGCAGTGGCCAGACCGTGATTGAATACGCCCTGATTTTTGGACTGGGATTTATGGCGGCGGCGCTGCTGGTGATGCTTGTCGCCCCGGCGGTGCATCAGCGAATTGTGGTCTATACGGAGAACCGGCTGAAGGCGACCATGCCGCTCAGCCCACAGGAGATTCGCGCCCAGAAGGACATGGTGCGCGCTGTCTACGCCGCCGAGAATGCCCGCACCCAGCATGAACTGACCCGCGAGCGCGAAAAATCGATCGGCATCAAGCTGCAGAACGAGGCCCTGAGCAGCGAAGCTGCGCGTCTCGTGTCCGACAGCAAGGAGCTCAAGAACCAGATCGAGGAGATGAGCACGGAAGCCGCCGACCTGCGCTCGAGGCTCCGCCGTGGCGATGTCGAAATCACCTCGATTCGCGAGACGCTGAAGCGCGTCGAAATCTCGGCCGCCGCCAAGGATATGGAGCTTGAGGTTCGCGCCCACAGGATCGCGCGCCTGATGAGCGACATGGACACGATGCGCATCGAGGCGATGAGCCGGGACACCGAGATCGACACGCTGAAGACACGCATTCAGGATATGCGCGACGAGCGCGAGGAACTGCGCCGCGAGAGCAAGCTTCTCGGCAAGCGCGCAAAAGATGCCGAGTTGCGCCTCACCCAGGAAGAGCACAAGGTGCTGCGGCTGGAGGACATCCTTGCGCGGGGTGCGGCCGACCGCGCCGATGCGGGTTCGCTGCTCGAACGCCGGACGCGCGAACTCACGGAGCTTCGCGGCAAGCTCAAGGCCGCTACGGCACAGCTGCGCAATGCTCAGCGGGTTCTGAGGGAAGCTGGTCTCGCCTTGCCCGAGACGAAGGATCTGTCCATGGTTGACGAAGAGATTGCCAATTCCAACCTCGCCCTGGATCCGATCGCCTTGGAAAACGACATCCGGCGCAGTCAGACGGCCCTGACTGAACGCCTGCTAATGGCAAAGGCCTCGACCGAGGACGACGCCCTGCGCGAGGAGTTGGGCGATATCGCCGCGAAGATGATTGTGCTGACGGCGGCACGCGAACCCGATCAGACGGCCATAGCCGACATTATCTCTGCGCAACCCAAAGCGCTCGAGAAGCCGAAAAGCCTCGTCGATCGGGTGCTCAAGATCGAGCCGTCGATCGGCCGCGGAACCGGCATGGCGAGCCCCGCCGAATAGGCTGATGCGCCGCTCAACCCTAGGTCAGCCGAGCCTGCCCATGGCACGTGCGATATTGTAGAGTGCAATTCCACTCGCCGTCCCGACATTCAGACTGTCCAATCCCGGCGCCTGTGCGATGCGGGCGGACAGGAAATGATCGAGGATAACAGGGGGAAGCCCCTCGCCTTCCGTGCCCATGACCAGCGCGACGCGCCGCCCCGGCGTGATGGTGTCGATCTCGACAGTGCCGGCGGGCGACAGCGCCCAGATTTCGAATCCTGCTTCAGCCAGCGATCCAAGCACGTCCTGTGCCGCGCCCTGCCGCGCATACGGCACGGCAAGCACAGAGCCGACCGAGACGCGCAGCGCCTTGCGGTAGAGCGGGTCACAGCAGGTCTCGTCGAGCAGCACGGCATCCGCCGTGAAGCCGGCGGCATTGCGGAACAGGGAGCCGATATTGTCATGATTGGAGATGCCGCAACCGACGAGCACGAGAGCATCGTCGGGCAAGGCTCCGATCAGAGCGGCGAGATCAGGTGGTGCAGTCCGACTGCCGAGCGCCAGCACTCCACGATGCAGGTGAAAACCCACGACGGCATCGAGCACGGCGGCATCAGCCACATAGACGGGCACATCCTCGGAGAACTGCGCCAGCAGGTCCGATAGCCCCGCCACACGGTTCTTGAGAAGGAGAAGCTTTTCGGCCTTCACCGGCCCGGCCCCGGCATGCGCCTTGGCGAGCATGGACAGCACCACCGTACCCTCGGCGATGAACTGTCCCTGGCGGCCCGTCAGATCGCGTTCGCGGATCGAGATGAACTCAGAGATCCGGACATCGCCGGGATCCGTGATCTCGATGAGGCGTCCGGGCTCCACGTCTGCCTCAGTCGCCGGCAAGCGTGACGTCGGCGATGATCCGGCCGAGCGCGAGATCGAAAACAAACGCCTTGCGTTCGCCGGATCCCATCTCGCCATAGATCAGCATCTGGCTGCCCGAGAGCGACGTCTGACCCACGCGAAAGCCGGCTGGCAGATTGGCGGTGAGGCTCAGCGGCTGGTCGGACGGAACCGCGAAGGAGGGTGCAGCCGCCGTCACTGGTTCGGCGCCGCCTTCGTCGCGCGTCAGCTTGTAGAAGATCGATACCAGCACCGCGAGGAAGAGCACCGCCATGATGCCGCCGGAGATCAGCTGCAGCTTGACCATCTTGCGCCGCACGCTCTCCATCGCCGGATCGAGCGGCTTGTCTTCCTGGTTTTCGTCGTCGATTTGCGCCATGGCAGCAGTCGTTTCCCATTGCGTTCGCATTGATCCCGACACTTTTTCCGATGCGAACGATCCGGAGAAAATTGCCGGGTCGACCGGCTGTCGATTGTCCCAAAGCCCGGTCTGTGCCAAATGGCAGCAACCAGGGCCGCAGCATCGGCCACCGTGAAACGGGATGACATGATGACCGACCCCTTTAACGAAGCCGCCGCATCAAGGAAAGAGCTGATTGCCGATAGCGATGCCCAAGGCCGCATCGACGCCTGGCTGACGGCAGCCCTTGGGGCCGAATTTTCCCGCAATCGCGTCAAGGCGCTGATCGAACAGGGCGCGGTTCAGCTGAACGCCGCACCGCTCGATTCTCCCAATCGCAAGATCAAGCCGGGCGACTCCGTCGTCATCGACCTGCCGGCGCCGGAAGACCCGCAGCCGAAGGGCGAGGACATCCCGCTTGAGGTTCTCTACGAGGACAAGGATCTGATCGTCATCGCCAAGCCGCCGGGCCTGGTCGTCCATCCGGGCGCCGGCAATTGGCATGGCACGCTGGTCAATGCGTTGATCTACCACTGCGGCGACACGCTCTCCGGCATCGGCGGCGTCAAGCGCCCCGGTATCGTCCACCGCCTGGACAAGGATACGTCAGGCGTCATGGTCGTTGCCAAGAACGACATCGCCCACCGCCACCTCGCCGAGCAGTTCGCCGATCACGGACGGACCGGCCCTCTGGAGCGCGCCTACCGCGCCGTGGTCTGGGGTCGTCCCCGCTCGCTCGCCGGCACGATCGACGCAGCGCTCGGCCGCTCCGGCGCCGATCGCACCAAGCGTACGGTGAAGCGCGAAGACACCGACGACGCCCGCGAGGCGATCACGCATTACACCGTGCTGGAGCGCTATGGCGAGAAACCGGACGCCTCCTGCCTCGCCTCACTGGTCGAATGCCGGCTCGAAACCGGACGCACGCACCAGATCCGCGTCCATATGGCCCATATCGGCAATCCGCTGATTGGCGATCAGGAATATGGCGCAGCCTTCAAGACCAAGGCAAACCTGTTGCCGGAAGATGCCAAGCGGGCGGTGAACAAGTTCCACCGTCAGGCCCTGCACGCCTACCTGCTCGCCTTCGAGCACCCGACCACGGGCAAGACCATGCGCTTCGAGGCACCGATTCCGGCGGACCTGCAGAAGGTGATCGATGCACTGAAGGGAATGTGAGGCCGCCAGGGGCCACAACCAAGCACAATTGAATTGCACGCAAATTATTTTTGGGTTTCACGGCCTCGTGACGGAACGCAAATCTTGTATCGCCGTTTTGCCATACTTATCTGACATACGGATTTCTGTGGGATAGAGAGATCCACGGAGATGGGACTCGCCGGTTTTTGGGAGTCCAACGAAGAAAGAGGGGTGCTATATGGCCCGCAGCAGTTTGCCGTCCATCACCGCCGGAGAAGCCGGCCTCAATCGCTACCTGGACGAGATCCGCAAGTTCCCCATGCTGGAACCCCAGGAAGAATACATGCTTGCCAAGCGTTATGCCGAACACGGCGACCGTGACGCGGCGCATCGCATGGTCACAAGCCATCTGCGCCTTGTGGCGAAGATCGCCATGGGCTATCGCGGCTATGGCCTGCCGATCGGCGAAGTCGTCTCGGAAGGCAATGTCGGCCTGATGCAGGCCGTGAAGAAATTCGATCCCGAGCGCGGCTTCCGCCTGGCGACGTATGCCATGTGGTGGATCAAGGCGTCGATCCAGGAATACATTCTGCGCTCCTGGTCGCTGGTGAAGATGGGCACGACCGCCAACCAGAAGCGGCTGTTCTTCAACCTGCGCCGTCTCAAGGGCAAGATCCAGGCCATCGAGGAGGGTGACCTCAAGCCTGATCAGGTGACCGAGATCGCGACCAAGCTCAAGGTGTCGGAGGAGGAGGTCATTTCGATGAACCGCCGCCTGTCCGGCGACGCATCGCTGAACGCCCCGCTGCGCGCGGCGGAAGGCGAGAGTGGCCAGTGGCAGGATTGGCTCGTCGATGACCATGAGAGCCAGGAAGCGGTCCTGATCGAACAGGACGAGCTGGACACCCGCCGCAGCATGCTGAAGCGTGCGATGAGCGTGCTCAACGACCGCGAGCGTCGCATCTTCGAGGCCCGCCGCCTGGCAGAAGATCCAGTTACGCTGGAAGAACTCTCGTCCGAGTTCGACATCAGCCGCGAACGCGTCCGCCAGATCGAGGTGCGCGCCTTCGAAAAGGTGCAGGAAGCCGTTCAGAAGGATGCGCTGGAAAGCGCCAAGGCCTTGCGGGTTGTCGAGGCCTGAGCCGCCACCGGATCCTTGAGAATGAGAAATAAGCCGCCCGATGAACCGGGCGGCTTTTTTTTATATCGGCGGAATGATCGACCTCGCCTATTCGACGGCGAGTTGTTGCCGCGAGAACACCGCCAATCCAAGCCCGTTCAGCACGACGAGCCAGCCCAGGAGAACGGCAAAGCCGAGCATTGCCGGGACTTCGGAGCCACCTGCAAGCAACCAGTCGCGGAGCGCCTGGGCAGCATAGCTCGGCAAGGGCAGCCGATCCGCATCCGCCCCCAGGTAAAGCTGTAGCAGCGTCGACCCGATCGCCAGCAGAAAGGCCGACAGCACGGCGGCGATCATCGAGCGGAAGATGACGACGATCACCGCGACCAGCGAAGCAAGCACGGCAAGTTCGAGGAATGCGATTCCCGCAGCAAACAGAAGCAGCGAGAACGAACCCGAAGTGACCAGGAGCGCGCCACCACCCTGCCCCTTGATCAGCGAGAACAGCAGGTTGAGCGCGATATCGCCCAGCACGACGACGAGGAGCCCCAGCGCAAGCCAGGCGAGGCAGACGATGAGCTTGGCTGCATAGAGCTCGAAACGGGCATGGCGCGGCACCAGAAGGCGCCATGTCGAGTAGCGGTATTCAAGAAAGAAGACCGAAGCGACGCCCAGCGCAAACAGAAGATGCCCGAGGGAATTGCCGGACAGGCTGAGACCTCTTGCCGCCGACAGGAAAAGATCGACGTCTCCGGCACTCCGGTGACCCATGCGAAAAAGAAGGAAGCCCTCGATCACGAGTTTGAGCAGAACCGCCACCAGCGGCACCACGAGATAGCCCCAGAACAGGATCGCGGGCTGCCGAACGAGCTTCAGCATTTCGGTCGGGATAAGGGTCCCCATCATTTCATCTCCCGCGTCTGCAACAGGAACACCGTTTCGAGGTCCGGTTTGATCCATTTCGCCTCGTGGATGCGCACACCCGACACAGCGAGCGACCGGATCAGGTCCGGCACCTCGGATTGATCGATGCGAACATAGACACCACCGTCGGCTGCCTGGCCGCGGCCGTCCAGCTGCGTAACCAGCCCGTCCGGATGATCGACCCGCAACCAGAAGCGTCCCTCCTGATCGAGGAGATCGGCAACCGCACCTTCGGCGATGAGTCTTCCATGCTGCAGGATCGCCACGCGGTCGCAGACCCGTTCCACCTCATCCAGCAGATGGCTGGAAAGCAGCACGGTCAACCCGTCCCGATGCACCAGATCGTGGATCAGGGCGCGCATCTCGAGAATGCCGTCCGGATCGAGACCATTTGTCGGTTCGTCGAGAATGATCGCCTCTGGTTCCGTGACCAGCGCGCAACCGATGCCAAGGCGCTGCTTCATGCCAAGCGAAAAGCCGGACACAGCCTTGTCCGCTGCCTTCTGCAATCCGATCCGCTTGAGCACCGGCTCCACCAAAGAGGATGTCGCGGAACTGTCCGCCAGGATCCGCAGATGTTCTCTGGCCGTCAGGAAGGGATAGAAGCTCGGCGCCTCGATCAGCATGCCGAGCCGCCGCCGTCCGGCAGGTGTTGCCGCATCGCCGAAGATCCGGACGTCGCCGCGATCGGGCCGGAGAAGCCCTGCCAGGATCCGCAGCAGCGTACTCTTGCCGGCTCCGTTGGGGCCGAGCAGACCATAGACCACACCGCGCGGGATCGAGAGACTGAGCCCGTCGAGCGCCTGCACCGCGCTGGCACCACGGCCGAAACCCTTGTGCATCGAAACGAAGTCGATCGCTGGGCTCCCGGCCGTCGACATGGGGGCCGTTGCTACACTGGTCTGTGTCATTGCTGCGATCACACCCTAACCTGCACTTGTTGCTCTATGCGGACGCGCGGAAAGGAAGTGCCTTCCTGATCCGCCACCTTCACGCCAGCTCGATATGAAAAATCCGCCGGAAAATTCCGGCGGATCTGGAAGAGACTTGGGAGGGCGACCCTCAATTCGCCGGCGCTGCCGGGGTCAGCGCTGCCCATTCGCGCAGCACCTGCTCGAAGACATTGCCGCCCGTCGTGCCCTTGTCGAGTGTGATCAGCGCCCGGCGACCGTTGCGGTAGGTGAGCGGAATGTCCATCCAGCCGCGGGTCGAGAGCAGTTCGACATTGCGCTTGACGACATCCTCGAAGTCGTTGAGCGCAACCAGATATGTGTCGTCCGTGACCTTGGCAGTGACAGCGACGAGCGGGTCACCACGATCCTGTTCGGTACGCTTCATGGCGATCCGCTGCAGGTTCTCGATCGCGCCACCTTCGAAGTCCGGTGGCACCGAGAAGACGACCTCGATGATGTGGCTGGCCGGCAGAGAATTGTCGGTGTTGCGCTTGATCGTCAGGAGGGCCGTGATACCGCGCTCCGGCACGTTGATGCGCCCCTGGATCTGCGGGTCGGGTCGTCCATCGGCACCGTTCTCGCGAACGGCGGTCCAGCTGATCGAGCCCGGCACGGCGACCGGAGTCGCCTGGCCGATGCGCTCTTCGTATAGGAAGAGCTTCTCGCCTCCAGCGATCGCTGCAGCATCCCCGGACGTGGCCGGGCTCTGCGTGGCGGCAGCGCCATTGGCGGCAGCCGGTGCATCGCTTGGCTCGACGGCCGAGGCGACCGTCTGGGCGGAAACCGAGCGGCCCTCGGCCGGCGCACCTTCGATCGGCGCAGATCCTGCACCCTCGTCGATTTCGGTGCCATCGGGACGCAGGCGCTGGGTGAACTTCTGGTCGGCAGCCGTCGCAGCGGCAGGCGGTGTGGCGGCCTCTTCGGTCACCGGTTCGGCCGGTGTCTCGGAACCGGCCGGCATGGTGGCGGGCGGGGCCGTCGTCTCTTCTGCCGGCGCAATCTCGCCGGTCAGGTTGGCGACCATGCTGCCGATATCATCACGCATGCTCCAGGCGAGATAACCACCGCCAGCAAGCAGGGCAACGATCAGGCCACCGATGATGAGAGGCGCAAGATTACGCCGCTTCTTCGGCTCCAGCCGATAGGAAGGCTGCTGTCCATAACCGCTGACCAGTGTCTCCATGCCGTCGGCCTGTCCGGCAGCGACATCGACCTGGGCACCCTTTGCGCTCGGCGCAAAGCTGTCGATATGCTCGTCCCACTCGGTCGGAGCAAGCGATGCGCCCTGTGCAGACCCATCGTCACCCTCGCGCGGCGAAGCCTTGGCCTCCTCCGCGTGATCCTGGAACCACTGGCTGAAATCGTCTGGTTCAATGTTCGCTGCAGCCGGAGGTTCGCCGATCGTCCCGAGTGTAGCGGGGTCAGCATCCGGAAGGCTGAGCCCCTCCGAAGCGAGGAAGTCATGGCTCGCCTCGACACGAACCGGCTCCTCATAGGCAGGGAATTCATCGGTCGGTGTATAGGATACGGCCGCAGGGGCCATATCGATTTCCGGAACTTCCGGCACGCGGTTCGCGGCCGTCTCGGTCGCGACAGGAGGATCCCAGCTCGCAGCGGGGATCGTCGGCAGCGGATCCTGGGCACGGCTCTGCAGCCAGTCATCGACCGAATCGACCGGTACGGCGGCGGCCGGCGATGGCGCTACGAGATCGGGTTCGGGTTCCGGCTGGACCTCGGCGGCCAAGGGTTCGGGTTCAGCACGTTCGGGTTCAGCGGCTTCGGGCTCGGCAGGCGGCTCGACCGCCCAGGCCGGCGTGGTCGGCTCGGGCTCGTCCTGCTGCGACCAGGTTTCCTCGGCTGTCGGGGCCTCCTGGAAGGGTTCGGCTTCAGCGGGGGCTTCGACCTCTGCCGGGCTCTCCGGCGCGGCGGCAACGGGCTCTTCGGGACGGTCGTCGTAGAGGCGCTCGTAATCGGTGTCCGGATCATCGGCACCGAATGTCGGCTCGACCCGCCAGCCTGCGTCAACCGGCGCGGCGTCATCCGCAACGGGTTCCGGTTCCTGAACCGGCTCTGCGCGATAGACTTCGAGACTTTCAGGCTCTGGCTGTGGCTCTGGCTCGGCAGCCGGTTCCGCCATATGGGCGTCGGCCCAGTCGTCACCGGTCACAGAGGGACCGTTCTCCGCATAGGTCTCGACGGGCTCGTTGACCGGCTGGACAGCTTCGGGCAAGGCCTGAGCGTCTTCAGGGCCGGCCGCGGGCTCTTCCTCGGCTGCCGGAACAGGCTCGGCCCAGGCGGGCGAAGACGCGGCAACGGCACCAGTTGTTGCCATGTCTGCCGTACCGGCCGCCTCTGGAGGCTCCTCGGCAACGACCGGCACTTCGTCGATGGCCGGCAAGGCTTCGGCATGTTCGGCCTCGACCTCAAGGATCGCGGCATCGAGCTTGTCGAGCTGGCGCTGGAGCATGTGTTCGGGCGGGCGCGGCGACATGTTCTCAAGCTGCCGAACGACAGCGGCCCGGGCCTTTTCATAGACCCGTACGCGCATCTCCGGAGTGTTGTTCGAGAGCCCGTCTACGGCCCGTCGAATTACCGCGATAAAGTCTGCCATCAGCACTTTCTCTTGAGAGCCGGCCCGCCACGCCGGCAAAACTTCATTAAAATCCTAGATTAGTCCTCGAAAGGGTCCGTCACAAGTATCGTGTCGTCGCGTTCGGGACTTGTCGACAGGAGGGCGACCGGCGCACCGATCAGTTCTTCCACCTGACGGACATACTTGATCGCCTGAGCCGGCAAATCCGCCCATTTGCGGGCGCCGACAGTCGATGTCTTCCAGCCTTCGAGCGTAATGTAGATCGGCTCGACTCGCGCCTGGGCAGCCTGGGCAGCAGGCAGATAGTCGATTTCCTGACCGTCGAGCTTGTAGCCGACGCAGATCTTCAGCTCTTCGAGACCGTCGAGAACGTCGAGTTTGGTGAGCGCAATGCCGGTGATTCCATTGGTCGCGACCGACTGGCGCACCAGGGCTGCATCGAACCAGCCGCAACGGCGCTTGCGGCCCGTCACCGTGCCGAATTCATGCCCCTTCTCGCCCAGGAACTGGCCGATCTCGTCATGCAGTTCCGTCGGGAACGGGCCTTCGCCAACGCGGGTCGTATAGGCCTTGGTGATGCCGAGGATATAACCGAGCGAACCCGGGCCCATGCCAGAACCTGCAGCGGCCTGGCCTGCGACCGTGTTGGACGAGGTCACGAAGGGATAGGTGCCGTGGTCGATGTCGAGCAGCGAGCCCTGCGCGCCTTCGAACAGGATGCGCGAGCCCTTGCGGCGCTCCTTGTCGAGCAGCACCCAGACCGAATCCATGAAAGGCAGAACACGATCGGCGATCGAAGTCAGTTCCTCCATGATCGTCTTGTGCTCGATTTCGGCCACGCCGAAGCCGCGACGCAGCGCGTTGTGATGGGTGAGGATCCGCTCGACCTTTCCGTCAAGCGCGTCGAGATCGGCGAGGTCCATCACTCGGATCGCACGACGGCCGACCTTGTCCTCATAAGCAGGGCCGATACCGCGGCGAGTCGTGCCGATCTTGGTGCCGCTGTTGGAAGCCGCATCTTCGCGCATGCCGTCGAGTTCGCGGTGCAGCGAGAGAATCAGCGTCGCATTTTCAGCGATGCGCAGATTGTCCGGCGTCACTTCGACGCCCTGCTCCTTCAGACGGCCGATTTCGGCAATCAGCGCATGCGGGTCGACGACGACGCCATTGCCAATGACGGCCTTCTTTCCAGGGCGCACGACACCCGAGGGAAGCAACGACAATTTGTAGGAAACGCCGTCGATGACGAGCGTGTGGCCGGCATTGTGTCCGCCCTGGAAGCGAACCACGATGTCCGCACGTTCGGAGAGCCAGTCGACAATCTTGCCCTTGCCCTCGTCACCCCATTGCGAACCAATCACCACGACATTCGTCATCACATAATCCTGTATATCGCGCAGTGTCTGCGCCCTACCCAAACCCGCGCATCTATACTGTGTTGTTTTTCGGAAATCGACCCGTCTTGAGGCCAGATTTGGCTTTTTGCGTGACAAAGCATGCCCCCTCGCCTAATTCGGAGGCAATTCGCGCTGCGCCGGACCAAAGCGATATGGTTTAGGCAACCGGCGGCCGCCTGCAGGGAAGTGATGCCTTTGCCCATACGCGCATACAGCTTTCTCGTCATCACCACCCTCCTTTGGGGTGGCAATACCATCGCCGGCAAGCTCGCGCTCGGCCATGTAAGCCCCATGGTCCTCAGCTTCGGACGCTGGGCGCTCGCGACCCTGGTCATTGCCTCGATCGCGATCCCGCAGATTCGCAAGGACTGGAGCGTCCTCAAGGCCAATTGGAAGCTGCTGATCTTCTACGGTGCGATTGGTTATGCCGCCTTCAACGGTTTTCTTTATACCGCACTCAAATATACCAGCGCCGTCAACGGCGCGATCGAACAGGGTGCAATCCCGGTCCTGATCTTCGTCATCAATTTCCTTTTGTTTCGCATTCAGGTCTCGGCCATCCAGATCCTTGGCTTCCTGATCAGCTTCGTTGGCGCGGCCGTCACGGCCTCGCATGGCGATCTGCAGACGCTGCTGACGCTCACCCTGAACCATGGCGACCTGTTGATGCTCTTTGCCGGCATCTCCTATGCGATCTACACCGTTTCGCTGCGCTGGAAACCACCCGTGCACTGGAAGAGCCTGATGGCCGTCCCGGCACTTGCCGCCGCCGTCACCTGTCTCCCGCTTCTCTGGTGGGAAGCGGGTCGTGGTGAGTTGATCCTGCCCGACATGCGCGGCTGGCTGATCATCCTCTATGCCGGGCTCTTCCCGTCGCTGATTTCGCAGATCCTCTACATCAAGGGCGTCGAAGGTATCGGTGCCAACCGCGCCGGTTTGTTCATCAACCTCGTGCCCGTCTTCGGAACTCTGCTGTCGATCACCATTCTCGGTGAAACGCTGGAAGTCTTCCACGTCGTGGCACTGGTTCTGGTTCTGGGCGGCATCGCGATCGCCGAATGGGGAAAGCCGGCGGTCGAAAAACCGGCCCGCTGAACGGATGGCCTCCCGATTCAGCCAGGCCCGCCGACCGACAGGATCGTGACATCCCCGTCCACAACACGCGCGGCTGCCAGCCGTCCGGTGCGATAGCAGTGGGTATCGAGGCCTACCCGATCAGGCCCGACATCAGGCTCTTTCACCGGCGTGTGGCCGTGGAAGACGCGTAGGGGAAGACCGGGCCCGAGATCGAGAAACGATCGGCGGATCCACATCAGGTCTTCGTCTGTCTGTTCGGAAAGCGGGCGTCCGGGCCGAATGCCGGCATGGGCGAAGACATCATTTCCGACGGTCAGCAGCACCGGCAGACTTCGCAGAAAGTCGACGTGGCTTTGCGGAACAGCAGTACGCACCATCTCCCGCAAAGGGCGGCAGGCACCCCGCAATGGATGGTCGTCAACTTCGACGCCATAGGATCGAAACGTCTCTTTCGCACCGTGATCGAGAACCCAGTTGCCCGCAGGGTCACCTTCCACAAAGGCAAGAAACGCATCGTCGTGATTGCCGCGCAGGCAGATACGATCGAACCCGGCAGGTGGCGCGGCTGTGAGATGATAGAGGACCGCCGCAGACTTCGACCCGCGATCAACATAGTCACCCAGCATCACGATCAGTTTTCGCCCTTCGATCGAGGCCGCATCCTCGCGGATACGCTCCTCGAGGTCGACCAGAGGCTCGAGACAGCCATGCACGTCGCCAACGGCATAGATTGCTGCGTAACGCAGCGGATCGACGGCGAGACGTGGCGCACCTGCGCCCTGTGCTACCGCCAGCCCGACATCACCCATCGTCTGTCTCCCTTGATCTGCGGGGAAGATCCCAACAAAGCCCAACCAAACGCGAAAGGCCAGCCACCGGCGGTAGCTGACCTCTCAAAGACTGCCTTAAATGATCAAGGCGTTGTCGTCGGCGGCGTCGCCGGGGCCGGTGCCGCCGGGGCGGGGTCAGCCGGGGCCGGATCAGCGGCCGGCGGGGTCGCCGGAGCGGCATCAGTTGCTGGCGGCGTTGCCGGTTCTGCCGGAGCGGTCGATTCCGTGGCCGGCGTCATTGGCGAATCGGTATCTGCTCCACCGCCGAAGATGAAGAAGGCACCGGCGGCGATTACGACGATCAGCAGCACCGCGATTCCCCAGCTCGCGCCACTCGTCGTGGTCTGCTGGGTAACATGCGGCCGCTGGTCAAGGCGGGGATCGGGACGTTGATCCATGGTATTTCCTCCTGGATGGGCTGCCAACTGCTGTGCGGCGGCAGCGCGTTCATTCTTTTGCTGAAGTCTTTCGTCCTTACTGGACGACCCCAACAACGACATAGGTCTGTGGGTCGACGATCACGCGCTGGTTGTTGACCACCGCATAGGCATAGGCCGGATCTTCAGGGATCGTCGTCAGGACGATTTCCTGCGGCAAAGGCTCACCGACAACCACCTGTCGTTCGATCACGACCGGCTGCGCGGGCACGGGCTGCTGCTGAACATAGGTGACGACTCTCTGGGGTGGCGGATCGACGGCGGTGCCGGCAATTGCACCGACCACACCACCCACCGCAGCCCCAACCGGGCCACCGACAATAGCACCGGTGACGGCGCCGCCTGCAGCGCCCGTAACAGTGCCTTCCTGCGCCGCGACTGGCGATGCCACGGCACCGATGAGAATGGCTCCGAGAGCAATGATCTTCGTCTTCATGGCTGGATCCTTTCCGTTGTCTGCCATTGACGGAAAGAACGGGCATCACGGGAAATTGTTCCACGCACGCCTTTAGAGCCTGATCATGCAAGCGATTGGAAAAATAGACAAAATTGAGGCAGGCGTGCAGACTGGTCCGCACGCTTTACTTCAGGTGGCAGGCGAGGGCTTGACGCCCCGAGGCCAGTTTACCTGCCGGCAACCGTCCGCGACGCCCGACAGGCTCGCGGTCACTCACCCCAGCCGACGATACCCTTGATTTCGAGGAAATCGTGAATGGCCCAATCGGCATATTCGCGACCATTGCCCGATTGCTTGTAGCCGCCGAAGGGAGCGGCCGTATCCCAGTCGGGATAATTGAGATAAACCGAGCCTGCCCGCATCCGGGCCGCCACCCGGCGCGCATGTTCGATGTTTTCGGACTGCACATAGGCTGCGAGACCATAAACGGTGTCATTGGCGATCTCGATCGCCTGCTCTTCCGTCTCGTAAGGCATGATCGACAGCACCGGCCCGAAGATCTCCTCGCGCGCGATCGTCATGTCAGGCGTGACATGGCCGAAGATGGTCGGGCGGACATAATAGCCGCGATTGAGCCCCTCGGGACGGCCCGGACCACCGCTGACGAGCAGCGCGCCCTCCTCGATCCCCACCTCGATCAGCCGCTGGATCTTGTCGTACTGCATGTCGCTGACGACAGGTCCGAGCACTGTATCCGGTGCCTGGGGATCACCCACCTTGTATTTCTCGGCGGCCTGTCTGGCGATCTGCAAGGCCTCGTCGTGGCGGTCCGCCGGCACCAGCATGCGGGTCGGCGCATCGCAGGACTGGCCGGAATTGCCGAAGCAGCCCTCGACGCCCTTGCTCACCGCCGTGACAAGATCGGCATCCGGGAGAATGATATTGGCGGACTTGCCCCCCAGTTCCTGCGCGACGCGCTTGACCGTATCGGCGGCCGTCTTGGCGACAATGATACCGGCGCGGGTCGATCCGGTGAAGGAAACCATGTCGACATCGGGATGACCCGCCATGACTTGACCGACCTCCAGGCCGCGACCATTGACGAGGTTGAAAACGCCCTTTGGTGTACCGGCAGCTTCCATGACCTCGGCGAAGATCAGACCGGAAATCGGCGCGATCTCGGACGGTTTGAGAACCACCGTGCAGCCCGCGGCAATAGCCGGGGCGACCTTGCAGACGATCTGGTTGAGGGGCCAGTTCCAGGGCGTAATCAAGGCACAGACGCCAATTGGCTCCCTGACGATCCGGGTCGTGCCGCGCTGCTCGGAAAAATTGAAGGTCTTGAAGGCCGCGATCGTCGCTTCCAGATGCGCCCGTCCTGCCCAGGCCTGCGAGTCCCGGGCGAAGGCAAGTGGCGCACCCATTTCCCGACTCACTGCCTGCGCAATATCCTCGAAACGAGCGTTGTAGGCCTCGAGAATCCGTTCCAGCAGCGCCAGTCGCTCCGCCCTGTCCGTCTGCGAGAAGCTTGTGAACGCCGCCTTGGCCGCAGCAACGGCGCGGTCCACATCGGCCTTGGCCCCGACAGAGATCGTCGTGAACGGCTCCTCTGTCGCCGGATCGGAGACGTCGAGGACAGCCGGGACAATGGGATCCACCCAAGCGCCGTCTATGAAGAATTTCAGATGCTTGGACATACAGACTCCACTTGGGGAAGAATTGACTGTTTCGAACTATTCTTCACGGGATCGATCTCGGCAAGTCCGCAAGACGGCTCGTTGGCCTTTTTCCCAACGAGAATGGGAAGATCAGCGTTCCAGACCATCGAGCAACCTGTACCAGGCGACATGCGCGGCAATCCCGATGCGCCGAAAGCGATGCAGAGGGATGCCGTGAAGCGGCGAGACTGGCAGGGGCAGCTTGCCGGGGTCGCCAGTCGCGACATAGTGCGCAATCGGCTCACCGAGCGAGACCATGAGCCCGATGCCTCGCCCCTGGCAGCCGGCCACCATGAGCAGCCCAGGCTCCGGCTCGTGCAGATGCGGAAGATGATCGGGCGTCATGGCGACACGCCCGAACCAGCGATGCGAAATCGCAACGTTTGACAGCATCGGATAGAGCCGCAGCAACGCCCGCTCCAGGTGCACCCAGTCTTCGGCCGTGCGCGGCGGGCGCATCGACCCGCGACCACCCAAGACGAGGCGACCATCCGGGCTGCGGCGGTAATAGACGAGGATCCGCCGACTGTCGGACACCGCATGACGACCCGGCAGGATGGTGTCGAACTCTGGCGGCAGCGGTTCGGTGGCGATCTGGAAGGAATGCAACCAGACGAGGCTTCGTGCGAGCTTCGGGAAAAGCAGGCCGGAATAGGCATTCGTGGCAAGCAGCACTTTCCGGGCGCGAAGCGAGCGTCCGCTCCCAGTTCCCACCCGCCACAACGTCCCGTCACGGACGAGCGATGTCACCGGATCGCGAGTGACAAGATCGGCACCCGCCTCTGTCGCGATCCTCGCCAGTTCGTGCACCAGCGCCAGGGGATTGACGACACCCGCGCGCCGGTCAAGGAAACCGCCGCGATAGCCCTCGGAACCGATCAGCAGTGCGATCTCCGCCTGATTGAGCAGTGCGACATCAGCGCCCTGGGCTCGCCATTGGCGATTACGCTGCATGGCGGCCTTCAGTGCGGCTTCCGTATGCGCGGCCTGGATCCAGCCACAGCGCATATGCTCGACATCCAGCCCTTCACGCCCGATCAGGTCGAAGACGACGTCGGCCGTCCTGGCGGCAAAGCGGGTGAGTTGCTTGCCGGCTTCGTCGCCGAACAGGGAGGTCAGCACCTCCGGATCCTGCTTCAGCCCGGGGATGACCTGTCCGCCATTGACCCCGGATGCGCCCGTACCGATGTCGCACGCCTCGATGACCTGGACCGAAAGTCCCGCACGCGCGGCATGCAGCGCGGTCGAAAGCCCCTGATATCCGGCGCCGACCACGACGAGATCGACATCGCCCTCGGCGAACCGGCAGGCAATCGGCGAAACGGGCCGTCGCCAGACAGGCGAAACCGACAATGAGGGCTGCATGAAGCTTAGACCTGCGCCACGATGGAAAGATCGTGGCGCAATCTGCATTGGCTGAAAAAAAGAGACAATAGACGTTAGGCTGTATTTTGGCGCCACGGTAGAGTGAAGCATCGCTATTTAAGAAGAGCGTGAAAGACTTTTCGCGAAACGATATCAGGGCGTCGCGGGCAATTGCCAATCAATGGCGTTTCTGCCCTGCGCCACCAGATAATCATTGGCCTGAGAGAAGTGGCGGCAGCCGAAGAAGCCGTTATGCGCAGACAGCGGCGAAGGATGCGGCGCCGTCAGCACCAGATGCCGCGCCCGGTCGACGAAGGCGGCCTTCTTTTGCGCATAGGCCCCCCAGAGCATGAAGACCACATGTTCACATTCCAGATTGACGGCCCGGATCACCGCATCGGTGAATGTCTCCCAGCCCTTCCCCTGATGGGAGGCCGCGCGGGCTTCTTCAACCGTGAGCACGCTGTTGAGCAGCAGGACGCCCTGCCGGGCCCAATGTTCGAGGAAACCGTGGCGCGCTGGCGGGATGCCGAGATCGCTCTGCATCTCCTTGTAGATGTTGACGAGAGACGGCGGGACCCGCACGCCCGGCTGCACACTGAAGCAGAGGCCATGGGCCTGGCCCGCGCCGTGATAGGGATCCTGCCCGAGGATCACCACCCTGACGTCATCGAGCGGCGTGAGGTCGAGCGCACGAAAATACTCCGCGCCCTTCGGGAAGATGTGTTTGCCATCGGCCTTTTCCCGCTGCAGGAAGGCCTTGAGGTCCTGCATGTAGGGACGGCTGAACTCATCGCCCAGCGCGGCTTTCCAGCTGTCACCGAGCCTGACGTCCGCTTCGACCATTGCCGCCACTCCCCGTTCTCGGTTAGAAGGCAAGGATAGAATCCCCGTGACCGGGTCTGTCAACCTTCCGTCGACCGGAGCACACAAGAGAACCGTGAAGCCTTTCCTCAGACTGTGGCGCCGCCACCGGATCCTCACTTCGGCCTTCGTGCTGGCGATGGCGCTCGCGATCTTCTTCGCCGGGCGGACAATCCTGTTCGTCATCTACTGGGCAGACCCGGCGCGTCAGGAGCTGCCGCCCGAACCCTGGATGACGATCGGCTATGTTGCCCATTCCTGGCACGTGCCGGTAGAGAAGCTCGCCGGTGACCTCGACCTTCCGCCCCCGCCCAAGGACGGCCCACGCCCGTCGCTGGAGCGGCTTGCCGACGAGCGCGGCCAGAGTTTTGAAGAATTCAAGGCTGAGATCGAGGATTCGCTTGCCGATCTCCGCCGCCGAGGTCCGCCGAAATGACCCTGACCGAGACGCTGCTCGCGTCGCTGCCGTCCTACGGACTGTCCCTGCTCGGTCTCGTTGTCTGCGCCAGCTGCCTCGGCGCACCGCTGCCAGCCTCCATCGTGATGATGCTGATGGGCGCCCTTGCCGCAGCCGGCGACTTTACCCTCTGGATCGTGATTGCGGTCGCCCTCGCCTCGGCCGTCTTCGGCGACCAGTTGGGCTATATGCTTGGCTGGACCGCAGGGCGTCGGCTGGTCCCGATCGTCGCCCGCAATCCGGCGCGACGCAAGGCGATCGAACGGGCGCAGCGCGAAATGGACGAGCGCGGCAATATGGCCGTCTTCCTGACGCGCTGGCTGCTCTCTCCGCTCGGCCCCTATCTCAACCTGATGGCTGGCGCCTCTGGCTTCTCTTGGGCGCGCTTCACACTGGCCGGCATCCTCGGCGAAACGGTCTGGGTCGGGCTTTATACGGGCCTTGGCGCGAGCTTCAGCGAAAGCGTCACCGAGATCGCGGAAATCAGCGGCAGCATCAGCGGTTTCCTGGCCGCGGGCGCGGTTGCGGCGATCCTCGGCTTCAAGTTGCTGCAGGCGCTGCGATCCAAGGACTGAAGCCTGCGACGTTGCGGGCCTCTACGGGCTTCGCCGAACTGTCACACAGCGATGTTATCCGAAGCTGAGATACCGGAGACTCGCCATGACACTATTGATCTGGTTCGCCGCGCTCGCACTATTCGCCCAGCTGGCAAGCATCGCCCTCGTCATTGCCGTCAAACTGCGCCACCGGAAGCGCGAACACGATCCCTTGGCCCGCCCGCCGGTCACCCTGATCCGTCCGATCTGCGGCCTGGAAAACAATCTCGAACGCTGCCTCGCCTCAACCTTCGAACTTGACTGGCCCGTCTATGAAATTCTCTTCTGCGTCGCCAGGGCCGATGACCCCGCAGCATCCCTCGCCCGCCGGCTGATTGCAGAGCACCCGCATATTGCAGCGCGCCTGCTGGTCGGCGAAGACCTGTTCAGCGCCAATCCGAAGCTGAACAACGTGGTCAAGGGTTGGCGCACCGCTCGCCATGACTGGATCGTCATGACCGACAGCAATGTCCTGATGCCGTCGGACACCATTGAGCGAATGATGGCGCGTTGGGACAGCGAGACGGGCCTCGTCTGCTCGCCACCGGCCGGCACCGAGCCGGAGAATTTTGGCGCCCGTCTTGAAAGCGCCTGGCTCGACAGTTTCCAGGCACGCTGGCAGCTTTTTGCCGATGCCGCGGGCTTCGGCTTCGCCCAGGGCAAGTCGATGCTGTTCAGCCGCCAACTGATCTCGCATCTCGGCGGTTTCGAACGGCTCGGCGAAGAGGTGGCCGAAGACGCAGCCGCGACGATCCTTATCCGCAGTGTCGGCCTCAAGGTCCGCCTCGTGCACCAGCCCTTCCCGCAACCGCTTGGAAGGCGCGACATTGGAGCCGTCTGGAAGCGCCAGTTGCGCTGGGCGCGCCTGCGCCGCGCCTCCTTCCCGGTCTACTTCCTGCCGGAAATCTTCACCGGCGCCGCCCTGCCGACGGCAGCCGTCATCGCACTGGCCGCAACCGGCACCCTGCCCGCCGCAGCTCCACTCGTTTACCTCGCCGCCTGGTATGCCGGCGAGCTCCTGCTCGCCCGTACCTATGGCTGGCCCAGCGAGTGGCGCATCCTGCCAGCCATGCTGACCCGCGACCTCCTGTTGCCAGCCCTCTTCGTCTCGGCCTGGTTCGGCAGCGGTTTCGAATGGCGCGGCAATGCCATGACGGTCGCCGACAATGACAATACCCGCAGCGCACGCCTCCGAAAGGCCGTGGCCCGCACCAGGGACAAGGCCCGCGAGAAAGCCCGCGCGCTCGTCACCGCCCGCAGCCACTGACTGCCCCTGTCAGACAAAAAAAGCGGGCAGGACCGCACGTCACGATCGCTGCCCGCAGCAGGGAGGTAGTCTTTGCCGGTCAGATGCTGCCTTGGCCCATCTGTTCGGCGATGTAATCCGCCTGGCGGATCGCAAGAGAGACGATCGTCAGAGTCGGATTCTCGGCTGCCCCGGTGGTGAACTGGCTACCATCGGAGACGAAAAGGTTGCTGATGTCGTGGCTCTGGCCCCACTTGTTGACGACGCCATCCTCAGCCTTCTCGCTCATGCGGTTGGTGCCGAGATTATGGGTCGACGGATAGGGCGGCGTCGGGAAGGCGCGGGTTGCGCCAACGGCTTCATAGATTGCCACACCCTGTTTGTAGGCATGGTTGCGCATGGCCTCGTCGTTCGGATGGTCCGTGAACCAGACATCAGGGATGGGCATGCCGTATTTGTCCTTCAGCTCGCCATGCAGCTTTACCGCATTCTGTTCCTGCGGCATGTCCTCGCCGACGATCCACAGACCCGCCATATTGGCATACTGGTCCATGGCGGACGCGAACGACCGGCCCCAGCCGCCCGGATCGAGGAAGGCTGCCATGAAGGGGATGCCGAGCGCCAGCGTCTCCAGCTCATAGCCGCCGACGAACCCGCGCGACGGATCGTGCCGGGCCTCGTCACGGACGATGCCGGCCATGGTCGTGCCGCGGTAGAAATGCACCGGCTTTTCGAAGACCGCATAGACCGAGCCGGTCGTGTGGCGCATGTAGTTCTTCCCCACCTGCCCCGACGAGTTGGCCAGACCATCGGGAAACCTGGACGAGGCGGAGTTGAGCAGCAGGCGCGGGCTTTCGATCGAATTGCCGGCGACGCAGATGATCCGGGCCTTCTGGCTCTGCAGATTGCCATCCTTGTCGGCATAGACGACCGCAGTCACCTTGCCGCTGTCATCATGCTCGATCTTGACGACGTGCGAATTCGGCCGGACTTCCAGCTTGCCCGTGGCCTCCCCCTTCGGGATTTCGGTGTAGAGCGTCGACCATTTGGCGCCCCACTTGCAGCCCTGGAAGCAGAAGCCGGTCTGCTGGCAGCTCATCCGGTCGTCGCGATCAGCCGAGTTGATCGCCATATTGCCGGTGTGACACTCCTTGTAGCCAAGCTTGTCGGCACCGGCCTTCAGGATCTTGAAGTTGTTGTTGCCAGGCAGCCCCTCGATACCGTTGGTGCGGGTCACGCCCATCTTGTCCTCGGCCTTGGCATAATAGGGCTCGAGGTCGGCCAGCGTGATCGGCCAGTCGAGCAGATTGGCGCCTTCCACCTTGCCGTAGTTCGTCAGCGTCTTGAATTCATGCTCCTGGAAGCGGAGCGAGGCGCCCGCCCAGTGGGTGGTCGTGCCGCCGACGGCTTTGACGATCCAGGCCGGCAGATTGGGAAAGTCCTTCGAAACCCGCCAGCCACCACCGGTGGTGCGGTTGTCCAGCCAGGCGAGCTGGGAAAAGCTCTCCCATTCGTCATTGATGAAATCCTCGTATTCGATGCGGGCGCCGGCCTCGAGCACGACCACGTCGATGCCCTTCTGGGCAAGCTCGTTGGCAAGCGTGCCGCCGCCTGCACCGGAACCGATGATGACGACCACGCTGTCGTCGTTGAGATCATAGGGCGCTGCCATGTTTTCCTCCCGGGAAATCGGTCATTGGGGTAAGCGCCGCCGTTCCCATCCGCGATGGGCCTCCTTCCGGCGACGATGAATGCGTGTCCTGGGGCTAGCTCAGAGCCAGGTGATGTCGTCGAATCCGCGCTCGATATAGCCGCCCTTGGAATAGGACTCGCCTTCGTAGCCGAAGATCGGCCAGATCTCCTTCTGGTTATAGAGGCTGACCACGAGGTCGCCTCGCACCGCCTGGAAGAAGGGTGTCGTCTCGATGTCGCGCAGGATGGCGACACGGTCGTCTTCCCAGCCGAGGCCTCGATAACCGCCGGCACCGGCTCTGCTGTCGAGATCGGCAATGCCCTCTTCGATCAGCATCTTGTGCTTCTCGTCCTTGCCGGCCATCGTGTCCTGGCCCTTGACGGCCGCCGCATAGAAACGGTCGGCAAGCTGGTCATGCGGATAGATGTCGCGCGCCATCTTGATCAGCGTCGCGAGCGTGTCCGGCTTCAGGGCCGTTGCTTCCAGGCCCCAGGCCTGGTCAGGACAGATGACCGCCGTGCCCGTGACCATCAGCACGGCACCGGCCGCACCCGTCTTCAGAAGCTGGCGACGGGACATGCCCCCGCTCTTGTCGAGTATCGTAACCACGTCATTCTCCTCCCATGAGATGATGCGCGACGGCGTTGCACCGTCACCCTTGGAAGGCGCGATCCCGCGCCCGCCGGCTGCTGGAAAATGAGGCCGAGGGCTCCTCTTCCCCCGGCCTCACGATCACTTGTACCGTCCGTGCCGCTGCAAGACCTCGATCTTGTAGCCGTCGGGATCCGTGATGAAAAAGAAGCGAGCGAGCAGCGCCCCGTCCCGGTTGAACTCGACGATCTTGTTCGGGTTCAATCCCAGATCCGTCAGGCGCTTGTGCTCGGCATCGAGATCGGAAACGCTCAACGCCAGATGGCCGTAGCCATTGCCGAGCTCATAGGCCTCCTCGCGACCCTTGTTGACCGTGAGCTCCAGCTCGAACTCGCTTTCCGAATTGCTGAGATAGATGAGCGTGAAGGTTTCAAAATCGAGACGCTCCGCGATCTCGAGGCCGAAGGCCTGAGTGTAGAAGGAAAGCGAGCGCTCCTCCTCCAGGACGCGGATCATCGAATGGATCATTTTCGCCAATGGGCTGCTCCTCGCATGCTGACAGCTGTCATGGAGAGAGGATGTCGCGATTTGCCGGAAGGCTGGTAGCAGCCCATTACCGCAGCCGAATTTTTTCGCCGGCAGATGTGTCCATTCTTCGCACCCGGGCGAGGCAGTTTAGAAAAGACGGAAATTGACCACAGCAGCGGCGCGCAACATAATGCTCAAAAGACTGCAGACCGAAAAAACGGATACCAGGGAGGAGCATGCCATGTGTGAAGTCTTCGCAGGACAGGACCCGTCCCGCTATCGCGCCGTCAACCGCTCGGTCCGCATCGGTGGCCATTCCACCAGCATCCAGCTTGAAGCCGCCTTCTGGGTGCTGATCGACGAGATCGCAGCCAGCCAGAATTTCTCGACATCCCGCTTCCTGTCGACGCTCTACGACGAAGCCCTTGAGATCAATGGCGCAGTGTCGAACTTCGCCTCGCTCCTGAGAACGAGCTGTCTCATCTACCTGATGAGCAAGGCGCAGAATCCGGGTGCCCCGCAGGAATTCCACATCATCGCCGCCGAGTGATCTGAGCAGGGAAACGCGGCACGCTCAGGCAATCGCCCGGATGGCCGCGACGACCTCGTCCTCGATCGTGATGCCGGCGACCGCGGCGCTCCGGGACAGATCCTGCCCGCACCGCCCGGGAATGCGCGTCCCGTCCTGCGCACCGATCTCTTCGGCCAGCAAAGCCAGTCGCGACAACACGCCGGGGCCACCCGTCGCCACCGGATCGATGGCGATGATCGTCTGGCCAAGCGCCACCGGTGGCCCCCGGTCGTCGAACAGCGAAGATGCCTCGAAGGCATAGTTGGCGCCGGTGAGGCCGGCCGAGAGGATCTCGACCATCATCGCGAGGGCAGCCCCCTTCGCGCCCCCGAGGGGCGCCATGAAGCCGTCCATCGCAAGGTTCGCATCCGTCGTCGGCTGACCATCGGCATCGAAGGCCCAATCGTCGGGAATAGCCTCGCCCTTCTGTCGCGCCGCCATGATCTTGCCGCGCGCCACTTTCGAAAGCGCCAGATCGACAATAACAGGATCGCCATTCTCGATCGGCACGGCAAAGGCGATGGGGTTCGTGCCGTAAAGCGCCTTGTTGCCGCCCCAGGGCGCCATGGAGGCCGGCGCATTGGCAAACATCATCGCGGCCAGACCTTGCTCGGCAAAGCGCGCGACCGTCAGGCCCATGACCCCGGCATGGTGCGAGCGGTGAATGGTGGCGATCGCAATGCCTTGCTCGCGTGCGATGGCAGGCAGCATCTCGACCGCAAGATCGAGCGCCGGATAGGCATAACCGTTCATTGCATCGATGACCAGCACACCCGGCCTCGGTCGCTGGGCCCGGGGCTCTGCCCCGCCATCGACCTTGCCGGCCCGCGCCTGGGCGCTATAGGCCTCGACCCGGCGCAGACCATGACCACCCTGCCCGGCGGCTTCGGCGGCCACCAGTGCGCGAGCGACGGAACGGGCATTGGTGTCATTGACGCCGGAACGGACAAGGGCGCCGACGATCAGCATCTCGGCTTCTGCAAGTGTGAGTTTCATTGAAGATCCATGGACATGTGGCGGGAAAGCAGGATCAGCCGCGCATCGACGCTGCGAGATTGGCGGCCGCCGCGGCCAGGAGACTGACATCGGTCGAGGAGGCGAGGAAACGGATGCCGGCCTTGCGCGCCATGGAGAGCATGGCGGGGTCGCCGGACATGATGCCGGCCGGTTTGCCCGCAGCGACGGCCTTGCCGATCACGGTTTCGACCGCCTGCATGACCTCTGGATGCGTGGGGTTGCCACGATGGCCCATGTCGGCCGCCAGATCTGCGGGGCCGACGAGGATCGCATCCACGCCCGACGTGGCAATGATCGCATCGGCATTTTCGACCCCGAGCCGGCTCTCGATCTGCGCGATGAGGCAGACCTCGGAATTGGCTGTTTCGGCATAATCGCTGATTCGGCCGAAGTCCGAGGCACGGCCAAGGCTCGCGCCCATGCCTCTGACGCCCTCGGGCGGATACCGGAACGCCCTGGCCAATCGCTCGGCCTCGTCCTTCGTCTCGACCATCGGGATCATCACCGTCTGTGCCCCGATATCCAGCGCCTGCTTGATCAGCCAGGTCTCGCCGACCGGCAGACGCACGACCGGATGCGCTGGATGGCGGGCAACGGCCGCCAGCTGGGCGGCCATCAGCGGAATGTCATTGGGTCCATGCTCACCGTCGATCAGGATCCAATCGAAGCCCGCACCCGCGCAGACTTCAGCGACATGCGGGCTCGCCAGCGCCACCCAGAACCCGACAAGGATGTCGTCCGTCTCGCGCAGGGCGGCCTTGAAGGCATTCTTGGGGGCGGGCATGGGCATTCTCCTGCTGCGGAAGGTGATTGGGCGCGGCGTATTCGATGCGCAAGATGCGCCTCGGCTGATGGGAACCGCAAGGGCCAATCGAGCGGCTTCGGTACGGACGACAATTGCAAGCGGAGTTGAAGCCGGACGGCGCTCCGTGATAGGGGCAGCCGATCATCACGGCAGGAATTGACCCATGCTCCCCTGGATCCAGCTCGATACGGCCAAGATACCCGGAGGCGGCGAATTGCGCCTGAAGAGCCGGGGATCGGAATTCTCCATCATGCTCGGCACCAACGAGCTGATGAACAGCCGCCTCAGCGGCTCGGAGGAGGCGCTCGCCACCCTGGCTTTCGAGCGGATCTCCAACCATAAGCGTCCGCATATCCTGATCGGCGGCCTCGGCATGGGCTTCACGCTGCGCGCCGCTCTCGACGTCCTGCCTGAGGTTGCCAAGGTCACCGTCGCCGAACTTGTGCCCGCCGTCGTCGACTGGGCGCGCGGCCCCATGGCCGAGATCCATGCCGGCAGCCTCGATGACCCGCGCGTGACTGTCCATGTAGGGGACGTGGGCGCCTTGATTTCGAAATCAAAGGGCCAGTTCGACGCCATCCTGCTCGATGTCGACAATGGCCCTGATGGCCTCACACGGGAGGCGAACGACAGCCTCTATTCCCATGATGGGTTACGCAAATCCAGGGCCGCGCTCACCCGAGGGGGCGTGTTGGGCGTCTGGTCACAGGGTCCCGATCCGCACTTCACACGCCGCTTGAAGGAGTGCGGCTATGGCGCAGAAGAGATTCCGGTCCGCGCCGGAAAAACCGGTCGCGGCAAGAAGCACATGATCTGGATGGCGAAGAACGGGCCCTTGGCTCAGAAGGGCTGACGTCAGCCCCAAAGCCCGCGCGGCGGCAGCGGCATGATCGCGCCGTCATAGGCAATGGCCGGCTCGCGATCCCGCGCCAGAAGCAGCGGTCCGTCGAGGTCGACAAAGGCAGCCCCCTGCCCGATCAGAAAGGCCGGGGCCATGGCAAGCGAGGTGCCGACCATGCAGCCGACCATGATCTCGAAACCGGCTTGGACCGCCGCATCGCGCATCAGAAGCGCCTCGGTCAGCCCGCCCGTCTTGTCGAGCTTGATGTTCACAGCATCATACTTGCCCTTGAGGGCGGCAAGCGATGCCGTGTCGTGACAGCTCTCGTCGGCACAGACCGGCAGGATGCGTTCGAGACCGCGCAGGGCCTCGTCATCGCCGGCCGGAAACGGCTGTTCGACCAGCTGCACGCCGAGATCGAGAAAGACCGGCGCCAGCGCCTTGTATTGATCGATGCTCCAGCCCTCGTTGGCGTCGACGATGATGGCGGAGTTCGGTGCACCCGCCCTCACCGCCCGGATGCGCTCGACATCACCCTCGCCGCCCAGCTTGACCTTCAGCAGCGGTCGGTGCGCCTCCTTCTTTGCCGCCGCCTGCATGCTGTCTGGCGTGCCGAGCGACAGCGTATAGGTCACCGACAGCGGCTTGGGCTCTTGTAACTTTGCAAGTTGCCAGACCGGCAGCCCCGCTTGCTTCGCCTCCAGATCCCAGAAGGCGCAGTCGAGCGCATTGCGCGCCGCCCCGGGCGTAAGCCTGCTCTGCAGCCCCGCCCGGTCGAGACCTGCGGCGACTTCCGGCACCAGCACCGTCAGCTCCTCGACGACACTCTCCACCGTCTCGCCGTAACGCGCATAGGGTACGCATTCGCCCTGCCCCACATGAACGCCATCCGTCAGCCGGACCGTGACCACCTTCGCCTCGGTCTTCGAGCCGCGCGAGATCGTGAAGCTGCCTGATATCGGAAAGCTCTCACGGGTGACGGTCATCTGGACGGGCATGCTGGGTCCTCCTTGCGGGTCACCCCGCGAATCGCTGCTCTTGCACGAAGAAGCAATCCTTTCTATATCCGTCAACTAAAGGACCGGTACCGGCAGCGCGCGAATACGCCCGCAAGGCCAGAAACCAGATCCCCGCAATGGGCGGGATAAACGGTCGCATGAAGCACAGAGACGAAGCCCGTGAACACGCTGGATTTTGACAAGAGACCGGAAGATACGCGCGTTGTCGTCGCCATGTCGGGCGGCGTGGATTCCTCCGTCGTCGCCGGCATCCTGAAACGCGAGGGTTATGACGTCCTCGGCATCACGCTGCAGCTCTACGACCATGGCGCCGCCGTCCACCGCGCCGGCTCCTGCTGCGCCGGCCAGGACATCGACGATGCCCGCCGCGTCTGCGAAACGCTCGGCATTCCACACTACGTGCTCGACTACGAACAGCGCTTCCGCGACACGGTCATCAACCCGTTCATGGAAAGCTATGTCGCCGGCGAAACGCCGATCCCCTGCGTAGCCTGCAACCAGACGGTCAAGTTCGCCGATCTTTTGGCTACCGCCAAGGAACTCGGCGCCGATGCACTGGCAACCGGCCACTACATCCGCTCGAAGTCGGTGCCGCTCGCCAACGATCCCGGCCACCGCGCCCTCTTCCGCCCGATCGATAGCGAGCGCGACCAGAGCTATTTCCTCTTTGCCACCACGCAGGAGCAGATCGACTATCTGCGCTTCCCGCTCGGCGCCATGTCGAAGGCGGAAACCCGTGTGCTCGCCGAAGACATGGGCCTCGTCGTCGCCCAGAAGGCCGACAGCCAGGACATCTGTTTCGTGCCCCAGGGCAAATATGCCGACGTGATCAACAAGCTGAAGCCGAATGCGGCTTTGGCCGGTGACATCGTGCATCTCGACGGTCGCGTACTCGGCAACCACGAAGGCATCCTGCATTACACGATCGGCCAGCGGAAAGGCCTGGGCGTCGCCACCGGTGAGCCGCTCTACGTCATCTATCTCGACGCCCGCTCGCGCCGCGTCATCGTCGGCCCGAAGGAAGCGCTGGAAACCCACCGCGTCTATCTGCGCGATATCAACTGGCTCGGCGACCGCACCCTGGCCGAAGACGCAGCCGAAGGACTCGCCTGCTTCGCCAAGGTCCGCTCCACCCGCCCGCCGACACCGGCAGTCCTGCATGCCGACGACCGCGGCGTCTATGTCGATCTCGAAATCGGCGAAGCCGGCGTCGCCCCCGGCCAGGCCTGCGTGCTCTATTCGGCAACCGGTGCCGACGCGCGCGTCTATGGCGGCGGCTTCATCGAGCGCTCGGAACGCTCCGGCGCCGCGGAAGCCTCGCTGAAGGCGCTTCTCGCCAGCCCCGTCGCCGCCTGAGGCCAAGGCATTCGGGCCGCGACGGAGGACTTCTCCCAAGCCAGTGGAAAGCCACGCTGTTTTTGGCCAAACCGCGCTTGACTTTGATCGGAGCCTCGCCTTATAAGCCGCCCATCGCTTCGGACGGGCTGCCACGGCCCATCAGGTTTCCGAATGTGTGGCGGGATAGCTCAGGTGGTTAGAGCGTGGGATTCATAACCCCAAGGTCGGCGGTTCAAGTCCGCCTCCCGCTACCAAAATTTTCCAAATACAGCTGAATTTGGTTTTCGGCGCACGCAATTTGCGGTTCAGCGCTATTGCGGACGACGGTTAACGAGCGGCCGTGCCTCGGTTCTTGGATCCTTTGCTAGAGACCGATCATGCCGATACTTCTCGCACAACCTCCGAAGCCTCCGCTTCTGCTCCGTGCGATCGGATGCGCTAATATTCGAAAAAAATATGTCGATACGGCTGTCTGTCGACATGGGGCGCTAACTTCTCCTCGTAGAGCGCAAAATACCAGATCTGAAATACCTGTGCTTCGATAGGCAATCGACCAGTTACCCGCTGATAGTCATACCACCCCTCCCAAATGACCGTGTCATTTTGGACATCGGAGAAGCCAGCCAGCAACTCGGCATCGTCGCGCACCGTCTGCTTGTTATGCCCATAGAAGTGCTTCATGGCATTCCAGTACTGGTTTCTTAGTTTGACAATTTTTCCTAACTTTAAGTCGGGTTGGACCTTAAGAATGAGGGCCGACAAAATCTCAACTTCGAGAATTTGCCCAATCCCTTCCAAAAGTTCGCACGCTCCACATGCCAAAACATGGACCGAAATAGGATCTCGATCCCGAAGGAAGAGGTCCGTTGCGACCCCTAGCTGCGCGCGTGCAATGTCAATCTTTAGCTTGTGTTCTTCCAATCAACGCGACTTTCGCATCCAGAGTCCAGTAGCTCTCTACTTCGATCGTTAACAGCGCGGTCTCGGAGAAAACTATCTTTGAGCCTGCAGATCCGCGACGTCTCTTACAGCAGAATACAGTATCCGCAGATCGGATCGCGCCAAAGCAGTAAGCATCAAGGAAGCAAAAACACTATGGAGAGTTTTGCGCTCAATAATGTCATCATTGAACGTGACGGTTCCGGAACTGGTATCGAGTTTTGAGAACAGGCCCACGTGACCGAAATAATTCGGATGACAGAGCTCGGACAGCATCTCGTAGTGCGCAGAAACCCCACCCATCCGCTTATCCAGCCGCGTTATTTCAGTCAGAATGTTGGTAGCCGCTAAATCGGGATTCCTCTTGAGCATCTCTCTATCTCTCGTTTGAAACGTGAACCGGTCGAGAAACTCATTTAGCTCTTGTACATTTTTGCTCTCCAAACTGCTCTGCGTCTTTTGAAGTAGTCTGGAAAGTATGGCAGCAGTTTCAATTATGGCTCGGGACGCAAGGACAGGTCCCATAAATCGATGCTCGTTCCAGCCAAGGCAGATCGAGTCAACAAGATGAACCATCCGGTAATTGAGGGATTGGGAGAACCTGAAGTGCTTCCAAGCCAACTTCGAGTTAGCGAATATACCGGTTGCCTGAAGCTCACCAACGCGCCACGAATCGAGCTCGGCGATAGCGCTATTGATCAATTCAAAGTTTTCGCGGTCTCCTTCGTCGAGGAGATCGTTCCATTCTAAAAATACGGGACTGGTATTGTCGTCTATCGCTAGAATCTCCCGATTATGACCGGCCCGGCTGGCCGTAGGCGATGGCCGATGATGGTCTAGAAGCTACACGAACCAAGACGAAACCGAAATCAGCCCGCCCGTCATCCCTCCGCCTATCCCGATGCGCCCCAAAAGCCGCCCTCACCGCGCCGCCCAGACCAACCCTCTCCGCACAATTTCCCGCATCTGCGGCACCTTAAACTCCGCCGCCTGGTGGCCGAGCGAGGAGTAGAACACCCTGCCCTTTCCGTGGCGGCGCTTCCAGACGACCGGCATCACATGCCCGTCGATCCAGGCGTCGTGCTCGCCGGTAAAGGCGGTCGTCGCCAGCACCTCGTTGTTCGGGTCGACATGCATGTAATACTGCTCGGAGCGATAGGGGAAATCGCCGACGCCGGAGACAAGCGGGTCGTCGGGCTTCGTGATATTGACGGTGTAATCATAGATATTGCCGGGATGGGCGACCCACTGGCCGCCGATCATGTATTGATACTGCACGCAGTCGCGAAAGCTGTCGCCTGCCTGGCCGTGGAAGCCGCCGAGACCGACGCCACCGCGGATGGCAAGCTCCAGGTTCTCGATTTCGGGCTTTTCGATCCTGGTCATCGTCAGCATCGGCACGATGAGGCTGTAGTCGCGGATATCAGGGTCGGCAAAGGCCTCGGTGCTGGCCTCAACGCGGACGGAAAAGCCTTCCGCCTGCAGCATGTCGGAGACGACGGCGGCGCATTGTTCGGGCTCGTGTCCATCCCAGCCGCCCCAGCAAATCAGAACCTGACGCATGTGAAATTCCCTGTTTTGTCTTTAGCGGCCGATCAGGCCATCAATGAGCGACTGTTCGAGCGGCGCCGGCCGCTCAACGCTGGTGGTTATGGCGACCGTCTCGCCCCGGTCCGAGGCCGTCTGGAAGGCCTCCATGACCTCAAGCACATGCAGCGCCAGATCGCCATTCGCCCGATGCGGCCGGTTCGACAGAATGGCATGCGCCATGTCGGCGACGCCGAGCGAGCGCCAATTCCCATCGGAGTAAGGCAGCGTTACCGGCTTGCCCTGCGCCTCGCCGGTCAGCGGCAGGACGAAGACATCGCCACCGAAATGATTGGGATCCGGTACGATCAGCGTGCCATCGGTGCCATAGACCTCGAGCGGCTTGTGCCCGTGGGCGGCGACATCGAAGCTCATGGAGATCTGCACAACAGCGCCATTGGCGAAGGACATCAGCCCCGCGACATGGGTCGGCACATGCACCGGGATTGTCTCGCCCCTGCGCGGCTCGCTGCCGATCTTTCTGGTGTCGCGTATCTTGGTGGCAAAGCCCGCGACCTTCGCGACCGGGCCAAAGAGATTGACGAGATCGGTGATGTAGTAAGGCCCCATGTCGAGCATCGGCCCGCCACCGGCCTCATAGTAGAAATCCGGATTGGGATGCCATCGCTCATGGCCGGGGCACATGAAGAAAGCCGTCCCACCAATCGGCTGCCCGATCACGCCCTGGTCGATCAGCCCGCGTGCCGTCTGATGCGCGCCGCCGAGAAAGGTATCGGGCGCCGAGCCGACCCTGAGATTGAGCGACTTTGCGGCTTCGACCAGCCGCTTGCCCTCGGCAAACGTCACGCCGAGCGGCTTCTCCGAGTAGACATGTTTTCCGGCGGCAAGCGCCTTCAGGCCCACATCGACATGCGCCTTGGGGATCGTCAGGTTGACGATGATGGCAACCTCGGGATCGGCATGAAGCTCATCGATGGTGCGCGCGGGCACGCCGAATTCCGCGGCCCGGCTTGCGGCGAGATCGCTGTTCAGATCGGCAATGCCGCAAACCTTGAGAATAGGAAAATGCTGGAGCGCCTTGAGATAGGCGCCTGAAATATTGCCGCATCCGATGATGCCGACGCCGACGTGCTGCATGCCTTGGAATCCTCACTCCCGGACCGGGGTCCACCTGCGATCGACGGGCAAGGACGTGTTCGTCCCTCCTCGTTGCCCGAAGATCGGCCGGCAGACTGGGTGCAAATGCGACGGAGGTCAACGCCTCATTGTATCGGATTGACCGTCTGTCGACAGGCATCTTCGCAGGCCCGGCAGGCCTCCGCACAGATCCGGCAATGGGCATGCATCTCGGCATGGCGGCCGCATTCCTCGGCGCAGGCCGCACAGGCGCGCGCGCAGGCTTCAACGAGCCCCTGCAGCACCTGCGCATTGCGCCCCGTGCGGCGGATGGCGGCCCGTCCGGTGGCAAGGCAGATATCGGCACAGTCCTCATTCAACCGGACGCACTGGCGCAGATCGGCAACCATGTCTTCTGCAAGGCAGGCATCCGCGCAGGAGATGCAGGTCTGCGCGCACTCGAAGCAGGCATCGATGCAGGCGATCAGCGCATCATTTGCCTCCCCATTCATCGAGGGGTGGGTTTCGATCATGGCTCGGATGGACATGGGTCTAGTCTCCTGTCTGTTTTCGGTCATGGAAGGGGAACCCGGGCGGGCGCGCAGTGTTCCACACCCCGGATCGGGGGAGGCGAGATCAGGGGCCAAAGGGAAAACCTTTCGTTAAATTTTAATGAATAGAATGGCAGGCCTGTAGCGAGGTTTTGTCATGCGTACCGCTCTCATATCCGCCCTTGGCGTCATGCTGACGTTGTCGGCCTGTGCCAAGCCGCCATCCCAGACCCGCAATGCCTGCGCGATCTTCGAGCAGCGTGACGGGCTGTTCAACAACTGGCGCCGCGCCGCTGTTGCCACCGAGCGCGAATACGGGGTTCCGGTCCCGATCCTGATGGCGACGATCTATACGGAATCGAGTTTCCGCCACAACGCCAAGCCCCCACGCAAGATGATCCTCGGCTTCATTCCGGGAAAGCGCGCGTCTTCGGCATACGGCTATTCGCAGGCGCTTGATGGCACCTGGGAACGCTACCAGAAGGAAACCGGTCGCTGGGGTGCCCGCCGCACCGACTTCGCCGACGCCATCCGTTTCATCGGCTGGTACCACCGCGAGAGCGCGACAAAGGTCAACATCCCGCTCAACGACCCCTACAAGCTCTACCTCGCCTATCACTCCGGCCACACCGGCTATCTGCGCGGCGCCTACAACAAGCGCCCCGAGGCTCTGCGCGGTGCAAAGCGCTTCACCGACATCACCTATACCTACGCCAAGCAATTGCAGCAGTGCCCGGGCTAAGGTTGCCGGGGTCGATCATGTCTGCACGCTAAAATGCAAAAAGCCTCCCCACCGTGACCGATGGGGAGGCTTTTTCATTCAGTAGCGTAAGGATCAGTTGGCGCTCTGGATCGCCGAAATCTGCCACAGGGTGGATGGACGACGGGCAAAGGTCCAGAGCTCGACCGACTCCGCCGGCGTGTTCGGATCACCCTCGACGACGGCACCCGTCTGGCGGTCGACAACATAGTCGATCGCTTCGTAGCGCATGGCAACGGTGGCATATTCCATCTTGTCCTCGGCCCAGCTTTCCGCCACGTCGCCCTGAACCAGACGGACGTCGCGCACCGTATTCCGGACGCCCTTCGTCGCGTTCTCGCTCAATTCCTCGGCGAGATAGGACATGGCTTCAGGCGTCGTGATCCGGCGCAGCGCGCCGTAATCTTCCTCCGCATAGGCCCGCTGCATCTCCTGCAGCAATTCCTCGAAGCGCTCCAGATCGCCAGGCGTAATACCGAGTTCATCGGCCGGACCCGAACGGGCGGCAGAAGCGCTGGCGGCAGCACCGCCACCGATCTTCGGGATCTGGAAGCTCGGACGAGGCTGGTCGCCGCTCTGATTGTCGCGTGACATGCCGCCAAAGCCACCGAAGCCCGGCGCATTGCCGGCGCCGGACGCTTCAGGCTGGCGATTGGCGAACATGCGCATGGCAAAACGGATCAGGAAGAAGATCAGCAGGCCCTGCAGCAGAAGGCCGAGGAAGCCGAAGCCGCCGCCGAAACCCGTTCCCATCAGCATGCCGAACAACCCGCCGAGAAGCAGGCCGCCCATCAGACCGCCGGCAAGGCCGCCGAACAGGCCACCCGGACGCGCTGCCTGGTTGGCCGCCGTCGACTGGGCAGCACCGGGCTGTGTCGCATTGGTGCGTGGTGTCATCGTCCGCTCGATCGGAGCGGATGGCGTCGGCGCCGTGCGCGTGATCGCCGGCTGATTGAAGGTGCGCGTGCCACGGCTGCCGAAGCCGCCCGAAGCGCGACGCGCTTCGGCGAAATCGACGGCCATCAGTGTGACCATCATGCCGAGCGCGAGCGTCGCTGAAATCTTTGCGTATTGCCGCATGCGTGTTTCCTGTCCTCCTCGAAACAGTCCCGATGCCCTATGGAGGGCTTGGCTCCCATATGGAGAGAGCTCACTCTCTTTTGAAGAGCGAGCCCTGCAATTTCCATTGAATTTCAAGTGATCGGGATCAGCCATTAAGCCAGAACTTGATGATCAGTCCGATGATCGAAATAGCAAGAACCCCGCCGGCCCAGAGGCCGACGAACCACAGGAGACGGCTGGCAATGATGCGCTTGTCCATCAGTGATAGCCCTCGTCCGGATCGAGCTTGCCGCGGAAGACCCAATAGGCATAGGCCGTATAGCCGAGGATCATCGGCACGAGCACGACCGCACCGTAGAGCAGGAAGGCCAGACTTTCATCCGGCGCTGCCGCCTCCCAGATCGTGACGGAGGATGGCACGATATAGGGATAGAAGCTGATCCCGATCCCGGCATAACCAAGCACGAAGAGCCCGAGAGCCGCAAGGAACGGCCTGGCGTCATGCCCCGCCTTCAGCCCGGTGACGATCAGGTAGAGGCAGCCCAGCACGAGCGCGGGCACGATGATCGAGAAGATCAGGGTCGGGTAGCCGAACCACCGCTCAAAATAGATTGGCTCGAGCCAGGGGGTCCACAGGCTGAAGATGCCCATGGCACCGACAGTGGCAAAGGACAGGGGAAGCGCCAGGGATCGGGCACGTTCAGCCAGATCGCCACTGGTCTTCATTACAAGCCATGTCGCCCCGAGCAGCGCATAGCCGATGACCAGCGCCAGGCCGGTCGCCAGCGAAAACGGGGTCAGCCAGTCCCACCAGCCCCCCGCATAGGCGCGGTTCTCGACGGGAATGCCCTGGACCAGCGCGCCGAGCGCCACCCCCTGGAAGAAGGCCGCGACGACAGAGCCACCGGTAAAGGCCCAGTTCCAGAGATACTCGGCCTTTTTTGTCCGCCAGCGATATTCGAAGGCGACGCCGCGGAATATGAGACCGAGCAACATGAGAACGATCGGGGCATAGATCGCGGGCAGGATCGTCGCATAGGCGAGCGGGAAGACGGCGAGCAGCCCTCCCCCGCCGAGCACCAGCCAGGTCTCGTTGCCGTCCCAGACGGGCGCCACCGAGTTCATCATCAGATCCTTCTCGTGCTTCTCCGGAAAGAAGGGAAAGAGGATCCCGACCCCGAGATCGAAGCCGTCGAGGATGACATAGGCGAGCACCGCAAAGGCGATGATGCCGGCCCAGATGAAGGGAAGATCAATGGGCATGTTTGCCTCCATGGTGACCGGGCTGCGCCGCCGGCGTAATGCCGGAAGAACGGATCGGGCCATCGTCGAGATCCGGCATCGGATCGTGCGGCAGGCGGCCCATCAGGCGCAGAATGTAGAAGGTGCCTGCACCGAAGACGATGAAATAGACCACGATGAAGGCGATCAGCGAGGCCGCAACCGCAGGGGCCGCGATCGGCGAGATCGAATCCGCCGTCAGGAGGTGGCCATAGACCGTATAGGGCTGCCGGCCGACCTCGGTGGTGATCCAGCCGGCGAGCACGGCGACGAAGCCGGAGGGGCCCATGACGAGCGCGACACGATGCATCCAGTGGCTCTCGTAGAGCGTCCCCTTCCACCGGCACCACAAGGAAAACAGACCGACGCCGAGCATGGCGAATCCGATCGCCACCATGACCCGGAAGGACCAGAAGACGATGGCAACCGGCGGCTCCTTGTCGTCGGGGATCGTGTCGAGGCCATCGAGCGGGGCATTGAGATCATGCTTCAGGATGAGGCTCGACAGCTTCGGGATCTGGATCGCGTAGTCGATGCGTTTCGCTTCCGTGTTCGGAATACCGAAGAGGATCAGTGGCGCGCCCTCCGGATGGCTGTCGAAATGGCCTTCCATGGCCATGACCTTGACCGGTTGATGCTCCAGCGTATTCAAGCCATGCGCATCACCGGCTGCGATCTGGATGGGGGCAACGATCGCCGCCATCCACATCGCCATCGAGAACATCACGCCCGCACGGCGCGGCGCCGTCCCCTTCAGCAGATGCCAGGCGCCGACCGCGCCGACGACAAAGGCGGTGGTGAGATAGGCGGCGATGACCATATGGGTCAGGCGATAGGGGAAGGATGGGTTGAAGACGATCTTCCACCAGTCGACCGGCACGAACTGCCCGACATCATTCATGGCGAAACCGTCCGGCGTCTGCATCCAGGAATTGACCGAGAGGATCCAGGTGGCCGAGATCAGCGTGCCGAAGGCGACCATCAGCGTGGCGAAGAAATGCAGACCCGGCCCGACTCGCTTGCGCCCGAAAAGCATGACGCCGAGGAAGCCGGCTTCTAGGAAGAAGGCAGTCAGAACCTCGTATCCCATCAGCGGTCCGATTACCGGTCCCGCCTTGTCGGAAAAGACGGACCAGTTGGTGCCGAACTGGTAGGACATCACGATGCCGGAGACGACCCCCATGCCGAAGGCGACCGCAAAGATCGTCTTCCAGAAGTCGAAGAGCTCCAGATAGACCTTGTCCTTTTTCCAGAGATAGAGGCCTTCGAGCACGGCGAGATAGCTCGCAAGCCCGATGGAAAAGGCGGGGAATATGATGTGGAACGATACGGTAAAGGCAAACTGTATGCGTGCCAGGAGTTGTGCGTCGAAGTTTTCGAACATGATCTGTCCTTTCCTCCTCTCCTCCCGGAGATGACGGTCATCAATTATAGCCTCGCATCGGAAAAACAATGCGACAAGCCGCCATGCGTCACATCAACGCATAGCGTTTTCCATATATTATGGAAACTGAGCCACCACCCGCAACAAACAAAGACGGCGCGGGTTTGATCCCGCGCCGTCTTTGTTGATGACTGATCGAACGTCGGTCAGTCGACGTTGAACACCAGAGGCTTGGCCTGCTTGACCGCCGGGTTGGCAATCAGCTGGTCGAGCACGGACTGATCCACCGGGCCGTCGACATAGAGAAGCGCAATCGCGTCGCCGCCTTCCTGGTCACGACCGAGCTGGAAATTCGCGATGTTGACCTTGGCATTGCCGAGCGTCGTGCCCATGAAGCCGATCATGCCGGGAACGTCGGTGTTGGAGATGTAGATCATGTTCTGACCGACATCGGCATCCATGTTGATGCCCTTGATCTGGATGAAGCGCGGCTTGCCGTCGGAGAAGACCGTGCCGGCGATCGACCGGGTCTGCTTCTCGGTCGTGACGGTGAGCTTGATGTAGCCGTCGTAGACGCCAGTCTTGTCGCGCTTCACTTCCGAGACGATAACGCCCTTTTCCTTGATCATGATCGGCGCCGAAACCATGTTGACGTCGGCCACCTGCGGGCGAATGAGACCGGCCAGCAGCGCAGACGTCAGCGCCTTGGTGTTCATGCCGGAGGTCACACCGTCATAGAGGATCTCGATTTCCTTGATCGGGTTCTCGGTCATCTGGCCGGCAAAGGAGCCGAGCACGTCCGCAAGACGGATGAAGGGCTTGAGGATCGGCGCTTCCTCGGCGGTGATCGACGGCATGTTGATCGCGTTCGAGACGGCACCCTTGATGAGGTAGTCCGACATCTGCTCGGCGACCTGAAGGGCAACATTCTCCTGGGCTTCCGTGGTCGAGGCGCCGAGATGCGGCGTGCAGACGACGTTGGGCAGGCCGAAGAGCGGGCTTTCGGTTGCAGGCTCGACTTCGAAGACGTCGAAACCGGCACCGGCGACATGGCCGGACTTGATGGCGTCGGCAAGGACTGCCTCATCCACGAGACCACCACGGGCGCAGTTGATGATGCGCACGCCGGGCTTCGTCTTGGCAATGTTGTCCTTGCCGAGAATGCCGCGGGTCTTGTCGGTCATCGGCACATGCAGCGTGATGAAATCGGCGCGCGGCAGGAGCTCGTCCAGCTCGACCTTTTCGACGCCCATTTCCTGGGCACGCTCGGTCGACAGGAAGGGGTCGTAGGCGATGACATGCATGCCGAGCCCGATCGCCTTCTTGCAGACGATGCCGCCGATGTTGCCGGCACCGATCACGCCCAGCGTCTTGCCGGTGATCTCGACACCCATGAACTTCGACTTTTCCCACTTGCCGGCCTGGGTCGAGGCATCGGCCTGCGGCAGCTGGCGGGCAACGGCAAACATCAGGGCGATGGCGTGTTCGGCTGTTGTAATCGAGTTGCCGAAGGGCGTGTTCATCACGATGATGCCGCGCTTGGAGGCAGCCGGGATATCGACATTGTCGACGCCGATGCCGGCGCGACCGATGACCTTGAGGTTGGTCGCAGCCGCGATCAGCTTTTCCGTCGCCTTGGTGGCGGAACGGATGGCGAGGCCATCATAGTTGCCGATGATTTCGGCGAGCTTTTCCTTGTCCTTGCCGAGCTTCGGCTGGAAGTCCACTTCAACGCCGCGATCACGGAAGATCTGGACGGCGGTTTCAGACAGTTCGTCGGATACGAGAACGCGAGGTGCCATGACGAGGCCTCCTTCAGAGAGTTCGTTTGAATGAGATGATGAGAATTGCGGGGCTCCGCCTCTGTGGCGGAGCCAAATTGATCAAGGATCAGGCGGCAGCCTTGGCCAGGGACGACTTCTGCGTTTCGTAGGCGAAGGAAAGCCAGGGCATCAGCGCTTCCATGTCTGATGTCTCGATCGTCGCACCGGCCCAGATTCGAAGGCCAGCCGGCGCATCGCGGTAAGCACCGATGTCGAAGGCGACACCCTGCTTTTCGAGGATGCTGGCAATGCCCTTGGCAAAGGCAGCCTGGGCATCCGCGTCGAGTGCTGTCACCGCGGGATCAACGATCTTCACGCAGACCGAGGTGTTGGAGCGCGTGGCATCATCAACGGCCAGATTGGCGATCCAGTCGTTCTTTTCGATAAAGTCGAAGATCACCTTGGCGTTCGCATCGGCACGGGCGATCAGCGCCTTGAGGCCGCCCAGCGACTTTGCCCACTTCAGCGCATCGACATAGTCCTCGACGCAGAGCATCGAGGGCGTGTTGATCGTCTCGCCGACGAAGATGCCTTCGATCAGCTTGCCGCCCGAGGTCATGCGGAAGATTTTCGGCAGCGGCCATGCCGGCACATAGGTCGTCAGGCGCTCGACGGCGCGCGGGGAAAGGATGATCACACCGTGACCGCCCTCACCGCCCAGAACCTTCTGCCAGGAGAAGGTGGTGACATCGAGCTTGGAGAAGTCGAGGTCCTGCGCAAAAGCCGCCGAAGTGGCGTCGCAGATCGTCAGGCCCTTGCGGTCAGCCGGGATGAAGTCGGCGTTCGGAACGCGGACACCCGAGGTCGTGCCGTTCCAGGTGAAGACGACGTCGCGGTCGAAATCGACAGCGGCGAGATCCGGCAGCAGGCCGTAATCGGCATTGAACTTGCGGACATCGGCGAGCTTCAGCTGCTTCACCACATCGGTGACCCAGCCAGCGCCAAAGCTTTCCCAGGAAAGCATGTCGACGCCACGTTCGCCGAGCAGCGACCACATGGCCATTTCGACGGCACCGGTGTCGGAGGCCGGAACAATGCCGATGCGGTAGTCAGCGGGCACGTTCAGAATTTCGCGGGTAAGGTCGATGGCCAGCTTCAGCTTTTCCTTGCCGACCTTGGCGCGGTGCGAACGACCGAGCGGGGCATCGGAAAGCGCATCGAGCGACCAACCGGGGCGCTTCGAACAGGGGCCAGACGAAAAATGAGAGTTTGCCGGACGCGCGGCAGGGGCGATCACATCAGCCATATAGATACCCTTCCAGGTAATTAGCCTCTCGTTGGGGAGAGGTGTCCCGCCGTCGGAACTACTCTTGTCGGGCATGTCAGTCAAGCCGGCTCGCGTCGCGAAATGCCAAATTTTTGTTCCCTCCGCGCCCTGGGCAGCGAAAGAGCAGAACGCAAAAGGGCCGCCCGAAGGCGACCCCTGTGCTCAATCCCGGAAGAGAGATTACTTGTAGACCGGCAGTTCGACTGGCGGTTCGTAGGCAACAGGAGTTTCGCAACCACCGAAGACATAACGGGCACCGGCATGGACGCTGTGGCTGTAGAAGCCCTTGTCGTAGCCTGGGCCGCCATTCGAGGCATAGCCGAACATGTCGCCACCCATGGTATGGCGGAAGCGATAGCCGAGGTCAGCCTTGACGTTGCAGGTCACGTCGATCGAGGCGCCGGCCATGAGCTGGTAGGCGAAACGCCAGCTGCCCTTGCCGCCATGTTCAACGGTGGTGTCACAACCCGAGCCGTCGTCGGCGCAAGACGTGTTGCGCAACTTGTCCCACTTGACGTAGGAGCCGCCGATACCGCCGCCGACATAAGGCGTGAAGTACGCGTAGGTTCCAAGGTCGATATATGCATTGGCCATCAGCGTGTAGGCACGAAGTGTCGAGAGATCTTCCGAAGTACACGCAACCGCACAAGCACTGCCGCCACCGGCGCCGCCACCGACGGTCGAGCCCTTGAAGTCGGACTTGAACATGTAGTCGAAAGTCAGGTCGGTGCGCAGATGGCTGTTGACCTGGTAACCGACACCGGCGCCAACCCAAAAGCTGTCCTTGATCGACGAGGTCGTGAAACTGGCTTCGTCGGCATTGGAGCCCTGGAAGAATTTGGCGCCGCGCAGTTTGTTGAAATTGTAACCGAGGTCACCGCGCAGGTACCAGCCGGACGTTTCGGCGACGGCAACTTCCGGCGCGTCGATGTAAGCCGGCTGCGGCTCGGGCTGATAAACGTCTGCGGCATAGGCGGCCGAGCTGGCGAGCAGCGCAGCCGCTGCCACGGTAAGAATGGTTTTGGTCATGACAGGATACTCCAAAGTCCCAGCGTTGTCGCGTCAGGCCGTCTCAAGCCAGACATCCTGAATTGAGACAAATAATGGAGCGGAAAGGTTAAGTTGCGATTAACTACAGATCTTAACTCTAACCCTTATGCAATTGCTTACCTTGGTACTTGTGTCGAACTGAACAAAAGCGAAAGGCGCGGCTCCCGAAAGAGCCGCGCCTTGCATCTCTTCGCTGCGGTCGTCTCGCCTCAGGCGGCGTGACGGGGAACCGGTGGGCGAACTGTCTCCAGATTGAACTGCCCCAATTGCTGATCCATTTCACGAGCCTCGCCTGCCAGCCTGTGGATCGCCGCGGTCGTCTCCTCGACCATGGCCGCATTCTGCTGGGTCATGGCGTCTAGCTGGTTCACCGAGGAATTGATGTCGACCAGGGTCTGCGCTTCCTCGCGAGTGGACTCCATGATCTCGCCGATATGGCTGTTGATCGACAGAACATGCGAACCGATGCCATCGAGGGCATTGCCCGCTTTTTCGACAAGCTTGACGCCGTGATCGACTTCACCGCGTGACTTGGTAAGCAGATTGGCGATCTCCTTGGCCGCACTCGACGAGCGCTGTGCGAGTTCCCGCACTTCCTGAGCGACCACCGCAAAGCCCTTGCCGCTCTCGCCGGCACGCGCAGCCTCCACCCCGGCATTCAGGGCAAGCAGATTGGTCTGGAAGGCGATCTCGTCAATGACAGAGACGATCTTGTTGATCTCCTGCGAGGATCCCTGGATGGCCTCCATGGCGGCGATCGTGTCACGCATGATCAGCCCGGACGTCGCCGTGTCGTCCTTGGCGGCACGTGCGATACGTTCCGCCTCCTCGGCGCGGGCAATCTGCGTCTGCACCGCGACGGTGATCTCCTGGATCGCAGAGGCCGCCTGCGAGATGGCTGCGGCCTGGCGCTCCGTGCGTTCGGCGAGCTGGTCTGCCCCTGCCCGCATCTCCTCGGATCCCTCGCGCACCGCCACCGAATTGCCACCGATACCGCCAAGCGTCGTGCTCAGGGTCTCGATCGCCTTGTTGAAATTGGAACGCAGTCCCTCGAGATCCGCCGGGAAACCGCGCTCGATCCGGAAGGCCAGATCGCCGGCGGCGAGCCTGTCCAGCCCGTGGTCCAGCGTTTCGACGACCTCCTGCAAGGTCCGGGCCTCGCTGTCACGTTCCGCCATCCGCTGCCGGCGCTCTTCATCGGCGCGCGTCCGCTCTTCACGACGCTCGGCGGAAAGCCGTTGCTGTTCGATCAGGCCGAGCCGGAAGCGTTCCAGCGCCCGGGCCATGCTGCCGATCTCGTCCTGCCGCTGCTGATTTTCCACCGGCTGCTCGATTTCTCCATCCGCGACGGCACCGGTGAAGGCGACGAGGCGATCGAGCGGGGCAAACAGGCGCCGCGTGAAGATCCAGGTTGCGACGGCGAGCACCACCAGCGCAACCAGCCCGGTCAGGAACAGCGTGGCCGCGATGCTCAGCGAACCGGCTTCCAATTCGGCCGTGGTCAGGCTCTCCGTCACGACGAAATCCTGGCCCGCGAAAGTGATCCGTCGCCCATAGACGACTGCGGGGCCTTCCGGGCGCTGGCTCGACTGCACGGCGACCCCATCACCCGAAATCGGGAAATCGGCACGCACATCGATAAGTTTGCCTGCATCATCGAGTGCAATCCCGGCACCGGAACCCGACAGGATCGACGCCCTCTGACTGCTGCCGGCAATGATCCCCTTGGACAGAAGATTGGCGAAAACCTCGGGCTGGACCTGAAACATCAGGCTGCCCTTGTAGCCCCCGAGCTTGACCAGGGGCACGGCAAAATAAATGTCCGGCGCGGTGGCATCCGAACCCACGGCAAGGCCGGAGAAATTCACGCCGACGACGTCGTCCACGGCATTTGCAGCCGCTTCAGCCGACTGCTGGTAAACGCGTCCAAGACCCGTCGCAGCCCAATTCCCTTGTTTCAGGTTCTCTCCGAAGGCCGGACCTTTCCGGAACGAATAGATGACGTTGCCGTTCTGGTCGGCGATCAGCATGTCGAGGAATGCCGTGCCGGCCAGATAGGCGCCGACCTGCGTCTGGGTCGTTTCATGGGTCGAATAGTAAAAGCCGCTCGGTCCCTCGGGCTTGATCAGTTTCTCGCGCTCCCCGACGGGGTGCGGATTTTCGGAAACGAACACACGCTGCAATTCGGCTTTCGCGTCACCGCTGCTCTTGGTGATGGTGTTCCATCCGCTCTTCAGTCCGGTCATGGACTGCTGCAGCGTCTCGATCTTGGCAATCGAGGCTGCCTGGTTCTGCAGTGAGCCCAGCTTCTCGATCAGGAGGTCTCCCCGAAAGGTCAGCGTGCTGGTCATCGCCTTTTCCGTCTGCTCTCCGAACAGCGCGCTCGAACCCCGATAGGCGAAGATGTTGAGAAGCGCGACGGAGAGGAACGTCAGCAAGAGAAAGACGGCGATGAGTTTGAAGGAAAGCGAATGAATGCGAGCGGTCATGATTGCTGTCCCCTGAGCCGACACGTAGCGGCCGGCACCACCAGGATCAGTCCACCGACCGAATTCGACGGACTTCCCCATTTTTATACTGAGACAATCAACCCAAAGCGCTTAATCACCGGTAAAAGATCGGGGGCGAAACCCCACATTCCATCAACCCACGATCCTTCGCAATGTCATGCGGGCTGGGAAGCCCGCTGGGCAAGGCCCGCAAAGAGCTCGACCGAACGGATCCGCGCCTGAAGGTCGTGGATCGGCGTGGACACGATGATCTCGTCGGGCCTGACATCGGCGATGAAGCGCGAGAGCTTGTCCGCAGCAGTCTCGGGCGATCCGACGATCGCATAGCGCAGCGTATGCTCCACACCGATGCGCTCGATTTCACTCCAGACCCCTTCCATCGTCTCGACAGGCCGCGGGAACGAGCGGCGGATGTCGCGACGCAGATTGACGAACTGCTGCTGTGCCGAGGTGAAGAGACGGCCGGCCTCGCGATCCGTCTCGGCAATGGCCGCCATCGTGCCGACCATCACATAGGGCTTCTGCAGGCCGGCCGAGGGCTGAAAGCGTTCCCGGTAGATTTCGACAGCATCAAGCAATTGATCGGGGGCGAAATGCGATGCGAAGGCGTAAGGCAGGCCCAGTGCTGCAGCCAGATGCGCGCTGTAGAGGCTCGAACCCAGCAGCCAGATCGGGACATGGCTGTTCATGCCGGGAACGGCGATCAGGCCGCCTTCGTCATCCGGCGCTCCCAACAGCCGCTGCAGTTCCAGGATGTCGTGGGGGAAGCTCTCCGCCCCCGCTTCCATGTTGCGGCGCAGGGCCCGGGCGGTGCGCATGTCTGTACCCGGCGCGCGACCGAGGCCAAGCTCGACCCGACCGGGGTAAAGCGCCTCCAACGTTCCAAACTGTTCGGCGATGACCAGCGGCGAGTGGTTCGGCAGCATGATCCCGCCGGATCCCACCCGAATGCTCTGGGTCCCGGCCGCCACATGCGAAATGACGAGCGCCGTCGCCGCGCTGGCAATGCCCGGCATTCCGTGGTGTTCGGCGAGCCAGAAACGGCGATACCCGTTCTTTTCCGCCACCTGAGCCAGGCTGCGCGAGGCGTCCAGAGCCTCCCGGACAGAATGTCCGTCGGCGACGGGAGAGAGATCGAGTATGGAAAATGGTATCATGACAACGGCCCTGTTCGGAGTACCCCTCTCATGTAGTCAGGCCTCGCAGTGGTCCCAAGAGGGGAAGCCAACAAATCGCAATCACTTCGCCTGTTTTCGTTTTGTTCACATTTCGCTGGCACATCTGCCCCGGACTGCACTAGGGTTTCTCATGACTTCCGCGATTCGCATTATCGGCATAGACCCCGGACTCCGCCGCTGCGGCTGGGGCGTCATCGAGACGATCGGCAATTCGCTGCGTTTCGTTGCATCGGGCACTGTGACCTCCGACGGCGACATGGATCTCGCCTCCCGACTTTGCCAGCTGCATGACGGGCTCTCCGAGGTCGTGCATGCCTACACGCCGGACGAAGCCGCCGTCGAACAGACCTTCGTCAACAAGGATGCGGTTGCCACGCTGAAGCTTGGCCAGGCCCGCGGCATCGCCATGCTGGTACCCGCCCGCGCCGGCCTGCCGGTTGCGGAATACGCTCCCAATGCGGTCAAAAAGGCCGTCATCGGCGTCGGTCATGGCGAAAAGGCGCAGATCCACATGATGCTGAAGATCCTGATGCCCAAGGCCGAATTCAAGGGCAACGACGCCGCCGACGCGCTCGCCATTGCCATCTGCCACGCCCACAATCGCGGCGGCGACCGCATGCGCAAGGTGCTGGCCCGCGCCTGATTTGTTCTTGACTTGTTCCGATGGTGGCCGTAAGTAAGACTTATGAGGTATTACCATGCGCGTTACCGAAAAAGGCCAGGTCACCATCCCCAAGGAGATCCGCGATCGACTGGGCATCAAGCCGGGGTCGAATGTGGAATTCGTTGTTGCCGATAAAGGCGTCATGCTGGTCAAGAATGGCGATGCGACGGATGCGTTCGAGGATTTCGATGCGTGGGCGCGGAGTGTCGAGGGGACATTCGACACGAATGGAATGACAGCAGACAAGTACATTGATTGGCTGCGAGGACCGCGTGATGACCTCGACCGTCATTGACACCCATGCGCTGATCGATGTGCTGGGGCCGGCAAGCGAGACGCGCTCCTGGTCGCTTGATGCAATGAAGCGATGCTTCCATGAAGGCCCACTGGTGATAAACCCGATCATCTGGTCAGAGCTTGCCGCCTCCCCCTTGAGCGAGCAGCAACTCAGCCATGCACTCGATTGGCTCGATCTGAAGAGGGAGCCGATCTCCTACGACGTGGCGTTCCGCGCGGGTAAGGCACACCTTCTGTATCGAAGGAACGGCGGCCAGCGGGAACACACCCTCCCGGACTTCCTGATCGGGGCGCATGCTGCCGTCCGGTCTCACCGTTTGCTGACGCGGGATGCTGCGCGCTATCGAAGCTACTTCCCCGACCTCGACATCATCTCCCCCGAAACCCACCCCCTGTAATGCGACGGACGCTCCCATGATCGGCAAACTCAAAGGCACCATCGACGAAATCGGCGACGACTATGTGCTCGTCGATGTCCACGGCGTCTGCTACATCGCCCACTGCTCCTCGCGCACCCTCGGCCGGATCGGCTCGGCGGGCGAGGCAGTTGTTCTCTTCATCGAGACCTATGTGCGCGAAGACCAGCTGAAGCTCTTCGGCTTCATGAGCGCACTGGAGCGGGAATGGTTCAACCTCCTGCAAAGCGTTCAGGGCGTCGGCGCCAGGGTGGCGCTGGCCGTCCTTTCCACCCTCACGCCGTCAGAACTGGCCAATGCGATTGCCCTGCAGGACAAGGCGGCGATCTCCCGCGCCCCCGGCGTCGGCCCGAAGGTGGCACTGCGCCTCGTCACCGAACTGAAAAACAAGGCACCTGCCTTTGCCGGCGAGGCCACGGCCAATATCGGCCTGAAGCAGGAACTTGGTGAGGGCGTGGCTTCGGCCCCGGTCGCCGACGCAGTCTCCGCGCTGACCAATCTTGGCTATTCCCGCGATCAGGCGGCCAATGCCGTGGCAGCGGCCCTGAAGAACGGCGGCGAAGGAGCCGACAGCGCCAAGCTGATCCGGCTAGGCCTGAAAGAGTTGTCGCGGTGAGAACTGTTCCGCAGCAGCAATGTCGCTATAAGAAAAAGAAGCAGCCCGGCTCGATCCGCATGGAACTCCTCGCATGACCGCTGACAACCCGATCCTGACCCCGGAAAAACGCGGCGAAGACCTGGACGCCGCACTCCGCCCGCAGACGCTCGACGACTTCACCGGGCAGGCAGAGGCCCGCGCCAATCTGAAGATCTTCATCGAGGCGGCGAAGAACCGCGGCGAGGCGCTGGACCACGTGCTCTTCGTCGGCCCGCCAGGGCTGGGTAAAACCACGCTCGCCCAGATCATGGCGAAGGAGCTCGGCGTCAACTTCCGCTCGACATCGGGCCCCGTCATCGCCAAGGCCGGCGATCTTGCGGCTCTCCTCACCAATCTCGAGGAGCGCGACGTGCTCTTCATCGACGAAATCCATCGCTTGAGCCCCGCGGTGGAGGAAATCCTCTATCCGGCCATGGAGGATTTCCAGCTCGACCTGATCATCGGCGAAGGCCCGGCTGCCCGCTCGGTGAAGATCGACCTGTCGAAATTCACCCTGGTTGCCGCGACCACCCGTCTCGGCCTGCTGACCACCCCGCTGCGCGACCGCTTCGGCATTCCGGTACGTCTGAATTTCTATACCGTCGAGGAACTGGAATCGATCGTCCGCCGTGGCGCCCGCCTGCTCAATCTTCCAATGACCGAGGACGGCGCCCGCGAAGTCGCCCGCCGCGCCCGTGGCACGCCACGCATCGCCGGTCGGCTGTTGCGACGTGTGCGTGACTTCGCCGAAGTCGCGCGTGCCGAAGCCGTCACCCGCCAGATCGCCGACGAGGCACTGACACGCCTCAACGTCGACAATATGGGCCTCGACCAGCTCGACATGCGCTATCTCTCGATGATCGCGGTGAATTTCGGCGGTGGACCGGTCGGCATCGAAACGATTGCTGCGGGTCTCTCGGAACCGCGCGACGCCATCGAGGACATCATCGAGCCCTACATGATCCAGCAGGGTTTCATCCAGCGCACCCCGCGCGGCCGTGTTTTGACCGCAAACGCGTGGAAGCATCTGGGGATGCAGCCGCCCAAGGATCTGGAAGCTGCACAATTCCGGCTGACGCTCGAGGACGAATGAGACCGTGTCCAAACGCACCCTCATCACCATCAAGGACGGCAAGCGGCGGTTCAACCATCGGATCGCCGGTCTCGCCTTCCGCGACGGTCATGTGCTGGTGCACCGCGCGACCCACGAGACCTTCTGGACCTTCCCGGGTGGACGGGCGGAGATCGGTGAGACCTCGGCGGAAACCCTGGTGCGTGAAATGCAGGAGGAACTGGGCGTCGACGCCGTAATCGGCCCCCTGCTCTGGATCGTCGAGAACTTTTTCGACTATGAGGGCAAAGCCTGGCATGAACTCGGCCTGTACTACCGCATGGAGATCCCTGTCTCCTTTCCTTTTCACGAAAGCGAGATCATCCACCGCAACGAGGATGGCAAGAACAGCCTTGAGTTCAAATGGGTCCCGGCAACGCGGGAAGCACTGACGACCCTCGACATCCCGCCCTATTTCATTGCCGACGAGATCGAGGCCCTGCCGGCCTCGCCAAAGCACATCGTCTGGCATGATGGGGATCTGGACGACAAATGATCGACCCGCGCCGCAGCTTCATCAAACTCGCCTACAACAACAGGCTCGCCAATGAGCGGCTGCACGAAGCGATCTCCATGCTCCAGCCGGGCGAATTCGAAGCACATCGCACCGGCTTCTTTCCGTCGATCCAGGCGAGCCTCAATCACATCCTGGTCATTGACTGGTTCTACGTGGATGCCCTCGAAGGCGGCAGACTGGGACCGAAAGCCTGGGCCAATGAAATCCCGTTCCCCCATCCTGAAGGACTGCGTGAGGCGCAGGCGGCCGTGGATCAGCGGCTCCTGAACTTCTGTCTCTCGCTCGACATTGACGCCCTGGCGAGCGAGGTTCAGATCCACAGGGGCACCCGCGTTCAAACCGAACGCGTGGACGATGTCTTGAACCATCTCTTCCAGCATCAGACCCATCATCGGGGCCAGGTCCACGCGATGTTGTCCGGCACCAGCGTACCCCCGCCGCAGCTGGACGAGTTCATCGTCTCCGACGATGCAGCTTCTCGGGCAGCAGAAATGCAGCAGCTTTCGATCACCGAAGCTGACCTGATGATGCTGGACAGATCGGCCTGACTTCGGCTAGCCACCGGATTTCGGCACAGAAGACTGATTGGCAGGACAAGGCAGGATCAGGCATGACGACCCATAATCACCCGCTGGCGGGCGAAATCATTGACGGCGTGCACCACCTCATCCAGCGCGTCTATTACGAGGACACCGACTTTTCCGGCGCCGTTTACCATGCCCGCTACCTCCACTTCATGGAGCGCGCCCGCACCGATTATCTGCGCTGCCTCGGGGTCGAGCAGTCGAACCTGTTTGCGAGCTCGGACGAAGGCCTCGCCTTCATGGTTCATCGCATGGAGATCGACTTCAAGGCTCCTGCCCGGATGGATGATGTTGTCAGGGTTCTCACCCGCACGGAGAAGGCTGGTGGCGCCAAGATGATCCTTGAGCAGGAAATCCGCCGTGGCGAGCAATTGCTGATCGCGGCAAGGGTGATCATCGCCGTCGTCAATCGCAACGGCAGGCCCCGTCGCCTTCCGGACGATCTCGCCAGACAGTTCCTTGCCTGAGTTCACAAAGCCCGGATCAAGGCCTCGGTAACGCCTTTTTAACCTTAATAGGGTCTTACTCCGAGCCTGGAAGATTGTGCAATGCACGCCTTCCTTTGACCAAATTTTCATCCCAGAAGCACTCTGGGAGCTAAGGCGGGAAAAGGGTTTCGGCGGCTGCGACCGCACAAGTTTTCCACCAGTAGAGCTCATGTCGCCGCCCGGTCCAACCCACCGGGCGTTTGGATTTCGGGGAATTTTAGGCGATGGAACAAGTTGGAATGGCTGCAGCGACCCATGATGTGAGCCTTTGGGGCCTCTTCATGCAGGCGGGCTTCATCGTCAAGCTCGTGATGATCGGCCTGATGGGCGCCTCTGTCTGGACCTGGGCCATCGTCATCGACAAGTATTTGAGCTACGCTCGCGCCCGCCGCCAGTTCGACCAGTTCGAACAGGTCTTCTGGTCGGGCCAGTCCCTGGAAGAACTCTATCGCACACTCGCCGAGCGCAACAATACGGGCCTCGCGGCTATCTTCGTCGCAGCCATGCGCGAATGGAAGAAGAGCTTCGAGCGCGGAGCCCGCTCGCCGATCGGCCTTCAGATGCGCATCGACCGCGCCATGGACGTCACCATGTCGCGCGAATCGGAAGCACTCGAGTCGCGTCTGTCTTCGCTTGCCACCATTGGTTCGGCCGGCCCGTTCATCGGCCTGTTCGGCACTGTCATCGGCATCATGACCTCGTTCCAGGCGATCGCCGGCTCCAACAATGCAAGCCTTGCAGTCGTCGCCCCCGGTATTGCCGAAGCACTGCTCGCAACGGCCATCGGCCTGGTCGCCGCTATTCCCGCCGTCATCGCCTACAACAAGTTCTCCGGTGAAGCAGGCAAGCTGGGCGCGCGCATGGAAGGTTTCGCAGACGAATTTTCCGCCATCCTCTCGCGTCAGATCGATGAAAAGCTGCAGCCCCGCCAGGCTGCCCAGTAAGGGCTGAGGAGCAGGAGACGCATCATGGGCATGTCGATCGGATCGGGAAGCAAGGGCGGCGGACGCCGTGGACGTCGGGGCAGCAGGAAAGCCCTCGTCAGCGAGATCAACGTCACACCTTTCGTCGATGTCGTGCTTGTGCTGCTGATCATCTTCATGGTCGCCGCGCCGATGATGACCGTCGGCGTACCGATCGACCTGCCGCAGACCCAGGCCGGAGCGATGACCAGCGAAAATCAGCCGATCACCGTCTCGGTCAATCCGGAAGGTGAGATCTATCTGCAGGAGACCGCGATCCCGATCGAGGAAGTCGTGCCCAAGCTGCAGGCGATCGCCACCACCGGCTACAATGAACGCATTTTTGTGCGGGCCGACACCGCCGCCACCTATGGCATCGTCATGCAGGTCATGGCGCGGATCTCATCCGCCGGTTTCACCAATATCGGTCTCGTGACCTTGCAGGAACAGCAGAACTGATCGGACGGACATGAAGGGCAGCCTCTTCACATCCAGCTTTCTGCATGGACTGGTGCTCACCGCAGCACTGGTCAGCCTCGGCGCGCCCGAAAAGCTCGAAATCGCACCGATGGAAAGCCTGCCGGTCGACATCGTCCCGATCGAGGAATTCACCCAGATCCAGAAGGGCTCGAAAGACGCACCGATGGCGGAGAAATCCGCACCCGTGCCCACCAAGAAACCTGCGATCGCCGAGCCTGCCGAGAATGTCGGAGACAACGAGGTGGACCTGAAAGCTCCGCCGACACCGTCGAAGCGACCGGTCGAACAGGAAGTGGCTGCAGCCCCGGAAAAAGTCGAGACGCCGGCACCGACGCCTGATGCCAAGCCGAACGAGGTGAAGGAAGTCGTCAAGGAAGAGACGGCACCGCCACCCGAACCGGAGCCGCAGCCTGCGGAACCCGCGCCGGCTGAGGCAAAGCCTGCGGAACCCGTGCCTGCAGAAACGGCGGTTGCGGAAGAAATCCCGCTGCCCGAAAATGCACCCGTACCGCCATCGCGGCCGGAACCGGAAATCGCCAAGCCCGTCGAGAAGAAGCCGGAACCGAAGGCAACCGCCAAGGCGGATGCCAAGCAGGACACCAAGACCCGCGAGACCGCGAAATCGAAGCCGCAGATGGAAAGCGATTTCAACGCCGACGAAGTGGCAGCCCTTCTCAACAAGACGGATGCGGCCGGCGGTGGCGCGAAGCGTTCCACCGATCCCGAAGCCTTAGGCGGCAAGACCGATACCGGCGGCTCGACACTCAGTCAGAGCGAGATGGATGCATTGCGCGGCGTCATCCAGCAGAACTGGCTGATCACGCCGGGTATGGCGGACGCGGCCGATGTCCGTGTCCGCGTCACCTTCCGCCTCGACCAGAGCGGTGCTCTGGTCGGCGACCCCGAAGCGACTGCAACCGGCGGCTCACCCTCGGCGCAGCAGGTCCTCATGAGCGGCGCCGTGCGCGCCGTTCGCAAGTCCGCCCCGTTCACCAATCTTCCCCCGGACAAATATGACGCATGGTCTGAAGTTGTCGTCAATTTCGACCCCAGCGAACTGATGTAAGAGCTGAAAGGCTTGGTAAGAATGAAAACTCTCCTCCTCCGACTTCTGCTGGTCTGTGCCGGCATCGCAGGTGCCTATGTCGGCCCCGCAAGCGCTGCCGTCGAAATCAACATCAACCGCGGCAACGTGCAGCCCCTGCCGATTGCCATCACCGACTTCATCTCGGCTGATGGGATAGGCGCCCAGATTTCTGCCGTAATCGAGGCCGACCTCAAGCGCTCCGGTCTCTTCGCGCCGGTCAGCCGCGCCGCATTCATCGAGAAGGTGCAGAACCCCGATCAGCCACCGCGCTTCGAGGACTGGAAGGTCCTTAAAGCCGAAGCCCTGGTGGTCGGCCGTATCGTGCGCGAACCCGATGGTCGCCTGCGCGCCGAATTCCGCCTCTGGGATACCTTTGCTGGCCAGCAGATGATGGGCCAGCAGTTCTTCACCGATCCGAAGAACTGGCGCCGCGTCGCCCATATGATCGCAGACGCCATCTATGAGCGGATCACCGGCGAGAAGGGTTACTTCGACACACGCATCGTCTTTGTCTCGGAAAGCGGACCCAAGATCGACCGCAAGCGCCAGCTTGCGATCATGGACCAGGACGGCGAGAACGTGCGCATGCTGACCAACAGCAATGACATCGTTCTCACGCCCCGCTTCTCGCCGAGCCGCCAGGAAATCACCTACATGTCCTTCGAGGGCCAGCAGCCGCGGGTCTTCCTGCTGCAACTGGAAACGGGCTCTCGCGAGGTGGTCGGCAACTTCCCCGGCATGACTTTCGCGCCGCGCTTCTCGCCGGATGGCCAGCGGGTCATCATGAGCCTGCAGCAGGACGGCAATGCCAACATCTACACGATGGATTTGCGCTCGCGGACGACAACGCGCCTCACGTCCACCGCTGCGATCGACACCTCGCCCTCCTATTCGCCTGACGGTAGCCAGATCGTCTTTGAAAGCGACCGTGGTGGCCGCCAGCAGCTCTATGTCATGGGTGCCGACGGTTCCGGCCAGCGCCGCATCTCGTTTGGCGACGGCTCCTACTCCACGCCGGTCTGGTCACCGCGCGGCGATCTGATTGCCTTCACCAAGCAGTCCGGTGGCAAATTCTCGATCGGCGTGATGAAGACGGACGGCTCCGGCGAGCGCATCCTGACGACGGGCTTCCACAACGAGGGGCCGACCTGGGCGCCGAACGGCCGTGTGCTGATGTTCTTCCGCCAGAACTCCGGCGCCGGTGGCCCGCAGCTCTATTCGATCGACCTCTCCGGCTACAACGAGCAATTGGTGAAGACCCCGACCTTCGCCTCCGACCCGGCCTGGTCGCCGCTAATGGATTGATGACGGCAAAGAGGCGCAATTGCGCCTCTTTCTTGCCGCAAACCGTCTGCATTCGACCCGTTCACTACGTGATTTGACAGTTTCTTAACCATGATTGTTGGAGCCCGGTTAACCGCGATTGGTTAAGGTCAGGCAACCCTAACAAAGAATTCAAGGAGACCGGCGATGAGCCGAATTCATTCCCCGGCCACGAGCCGTCTGCAGAAAATGGCAACCAACCCGGCCATGATCGCCTTCGCCATGGCTCTGGCCCTCGCAGGCTGCGCGAACAAGAAGAACCTGCCGAACAGCGCAGGTGAACTCGGCCTCGGCGCCGGCGCCGGTGCGGCCACCCCGGGCTCTGCCCAGGACTTCACCGTCAATGTCGGCGACCGCATCTTCTTCGACACCGACTCGACCTCGATCCGTGCCGACGCCGCTCAGACGCTCGACCGTCAGGCCCAGTGGCTGCAGCGCTACCCGAACTACGCAATCACCATCGAAGGCCATGCCGACGAACGCGGCACGCGCGAATACAACCTGGCGCTCGGCGCACGCCGTGCAGCCGCCACCCGCGACTACCTCGCCCAGCGCGGTGTCCCGGCTCAGCGCCTGAAGACCATTTCCTACGGCAAGGAACGCCCGGTCGCCGTCTGCGACGACATTTCCTGCTGGTCTCAGAACCGCCGTGCCGTCACCGTTCTCGGTGGCGCCGGCATGTGATCCGGATAGACCCGCGATCACCAGAGCTTGAAGGCGGCCCCGGGGCCGCCTTTTACTTTTCTCCTTACTTTGGCCGAACTTGGTTGCTTTTTGCAGGCAATTGGGAAAACTCCTGTCGGCGCTGGTTCGGCGCAATTCGTCGCGAATACAGGAAAAGGAACATGAACAAACTTGTGATGGCCGCTCTGCTAACGACGGCCACGCTGACGGGACTGCATGGCAGCGCAAGCGCATTCCAGCTGTTTCCGAACGTGCAGCTCGGCCAGAAGAATGCGCCCGGGCACTCGCCGAAGGCCGAGGTCCAACTGGCCCAGGTCACGGATCCGACCTTGCGCGTCCAGCAGCTCGAGGAAGAGATCCGCGCCTTGAACGGCCGGATCGAGGAAATGAGCTTCCAGCTTCTGCAGATGCAGGAAACCATCCGCAAGCAACAGGAAGACAACGAGTTTCGCTTCCAGGATCTTGAGAAGAAGAGTGGCTCGCTGACCCGTCCCGTGACCGGTGGCGAGCAGCAGGACTCGGTTGCCGAGATCATCACCGAAACTCCGGACGTCGGCGCAATCGCCGACGCTTCCGGCGCCGGCCAGGCACCCGGAACAGCCCCCGGTGAACAGACGCTCGGATCGATTGCTCTCGACGAAAGCGGCTTGCCAGCCATAGCGACGCTGAACCCGGATGCTCTGGACAATGGTTCGGGCGCCCTGCCCGGCGTCGACACCGGCGTGACGGCCACCGCACCCGCCGCCCCCCAGCAGACTGCCTCGCTGAATTCCGAAGGCGACGTCTACCAGGTTGCCTATGCGCATGTTCTTTCCGGCGACTACAGCCTGGCTGAAAGCGAATTCCGCGACTTCATTGCGGCCTATCCGAGCAGCGCCAAGATCGCGGATGCCCATTTCTGGCTGGGCGAGGCGCTCTACTCCCAGGGCAATTTCAACGAGGCGGCCAAGACGTTCCTCAATGCCCATCAGACCTACAATGCGTCTCCCAAGGCTCCCGAAATGCTTCTGAAGCTCGGCATGTCGCTCGCCGCGCTCGAAAACACCGAGACCGCTTGCGCCACCTTGCGCGAAGTCTCCAAACGCTATCCCAAGGCTTCCCGCGCCGTCGTCTCAAAGGTCGCGAGTGAGCAGAAGCGCCTCAGCTGCTGATGGCCGCTCCGCTCGCGGCAGGCTGTTCCCTGCCCGAACTTTCGCCCGAAGCGGCGATCAACCATTTTCTCCACACACTCCGCCGCCCGACACGTCTCCTGATCGGCATTTCCGGCGGCAGCGATTCGACCGGATTGCTGGTCACATTGGTAAGGGCCATTGCCGGGAACGGCTTTGCACACAGCCATACGCTGACCGCCGCCACCATCGATCATGGTCTGAGGCCCGCTTCGGCCGAAGAAGCCCGGCAAGTCTCCAAACTCTGTGAACATCTCGGCATTCCGCATCGGATCCTGCAGTGGACCGGCGAGAAGCCCGCAACCGGCCTGTCCGCCGCAGCCCGCATCGCACGCTACCGATTGCTCTCAGACGCGGCGGCCTCCCTGGGGGCAGATGCGATCGTCACCGGACATACATTGGACGACCAGATCGAGACAGTCGCCATGCGGTCGGGCCGCTCGGCGAGCGACGCTCCTGGCCTGGCGGGCATGGCCCAGGCGACGCTGTATGCGGGCCGTCACTGGATCCTCCGGCCCTTCCTGCACACACGCCGCAACGCGATCCGCGACCATCTGCGCGCCCAGAACATTGACTGGATCGACGACCCCAGCAACGAGGACCCGCGCTACGAGCGGGTCCGGATCCGCCAGTCCGCGCCCGACACCGATCCGGAAATGATCGCCCGGGCCGGACACCGGCGCGAAACGCTGTCAGCAGAAGCCGCCGCCTGGCTGAGCGGACACATGGCGGCAATGCCGGGACCGGTCGCGATCATTTCACGGTTACACGATGGCCTCACTCCCACCGACGCGCGGGATTATGCGCTCGCCGCCCTCATGGCCGTTCTCGGGGGCAAACCTCACCGCCCTGCAGCTGCGAGCCTTGCCCGGCTCCGCGCAGCATTGGACGATGGCTCCGATTTCCGCCTGACATTATCGGGCACACTGGCACTCCGCCGCCGCAACCAGCTCTTCCTGCTCCGCGAAAGGCGCGGTCTTTTGCCACTGTCGCTCGCCCCCGGCGAAAGTGGCATCTGGGATGGCCGCTACGCGATCGTGAACAAAAGCGACGTGGAAGTCACCGTCATGCCCGGACCAATCCGGGAGATTGACGCGGATTTACCAGGAGCGGTGCGTGCAACGCTGACCGGAACCACACCGCAAGTGCTTGTGAGAAATGGGCTTCTTCCCTCGCGATGCGAGCACGTGTCAGTCAAACCCCGCCTCTCGCTCTATGCCGATTTCCTGCCGCTCTTCGACCTTGCCCTCGCTCAGGCCCTCGCGACACGGCTGGGCGCAGAACCGGCACCGCCGGCCCCCGTTTAACACTTATTGACAGAAAACGGTCCAAGGCCGTCCGTTTGCCTTGGCAAGGATGCGGCGCGATCCTATGTTAGATGATAATTCTGCGGAACGGAGTTCCGCACTACAGGTTCGGGGAGTTCAATGAACCCAAATTTTCGCAACTTCGCGCTCTGGGCGATCATCGCCCTTTTGCTGATCGCCTTGTTCAGCATGTTCCAGACGTCGCCGTCTCAGACGGCCTCGAGCGAGGTACCCTATTCGCAATTCCTGCGCGAAGTGGATGCTGGGCGCGTTCGTGAGGTGACAGTCACCGGCAACCGCGTTCTCGGCAAATACGCAGAGTCCGGCACCGCCTTCCAGACCTACGCACCTGTTGTCGACGACAACCTGCTGTCCAAGCTGGAAGCCGAGAATGTCATGATCGTGGCCCGCCCGGAAACGGACGGCTCCTCCGGCTTCCTGAGCTATGTCGGGACGCTTCTCCCCATGCTGCTCATTCTCGGTGTCTGGCTTTTCTTCATGCGCCAGATGCAGGGTGGCTCGCGCGGTGCGATGGGCTTCGGCAAGTCCAAGGCGAAGCTGCTGACGGAGGCCCATGGCCGCGTCACCTTCGAGGATGTCGCCGGCGTCGACGAGGCCAAACAGGACCTGGAGGAAATCGTCGAATTCCTGCGCGATCCGCAGAAGTTCCAGCGGCTCGGCGGCAAGATCCCGCGTGGCGTTCTGCTCGTCGGCCCTCCGGGCACGGGTAAGACGCTGCTCGCCCGCTCCGTCGCCGGTGAAGCCAACGTGCCCTTCTTCACCATCTCCGGTTCGGACTTCGTCGAAATGTTTGTCGGTGTCGGCGCAAGCCGCGTCCGCGACATGTTCGAGCAGGCCAAGAAGAACGCGCCTTGCATCATCTTCATCGACGAAATCGACGCCGTCGGTCGCCATCGTGGCGCCGGTCTCGGCGGTGGTAACGACGAACGCGAACAGACGCTGAACCAGCTGCTGGTCGAGATGGACGGCTTCGAAGCGAATGAAGGCATCATCCTGATCGCCGCGACCAACCGTCCCGACGTTCTCGACCCTGCCCTGCTGCGTCCCGGTCGTTTCGACCGTCAGGTCGTCGTGCCGAACCCCGACATCGTCGGCCGCGAGCGCATCCTCAAGGTCCACGCCCGCAACGTGCCTCTGGCACCGAATGTCGATCTCAAGGTTCTCGCCCGTGGCACACCCGGCTTCTCCGGTGCCGACCTGGCAAACCTGGTCAACGAAGCCGCACTGATGGCCGCCCGCCGCAACAAGCGCGTCGTCACCATGGCCGAATTCGAAGACGCCAAGGACAAGATCATGATGGGTGCGGAACGCCGCTCCTCCGCCATGACCGAAGCCGAGAAGAAGCTGACCGCCTATCACGAGGCAGGCCATGCCATCACCGCGCTGAAGGTGCCGGCTGCCGACCCGTTGCACAAGGCGACCATCATTCCGCGCGGCCGTGCACTCGGCATGGTCATGCAGCTCCCCGAGGGCGACCGCTACTCGATGAGCTACAAGTGGATGGTCTCGCGCCTCGTCATCATGATGGGCGGCCGCGTCGCCGAAGAACTGACCTTCGGCAAGGAGAACATCACCTCCGGCGCCTCCTCCGACATCGAGCAGGCAACGAAGCTGGCCCGCGCCATGGTCACGCAATGGGGCTTCTCCGACGTGCTCGGCCAGGTCGCCTATGGTGAAAACCAGCAGGAAGTCTTCCTCGGCCACTCCGTTTCGCAGTCCAAGAACGTCTCGGAATCGACCGCCCAGAAGATCGACACGGAAGTCCGTCGTCTGATCGACGAGGCCTATACCGAGGCGCGCCGCATCCTGACCGACAACCACGACGCGTTCGTCGCGATTGCCGAAGGTCTGCTCGAATACGAGACGCTGTCTGGCGAAGAGATCAAGGCCTTGATCCGTGGCGAAAAGCCGTCGCGCGACAGCGGTGATGACAGCACGCCAAGCCGTGGTTCGGCCGTTCCCTCGACCGGGCGCAAGGACGCCCCCAAGGGTGGCGAGCCGGAAGGCGGCCTGGAACCGCAGCCGCACTGATCACGATACGATCCGAGATCGACAAAGAGGCCACCCCTGCGGGTGGCCTTTTTTTTCCGTTCGGGGCGTGCCAAACCTTGAGAATTCAGTGGAAGCCACGCCCGTGGTAACGTCGTGTAATCGATTTTAGCGCTATTTTACGTGTCCTCGACAGCGTTCTGTGGCATGAGCAGCACACCACGGATCCCCGCGCGATCGCTGATGGGCGATGATCTTGCGCAGCGGGTGAGATCGACAGGACTTGAAGGAACACTCGATGACACGTCGTTACTTCGGCACGGATGGCATTCGCGGCCTCTCCAACCGCTTCCCCATGACGCCCGATCTCGCCATGCGGGTCGGCATCGCCGCTGGCACGATCTTTCGCCGTGGCGGCCATCGCCACCGCGTCGTGATCGGCAAGGATACGCGCCTCTCCGGCTACATGCTGGAAAACGCCATGGTGGCAGGTTTTACCGCCGCCGGCCTCGACGCCTTCGTGCTCGGCCCCATTCCCACCCCCGCCGTCGCCATGCTGACGCGCTCGCTGCGCTGCGATCTCGGCGTGATGATCTCGGCCTCGCATAATCCCTTTGCAGACAATGGCATCAAGCTCTTCGGCCCCGACGGCTACAAGCTCTCCGACGAGCTGGAACTGCAGATCGAGGACATGCTCGAGAAGGACATCTACGGCCAGCTTGCAGCTCCGAACGATATCGGCCGCGCCAAACGCATTGACGGCGTGCATGACCGTTATGTCGAATTCGCCAAGCGCACCCTGCCCCGCGATGTGACACTGCATGGCCTGCGTGTTGCCATCGACTGCGCCAATGGCGCCGCCTACAAGGTGGCACCCGAAGCCCTCTGGGAGCTGGGCGCCGAAGTGGTCACGATCGGCAACGAGCCGAATGGTACGAACATCAACCTCGAATGCGGCTCGACCCATCCGGAGACATTGCAGAAGAAGGTGCACGAGACCCGCGCCGACATCGGCATTGCGCTCGATGGCGACGCCGACCGCGTCATCATCATCGACGAGAACGGCACGGTGGTCGATGGGGACCAGCTGATGGCCGTGATCGCCGAAACCTGGGCACAGGACCAGACACTGCGCGGCGGCGGTATCGTGGCCACCGTCATGTCGAACCTCGGCCTGGAACGCTTCCTGGGCGACAAGGGACTGACACTGGCCCGCACCAAGGTCGGCGACCGCTATGTCGTCGAGCATATGCGCAGCCACGACTTCAACATCGGTGGCGAACAGTCCGGCCACATCGTGCTCTCCGACCATGGCACGACCGGCGACGGCCTCGTTGCCGCCCTGCAGGTCCTCGCGGCGGTCAAGCGCACTGGCCGAACGGTCAGCGAACTCTGCCATCGTTTCGAGCCCGTACCGCAGCTCCTGCGCAATGTCCGCTTCTCCGGCGGCAAGCCGCTGGAAGACGCCGTGGTCAAGCAGGCAATCGCCGATGCCGAAGCAGAGCTGGCCAAATGCGGCCGCCTTGTCATCCGCCCCTCGGGCACCGAACCGCTGATCCGCGTCATGGCGGAAGGCGACGATCGCGAGCAGGTCGAACGCATCGTCAACGAACTGGTCGATGTCATCGGCAGCGTGCGCAGCGTCGCTGCATAATCGGATCAAGATCCGTTGAAACGAGAAAGCCCGGCTGCGAACCAGCCGGGCTTTCTTGTTTTAGAGTATCGTTTCTGGCGATCAGGCCGAGAGCTTCGCCATGACCTCATCGGACACTTCGAAGTTCGAGTAGACATTCTGCACGTCGTCATCGTCTTCCAGCGTATCGATCAACTTCATCAGCGAGGTCGCCTTTTCCTCATCGACTTCGATCGTGTTCTGCGGCTTCCAGATCGCCTTGACGGACTCGGCTTCACCGAGCACCGCTTCCAGCGCCTTCGACACTTCGTTCATGTCTTCGAATGCGCAGTAAATCGTGTGGCCATCTTCATCCGAGACGACGTCTTCGGCACCGGCTTCGATCGCCGCTTCCATGACCTTGTCCGCATCGCCAACGGAGACCTTGTAGGTGATCTCGCCGACATGGTCGAAGGAGAAGGAGACAGAACCGGTTTCGCCCAGCGCACCGCCAGCCTTCGAGAAGGTCGAACGGACAACGGAGGCCGTGCGATTGCGGTTGTCGGTCAGCGTCTCGACGATGACAGCAACGCCGCCCGGACCGTAGCCCTCGTAGCGGATCGCATCATAGGTCTCGGCATCGGCACCGGACGCTTTCTTGATGGCGCGCTCGATATTGTCCTTCGGCATCGACTGCGCCTTGGCGTTCTGGACAGCGAGGCGAAGGGCCGCGTTCATGGTCGGATCGGGCAGCCCGGTCTTTGCAGCAACCGTGATTTCGCGCGCGAGCTTGGAGAACATCTTCGAACGGATACCGTCCTGTTTCCCCTTGCGGTGCATGATGTTTTTAAACTGTGAATGGCCAGCCATGGCACCCCTGATCAGGTCTGAATATTGGGAATGGGCGCCTTATAAGGGCGAAACCGGCCCTGTTCAAGCCCAAGCAGCCGCGACGATGGACCTGTCGCGACAGGAACAAGTCAGCTGCGAACTCGTTGCCTCCCCGAAGAAACGTCAGGGAGACAGACGATATGGCAAGCTTCAGCGAAGCCCGCAAAAACCCGGTTGAACAGCTCTGGGAAGAAATCGACGATGTGCATGCCGGCATGCTCGGCCTTGTCGGTTCCGATCAAGCCATGCGCCCCATGGCGCCGCAGGCCGACCGGTCGACACACACCATATGGTTCTTCACCAAGACGGATACCGATCTCGTCAAGGCCTTGCGCCCGGGCAGTCGCGCGCAGTTCTGCCTTGTCGGCAAGGACCACGACTATCATGCGTCGCTGACCGGCAACCTGACCGTCATGAAGGACCAGACGAAGATAGACGAATACTGGAATTCAGTCGTGGCCGCCTGGTATGAGGGCGGCAAGTCCGATCCGCTCCTGACCATGCTGGCCCTTTCTTTGGAAGAGGGCGAGATCTGGGCCTCGACCGGCAGCACGGTTAAGTTCGGCTGGGAAATCGCCAAGGCAAACCTCAACCCGGAAAAGCTGCCGGATGTCGGTGTACACCGACATGTCCGCTTCGCCTGAGGTGACCCCTCACACCCCCTGAAGCACGAGGATCAGCGGCTTCTTCGGCAATGTCCGCATGGACACGGTGAAGCCGCGGTTCTCCGAAATCTGTGTATCGAACCCACCGTCAAACATTGACAGGAACGTCTCGATCGGGGGACCTCGCCGATGCATCGGCAGGACCACCGCGGAACGCAATCGCTTGACAATGCGGCTCATGCTGTCGGCGCCCAGCGTCAGCCCGCCATCCACGGGCACCATAAGGATGTCCAGCCGTCCGATTTCGCCGTAATGCGTATCAGTCAGTTCATGATGCAGGTGGCCAAGATGGCCAATGCAGAGACCGGCAACCTCGACAATGAAGATCGAATTCCCGTTTGGCTCCATCTCGCCGCCCCAGCTGCGGATATCGGTGGACACATTGCGTACATAGGCGTCCCCCGCCACGAGCTTGTGCTCGATCGGCTGGCCCGGCTCGGCCTCGTTCCATCCCTGCAGCACGGCGCCGATCGCCGGATCCGGATTGAGCGTGTAGTGGCTTGAATGTGCCTTGTTCATCGTCACAACGTCAGGCGTGCGTGAGGTTCGAAGCCAACCGTTGAAATCCGTGGCAATGGAAACGCCGCCGGGTGTGTCGATCTGAAAGGTGGAATGCCCGAGATAGGTGATGACGACATCTTCCTGAACCTGAACCAGTGTCCGTTTCGGCGCCCCGGAGGCAGACGGCGTGTATTTGGCATATTGAACATCAGGGATCTTCTCGGCGATCAGCTGGCACTGGCTCACCTGCGGCCGCGCGGCTTCCTGCGCGAATGTGCCGCTGGCCAGAGCCGCAAGCACCATCGTGGACAACACCAGTCTCAGCATCATGCCGCTCCCTGCACCGTATCCAGATCGAAGCCCAGAGAATGAGCCAGCTTCCACTCGGGGTAAAGACGACCTCTCCTGCGGGGACCTCAAATTGCCGTTATCTGGACGCCACGAAAATGCGTCCGGGCGGTTAGTATGCTTAATCGATCGTTAAGCGCTTATGGTCAATTGTGGCTCTCCCGAGGGAACACAGGTTCCCGCCAAATCGAGAGGAAGATACCATGCCGGCGGCGCAGGCCCTGTTTGATCAAGATACACCGACCACCGGCCATGCCCTCCTGGATTGTATCGAAGCAGCCCTCAAAGACGATTTCAGCAAGATTCCCTCGGGGACAGACGACTTGGACCGTGCAGTCGCCAGTCTGATTGCCCGTTGCCAGGAGCGATCCGCCGTCCAGTTGAAGGATGTCGTTGATGTCTCGATCAATCTGAACGAAACCGCGACGATGTCCGCCAACCTTCTCTATGACCTGAAACAGGTCGATCACCGGACCCACGACATAGCGGCCGCCGCAGAGGAAATGGCATCGACCGTCGACGAGATCGCACGCCATGGCCAGGAAATTTCCGTCGGAACCCGCAAGGCCGGTGCGGCCTGTGACGAGGCGCGGCAGGCAGCTCTTGAAACCCGCAGCACCGTGGTCGACATCAACCAGGCACTCGGCGACGCCAACGACCGGATTTCGGTGATCCAGTCCCTGGGATCACGCATCTCGGAAATTGCCGCCAACATCAAGAAGATTGCCTCTCAGACCAACATGCTGGCAATCAATGCTGCCGTCGAGGCAGCACGTGCGGGGGAGGCCGGCAGAGGTTTTGCCGTCGTCGCCTCCGAGGTGAAGGCACTGTCGGATCGCACGGCCAATGCCACGACGGAGATCTCCAAGATCGTCCAGGATCTTGAACATGGACTTTCCTCGATGAATGAGGCCATGTCCACCAGCCGCTCGTCTGCGGACGCTGGAGCAACATCGCTGGACAAGCTGACGGCGCGGCTGTCCGATGCGCTTCGGCAGGTCACCGAAAGCGCCGACAGCGCGACCCAGATCGCGAGCGCCCTTGTCGAACAGAAGACTGCATCGTCCAGCGTCGCGAGCGGCATTACCCACATCGCGACGAGCGCCGGTGATGCCACGCGGCAACTGGGCCGCGTCATGGACGCCGTCTCCCGCGCCCAGTCAGGTCTGGACCGACGGCTGAAGGCTCTCGCCGAAGAGGATATCCCTGGCAAGGTCGTGCTGCTGGCACAGTCGGACCACGTGATCTGGAAGCGGCGCCTGGCCAATATGATCGTCGGGCGTGAAACGCTCGACGCCCGCGAGCTTGCCGATCACAAGAACTGCCGGCTCGGAAAGTGGTATCTCGGTGCCCGGACGACGCCCCTCGGACAGGACGCCGATTTTGTCGAACTCGACGAGCCGCATTGTCGGGTCCACCAGCACGGCATCGAAGCCGTTCGGAGCTTCAATGCAGGCGATATCGGGGCGGCTCTCAAGCAGTTGCAATGTGTCGAGGTCGCATCAGGAGAAGTATTGCAGAAGCTCGGCCGCCTGGAACGCAAGACTTCTCGGCGCTAGCCGCTCGTCGCCCTTCAAACCAAAAGGATCCCGTCGTCAGGCCCAGAACGGCGGGATCGTTTCAGCCAGTCGCGGGCCCATCCGGAGCGGCGCGATCTTTTCTGCAAGCCCCGTTGCATCGGAGATTTCAACACCGACTCCGCATATGGTCGCCGGACCGCTCGCAGCCTCGAAGCGACCCTTGGGCATTTTCGAGATGAAGCGGTTGAGCGGCTCCTCCTTCTCCATGCCGAGCGAGGAATCGTAGTCGCCACACATGCCGGCATCCGACATATAGGCGGTGCCCCCGTTCAGGATCTGGTGATCCGCCGTCGGAACATGCGTATGCGTGCCGACGACGAAGCTCGCGCGGCCATCGACGAAATGGCCGAAGCACTGCTTCTCGCTGGTCGCTTCCGCATGGAAGTCGAATACGATGACATCCGCCTGTTCCTTCAGCGGGCATGCCGTCAGGATCGTCTCTGCCGACTTGAAGGGGTCGTCGAGTTCGGGATGCATGAAGACGCGGCCCATGATGTTGGCCACCAGCACCCGCGCGCCGTTGCGGGCATAATAGAGGCCGGATCCCTTGCCCGGTGTACCGGAGGGATAGTTGGCCGGGCGCAGGAATTGGTCGTGCCGGGTGCAGAAGGAAACCGCTTCCTTCTGGTCCCAGACGTGATTGCCTGTCGTCACCACATCGGCGCCGGCATTGATCGTCTCGAGATAGATGTCCTCGGTAATGCCGAAGCCGCCGGCAGCGTTCTCGCCGTTGACAATGACGAAATCGAGCTTCAGGTCGGAGATGAGGCCCGGCAACCGCTCCCACACAGCCGTTCGTCCGGTCTTGCCCACCATGTCTCCGAGGAACAGAAGTCGCATATTCGTCCAATCAATCCGTGAATGTTTTCAGCCCGCTTTCAGTCAGCACGGCCTCCAGCCGGACATCATGAGCCTCGAAGGGCACTTCTGCCACCTCCTGGCAGTCGAATGCAATGCCGATCAATCGCGGATGCCGGCCTTTTTCCCTCAGACGCGCGATCGCCCGATCGTAATGGCCCGCGCCATAGCCGATCCGATTGCCGGAAGAGTCGAAAGCCGAAAGCGGCACGAGCAGCATGTCGGGATCGAGAACGGCCGCATCAGGCCCAGGGCCGCACGTGCCGAAGCCGGTGTCCACAAGGTCAGCACCGGGTACGAGTTCGCGGAAGACGATCGTCTGCTTGTCCATGACGACAGGCAGACAGAGGCGTGCACCGCGCGCCCTCAGCCGCGCCATCAGCGGGCGAATATCCGCCTCGGACCGGATCGGGAAGAAGCCTGACACGACGAGGCCCGGCTCGACCGGGAGAGTGTCTCCCGCATATTCGGCCATGGCGAGGCTATGCTCCAGCCTGAGCTCCGCCGGAATGGCATCGCGAGCTGCCAGTCGCGCCTTGCGGATTTCGGCCTTCAATTCTCGCTTCACAAGCATCAGAGCGCCTTCCTTCGACAATCGCCACCCCATTTCTTGGGAGGCAAGGCATGAAAAATACAAATTTGCCGTTCATCAAACCCGATTCAAATGCCCGTAAAAAACCAAGGCTTAACCCAATTCCCCTAGACTTTTGTGCAAGTCAACGATCCAGGGGCATCTCTTCATGCAGTTCTTCTCACGCTTCGGCATCACGAAAACAATCACTGCGACGACGGTCTTGATCCTCGTCGCGTCACTGGCCGCGGTCGCGTGGGTCATCTCCGGCAGCATCCAGACCCGCATCCAGGAGCAGGCCATCACGGGCCAGGATGCGAGCCTTCGTACCGCCGCCACGATCATCGAACGGGACCTGCCCGGCACCCAGGTTACATGGGCCCAGGACGGCAATGTCCAGCGCATCGTGATGGAAGCGATCCCGACGGAATTCACGGAACACGGCATGATCGACACCATCGGGCGGATGACCGGCCAGACCGTGACGATCTTCGCCTGGGATGCCGAGAGCAAGGACTTCTGGCGTCGCACGACGAACATCATCAAGCCCGATGGCAACCGCGCCGTCGGCACGGCACTCGGCCAGACCGGCGCCGTCTATCCCTTCGCAGTGAAGGGCCAGGTCTATCGCGGCGAAGCCGTCATCCTGGAAACCCCTTATTTCACGATCTATCAGCCGATCTTCTCGCCGGCAGGTGATGTGCTCGGCATTCTCTACGCCGGCGTCCGAAAGGCTGATATCAACAGCATCGCGACCGAAATGACCTATGCGATCGGCACCACGGCGCTGATCGTACTCCTGATCGCAGCAACGCTCATCGCCCTGCTCGTCCGCCGCATCGTCGGATCGCTGCCGCGCCTGACCGCCGTCGCCGAGCGTCTGGCGTCCGGTCAGCTTGAGACCTCGGTCCCGGGTCAGGAACTGAAGAACGAGATCGGCGCCCTCGCCCGGGCGATCAATGTTTTCCGCGAAAGCGCCATCCAGAAGATCGAGATCGAGCGCGATGCTGCCGAGGCCGCTGCGCAGGGTGAGAAGGACCGCGCCGAACGGGAAGTTGCTAAGGCAGATGACGCCCGCGCCGTGCAGGATGCCGTCGACTGTCTCGCAGACGGCCTCAACAAGCTGAGCGACGGCGACCTGACCGTGCGCATCGACCGCACCTTCGCCGGCAATCTCGACCGCCTGCGTGTCGACTTCAACGCCTCTGTCGAGAAGCTCAGCAGCACGCTCTCGCAGATCCGCGGTGAAACCTCCGGCATCGAGGCAAGCTCTGCCGAGATGCGCTCTGCGACCGACGACCTGTCGAAGCGGACGGAACAGCAGGCAGCCTCGCTCGAAGAAACCTCTGCCGCACTGGAAGAGATCACCTCCACGGTTCGCGGATCCTCCGCCAAGGCCGATGAAGCCGCCACCATGGCGACCAAGGCCCGCCAGAGCACCGAAACCTCCAGCAAGGTCGTGTCTGACGCAATCGAGGCGATGAGCCGCATCGAGCAGGCCTCGAGCGAGATTTCCAAGATCATCAACGTGATCGATGAGATCGCATTCCAGACCAACCTTCTGGCACTGAATGCCGGTGTCGAGGCAGCCCGCGCCGGGGAAGCCGGCAAGGGCTTTGCCGTCGTCGCTCAGGAAGTCCGCGAACTCGCACAGCGTTCGGCAAACGCTGCCAAGGACATCAAGGCGCTGATCCACAAGTCGGGCGAAGCTGTCGCCGGCGGCGTGTCTCTGGTCCAGCAGACCGGCACGGCACTCGGCGAGATTTCCAACCAGGTGGCCGTCATCAACGACCACATCACGGCGATCGCGTCTGCGGCGCGGGAACAGTCCACCGCGCTGAACGAGATCAACGGTTCGGTCAACCACATGGACCAGTTCACCCAGAAGAACGCCGCCATGGTGGAAGAGGCAACTGCCGTAACTCACCGCCTGGCCGACAGCGCCCACAATCTCGGCGCCTTTGTCGCACAGTTCCGGATCGCCGGCGGCACGAGCCACACCCCTGCCTATCAGCCGGCAGCCCCCGCTCCGCGCGCCGCAGCACCACGCCCGGCCGCAGCCCCCGCACAGGCCCGTCCGGTCGCTTCTCCGGCACGCAAGATGGTCGGCAGCCTGGCCAAGGCCTTCGGCGGCGGCGGTTCCGCTGCAGCGACCTCGCAGGACAATTGGGAAGAGTTCTGAGCCCAGCCTTGGAAACAACGAAAAGCCGTCGCGAGCGATCGCGGCGGCTTTTTCGTTTCGTCTCGAAGAAGAAGGGTGCGATCCACGGCAACCGATGGAGGTTTACGATCCTGGGTGCCTACAAACGTAGGTGGGCGCTGTATGTCCGAGCCCACGTTTTAATCACTGACTAAAATGAAGTTTCTGCTCTCGCGACAAGAGAAGCGGTATCAGCTTGTGTAACTTTTCAATCAAAACATTCTGCGGGAAGTTCTGTATTGGTGAATGCTGCAAGTCGTGCAAAGCCAACTGCTCTGCTATGTTTCCGACAAGATTCAAGTGAGCGACCAGATGTTCAAGGACAATTCCGTTTTCGTAGTAGGCGCGGGCGCAAGCCACGAGTTTGGTCTGCCCATCGGATGGGATTTGACACAGACAATCAAAGCAAACTGCGACATCGTCCTCAACCAGTGGGGAGAATACCAGTCGGGATCGCGCGCCGTTTTCAATCACTACGTGCGTATGTTCAGTACCCAATCCGAGGACAACGTCGACAAGATCAAATCAAGGCTGCGGGCCTCATGGCAAATACGCGACGGGATAGAAAGTGCCGACAGCATCGACGAGTACATATTCCGCTATACAAGCGACCCCTTGATTGCTGAAGTAGGAAAGTTGAACATCGCGCATGCTATCTCTTCAGCTGAAAGTAAAAGCCTTCTAAAGGTCAAAGAAGGCTCCGTGTTTGATGTGCGAGATGCCACCAACACATGGATTTGGGGATTCGCAAAAGCTCTTATGAACGGCATCCGTGCCGATGACGTATCAGAAGTTGGAAACAACATCACAATCATATGCTTCAACTATGATCGTTGCATCGAACATTATCTTGAGCACGCATTAGCTCAGGGATTCCACGGACTGACGGCGACCGAAGCAAAATCGATAGTTGAGAGTATTAACATCATCCACCCGTACGGATGGTTGGGAGACCTGCAACGGTTTCCCTATGGTGACACTCGACAGTTTCCCGCAATGGCAGACAACATCATCACCTGGTCGGAAAGCGTTCGAGATCCCGAAATCATCTCAAAGATGCGTCTCGCGATCGAGGGAGCAAGTCAGATTGTATTTATGGGGTTCGGTTTCGCGGCACAGAACATGGACCTGTTGGATTGCAGGCGAGATTATGTTCCGGCAACACCCCCAGCAGTATATTCTACGGGATACTCTCTGCCACGAGAGACCCAAGGAGTACTGACTTCCAAGATCGTTTCTCTGTATTCTGCCGCTGACTGGTACGATCCCGATACGCAAAAAGTTCATTTTCAATACGGAGCGACCTGCAAAGAATTCTTTGACATTCACCGTTTGAACTTGGTTATATAGTTCTGCACGCAGAAACTCAGGTCGGAATCTGGTCTGCCCCCTGAAAAGTGATCCTTCATGAAGTATGGCTTACGAGCCTCAGAAGGACATTGAAATGGCAGCGAAAAGACACAAGGCAGAAGAGATCGTCACGAAGCTTCGTCAGGTTGACGTGCTGAATGCGCGGGGTAAATTGATGGCGGAGGCGATCCGGTCGATAAGCGCTACGGAAGTTACATATTACCGTTGGCGGGCAGAAAACGGTGGCCTGAAAGGCGATCAGGTAAAGCGCTTGAAGGAACTTTAGGCAGAGAATGCCCGGCTGCGGCGCGCCGTTTCCGATCTCACGCTGGCCAAGATGATCCTTGCCAAGGCCGCCAAGGGAAACTTCTAAGCCCCGCCCGTCGTCGCGCTTGCGTGGATCATGTCATCGATGAACTGAAAGTGTCCGAAGACGGGCATGCCGGATTCTCGGTCAGCATCGTTCCACGCAGCGCAAGTTCGCCAAGACCCCGGATGACGAGGCGGCATTGACCGCCGACATCACGGCGCTTGCTCTCCAGTATGGCCGCGGGGCAGGCCAATTACACTACCCGTCAGGTTTAATACCGGTGCAGAAGTCGGGGTGAAAATGCCATGCGAGAGTCGAAACTTCGGGAAACCAGTAAGCAAAAGGTGCGATCCACGGCAACCGATGGAGGTTTACGATCCTGGGTGCCTACAAACGTAGGTGGGCGCCGTATGTCCGAGCCCACGGGCCCGGCCAGGGACAGCTCCCTTTGGATCGAGTATGGCCCCAGGGATTGTGGTTCCTGTCGTGAGGCGCAGATCGCATGTCAGATATAGGTGCTTCGCACGCACTGCGCCAGTGGGCTTGGCAAATAGTCCTCAGGCCTGAGGCTGGGGTGCGGGCCGTTGGGTGAGCTTGCGTGTGATGCCATTCAGCCGGTCCGCGAGATCGACAATCGCATGGGCCACGGCTTCCTCCCGGTCATGGACACCTGATAACACGGTGTCTCGCCCTTCGCGCAGATTTGCGAGCTCTGCCTCGGCGGCGGCCAGGCGTCGATTGATCTCGGCCATTTCGTCCATGACCATGATTCCGGCCATCACGGTAATCCTGAGATCGCCGATTTCGCCGAACTGTCCCTTTAGGTGACCGACGTAACGGTCGAACTGACCCGCAAGCTCGGTCAGATGGTCTTCCTGACCTTCCTCGCACGCCATGCGATAGGCTTTTCCGTCAATCGTGACTGAGACCTGCGCCATCGGCATTCCAACTCTTTTCTACGCGTGGCGCCGCAGCGCCCTAAGCAAACAGGGGCCATCCGGCCCGCGATCAGCGATCGAGCACCGCCCGGATCGTCTCCATGGCCGTGACCAGGCGACGCGACACCTCGCGATTGACCTCTTCGAGCCTGTTGGCCCGAAATTCCGACTGGTCGAGTTCTTGGGCGAGCCGCGAGCGATCAGCATGCACCCGCCGGACCTCGCCGTCGATCTCCGTACTCTCGCGTTCCGCCTCGAAGCGCATGTCGACGGCGTTCTCCAACCCGGCGACAGCCTGGCGAAGCGCCGTGAGCGCGGCATCCACCGAATTTTCCGCCGGCATGATTTTGCCCCTGCTTCACTGACGTCTGTTCGCTACACGAATCGTCGTAGCTGTCGCGATGATCTGAGCCGGGACAGTAAGCCCCGGCCTTGCCGCGCGTCAATAAAGTGCAAGTCATCAAGAGAAGCCAATTCTGTGGAAGACTGACACAAATTGCCGCCCGGAAACTCATGGCACATTTTCGCACAAGAATGAGGCACAGCGATGATTTCTTGGCTCCGGAAACGCCAGAAGCCGGGCCATTTGTTGACTTGCGCGATGCACCTGCTAAGGATCAGCCCCGTTCAGGCGGCCCTCCCCGGCGGGCCGCGTCTCGAAGCCCCCGGAACAAGCGGAAAAGCCATGATTTCTCCCGAAAAACATCAGCGGATGGCGAATGCGATCCGTTTCCTCGCCATGGATGCAGTGGAAAAGGCCAATTCCGGCCATCCAGGCATGCCCATGGGCTGCGCCGATGTCGCGACTGTTCTCTTCACCCGCTATCTGAGCTTCGACCCCAAGAACCCGCTCTGGCCCGACCGCGACCGTTTCGTCCTGTCGGCAGGCCATGGCTCGATGCTGATCTACTCGCTCCTCTATCTCACGGGCTATGAGGACATGACGATCGAGGACATCAAGTCCTTCCGTCAGCTCGGCGCCAAGACCGCCGGCCATCCCGAATACGGTCACGCATCGGGCATCGAGACGACCACCGGTCCGCTTGGCCAGGGCATTGCCACGGCCGTCGGCATGGCGCTGGCCGAAAAGAAGCTCGAAGACGAGTTCGGCTCGGACCTGCAGAACCACTATACCTACGCGCTCGCCGGTGACGGCTGCCTCATGGAAGGCATCAGCCAGGAAGCGATCACGCTCGCCGGCCACCTGAAGCTCAACAAGCTTATCGTCTTCTGGGACGACAATGGCATTTCGATCGACGGCGCAATCTCTCTCGCCGACTCGACCGACCAGCATGCCCGTTTCCGCGCCGCCAACTGGAACACGATTGCCATCGACGGCCACGATCCGGAAGCAATCGCCGCGGCCATCGAGACCGCCAAGAAGTCCGACAAGCCGACCATGATCGCCGCCAAGACCGTCATCGGCTTCGGCGCGCCGAACAAGGCCGGCACCCACAAGGTTCACGGTTCGCCGCTCGGCGCCGACGAAATTGCCGCCACCCGCAAGGCGCTCGGCTGGGAAGAGGAAGCCTTCTCCATCCCCGCGGACGTGCTCGACGCCTGGCGCCTCGCCGGCCTGCGCTCGACCAAGACCCGCAAGGACTGGGAAGCACGCCTCGCTGAGGCCGATGCCGAAAAGCGCGCCGAATTCAACCGCCGCTTTGCCGGTGAACTGCCGGGCACGCTGGCCGGTGCCGTCGACGCTTACAAGAGGAAGCTCGCCGAAACCAAGCCGACCGTTGCGACCCGCAAGGCTTCGGAAGACGCGCTGGAAGTCATCAACGGTGTGGTCACCGAGACGCTCGGCGGCTCGGCCGACCTGACCGGCTCGAACAACACCAAGACCAGCCAGACCAAGTCGATCACCCCGACCGATTTCTCCGGCCGCTACATTCACTACGGCATCCGCGAGCACGGCATGGCAGCTGCCATGAACGGGATTGCGCTGCATGGCGGCCTGATCCCCTATTCAGGCGGCTTCCTGATCTTCTCGGACTATTGCCGTCCGTCGATCCGCCTCGCTGCCCTGATGGGCATTCGCGTCATCCACGTCCTGACCCATGATTCCATCGGTCTCGGCGAGGACGGCCCGACCCACCAGCCGGTCGAGCACATGGCCGCCCTGCGCGCCATCCCGAACCTGATGATGTTCCGTCCGGCGGATGCCACGGAAACAGTGGAATGCTGGCAGGTCGCGCTGGAAACCAAGGATCGTCCCTCGGGTCTTGCGCTCACGCGCCAGAACCTGATCCCGGCCCGCACAGAATATGAAGAACGCAACCTCTGCGCCCAGGGCGCATACGAGCTGATCTCGGCCAGCGACGCCCAGGTTTCGATCTTCGCCTCGGGTTCGGAAGTGGAAATCGCGATGAAGGCCCAGCAGCAGCTGGAAGCCAAGGGCATTTCGGCCCGCGTCGTTTCCGTCCCCTGCTTCGAACTCTTCTTCGAACAGGATGCCGCCTACCAGGAAGCGATCATCGGCAATGCGCCGGTCAAGATCGCCGTCGAAGCCGGCATCCGCCAGGGCTGGGACGCGATCATCGGCTCCACCGGCACCTTCATCGGCATGAAGTCCTTCGGCGCCTCGGGGCCGGCCAAGGAACTCTACAAGCACTTCGGCATCACGGCGGACGCCGTCGTTGCAGCCGCCGAAGCCAAGCTTGCCTGACACCATCCCGCCAGGGCGCTCCTGAGGCGCCCTGACATTGCCCAAGAGCTCAATATTCAATCGGGAGTGCACCCATGACTGTGAAAGTTGCCATTAACGGCTTCGGCCGTATCGGACGTAACGTTCTCCGCGCCATCGTCGAATCCGGCCGCACCGACATCGAAGTCGTTGCGATCAACGATCTCGGCCCGGTCGAGACCAACGCGCATCTGCTGCGTTACGACTCGATCCACGGCAAGTTTCCGGCCACGGTCAAGGTCGAAGGCGACACGATCATCGTCGGCGGCGGCAAGCCGATCAAGGTCACCGCGATCAAGGATCCGGCCACGCTTCCGCACAAGGAACTCGGCGTCGACATCGCCATGGAATGCACCGGCATCTTCACCTCGCGTGACAAGGCAGCTCTGCATCTTCAGGCAGGCGCCAAGCGCGTCATCGTCTCGGCACCGGCCGACGGCGCCGACCTGACCGTCGTCTTCGGCGTCAATGACAAGCATCTGACCAAGGACCATCTGGTCATCTCCAATGCATCCTGCACGACGAACTGCCTGGTTCCTGTCGTCAAGACGCTGGACGACGCCGTCGGCATCGACCACGGCTTCATGACCACGATCCATTCCTACACGGGTGACCAGCCGACGCTCGATACCATGCACAAGGATCTCTATCGCGCCCGCGCGGCAGCCCTGTCCATGATCCCAACCTCGACGGGTGCCGCCAAGGCTGTTGGCCTGGTCCTGCCCCACCTCAAGGGCAAGCTCGACGGCACCTCGATCCGCGTCCCGACGCCCAATGTTTCGGTCGTCGATTTCAAGTTTGTCGCCAAGCGGAACACCACGGTTCAGGAAATCAACGATGCCATCATCGCTGCCTCGGACGGCGCACTGAAGGGCATCCTGGGTTACACCGACGAGCCGCTGGTTTCCCGCGACTTCAACCATGACAGCCACTCGTCGATCTTCGCTCTCGATCAGACCAAGGTGCTCGAAGGCAACTTCGTTCGTATCCTGACCTGGTACGACAACGAGTGGGGCTTCTCCAACCGCATGTCGGACACCGCGGTGGCACTGGCCAAACTCATCTGATAAGACACGGACGTCGTCTCGCATGAAGGCGGGCCAGTATTGGCCCGCCTTTTTTCGTTTTTGGGGATCGCCGCGATCGCGAAATAATTTGTTCCGATCGGGAACAATTGGACCGCTCGCAAGTTGCCTCTCCAAATTGTGGCGCAAATGCGGCTTTTTTCGACAAGCCCGCGCTACCCATCTGGTGCATCACTGCGCCACCCCGGGGCCTGATTGCCCCGTCTCATATCGAAAGGATACCAGAACATTGGCTCTCACACCGACCGAGACCCCAACAGCCGTCGCCGAAGACGCGATACCGGCGCCCGAAGGGCGGACCGAGATCATCGACACGACCTATGAGATCGGTCAGGACAACATCAATTTCCGCCGCCGCTTCGTTTTCGAACTCGATATTCACAATATCGTCTTCAGCGTGTCGGCAATCGCAATCGTGCTCTTCACCTTCCTGACGCTGGCATTTCAGACCACGCTGGAGCCCGTTTTCACCGGCGTGCGCGCCTTCCTGACAGGCAATCTCGACTGGTTCTTCCTGCTCACCGGCAACATCCTGGTGCTCGTCTGCATCGGTTTGATCCTGTCCCCGCTCGGGCGGATCCGTCTCGGCGGCCCGGATGCGCGTCCGGACTACAGCAGCCTCTCCTGGTTCTCGATGCTGTTTGCCGCCGGCATGGGCATTGGCCTGATGTTCTACGGCGTGTCGGAGCCCATGGGCCACTTCACGGCAGCCCTCGGCGGCCCCGTCTTCGAAGATGGCCTGCGCACGGACTGGTCACCGCTCGGCGGCGCAGCCGGCGATCCGGAAGCCGCACGTCGTCTCGCCATGGCTGCCACCATCTTCCATTGGGGCCTGCACCCCTGGGCGATCTATGCCGTGGTCGCGCTTGCGCTGGCACTCTTCTCCTTCAACAAGGGACTGCCACTCACCCTGCGTTCGATCTTCTATCCGATCTTCGGCGAACGGGTCTGGGGCTGGCCGGGCCATGTCATCGACATCCTCGCGGTCTTCGCGACCATCTTCGGCCTGTCCACCTCGCTCGGCATCGGTGCCCAGCAAGCGAGCGCCGGCCTTGAATTCCTCTTCGGCATTCCGGCCACGCAAACCACGATGATCCTGCTCGTACTGGCGATCACGGGTATCGCCATCGCCTCTGTGGTGGCGGGCGTCGACAAGGGTGTGAAGCTGCTCTCGGAAGTCAATCTCGGCCTCGCGGCTTTGCTGCTTGTCTTCATTGTTGCCGTCGGCCCGACCATGCAGATCGCCAAGGGCTTTTTCCTGAACCTGTCCGCCTACGCGACCTACCTGCCGGCGCTCTCCAACCCGTTCGGCCGCGAAGACACCAACTTTGCTCAGGGCTGGACGGCCTTCTACTGGGCCTGGTGGATCAGCTGGTCGCCCTTTGTCGGCATGTTCATCGCCCGCGTCAGCCGTGGCCGAACGGTTCGTGGCCTCCTGACGGCTGTCCTGCTTGTCCCTTCGCTTGTCTCCGTCCTCTGGATGACGGCACTCGGCGGCACGGCGATCAGCCAGGTTGTCAATGATGGTCTGACCAGCGTCCAGGATGCGGCTCTGGAACTCCAGCTCTTCGAAATGCTGGCCCATCTGCCGATCACGTCGGTGACCTCCTTCATCGGCATCATCCTCGTCGTCGTCTTCTTCGTGACGTCGTCCGATTCGGGCTCGCTGGTGATCGACACCATCGCTGCCGGTGGCAAGGTGAATGCTCCGGTTCCGCAGCGCGTCTTCTGGGCGAGCTTCGAAGGCCTCGTTGCCGTCGCACTCCTGCTCGGCGGTGGCCTCGTCGCCCTCCAGGCCATGGCGGTTTCCACGGGTCTCCCCTTCGCCATCGTGCTTCTTGGCGCGAGTTATGCGCTGATCAAGGGCCTTCTCTCCGAGCCCAGATAAAGTTTTGTGGGGCGGATTAAAGATTTTAAATTCGCCCCACAATCATCATGATCTTGTTCCATTTCCTTCAGGCCGTTCGGCAAGCACACCATGTCCTGTCTGAAAATCTGCCCGTCTCGGGATGAGAAACGGCGACCATCGGTTTGACACCTTGATGGCCGCGCTAGACAGTGGTGGGTGTTGCCGCTCGGCCGGCATCGGGAAAGGGGGACAGGGTTGAGTGAGTTCTACGCGGTCACGCTGGTTGCAACGGCCCTGGTCTTTCTGGCCGCCTTTTCGAGCCTGATCGCCTTTCGCTTCGGCGCGCCCCTCCTTCTTCTCTTCCTCACGATCGGACTTGGCGCGGGTGTCGATGGTCTGGGGATCGAATTCTCCAATTTTCCCCTCGCCTATGTCGTCGGTTCGCTTGCTCTTGCAGTCGTCCTCTTTGATTCCGGCTACGGCACGTCCCTGCAGTCCTTCCGTCTGTCGGCAGCGCCGGCGCTGACACTCGCCACATTCGGCGTGCTGCTTACGACATTCCTTCTCGGCCTCGCCGCCCATATCCTGTTCGGCTTCAGCTATCTGGAAGGCTTTCTGCTCGGCGCCATTCTTGCCTCGACGGACGCCGCAGCCGTCTTCTTCCTGCTGCGCATCGGCGGCATCAACATCCGTGACCGGGTGCGCTCCACCCTGGAAGTCGAATCCGGCACCAACGACCCGATGGCGATCTTCCTTGCCATCGCCCTCGTCGAACTCATCGCCGGTGGCGGTGGATCGGAGGGGCTCTCGCTCGAATTGCTCAGGCTCTTCGTCGAGCAGATGGGGATTGGCCTCATCCTCGGCCTCGCCGGTGGCGCATCGATCGCCCTGATTCTGCGCCGATTGCATATCGAGCAGGGCCTCGCCCCGATCTTCATGCTGGCGCTCGCCCTGATGATCTTCTCGTTTACCGGAATGATCGGCGGCAGCGGCTTCCTCGCGGTCTATGTCGCGGGCATCTACGCTGGATCTCGCAAGCTGCCTGCAACGGTCGCGATCAAGCGTTTCCAGGATGGCATGACTTGGCTCGCCCAGATCATCATGTTTCTGGTGCTCGGGCTTCTCGCGACACCGTCGCAATTTCCGGAAATCCTGTTCCCGGCCGTCCTGCTTGCCCTGTTCCTCGTCTTCGTCGCGCGTCCGATTGCCGTCTGGCTCTGCCTCCTGCCCTTCGACTTCACCCAGCGCGAAACCGGCTTCATCGCCTGGGTCGGTCTGCGCGGGGCCGTGTCGATCCTGCTCGGCATCGTGCCGGTCGTGGGCAAGATGGAAAATGGCGGGACCTTCTTCAACACGGCATTCATCGTGGTGATGATCTCGCTCGTGCTTCAGGGCTGGACCATCAAGCCGCTTGCCAAGCGCCTCGGCCTGATCATCCCGCGGCGCATCGGCGCGATCGACAAGGTCGAACTCGACCTTCCGGGCACGGCGAACCACGAACTCCTCGCCTACCGCGTGGTCGCGGGCAGTCCCGTGCTGCGTGGAGAGCGCATCCCGCGCTGGGCCATGCCGTCGCTGGTCATTCGCGACGGCAAGTCGATGCGCTACCAGTATGCCGGACGCCTGCGTGAGAACGACCAGGTCTACCTGTTCATCGCGCCGAGCTATTCCAAGCTGCTCGACCGCCTCTTTGCCACGGAGGCACCGGTCGCGGAGGATGACGGGGAATTCTTCGGCACGTTCGCCATCTCGCCCTCAAGCCATGTCCGCGACATCGATGAGGCCTATGGCCCACTCTCGATCTCTGACAGCGAACGCGGCAAGACAGTCGCCGACCTGATCACGCAGCGCGTCGGCGGTCGTCCAGACTATGCCGATCGCGTCCGCCTCGGCACGATCGTGCTCATCGTTCGCGACATAGACGAACATGGTCACATCGCCTCCGTCGGCGTTTCGATGGAGCCGGTAGAGCCAGCCACGACATGGCCGATCTTCCTGAATATCCGCGAACTCGCCAATGCGCTGCGCGACCACCTGCGTCGCAAACGGGCCGCGATCAGCTCGCAGCAGACCGGCGAAAAATGAGGCGGCGCGCCTTGCGCCGTCACACGAGCGGTGTAAGGTCCGGCCCGTCAGCCCAGTTCAACAGCATTCTAGACGGGTAAATCCATGCCGGCTTTCAAGACACTCGACGATCTCACCGATATCGCAGGCAAGCGCATTCTTGTCCGCGTTGACCTCAACGTTCCCGTCACGGACGGCAAGGTTTCCGACACGACACGCATCGAACGCGTGGCGCCGACGATCCTCGAACTGTCTGAAAAGGGCGCCAAGGTCATCCTGCTCGCGCATTTCGGCCGCCCGAAGGGCGAACCGGTTGCCGACCAGTCGCTGTCGCTGATTGCCCCGTCCGTCGAAGAAGTGCTCGACCAGCGAGTCGCCTTTGCCTCCGACTGCATCGGTGATGCAGCCGCCGCGGCAATTGCCGAAATGAATGACGGCGACGTCCTCCTGCTCGAGAACACACGCTTCCACAAGGGCGAAGAGAAGAACGAAGCCGGCTTTGTCAGGGAACTCGCAAAGAACGGCGACATCTATGTCAACGACGCCTTCTCTGCCGCCCACCGCGCCCATGCATCCACCGAGGGCATCGCCCATCACCTGCCCGCCTATGCCGGTCGCACGATGCAGGCCGAACTGGAAGCACTGGAAAAGGGGCTGGGGCAGCCCACCCGTCCAGTCGTTGCCATCGTCGGTGGGGCCAAGGTCTCGACCAAGATCGACCTGCTCTCCAATCTGGTGAGCAAGGTGGATGCACTCGTGATCGGCGGCGGAATGGCCAACACCTTCATCGCCGCCCAGGGCATCGATGTCGGCAAGTCGCTCTGCGAACATGACCTCGCCGACACCGCCCGCGCGATCATGGAAAAGGCAAAGACCGCCGGTTGCACCATCGTCCTGCCGGTCGACGGCGTCGTCGCCCGCGAATTCAAGGCGAATGCCGAAAACGAGACGGTCGATGTCACGGCGATCCCGGCCGATGCCATGATGCTTGATGTCGGACCGCGTTCGATCGAACTGGTCAATGACTGGATCGGCAAGGCTGCAACGCTGGTCTGGAACGGCCCGCTCGGCGCCTTCGAGATCCCTCCCTTCGACAAGGCGACCGTATCGGCCGCCCTGCATGCCGCCGAACAGACCAAGGCCGGCAAGCTGGTCTCCGTCGCTGGCGGCGGCGACACGGTCTCGGCCCTGAACCATGCCGGCGTTGCCGGCGCCTTCTCCTATGTCTCGACGGCCGGCGGCGCCTTCCTCGAATGGATGGAAGGCAAGGAATTGCCGGGCGTCGCGGTCCTGACCAAGGGCTGATCGGTCGACCAGCGGCTCAAATGACATTAAACCGCGTACCCCCGGTGCGCGGTTTTTTTCGTGTCTGTCGTCATGCGCTTGTATCTTCGCGCGGGCCGCGTCAGTCGACGAGGTAGACCCGCCTTTTCAATGAGTTGTTCCAATCGATCTGGCGCCGCGCCAACCCCACGTCTGGGCTGAATTGAAACAGATTTAAAATTCTTCGAATTTTCAAACGATTGAAATGATTTCAATCGTTTCAGTAGCTTAGCCTGCCATTTTCCGATCATGGAAGTTCTGTTATCGCCGATGTCATCGCAGTCTCGAGAGACTGGAAACGTGCAGGGAGTGATCAGGTGGGCACTGCCGCCTGGTTGAGAGCGCAAGGAAAACGTGGACGCGTCGCGCGCCACGGTCACGGACAGGAGTAAAGTATGGTGGACGCAAAGATGTTGAACACGATGAGCTCGGCGCCTGGTTTTATCGCGGCGCTGGACCAGAGCGGTGGTTCGACACCGAAAGCGTTGAGCCTCTACGGCGTGTCCGAAAGCGACTACCAGGGCGAGGAGGAGATGTTCCGCCTCATGCACGCCATGCGCGTCCGCATCATGAAGGCGCCCGCCTTCACCGGGGAAAAGGTGATTGGCGCGATCCTGTTCGAGCGCACCATGGACGGCGACGTCGATGGCGAGCCGGTGCCTTCCTTCCTTTGGGGCAAGCGCGGCGTCGTGCCTTTCCTGAAGATCGACAAGGGCCTGCTCGACGAAGAGAATGGAGTCCAGCTGATGAAGCCCATGCCGGAGCTCGACGCTTTGCTTGTTCGCGGTCGTGAGAAAGGCATCTTCGGCACCAAGATGCGCTCCGTGATCGCCCATGCCGACAAGACGGGCATATCTGCTGTTGTTCGCCAACAATTCGAAGTCGCACGCCAGATCATTGGCCAGGGCCTCATGCCGATTGTCGAGCCGGAAGTCTCGATCAAGAGCCCCACCAAGACAGAAGCCGAGGCCATCCTGCGTGACGAGATCGCCGCCGAACTCGACAAGCTGCCGGCCGGCGACAAGGTCATGCTGAAGCTGACCCTCCCGACGGTCGCAGATTTCTATGCGCCGCTCGTCTCGCACAAGTCCGTCGTCCGGGTCGTTGCGCTATCGGGCGGTTACAGCGCCGCGGAGGCTTGCGAAAAGCTCAGCCACAACCACGGCATGATCGCGAGTTTTTCGCGGGCCCTGACCGAAAGGCTGCGTACCTCCATGAGCGATGCAGAATTCAACATGAGCATTGCCGAGACCATTGACCAGATTTACGCAGCGAGCGTCACCAAGAGCTGATCGGGTTCGACGGTCCCATCTAGTCATCAAGACACGAAAGCCCGGCCACGCGCCGGGCTTCCTGCATCATGGCAAAGCATGGAGCCTCGGGCGCCGCCGACCGGACAACCCACAGTCCTATTTGCTCTTGCTGAAAAGATCGGCGGCCAATTCTTGCCGCTTTCGGCCTTTGTCCCTATATGCCTTGGCGAGGACGACCTCCCCCTTCAGGGCCATTATCGATTTGCGGGACGACCCGCTTGTTTTCCCGGAGGGAAGAACATGCGCACCGCCGCAGACCGCATTCGCCACGCCATCAGCTTCGAACTACTCGGCCTTGCCCTCATCGTACCGATCGGCAGCTGGGCGTTTTCCATGCCAGTCGCCGACATCGGCATTGTCGGCCTCGTCAGCGCCACCCTCGCAACGGCCTGGAACTACATCTACAATCTTGGCTTCGATCACGTCCTGCAGCGCTATACCGGAACGACCCTGAAGACTGTTGGCATGCGGATCTTTCATGCCGTCCTGTTCGAGGCGGGACTGCTGACGATCCTGATGCCCTTCATCGCCTGGTATCTGGGCATCAGCCTCTGGCACGCCTTCGTCATGGACGCCGCCTTCGCGATTTTCTACATGGTCTATGCCTTCGTCTTCAACTGGGGCTATGACCGCCTCTTCCCGTTGCCGGAATGGCAGAACAAACCGGAAGCGGGCAAGATCTGAAGCTCGTCAGGGCCGAATCAGCAGCGTGACCGACCATGTCACGAAAGCCACCACCGCGAGCTTCCAGAAGTCGCCCCGCCGCCGCAGCCCCGGCAGGCCGATCGGCTTGATCAATTGGACGATCATTGCGAGGATCAGAAAGGCGGATATGGCCTTGGTCATCGACATTCCCTGTGGACGTGCATCTGCGAACGGCTCGGACGGCGCGTGAAGCTGCAGTGCGAGCCACAACCACGTCACATTTGCGCGCCAGAAACTTATCTTGCAAGCGCCAAGCGTCGCATTCAGCTTACGGTAGGAAGATCAGTCTACTGTGAATCAAACGCGCTTCTCCTTCCGGACGCCACCCACTCCAATCGACAAGAATGCCATGAGACGTAATCTTCTGCCGGTAATGGCCCTGCTCCTGGGCACGCTTTTCCTGTTTCTCGGAAACGGCCTTCATGGTCTGCTCTTGCCTGTGCGGGGCGCTGCCGAGGGATACTCGAACGAAGTACTCGGCTTCTTGGGGACCACCTGGGCCGCCGGCTTCGTGCTTGGCTGCTTCGTCTCCCCGAAGCTCGTGATGCGTGTCGGCCATGTCAGGGCCTTCTCCACCTTCGTCGCGCTCATCTTGGTCAACGCCTTGCTGACGGGCATCATTGTCGACGCCTACTGGTGGGTTGCGCTGCGCGTGATCACCGGTTTCTGCACAGCCGGAACCTCGATGATCATCGAAAGCTGGCTGAACGAACGCGCGACCAATGAAAGCCGTGGCATGATCTTCTCCTTCTACATCTCGATCACCTTGATCGGGGTCGTGGGGGGACAGATGCTGGTCGGCGTCTTCGATCCGGCCACGACCATCCTCTTCATGATCTGCGGCATCGTCTATGGCTTTGCGGTCATGCCGACGCTGATGTCGACCGCAGCCACACCGCAGCCGCTCCGGTCGATCAAGCTCGACTTGCCACTGCTCTACCGCAACTCGCCCGTATCCTTCGTCGGCATCCTCATGATCGGCATCGCCAATGGCGCCTACGGCACGCTGGGGGCCGTCTTTGGCTCGCGCGTCGGTCTCGATCCGTCGACGATAGCACTGCTGCTCTCGGTCACGATCTTCCTCGGCGCCATCATGCAGTTTCCGGCCGGCAAACTTTCCGATCGCATCGATCGCCGCTACGTATTGGCAGCTCTCTCGGCGCTTGCCGCAGCCGCGGCACTCGCCATGGTCGCGACCACGCCCTCCGATCCGCTGTTGATCTTCATTTTCGTCGGCATTTATGGCGCCGCCGCCAATGCGCTCTATCCGATTGCCGTGGCCCATGCGAACGACTTCGCCAAGCCCGACGAATTCGTGAAGGTGTCAGGCGGCCTGCTGCTGCTCTTTGGCATCGGGACGATCATCGGGCCGACGCTCGGTGGCCCCGTCATGACGGCTGCTGGACCCTACGCGCTGTTCGCAGTGACCGCGGTCGCACACCTGCTCATTTCAGCCTACGCGATCTATCGCAGCCGCACACGCGCCGCGATCCCCGCCGAGGATCGTGAAAACGTGCCGAACCTGCCTATTTCCGCATCGCCGATGAGCAGCACACCGGAAGGCTTGAGCCTCGATCCGCGCGCAGCGCCCTTTCCGGAAGAGGAACCATTTGAGGAGCAGGAGCGGAGGGAGGAGCACCCATGATATTGGACGAGGAACCCACTAAGCGGAGCAAAGGTCACGAACTTGGCTGTGACCTGTCGGCCATTTCTTCCGATGAGTTGTGGCACCGGGTGACCCTGCTCGAGGCAGAGATCATTCGAATCAAAAACGAGATCGAGCGCAAGGATGCCGGAAGGAAGGCAGCCGACAGCCTTTTCGGCCCTAAAGTATAACGGGGCAGAAGCTCAGAAACGTCCGGAAATAAACGGCTTCTCACATTTGCGTTTACTGCGTGTTAAGCATTTTACGGGAAACTCTGTTCATCCAGTTCACCTGGATTCAGGCAGTTCATCTCATTCGGTGAGCCTCTGATTTTCCCTGTTTTACCTTGAGAGCCGCATTTGCGGCTCTTTTTTTGTCCCACTTGCCAAAGGTTTCACGAAATTGTGGGAATTAACCTTTCCTTAAGTTTCACCTTGCGGATTTGGGCTATTGGTAGCATCGTAGCCTCACAAAATACGGCAGGAACAAGTTTGTACCACTGTCGTTAAAAGCCTTAAGTGATGCGTTTACAGGGAAACATCCATGTCGGAACTCGGTATGAATACGGTTAGCTTCGCCGGACGCGTCGCAGCGTCCAGCCAGTTCAAGGCGACCTATGCCGAGGGCATGGGTCTGGTCGAAGAAACGGCTGCCTATCTCGATGGCCCCGGCCGCGCAGCCGCAAAGGTTCTGCCGCGCCAGGCATCGGTCCTCTACGCGGCCGAATCCATGCGCCTGACCACTCGCCTGATGCAGATGGCTTCCTGGCTGCTGTTGCAGCGCGCCGTCAACAATGGCGAGATGAGCCGCGATCAGGTTCTCTCGGAGAAGAGCAAGGTGCGCCTTGACGGCTTCAACGTCGATCGTGCAGCCCCCGGCTGGAACGACCTGCCGGAAGCCTTCCGCGATCTCGTCGAACGCTCGCTTCGCCTGCAGAACCGCATCGCGCTGCTCGACCGCGAAATCTATCGTCCGGCTGAGGAAGAATTCCAGCCCGACAATGAAAACAGCGTTCAGGCTCAGTTGAACCTGCTGCGTACGGCCTTCAACGCAGGCTGATCAAGCCAGCAAGCACCACCTTCAACCCGGCCAGCAAAACCTGGCCGGGTTTTTTGCTGCCATTTTTCATAAAACTGATTGTATGCACCTCATATTTACAACTTTAAATATTATGCGACACTGATCCCGTTCCAGACATCGGGAGAGCGTCCATGACCAAATTCATCCTATCCATTGATGGTGGCGGGATCAGGGGGGTGATCCCTGCCGCCGTGTTGACAATTCTGGTGAAGAAACTGGCGGACAGGAACAAGACCCTGCCGCTGCATCGCTACTTCCATCTCATCGCTGGCACCTCGACGGGCGCGATCATCGCAGCAGGCCTCACCTGCCCCCGCCCCGGCCACCCCAAGGAGCCCGCAGCCGATCCGCAGACGCTGCTTGCCCTCTACAAGGACAAAGGCCCGGAGATCTTCGATGTTGGACTGTTTCGGAAGATGGCCAACCTAGGCGGCCTGTTGGATGAACGCTACAGTGCTGCGGCACTTGAGAAGATCCTGATCGACATGCTGGGCAAGAAGGCGGAGATCAGGGACGCGCTCGCCAAGGTTCTGATTACGGCCTACGACATCCACGCACGCCGGGCCGTGTTCATGACCAATGCAGACAAGGACCACGAGCGTTTCTACGTCTGGCAGGCGGTCCGCGCCTCTTCGGCAGCCCCCACCTATTTCGAACCGGGTCTCGTCGAGGATCTCGCGCGCACGGCCCATGGCCAGACTCCGACGCTTCCCTTGATCGACGGAGGCGTCTTCGCCAAAGATCCCGCCATGGCGGCCTATGTCGAGGGGTCCAAGCTGGGCTGGCGTGAGAACGGCGATGAAATGGTGATCCTGTCGCTCGGAACCGGTTCCGCAAACCGGAAGATCCCGTATCAGCAGGCCAAGAGCTGGGGCGCTGGCGGCTGGATCAACCCGGCCAATGACACGCCGCTGATCTCCGTCCTCATGCAGGGGCAGTCGAGCACGGCATCCTACCAGCTGAACAAGCTGCTCAACCGCGAGCCGCCTTCTTTCGCCGAAGGTGCAACGGTCGTGACCCTCGCGAATCGCAAGGCCCTCAACTACTTCCGGCTCGATGCCCCGCTCGTCGGTGCGAATGACGCCCTTGATGACGCCACGCCGGACAACATTGCAGATCTCGAGAGATTCGGGCGCACGCTCGCGCAGAAACACGATCTCGCACTGGAAGAGATTGCCGACCGCATCACGGCGATCTGATCCCCGTCCTTCACAGCCTGTCCTTCACAACCTGCCCGAAACGACAAAGCCCGGCACGAAGGCCGGGCTTTTCATATGCAAATCGTTCGAAACGATCAGAGGCCGAGGCCACCGAAGCGCTTGTTAAACTTGGAAACGCGACCACCACGGTCCAGCATAGCCTGGTTGCCGCCGGTCCATGCCGGATGCGAGGTGGGATCGATTTCGAGGTTCATGACGGCGCCTTCCGAACCCCAGGTCGAACGGGTTTCGTATTCGGTGCCATCGGTCATGACGACCTTGATGACGTGGTAGTCGGGATGGATGTCAGCCTTCATCGCTCTATTCCTGCTGTGCCGTGGGGTCCATATGCCGCAATTGCCTCGGCAGAACCTATTCAATAGATGAAGCCGCAGTCCGTCTGGGCTACGGCTTCCCAATTCGATGCCGTGCCTATACATGAAGGATGCAAGGATAACAAGTGCCATGGCGCGAAAGCCCGTGAGCGCTGAAGGAGCATGACAGAGTGACCTCGGAAGCCAAAAATACAGACAAGAAACGCCGCTCTCTGAAGCCTCTGACCAGTCTCTTCCCCTATTTGAGGAACTACCGCGGACTGGTTGCCGGGGCCCTGATCTTCCTGTGCCTCGCGGCCGCAACAACGCTTGCCCTGCCGATAGCTATCCGTCGCATGCTCGACCACGGCTTCCAGGCCTCCGACAGCACCTTCATCAACCGATACTTCGCCATGATGATTGTCATGGCCATCGTTCTCGCGATTGCGAGTGCCCTGCGCTACTATTACGTGATCACCATCGGGGAGCGCGTGGTCGCCGACCTTCGCCGTGATGTCTTTGCCCATGTCACCCGGCTGTCGCCCTCCTTCTTCGATGTGAACCAGTCGGGCGAGATCGTTTCGCGCCTGACCGCCGACACGACCCAGCTGAAATCCGCGGTCGGCGCGACCGCTTCGCTTGCACTGCGCAATACGATTCTCTGTCTCGGCGCCGTCGTGATGATGATCGCGACGAGCCCGAAACTCTCGATCATGGTGCTTGCCGCGATCCCGGTCATCGTCTTTCCGCTGGTCGGCTTCGGCCGTTCCGTGCGTCAACGCTCGCGCGCCGCCCAGGACACGCTGGCCGAAGCCTCCTCCTATGCGGGCGAGGTCATCGGAGCGGCGCGCACCCTGCAGGCTTTCAACGCCGAAGACGCCGCCCGGGAACGCTACGCCTCATCTGTCGAGAGCGCCTACGAGGCTGCACGCTCGGCGATCCGCTCGCGTTCGCTTCTGACGGGTGTCGCCATCGCCCTCGTCTTCGGCAGCGTCGTCGGGGTCCTCTGGTATGGCGCCCAGAGCGTGCTGGCCGGCTCCATGAGCGGCGGCACGCTCGGCCAGTTCCTGCTCTATTCACTGATCGCCGCAGGTTCTCTTGGCACCCTGTCCGAAGTCTTCGGCGAACTCTCCCAGGCAGCCGGCGCCGCAGAACGTCTGCATGAACTGCTCGAAGAACATCCGGCAATCGCCGCACCTGCCCTGCCCCAGTCGCTACCCGAACCGGCCCAGGGCAGCGTCACCTTCGACGATGTGCATTTCACATACCCGTCCGCCAAGACCAAGTCCGCGCTCAACGGCCTTTCCTTCTCGGTTGCCCATGGTGAAACGGTCGCGATCGTCGGTCCGTCCGGCGCCGGCAAGAGCACGATCTTCTCGCTGATCCTGCGTTTCTACGACCCCGCCACCGGCACGATCCGCCTCGATGGCGTCGATATCCGCGAGGCCGATCCGCAAGCCGTGCGTGCGCGCATCGCGATCGTCCCGCAGGACACAACGATCTTTGCCACGTCGATTCACGAGAACATAGCCTTCGGCTCGCCCAGTGCGAGCCGCGAGATGGTGGAAACAGCGGCAGACGCTGCCCAGGCCACCGAGTTCATCGGGCGTCTGGAAAATGGCTTCGACACCATCGTCGGCGAACGCGGCGTGACGCTGTCGGGCGGCCAGCGCCAGCGCATTGCGATTGCCCGCGCCCTGCTCCGCGACGCGCCGCTTCTGCTCCTCGACGAAGCGACCTCGGCGCTCGACGCAGAGAGCGAGACGCTCGTTCAAATGGCGCTCGACGGACTGATGCGCGACCGCACGACAATTGTCATCGCCCATCGGCTGGCAACCGTCCTGAAGGCCGACCGCATTCTCGTGCTCGACGACGGCCGGATCGTCGAGGAAGGCACCCATCAAAGCCTGATCCAGCAGGGTGGGCTTTATGCGAAACTCGCTCGCCTGCAGTTCGAGACCGGCGGTCGCGACTTCACGGCCGCCGCCCAATAGGTCCAGGTCTCGATTCTGGTAACCTCTGGGATCGGCTCGACCGGCCTTGCTGGCTGTAACAGATCCGAAGAGCGATGCTGTCAGTCTCTGTCATCGAGCCATGCCATAAGAGCAGTCGGGCTCACCGCCCCGCATTTCGCCCCGCCGCAAGGCCGGAAAACAGGCAGCCTCCAAGGAAAGTGCCTTCCAGGGCATTGTAGCCATGCATGCCGCCACCGCCGAAACCTGAGGCCTCGCCGGCTGCATAAAGCCCCGGCACCGGCTTGTTTTCGCGGTTGAGCACGCGGGCCTCCAGATCGGTGTGCAGCCCGCCCAAGCTCTTGCGGGTGAGGATATGCAGCCGAACCCCGATCAGCGGCCCGGCCGCCGGATCGAGCAGCCTGTGCGGCTTTGCCGTGCGCATCAGTTTGTCGCCGAGATAATTGCGGGCGCCTCTGATGGCCACAACCTGCGCATCCTTGGAGAAGCGATTGTCCATCTGCCGGTCGCGCGCCTCGATCTGGGCGCGGACATGGTGGATGCCGAGGCGATGCTCACCGGTGAGTTCGTTCATGCCGGCAATCAGATCCTCGAGATTGTCGCGAACGACGAAATCCTCACCCTTTTCCATGAAGGCCTGCACGGGACCCGGCGGGTTCTTGCCCAGTCGTTTCAGCAGCAGGGAGATGTTCTTGTCCGTCAGGTCCGGGTTCTGTTCGGAGCCCGACAAGGCGAATTCCTTTTTGATGATCGCCTTGTTCAGGATGAACCACGAATAGTCGTGGCCGCGCGACCGGATCGCTTGGAGTGTCGCGAGCGTATCGAAGCCCGGCATGGCCGGCGGCGGGAAACGATTGCCATCGGCATCGCACCAGAAGGATGACGGGCCAGGCAGGATGCGGATGCCGTGGTTCGGCCAGATCGGATCCCAGTTCTTCAGGCCCTCCGTATAATGCCACATCCGGTCGCCATTGATGATTTCGCCCCCGGCCGCCTGCGCGATCGCGAGCATGCGCCCGTCGACATGGACAGGCACGCCTGCCACCATCTTCTTCGGCGGGGTTCCCAGGCGCTCCACCGGCCAGTTCTTGCGGACCAGATCGTGGTTGCCGCCAATACCGCCCGAGGCCGCGATCACGGCACCGGCCCGCACCTCGAAATCACCGACGACATTGCGTGAGCTGGAGCCGCCCCTTGGCGTCGCATCGCCGGCGAGCAGCACGCCTGCCACTCCGGTCACGGCGCCGTTGGAGACGACCAGTCGGTCGACCTGATGGCGGAAGAGGAAGGTAAGCTTGCCCTGGTCGGAGGCTGCCCTGGCGCGGCGCAGGAAGGGTGCGAGCACACCGGGTCCGGTGCCCCAGGTGACATGGAAACGCGGCACGGAATTGCCATGTCCGTGGGCATGACCGCCGCCCCGCTCCGCCCAGCCCACGACGGGGAACCACCTCACACCCTGGCTCCTCAGCCAGTTGCGTTTTTCTCCGGCTGCGAATTGCAGATAGGCTTCCGCCCATTGCCGCGGCCAGAAATCCTCGGTGCGATCGAACCCTGCCGATCCGAACCAATCTTGCCGTGCCAGCTCGAGACTGTCGCGAATCCCCATGCGTCGCTGTTCCGGACTGTCGACCAGAAAGAGCCCACCGAGCGACCAGAAGGCTTGCCCGCCGAGGTTCTGCTCCCCCTCCTGGTCGATCAGGCCAACGCTCAGCCCACGATCAGTTGCCTCCGTGGCGGCCACAAGACCGGCGAGCCCCCCACCGATGACGACGACGTCGAATTCCAGCATGGCACCCTCCTACTCCGTCACGACCTTACCTTTACGCGCACGTAATACATCCCACAAATTGCGTGCGGAGCAAACGAATTTGCGCAATTCAACGCTCGGTGAGCTTCAGCTCGATGCGGCGGTTCTGGGAAAGGACGTCGGGCGTGTCGCCCTCGGCAATCGGCTGGAATTCCCCGAAGCCCGCAGCAACCAGTCGATTGGCCGGAACGCCTTGGGAAATCAGGTATTTGACCACCGACGTGGCGCGCGCGGAAGAAAGCTCCCAGTTGTCCCGGTAACGTCCCGTCCCTGTCAGCGGCGACGCATCCGTGTGCCCGTCGACACGAAGCACCCAGTTAATCTCGGCGGGTATTTCCTGCGCCAGCTCCAGAATGGCCGCCGCGAGCTTGGCCATCTCCGCCTGGCCCGCGGTGTCGAGATCCGCACCACCGACCGGAAACAACACTTCCGACTGGAAGACGAAACGGTCGCCGACGATCCGGATATTCTCGCGATCCGACAGGATCTCGCGCAGACGGCCGAAGAAGTCGGACCGATAGCGATTGAGTTCCTGGACGCGCTGGGCGAGCGCCACGTTGAGACGACGGCCGAGATCGGAGATCCGCGCCTGCGACGCCTCGTCCTTGGCCTCGGAGGCCTGAAGCGCCTGCTCCACTGCTGCGATCTGCGCCCTGAGGGCTGCGATCTGCTGGTTGAGAAGCTCGATCTGGCTCATCGCGCGGGCGCTGACCTGTCGCTCGGCATCGAGCTCGCCCGTGAGACGTCCTACTTTTTCATTGGCGATATCGGCGGTGCCGGCGCCGCTTTCCAGCAACTGCTGAAGTCGCGTCCGCTCGCTTTCCGAGGACGAGAGCGACGATTGCAGCGAGGCGAGTGCATCTTCCAGATCCTGCTTGCCGCTCTTCTCGAGCGCGAGCAGCTGCGTGAGTTCGGCAATCTGGCTGTTCAGCCGGTTCAGAACCTCGTCCTTGCCCGAGATTTCGCGGCTCAGGATGAACTGGGCGACGACGAAAACCGTGAGCAGGAACATGATGGCGAGCAGAAGCGTCGACAGGGCATCGACGAAGCCAGGCCAGTAATCGACCGCGCGATCACGGCGGCGGTTGCGCCCGAGCGCCATTTACTTCGCCCCGCTGATCTTGTCGTTCAGACGGTCGAGGGTCTTGCGCATGGCGCGGGCGTCCTCCTGCTGGGCTTCGATCCAGTCGCGCAGCATCTGCTGCTCGTTGCGCATGTTCTTGACCAGACCCTGAATGCCTTCGGCAAGGCCGGCGATCGCGGCGACGGAACGCTCATTGCCCTCCCGGCTCCCGAGCTTCTGGATCTCCGCGACGAGCAACTGGATGTCCTCGCTGACAATGGCACCACTGGCGTCGGACACAACTGCCCGCTCCGAATCCACATCGGTAACAGAGGAAAGCCAGTTTTCGAGCTCGACGTAGAACCGGTTCTGCGCACGTCCTGCCTGCAGGTCGAGGAAGCCGAGGATCAGTGAACCGGAAAGGCCGAGCAGCGAAGACGAGAAGGCCGTCCCCATGCCGGCGAGCGGCGCCGTGAGGCCGGACTTCAGCGATTGCAGGATGTCATTGCCATCGCCCGATGCAGGATCGAGATTCTGGATGACATCATTGATCGAGCTGATCGTTCCGAGCAGACCCCAGAACGTGCCGAGAAGGCCGAGAAAGACCAGGAGGCCGATGAGGTAGCGGCTGGTATCACGCGATTCGTCGAGACGCGTGCCGATTGAATCGAGGATGGAGCGCAAGGCGGTGGTGGATATTGCCATCGCGCGGCGACCGCCGATCAGGGCCCGCATCGGTGCCAGAAGCTTCGGTTCGCGCCCGACCAGAGAGGCATTGTCACCAGCGGCACGGAAAGAATTGAACCAGCGCACTTCGGGCCGAAGCGCCAGCACCTGCGTGAACACCAGAATGATCCCGACGCCAAGCACGCCGAGGATCAGGCCGTTCAGCCCGGGATTGGTCACGAAGGCCGCATGCGCCTGGCGATAAAGAATGGCCGCGATGAAACACACGATGATCAGAAAGATCACCATAGTCGTGAAGAAGGGCATCGGGCTTGAGAGTTTCTGGCCGTATGCACCCGGGCGGGTTTCCCCGACCTCGAGGTCCTCCAACTTCACTTTCGCCATAATACGCTCGACCTCCGGAGAATCTTGCTCCGAAGGCTAGTGGAAAATTGCGACGAATTGAAGCCGCGAAGGCAGGATAATTTTCCTGCAGGCTTCCGATCAGCCCTGCGGCACCGGACGATTGACCACTTCTTCCAGCGCTTTACGGATGTATTCGTTGCCGGCAAGAACGGTTCCGTTGTCGAACATGTCCTGGCCACCCTTCATGTCAGAGACGAAGCCGCCGGCTTCCTTGATCAGCAGAATGCCAGCCGCGATGTCCCAGGAATTGAGCTGCGCTTCCCAGAATCCGTCGAGACGACCCGCTGCGACATAGGCGAGATCGAGTGCTGCAGCCCCCATGCGGCGAACGCCGGACACTTCACCCATGACATGACGCAATTCGACGAGGAATTTGCCGTGCTGGCCACGACCGAGATGCGGGACGCCGCAGCCGATGACGCAATCGGAGAGCACCTTGCGCGCACCGACGCGAATACGGCGATCGTTGAGGAATGCGCCGCCGCCCTTTTCCGTCGTGTAGAGTTCATCGGTGGCCGGATTGAAGATGACGCCGGCGACGATCTCGCCATTGCGCTCGAGCGCGATGGACACGGCGAATTGCGGGATGCCGTGCAGGAAGTTGGTCGTGCCGTCGAGCGGATCGACGATCCAGCGATGCGCACCGTCGGTGCCCTTGATCTCTTCACCTTCCTCGCCGAGGAAACCATAGGTCGGACGGGACTTCAGCAACTCCTCGCGCACGATTTTCTCGGCGCGAAAATCGGCCTGCGAGACAAAATCGCCAGGGCCCTTGACCGAAACCTGCAGGTTCTGCACTTCGCCGAAATCGCGCGAAAGCGACTTGCCGGCCTTGAGTGCCGACTGGACCATGACGTTGAGAAGGGCGGAGCGGGCCATAGATAGAATTCCTTGAAACTGGGAGCGCCGGAAGGCGGCAACGGGCAAGCGCGCGTCAGCGGCGGTGTTTGGCGGGTTCAAGACCACAAATGCCGCTGGAATTCAAGGGGGATGGCCGCTCCGGTCCATGCGCGCTCGTCAGACGAGACCTGCAGCAAACGTCACGACGGCGCCCGAAACCACAGCCAGCAGGGATATGGCGGCCAGCCTCAATGCAAAGCCACGGCTTCCGACCGCAGCGGCATAGACGACCTTGGCCAACATGTTGGCTGTGACGGCTATTCCGGCGGCTGTGATTGCAACATCGAGCGGGAGGCTCGGCAGCATGCCGGCGACGGTGACGGTCATCGCATCGACATCGGCGAGTGCAGTCAGGCCGGAGACGAGGTAGAGGCCGCCGTCACCGAAGATCTGGCTCGCCGCGCGTGCGATGAAAGCGATCACGGTGATCAGCAGCGCCATTTTGACAACCTGCGAAAGCTCGAACGGATTTCCGGGCAAATCTGCCTTGGAAGGTCCCGTGCGCGCGACGAGCGCAATCGCGCCCACCAGCATAATTCCTGCAGCGACAAGGAGGCCGGGCAACAGCCGTTCGGCAAGCGCTGGCGCAAGTGCAAAGAGCACGAGCGCCGTCCGGATGAGGGAGACGCTTCCCGCCGCCATCGCGCCGGAACAAGGACCGGCCGCGTCGACCACCAGCTCGCTCTGGCGCGCCATCGCGAACGTTGTAGCGGTCGAGGAGACGAGACCGCCCACGGCGCCGGCGACAAGGTCACCGCGTCCGCCACCGATCAGGCGCACGGCGACATAGCCGGCATAGGAGATCGATGCGAGCAAGATGACGAGAATGACGAGGCTGCGCGGTGACACCCCGCCGAAGGGGCCGTAGAGATCGACAGGAATGAGCGGCAGCAGAACAAAACTCATGGCGAGCAGGATGACCGCCGAACGCAGCTCTACCCAGGTCAGCCGCCTGATCGCGCCATGCAGGAATTCACGGCTGGCAAGAACCGTCACCACAGCGGCACCGGCCGCAGAGGCCACGGCCATATCGCCCGTCACGGCGAGCGCTCCGAGGGCAAAAGTGGTGATCCCCGCAATGACGGTGGTCGCACTGAAGGACCCTTCTGCGCGTGCCTCCATCAGTCCGAAGCGCAGCAGGACGACGGCAATCGCAATCAGGAAGCTCGCCACGATCAGGCCGGAAAGGCTTCCCGGTGTGAGGCCGGCATCGAGCAGACCCGCAAGCCCGCCGGTCGTGCCGATCAGCGTGAAGGTACGAACGCCGGCGATCCGCGCACCTTCCGGCGCATCGCGCTCACGCCAGTGGCGTTCCACTCCAACCGCCGCACCGATCGCGATGGCAAGCCCGAACCGCTGGAAGATGTCGATAAGATCCATGGCGGCCGCCTCCCCCCGAAGCGGCAGAGCGAGGCCGCCTCAGGTCCGCCGGAACCGGTTGGCGCGATCGATGGCCTGTTTCTGCTGTTCTTCGGTCAGGCCGAGGTAGAAATCCTCGAGGCCGGGATCCTTGAGCCCCGCCCGCCGCGACAGGACATACCACTTGGCAGCCTCGATCGGATCGGGCGCCGTGCCGAGCGCGTTGATGTAGAGATGCGCCAGACGGTTCTGCGCCACCACATTGCCGCGCGCGGCGGCAATGCTGAGCCAGCGATACCCGGCCTCGTAGTCGCGCGGCCCGTTATAACCATTGACGAGCCAAAGTCCCATGTCGAGCTGCGCCGTGTCGAAGCCGGCACGCGCGGCACGCGTCATCCACTCCCGGGCGCGCGCCTTCTTCTCGTCCGGTACGTCCTTGAGTGCCGAATAAACCTGGGCCAGCGCATATTGCGCATCGGCGATGCCCTGTTCCGCAGCCTTCTCGTAATAGGGCATGGCCGCAGTCAGCCCGCGCACACCGGGCGTGCCGGCAACCAGGATCTGCGCCCAGTTGAACTGGGCCGAAGCATTGCCCGCATCGGCAGCACGACGCATGTAATCGTCGGCCTTCTCCCTGTCCTGCGGGACTTCCTTGCCCTCCATCAGGAGCAAGGCATATTTGAACATCGCAGCCGGATCACCGCCCTGGGCGGCCTGACCGTACCAGAATGCCGCGCCCTTGAGGTCGCGTTTCACCCCGAGTCCCCGCGACATGATCTCCGCCAGCAGCGTCTGCGCAGCGGGATCGCCGAGCTGTGCACGCGGCAGCGCCCTGTCGACGGCCGTCAGGAAGAGACCGCGCTGAAAGGCGCCGTAAGCAGTGTCGGGTTCTCCTTCATAAGGTTTTTCCGGTGGCACGTCGGGCAGCGGCGTGCCCATGCGCAGATAGATGTTGATGCCTTGCAGCGCGTCGGGCTCGCCACCGACCATGGGCTTGTCGCCCTTGGTCACGGGCGGCGCGGAATCCCTCTCACCTCGATCGAGCGTGTTTGCGTCACCCGTGCTGCTGCTCGGCCGTGCACCGCGTTCGATCTCTCCTGCGTCCGATGGATCCACCGGCATGATCGCCGGCGCATCACCGATCTCCAGACCGTCCTCAGCCTCCTGCCCGATCGCCGGACTGGCGAGCGCAAGGCATGCCCCGGCAAGCACGGCGAGAATCAGGCGATGGTGAGACGGGATTGAACGCATGACCTGGTTCAATCTGCAAACCGTGGCGCTTTTTCGTCAAGCTCTGCATTCACACGTGTCACAATCGCAGCGGCTTGCGACGGATCGGCGAAGACCGCCTTGCCGAGCGCCACGAACTCCACCCCGCTTTCGGCAACCGTCACAGCCGAAGACGGGTCCTGTCCGCCCATCACCATGCAGGGGATCTCGATCATCGATGACCACCACTCGCCCAGTGCCACATTCTTCGAATGGGCCTCCGGCTTGATGTCCCCGTCGATCTTGCCGAAGAAGATGTAGTCCGGCTGGATCTCGCCGATCTCCAGCGCATGATGGCGATCCATCGCATTGCCGCCGCCGACGATGAGCTTCGGCGTATGCTTCTCGAACTCTTCGGCCAGCGTCGCCGCATTGCCAGACACATGCAGGCCGTCCGCCTTGACCCGCCCGGCGACCCGGCTGTTGTCGACGACGAGTGCTGCAGCACCCGCTTCCTGGACCACGGGCACGAGCAGCTCGGCATGTTTCTGGAAAACGGTATCGTCCAGACCGTATTGCGGGATGATCACCGAGGCGACGTCACCGCCGCGCAGGGCATTGCGCAGCATCTCGCTGCGCTCGGCGGGATCGGCGATATCGGGAACGATGAGGACGAGGCGGCAGCGATTTTCGGTCATACGCGATGTTTCCGTGTGCGGGACAGGTCCGATAAGGCGGATTCCGTCCTCGTTTTCTCTGGATGAATCCGATAGACCGCTCTTCCGAAAGGATCAACCGCGCAATGCTGACAGACCCCAACTTCTATGCCGTCGCCATTCCCGCTGTTGCCCTTGTCGGCCTGTCGAAAGGCGGCCTCGGCGGAGCCTTCGCACTGATCGGCGTGCCGTTGCTGGCCTTCGCCGTGCCGCCCATGCAGGCCGCCGCCATCTTTCTGCCGATCCTGCTCGTCATGGATGCCGTCGCGCTCTGGGCCTGGCGGGGCTATAATGACCGTAAGACACTTCTGGTCATGTTGCCCGGCGCGGTGATCGGCATCACCCTCGGCTGGGCGACATCCACCTATGTCTCTGCCGATGCCATGCGCCTCGTCCTAGGCGGCATCTCCGTCGTCTTTGCCCTGAAATACTTCCTCGAAAGCTGGGCGGCTTACAAGGGACAGGTGACGGCAGCAGCCAGCCAACGCCCAGTCGCCGGCTCATTCTGGGGCTCGCTTGCGGGTTATGCCAGTTTCGTCGCCCATGCCGGCGGCCCACCCTTCCAGATCTATGTTCTGCCGCTGAAGCTCGACCCGCTCACCTATACCGGCACATCGACCCGCTTCTTTGCGATGCTGAATGCGATCAAGGTCATCCCCTATTTCGCGCTGGGAGAACTGGACGCCACCAATCTGACCCTGTCGGCGGCATTGCTCCCGGTGGCGCTGGTATCGACGCTCGCTGGCGCGCGTCTCGTCCATTTCCTGAAGCCGAAGATCTTCTATCCCCTCATGTATGGCATGGTTCTGCTTGCCGGCGGCAAACTGCTCTATGACGGGATCGCCGGCCTCTTCGGCGGCTGACATCGAGGTCGCGAACGCCCTTGCTGCAGCGCACATGAGCGCTTGCCGCAGCCCGGCCTTTGACATAGGCTTTCACCATGACGAACGCAGACCCGTTCACGGCGATTGCAGACCCGAACCGGCGACACATCCTCGAGGATCTGCGCCGCGGCGAGAAGACCGTGAACGAGCTCGCCGGCCAGCTGCCGATCAGTCGTCCGGCCGTCTCCCAGCACCTGAAGGCATTGCTGGACAGTGGCCTTGTCGATGTGCGCTCCGAAGGCACCCGCCGCATTTATTTCATTCAACGTCCCGGCTTCGACCGGATGAACATGTGGCTCGACCAGTTCTGGTCGTGAGCCCCAGGCTTTTTCTGATATCGGACAAAATAAAAGGCCCCGAAGTCGAAAACTTCGGGGCCTGGATGGGTTGCTGGCTGCTTCATGAATACATCAGGATCGGTCTTGGAAGTCGCCGGATCCCGGCGCAGCCGGAAGGGGGTATCAGTGGCGTGTGGAAGCCCTAACGCGTTCCATTTCATCCTTGAGTCGCAGTTTGAGGCGCTTCAGTTCGGCAATGTGCCGATCATCGACGGAGGGAGATGCAAGCGCATCATGGAGCTTTTCTTCGAGGGCTCCATGCTTCTTCTGCAGCGATTCAAGATGAGCCTGTATGGTCATTTGATGCGTCCTTCCTTATCGCCTACCTCCAGCCCTCATCCGCTGGAGTTTCAGGCTTTGCGAAGATAATGTGACATGAGAAATGCGGTTTGTCGAAGGCGAATTGGCCAAAAACGACCATCAAAATCGAAGTTAGGGATAACTTCCCGTTACCGGTATTTGGTGATAGGAGCTTGCGCGAATCTTCCGGGCATCCTTAAAGGATGAGCAAACGGCGATAATGGGGAACAAGCATGGCCGATCAGGAACAGGCTGACGTTCGGCTCTCTCTGGCGCGGCTTCGCCAGGAGCATGAAGACTACGATGCCGCGATCAACGCCATGATCACGGTCGGGTGCGATGCCTTGCGCGTTCAGCGGATGAAGAAGAAGAAGCTGTCGATCAAGGACAAGATCACCGCGCTGGAAGACCAGATCATCCCCGACATCATCGCATGACGGCAGAAGGATAGCCTGATGACAGCAGAGTGCCCGCCCGTCGCCATCATCATGGGAAGCCAGTCCGACTGGGAAACCATGAAAAATGCGGCCGACACGCTCGACGCGCTCGGCGTCTCCTACGAAGCCCGGATCGTATCGGCACATCGCACGCCTGACCGCATGGTTGCCTTTGCCAAGGGCGCCCGTGACGAAGGCTTCAAGGTGATCATTGCCGGTGCCGGGGGCGCAGCCCATCTGCCGGGCATGGTCGCCTCGCTGACCACCCTTCCCGTCTTCGGTGTGCCCGTTCAGTCGAAATCGATGTCTGGCCTCGACAGCCTGTATTCCATCGTCCAGATGCCGGCCGGCATTCCGGTCGGCACGCTCGCCATCGGCCGCGCCGGCGCAGTGAACGCAGGTTTGCTCGCAGCCCGCGTTCTTGCTGTTTTCGATGACGAGCTTGAGGAACGCCTCGACGAATGGGTCGAGCGCCAGACGGCATCCGTCGCCGAATATCCCGTGGACGAGGCCCCATGACGATCCGCACCATCGGCATCATCGGTGGCGGCCAGCTGGGCCGCATGCTGGCCATGTCTGCCGCCCGCTTGAATTTTCGCACCGTCATCCTCGAGCCGCAGCCCGACAGCCCCGCGGCCCAGCTGGCAAACCACCAGATCACCGCAGCATATGACGACCCGGCAGCACTGGCCGAACTCGCCCGTCTCTGCGACGTCATCACCTATGAATTCGAAAACGTGCCGGTCGAGGCCGCCGAGAAGCTGGCCGCCAGCATCCCGGTCTATCCGCCGCCGAAGGCGCTCCAGGTCGCCCAGGACCGGCTGACGGAGAAGCGCTTCCTCAATGCATCCGGCATCGAGACCGCGCGCTTCCACGCGGTCGACAGCCAGGCCGACCTCGAACGCGCACTGTCCGACTTCGACGGGGAAGGCGTGTTGAAGACCTGTCGTCTCGGCTATGACGGCAAGGGCCAGAAGGTCTATCGCAAGGGTGATTCTGCCTCGGGCGGTTACGAGGCTCTCGGCTCGGTCCCCCTGATCCTGGAAAGCTTCGTGCCCTTCGTTCGCGAGATCTCGATCATCGCCGCCCGCGGCATCGATGGCGAGATCCGCTGCTACGATCCGACGGAAAACGTCCATCGCAACGGCATCCTGCACACCTCGACCCAGCCCGCCGCGATCACCCCTGAGACGGCCCTGGCTGCCCGCGAGGCCGCGACAAAGCTGCTTGATGGCCTCGCTTATGTCGGTGTCGTCGGCATGGAGTTCTTTGTGCTCGGGGATGGCAGCCTGATCGCCAACGAGATCGCGCCACGCGTCCACAATTCCGGCCACTGGACGGAGGCCGCCTGCATCGTCTCGCAGTTCGAACAGCACATTCGAGCGGTCGCGTCGCTGCCGCTTGGCGACACGGTGCGCCATTCCGATTGCGTGATGACGAATCTGATCGGTGACGACATCGATTCTGTGCCTGACTGGCTCGCCAAGCCCAATGTGCTCGTCCACCTCTACGGCAAGACGGAGGCGCGCCCGGGCCGGAAGATGGGGCACATCACCGAAATCTTGCCGATTCGCAGCTGATTTTCCCGGCTTTTTAGCCTGATCTGTCCCGCATTTTCTGCCGGACATGTTGACAGGGCGGCCTCCCTCGGGCTAATTGCCGCCAACTCTTCAGGGGCGCGCCCGGCGGCGCGCTTTTGATTGTTTGATCACAGTGGGTGAATGACACATTCCCCGACAATTGTTGTGGACCAGAAAAATGAAGATCAAGAACTCGCTGAAAGCGCTTAAAGCCCGTCATCGCGACAACCGTCTGGTTCGCCGCAAGGGTCGTATCTACATCATCAACAAGCAGAACCCGCGCTTCAAGGCTCGCCAGGGCTGATGCCCCGGGATCTCCGGATCCCATGAGCCAAGACGGACTGCCCGCCACATCTGCGGCGTGTTGATTTCGGAAATTTGAGTTTGAAAGACGGCGCTGAGGGATTATCTTCCCTGTATGCGCCGTTTTTCATTGCGACTCACCCTCAGTCTCCCGCTTCTCCCTGCCCTGCTGATTGCAGGCACCGTCTCGGCGCAGGCACCCCAAGAGCAGGGGGACTCGCAGGCGAGCCAGGCTCCTGTCGAGCAAATTCCGCTGAAGCCACCGGCAAAGGCCAAGACTGTCGATGACCTGCTGGGCGAACTGAAACGCGAGCGCAATCCGCAGGCCGCACGGCAGATTGCCAGCTCCACCATGGCGACCTGGAGCGAATCGGCGAGTCCGACAATCAATCTCCTGATGCAATGGTCCGCCAAGGCAGCCGCCGAAAAGCGCAATGCCGCCGCCCTCGACTTCATCGATCAGGCCATCACCCTGAAACCGGATTTCGTCGGCGCCTGGAACCAGCGCGCCACGCTGCATTTCAGCATGGGCAACTATCAGAAGTCTGTTTCCGACATCGAGAAGGTACTGGATCTGGAGCCCCGCCACTTCGGTGCCATCGCCGGCCTCGCCGGCATCCTGACCGAACGCGGCAGCAAGGAGGGAGCACTGAAGGCCTGGGAACGCTACCTCGACATCTTCCCGGCCGACCGCGAGGCACAGGAGATCGTCGCCAAGCTCTCGGAAGAGCTGGCCGGCCAGCGGACGTGATTATGTCTTCCCCTTGACGAAGGGCGTCACAGCACGATCTTCTCTACGTCTCGTCAAGCCCGGAAGCACGATCCTTGCTCACCCTCCCCCGAATCGGTCTCGCCTTGCTCATCATTCTCCTCGCCCTCATCGTCGTGCTCGCCGCCCTGGCCATTGCCACACAGCTTCGAGCGCGCAGCATCGAGGCCGGGATGCCGAACATAGGCGAACTGACCGATGTCGGCGGCTTTCGCCTGAACGCTCTCCACGTGCCCGCAGGGCCTGGCGCAGACCTGCCGCCGATCGTCTTCATCCACGGAGCCTCGGGCAATCTGCGCGATCAGGCGGGCGCCTTCCTGGAGCCACTGCGCGGACGCGCGGAACTCCTCTTTATCGACAGGCCGGGCCACGGCTATTCGGAGCGCGGCGGCCCTGAGAACGACACGCCGGACGGACAGGCGAATGCGCTTGCACGCCTGATGGAAGAGAAGGGCATCACCCGGGCCATCATCGTCGGCCACTCCTTCGGCGGCGCCATCTCGGCGAGCTTCGGCGTGCTTCACCCCGACAAGGTCGAGGGTCTGGTCTTTCTCGCCGCAGCGACCCATCCCTGGCCAGGCGGTGTGGACTGGTACTACCACCTCGCCTCCGCGCCGATCATCGGCCCGGTCTTCTGTCACACGCTCGCGCTACATGCCGGCATGATGCGGATCGAGGCTGCGACGGAGCATGTCTTCGCGCCCAATCCGCGCCCAAAGACCTATCTCGAGGACACCGGCCCCGCGCTCGTGCTGCGCCCATCTGCCTTCCGGTCCAACGCCACGGACGTGGCCGGCCTGCATGCCTATGTCACCGCCTTCTCGCCCCGCTACGGAGAAATCGTCAGGCCGACAGTGATCATCACCGGTGACGCCGACGAGATCGTGCTTGAGGAAATTCATTCCAAGGGCCTTGCCCGCGACATCGCCGGATCGGAACTCGTCTGGATCGAGGGCCTTGGCCACAAGCCGGATTACATCGTGACGGACATCGTCATCGCCGCACTCGAGAAGATTGCGGGCGAGAAGCGCGACCTGCAGGCCATGGCGCGGCTGGCTGAACCGCGTCTCGCGGCCACCCGTGTCGAGCCCCGGGGGATAGCGCCCTCGCTGCAGGCGGGCCAATAGCACCAATAAAAAAAGCCGCCCGAAGGCGGCTTTCCAATTCGGAACGTGGCGCCGGGGATCAGATCCCGGTCTGGCCGTCAGAGCCGATATAGGCAATGCGCAGCATGTTGGTCGAGCCGGGCGTACCAAGCGGAACGCCAGCCGACATGATGATGCGGTCGCCGGGCTTGCCGAAGCCTTCCTCGACCACGATGCGGCAGGCGCGGTTGACCATATCGTCGAGATCGGTCGGCTCGGACGAGACGACGCAGTGCAGGCCCCAGACAACCGAGAGACGGCGTGCAGTCTGGATGATCGGCGAAAGCGCAATGATCGGCACTTCCGGACGCTCGCGCGAGGCGCGCAGACCGGTATTGCCCGAAGACGTGTAGCAGACGATCGCCTGCAGCTTCAGCGTCTCGGCGATCTGGCGGGCGGCCAGCGAAATCGCATCGGCGCCAGTCGCTTCCGGATGGGCACGCTGGGCGTAGATGATACCGGGATAATGCGGCTCGCGTTCGACTGTGTGAGCGATCGAGGCCATGGTGGCGACCGCTTCGACCGGATATTCACCGGAAGCGGACTCGGCCGAGAGCATGATCGCATCGGCGCCTTCGAAGACGGCGGTGGCAACGTCAGAGACTTCGGCGCGGGTCGGGACCGGCGCTGTGATCATCGATTCCAGCATCTGGGTCGCAACGACCACCGGCTTGCCCTCACGGCGGCATGCGCGGATCAGTTGCTTCTGGATGCCCGGAACGCGCTCGAGCGGCATTTCCACGCCAAGGTCGCCGCGGGCAACCATCAGCGCGTCGGAGAGTGCGATGATCTCGTCGATGCGCTCGATCGCCTGCGGCTTTTCGATCTTCGACATCAGGCCTACGCGGCCCTTGGCGATCTTGCGCACTTCGGCGAGGTCTTCCGGGCGCTGGATGAAGGAGAGTGCCACCCAGTCGACGTCGTTGGTCGCAAGCACGGCATCGAGGTCGGCGCGGTCCTTGTCGGTCAAGACCCCGGTGGCCAGAATGGTGTCGGGCAGGCTCACACCCTTGCGATCGGAGATTTTCGTACCGGATACGACTTCGGTGACGATCGTCTTGCCGTCGCACTTCACGGCCTTCAGATGCAGCTTGCCGTCATCGATCAGCAGACGGTCGCCCGGCTTCACCGATTCCAGGATTTCCGGATGCGGCAGGTGGACGCGGGTGGCGTCACCGGGTGCGTCATTGCTGTCGAGGGTAAAGGTCTGGCCGGGCTTCAGCTCGACGGTCGTTTCGGCAAACTTGCCCACACGCAGCTTTGGTCCCTGCAGGTCGGCGAGGATGCCAATCGGGCGACCACAGATGGCCTCGACATTGCGAATGCGCTGGATGAGCGTCCGCATCATCTCATGGCTGGAATGGCTCATATTGATGCGGAAAAGATCGGCCCCGGCTTCATGGAGCTTCCGGATCATCGCCTCGTCGGACGAGGCGGGACCAAGCGTGGCGAGGATCTTTACTTTGCGGTTGCGCTTCATCAGTTCTGGCTTTCCTGGGTGCCCGACGTATCGGACAGCTGGACCATCCAGCTCCCCTGCCTGCCGGTGTCGTATTCCTTGAATCCCATTTGCTGATAGCCGCGCGCAAAGCAGTCCTTCACGCCAACGATCTTGAACTCGTTTTCAGCGACACACATGTTGATGTCACCGGTCCAACGACCACCGCGGGCAGCATCCTCAGCATAGAGATAATAATAACGCGATTGGAGCTCGCCCTCGATCAGGGTGGCGCAGGTGCCGGCAGGAACCTGCCACCAGCCTTCCGTGATCCAACCTTCTTCTGCCCGGTAGCCGATAGCCGCTCCGACGAGATTCTGCGTTCCGTTGCAGACGCGAAATTCTGCCTGGGCGGCCGAGGCTGCCAGCATGGGCGAGAACAGCGCACCCGCGATCAGGAGGGGCTTCACAAAACGTGCCGCAGCACGGTCGAAAGTCTGTCTGATCTGGTGATGCACGATTGCCGCCGGAACTCCAAAAATGCGCATGAGATGCCTTCTTGCGATGCGGACCAGAGAATGTCAACGCAACTCTAATCGATTATATTTTCTGTCTTTGGCCAGTACTGGAACCTTTGTGTGCGATCTTGGCACAAACGTGACAGCCATGAAAGCTTGCGCTCCCCCATTCCCCATGCGATCAAGCGCTTGTACCAGCTGATGGCTTCAAACTGATGAATGTTTCCCCTGTTTTCGAGATTGTGGAAGGCCGTTTCGACGCTGGCCTCGTGCTTCTGGCCGACCATGCGACGAACCATGTGCCCGCCCCCTATGACCGGCTCGGTCTGCCGGAAAGCGCCTTTGGTCGCCACATCGCCTATGACATCGGCATCGAACCGCTGACCCGGTTGCTCGCCGCGCATCTCGGCGTACCCGCTGTGATGTCGCACTTCTCCCGCCTGCTCATCGATCCGAATCGCGGAGAGGACGATCCCACCATCATCATGCGCATCTCGGATGGTGCGATCGTGCCCGGCAATCATCCAATCACGCCGGAGGAATGGCAGAACCGCATCGAGACCTATCACCGCCCCTATCACCGGGCTGTCTCGGATGTCATCGCCAGGGTCGCAAACGCTTCCGGCAAGGCGCCACTTGTGCTGTCGCTGCATTCCTATACGCCCGCCTGGAAGGGTGTGCCGCGCCCCTGGCATGCAGCAGTGCTCTGGGACGCCGACGAACGGGCCGTCCGCCCGCTGATCGACGATCTGGAAGCGCCTGGCGACATTCTGGTCGGCGACAACGAACCCTATGACGGCGCGCTGAAGGGCGACACCATGTATCGCCACTGCATGACGACGGGTATCCCCCACGCGCTCCTCGAGATCAGACAGGATCTGATCGCCGACGAAGCCGGCGTCGCATCCTGGGCAGCTCGCCTGGCACCGATCTTCGCTCGCCTCAATGCCGACCCGAAGCTGCACCAATATCAGCTTCACGCCTCGCGGACCGGACCTTATCCGCCGACACCCGTCGCGCGCTGAAGGAGAGAAACATGACGCTCCCTACGAAGGACCAGCAGATCGAACTCGAAGCCGCCGCCTTTCGTCGGCTCGTTTCGCACCTGCGCAATCGTCCGGATGTGCAGAACATCGAACTGATGAACCTCGCGGGCTTCTGCCGCAATTGCCTGTCGAACTGGTATCTCGACGCGGCCCGGGAAAGCGGTCTCGACCTGTCTAAGGACGAAAGCCGCGAGATCGTCTACGGCATGCCCTATGAAGAGTGGAAAGCAAGCCACCAGCGCGAGGCGAGCAACGATCAGCAGCAGGCCTTCGAGAAAAACCGCCCGAAGGAATGACAGGCCCTCAAGCATTGGGGCTTGACGCGGGCGCCGCTTCGCGGCACGTGATCGCCACGAAAACCCATCCTGAGAACGCCATCCCTGCCATGAAGGAGATTGCCCATGTCTGATGCCGCCCACGGCGTCGCCCGCGACCAGCTCCGTGCCTTTGTCGAACGCATCGAGCGACTGGAAGAAGAAAAGAAGACGATCGCCGACGACATCAAGGACGTCTACGGCGAAGCCAAATCCATGGGCTTCGACACGAAGATCCTGAAAAAGGTCATTGCGCTTCGCAAGAAGGACGACCAGGAGCGCATGGAAGAGGACCTGATCCTCGACACCTACCTGCACGCACTGGGCATGATCGAGAGCCCGCCGGAAGGCTGAGCGACCGCCAGTGTCACGAACAAAAAACCCGCCGATCCGGCGGGTTTCTTTTTGTCTGCAATTCAGTGCGACTGCGGATCAGGGAGCCCCGAAGCGGCTCGGATCGATCGTCGTGGCGTCAAGGCGGAAACCGTCGGGAACGACCGTTGCCGTTGCTGGTGCCACGAGCGAGCGCGGCACGACGCGGGGCGCCTTGACCGGCTTGGTCACGGCTTCGAACTTGCCCTGGTTCAGCGCCCACTGTTCGATCATGCCCTTGGTCAGCTTGGTGCCGCCATACATGGCCATGTGCGCACGTTCGGCGTCTTCCTGACCGGGGCGGCCGCCCTTCTTGGGCATGGTCGCTTCGGCATTGGGCGCAGCATCGGACGGTGCGTCGAACATGTCGCCGAACTGTGTCGTGCCCTCCTCGACGGAGGTGTCCTGGGGGATCGATGCAACCTCGACCGGCTTCTGGCTCGAAGCGGGTACGGGCGCAGCCGTCAGGCTAGCCTGGGATGGTGCGCTCGACGGAATGGGGGCTGCCATTTCCGGGATTGCGCTGTCTTCGAGGGCCGCTGCAGCCTCGGGAGAAAGAATGGCCTGCTCGACTTCGTCGATTTCGGCCTCGGCTTCTGCCTCTGCCGTGGCAAGCAAAGCTTCCGCGACCTGCGGGCGCGCCGTCGGAACCGGAACAGCCATCCCCTCGGCGAGCAGCATGGCTGCAGAATTCGGCTCGATCGAAGCGGTCAACACAGCCTGCTCCGCACCGCCGGCCTGGGGCCGCGGATTGAGCAGCGTCGGGACCGGAACAGTCATCGAGGCAAGATCGGGGAATTCATCCGTCGGCGACGAGGCGGCATTCGGCACGCCACTGGCAACCTGTTGAAGCGCATCCTCCGCAGCGTTGCGCGGCGGCTGATACAAAGCGACGGCAAGGCTGTTGTCAGCCGGACGCAGCGAAGGGCGCGCCTGCGGAACGGGCGCATCGGCAGCATCGACGCCCGGAAGGGCGGCGACCATGACGGGTTCGGACGCCGTCACGGCTGGCTGCTGGCGCGGCGCGGCCGGAGCCTGCTCCGGTGAAGCGATCGAAGGACGCGGCGCGGGCTCCGGAACATCCTCGACTTCGTCTTCGTCACCACCGCCGAACAGCATGGCAAGGAAATTGCGCGGACGCGACGAGGACTTTTCCTCGGCAATCATGACGGTATTGCCCGAAGCCACGCGGCGCTTGTATTCGGCGAGCGCCTGCTGATAGCCCGGAAGCGGTTTGCCGTCGGAGGGAATGTGCACGGTCTTGCCGTCGGGGAAAAGGCGGGCGAGATCCTGACGGTTCATGCGCGGCCAGGCGCGCACGCCGGCGACATCCATGTGCACGAAGGGAGAACCGGAATTGGGATAGTAACCGACGCCGCCGGCCTGCATCTTTATGCCGAGTTCGCGCAGCGTCTTGAGCGGAACACCGGGGATGTAGAAGTCCATCGCCGTGCCACGCATATGCTGGCTTTCCTTGGCGACACCCTTGGAGCGGGAGCGGAGCATGGAGTTCGTGGCTGGAGAACGATAACCGGAGACGGCCTTGATGTAACCCTTGGCGCCTGCGCGGCGATAGACTTCCCAAACGAGGTCAAAGAGCCGCGGGTCCATCTTCGTGGGCTCGTTGCGGCGCCAGTCGCGGAGAATGTAATTGAGCTGTTTCAGACCCTTGGGGTCATAGCGGCCATTGCGCTTGAAGGTGATCGAGGCGCGTTCGCCTGTATGCACGAATTCGATGTTGAGCGTGCGGCTCTCGGCGCTTGCCGTTGCGGCGCTCCCGAGCAGACCACCGAGACCCATGAAAAGCACGGCAATCAGCGAAAACAGCAGCTTCGCTGCCGACTGCGCGAACGCAAGTCGGATTTTGCGCTCACAATGCGTATGGAGCGCGCTGATATCCTGCGATGCCTGCAATGCAATCCCCGTCCGAAAGACCACGTCCCATGCCAGTTCGAATGAACGTCAAATGCGGTCATAGCATGGCAAATTTGCCACATCCGCACAAGCCATCCATTTATAGTGAACGCTTGCCTAACAAATGCTTAGCCCTTGCGTAAGCGATTAAGCTTACCCCAGAGTTAACACCGGACAGGCGGGGCAGATCAAGCGGCATCCTTCTGCGGATCGTCGGGGTCGATTCCATAATCCTTCAGCTTGCGGTAGAGCGTCGATCGGCCAATTCCAAGCTTCCGCGCCACCTGGCTCATCTGGCCACGATAGAATTTCAGTGCGAAGCGGATCAGTTCCTCCTCGATCTCCGCCAATTTGCGCACATTGCCGGCCTCGTCCGTACTGACGATGACGTTGTTCTGTGCCGACGCGCCGTATCCCGTAGCTGAGTTTGAATGGTTCCCGGAGAAGGCGGCTGCACGCTCGGCCAGGACTGCCTGAACCTTGGCGATCGGGTTCTGCTCCAAAGCGGACGGCGGCTGGTCCATGGCAGTTGTGCTGCCGCGATGACCGTGCACCTGAGCGGCGATCTGCGGGAAGTCCAGCTCTCCGAGGCTCCCCCCCTCGGCAAGCACAACGGCGCGAAAGATGGCGTTTTCGAGCTGGCGCGTATTGCCCGGCCAGTCGAAGGATGTGAGCAGCGCGAGCGCCGAAGGTTCGATCTGCAGCGTGCGCGGCAGACGTTGCTCCAGCGAGAAGCGCTCGACGAAGGCCCGGATCAGATGCGGTATGTCTTCCTTGCGGCGGCGCAGAGAGGCAATGGTGACGGGAAAGACGTTGAGACGATAATACAGGTCTTCACGGAAGCGTCCGGCCTTGACCTCTTCGATCAGGTCCTTGTTGGTTGCGAGGATCAGGCGCACATTGGCCTTCACCGATCGCTGTGGCGCGCTGCGGTGAACCTCGCCAGTCTGGGCGATCTCGAGCAGGCGGACCTGTCCTGCAGGCGGCAGCTCGCTGATTTCCTCGATGAAGAGCGTGCCCCCATCGGCCTCCATGACCTTGCCCGGATGCGTCTCGTTTCCAAACAGCACATCTTCGATCAGGCTCGGCGAGATCCCGTTGCAGTTGACGGCGACGAAAGGGCGTGAGGAACGATCGCTCGCGGCATGAATGGCGCGCGCGACGAGTTCCTTGCCGACGCCGGCCTCCCCTTCAAGCATGACGGGGATCATCGACTGTGCCGCCCGGCGCCCCAATTCCACCACCCGCGACATGGCGGAACTGGCGGCGACGACATCCGCGAAGCTGACGGAACCGCTGCGGGCCCGACGCGGCGTTCTACCCTGCAGGCTGGACCGGTGGATCTTGAGCGCAGAGTCGATCGCACCGATCAAACGCTCCTGGGTGATCGGCTTGACGAGAAAGTCGAAAGCGCCGGCGCGAACGGCATTGAGCGCCGTTTCGGTAGCTCCTTCCGCCGTCCAGACGATGACAGGCACGGCCGGATTGATCTGTCCGAGCAAGGGGATCACAGTCGGGTCCAGCCCTTCCGTGGACCCCGCGTCGATCAGAACGACGCCGATCGCATCGCGGTGCCGGCGAAATAGCTCGATACCGGCGTGAACTGTCTCTGCGAGATGGACGATATGGCCGTGCGCTTCGATGCCAGCCTTCATGCTGCGGCGCTCGGCGGCATCTTCATCGATGAGTAGAATCTGTGCAGTCAACTTACGCTCCCCGAGGCCGTTCTGGCGCATTTGCGCTCCTGGGTTATTGCGGTGACCCTGCCAGAAAGGCCTGAAGATGTTCTTGGAAGAAAGCCTAACATTTTAACGGTCCTTAACCGTTTATGGGACAATCCACAGACCGCACCCTCACGTCAGGAAGAATGTCGCACCACGCTGGCACATCCGGCTGCTTGCCCATCGGCAGGCGACTGACTACATCTCCGGAACGAACGAGAGAAAGGACATCGCCATGATGATCGACAGCCGCCCCGTCTCGAGCCCCGCTCCCCTGGCCTCCGCGAACAGGGACCAAGCCCTCGGCGACCTTCCCCTCTGGAAGCTGGACGACCTTTATCCCGGCCAGACTTCGGCTGAGTTCCTGGGCGCTGTAGAGACGGCCGCATCCGATGCACTCGCCTTCGAGACCAAGTGGAAGGGTAAGCTTGCGGAAGCACTTGAAACTGTCGGCGACGCGTCGCTGGCCCAGGCGCTGACGGAAATGGATGCGTTGGAAGACCTGCTCGGCCGTATCGCGTCCTACGCTGGCCTCACCTATTATTCCGACATGACCAATCCGGCGAATGGCAAGTTCTTCGGCGATATCCAGGCCAAGCTCACCGACATGTCGTCTCGCCTCCTGTTCTTCCCTCTGGAACTGAACCGCCTGCCCGACGACGCTGTCGACGCCGCCATGGATCGCGATCCCGCACTCGGCCATTTCCGCCCCTGGATCGTCGATCTGCGCAAGGACAAGCCCTTCCAGCTCGACGATCGCATCGAGCAGCTTTTCCTGGAAAAGTCACAGACGGGTGCTGCCGCCTTCAACCGCCTCTTCGACGAGACGCTCGCATCATTGCGCTTCACAATCGGCAACGAGGAAATGCCGCTGGAATCGACCCTGACCCTTTTGCAGGACGCCGACCCTGACAAACGCAAGCAGGCGGCGGAAGCCCTGTCAAAAACCTTCAAGGACAATATCCGCATCTTCACCCTGGTGACCAACACGCTCGCCAAGGACAAGGACATTTCCGACCGCTGGCGCGGCTTCGAGGATATCGCGGACAGCCGGCATCTCGCCAACCGCGTCGAGCGCGAAGTGGTCGATGCGCTGGCCGAAGCCGTGCGTGAGGCCTATCCGCGTCTGTCGCACCGCTATTACAAGATGAAGGCGAAATGGCTCGGCATGGACCAGATGAATTTCTGGGATCGCAACGCCCCGCTCGCCGAAACCCCTGACCGTCTGATCTCCTGGGACGAAGCCAAGGACACGGTGCTCTCGGCCTATGGCGGGTTTGCGCCTGAAATGGCCGAGATCGCCGGCCGTTTCTTCGACGGCGGCTGGATCGATGCCCCGGCCCGCCCCGGCAAGGCCCCGGGCGCCTTTGCCCATCCGACCGTGCCCTCTGCCCATCCCTACGTACTCGTCAACTATCTCGGCAAGCCGCGCGACGTCATGACGCTCGCCCATGAACTCGGCCACGGCGTGCACCAGGTGCTCGCCGGCGGCCAGGGCGCCCTGATGTGCCAGACCCCGCTGACGCTCGCCGAAACAGCCTCCGTCTTCGGCGAAATGCTGACCTTCCGCGCCCTGCTCGACAAGACGACCGACAAGCGCGAGAGGAAGGCCATGCTCGCCCAGAAGGTCGAGGACATGATCAACACGGTCGTGCGCCAGATCGCCTTCTACCAGTTCGAGCGCAAGATCCACGCCGCCCGCAAGGAAGGCGAACTGACGGCGGAAAAGATTGGCGAGCTCTGGCTCTCGGTCCAGGAAGAGAGCCTCGGGCCGGCAATCAAGATCTCGGAAGGCTATGAAACATGGTGGGCCTATATCCCCCACTTCATCCACTCGCCCTTCTATGTCTATGCCTACGCCTTCGGCGACTGCCTGGTGAATTCGCTCTATGCCGTCTACCAGAACGCTGACCAGGGCTTCCAGGACAAGTATTTCGAACTCCTGAAGGCCGGCGGCACGAAGCATCATTCGGAGCTTCTTGCTCCGTTCGGGCTGGATGCGACCGATCCGTCGTTCTGGGCCAAGGGTCTGTCGATGATCGAGGGCCTGATTGACGAACTGGAAGCGTTAGATAAGGCAGCCTGAACGGAGCCGCCGATACCCCATGCGTGACCACGCGCCCTATGCGCTCTTCCGCGACGACCGCGCGGGGACGAGCCTCGTCTTTGCCGAGCCGGAGACGCTTGTCGTCGCCCGGTCGGCTAGCGAGGTCGAACCCGCGCTCGCGGCACTGGAGGCGCATCGCCAGGCCGGCAGGTGGCTGGCGGGTTATCTTTCCTATGAAGCCGGCTTCGTCTTCGAGCCGAAGCTGCGTCCGCTGATCAAGGACGGCCGCGAGACGCCCTTGATTGCAATGGGCGTCTTCGACGCGCCGGCGCCGGCAGGGCATCCACTGGCGCGGGCGCCCTCGAACATCCCCAACGCCCTCTTCCTCACCGATTCCCGGGCAGGTTGGGATTTCGACACCTATCGCACCCGTTTCGATCGCCTGCACCACCATTTGCGCAAGGGGGACTGCTATCAGGCGAACCTCACCATGCCGGTCGAGGCCCGCTGGTCGGGCGATCCGCGCGCCGCTTTCTGGTCGCTCGTCGGTCGCCAGCCCGTGCATTACGGTGCGCTGATCGACTACGGCACCGGCCCCGTCATCCTCTCGCGCTCGCCCGAACTTTTCTTCTCGGTGGACGAAGATGGCTGGATCGAGACGCGCCCTATGAAGGGAACGGCCGCCCGGGGCGCCACCCCGGAAGAAGACGAGGCGATTATCGCCGCCATGCTCGCCGACGAAAAGACTCAGGCTGAAAATCGCATGATCGTCGACTTGCTTCGCAACGACGTCTCCGTGATCAGCGAGGTCGGCACGCTCTTGGTGCCGAAACTCTTTGCCATCGAGACCTATCCGACCGTCCACCAGATGGTGAGCTATATCAGGGCAAAACTCTCGCCCGGCATCGGCTTGGCCGAAATCATGACCGCGCTCTTCCCCTGCGGCTCCGTCACCGGCGCTCCGAAAATGTGGGCCATGCGCATCCTGCACGAACTGGAGGTTGGGCCGCGCGATGTCTATTGCGGTGCGATCGGTTGGTGCGACCCTGCGGGGCCCATGCGATTTTCCGTTGCAATCCGCACCATCTCCCTTTTCAACGAAGGGCGCGCCGTTTTCAATGTCGGCGGCGGCATCGTCTTCGATTCGAAAGCCGAGGCCGAGTATGATGAATGCCTTCTGAAGGCGCGCTTTGCCCTGGGGGATCAATGGATTTCTCGCTGATTGAGACGCTACGCTGGCAACCGGAGGCAGGCTTCCTGCGCCTCGACCAGCATCTGCGCCGCCTGTCGCGCTCCGCCGATGCGCTCGGCTTTCGCCAGCCGCAGGATGCAAAGGTGAAGCTGGAAAAGGAGGTCTCCGGAAGCGAAGCTTTGCGCGTCCGCCTGGTCATGACCTATCGCGGCAAGATGGAGGTGACTGCGACCCCTTTCGAGCCGATCCAGGAGGCGACGGTCTGGCGCCTGAAGATTGCAACGACGCGTCTGCAATCCGAAGATAGCCTCTTCCGCCACAAGACCACTCGCCGCGACCCCTATGAGGCCGCACGCGCCGAATTCTCGAAGGACGAGGCCGACGAGGTGATCCTGCTCAACGAGCGGGGCGAGGTCTGTGAAGGCACGATCACCAACATCTTCGCCGAAAGCGCCGACGGGATGCTGCTCACCCCACCGCTGACCAGCGGCCTTCTGCCCGGCGTGCTCCGTGCCGAACTCATTCGCGAACGCCGCGCCCGCGGCGAGGTCCTGAAGCTCGACGACCTGCGCCACCGGAAACTGTTTGTCGGCAATTCCCTGCGCGGGCTCATCCGCGCCGAACTGATCGACTGAGGCCGCCATGTTCATTCTCTCCCTCACCTATGTAAAGCCGACGGAAGAAGCCGATCGTTTCATGGCGCCGCATATGGACTGGGTAAATGCCGGTTATGACAGCGGCATGTTTCTGGCCTCCGGACGCAAGGTTCCGCGCACCGGCGGCATGATCCTCGCCCAAGGCGATCGCGCCGAAATCGAGGCTTATGTCGCGGCCGATCCTTTCGCGGCAGAGGGCGTGGCTGTCTACGAAATAACCGAAGTGGCCGTGACCAGGACCGCGCCGGGGCTGGACGGGCTGAAGGGATAGCGTGGCGCGACAGAGCACATGTTGAGATGACACCCTTCACCAACACCCCCTATGCTGGCCCAACGCGCCCTTTCACCATCGGGCTTGCCGCCCTCGATCCCAACCACTGGATCGAGCCCGATGCGGATCTAGGCCACTACCTTGCGGAAAAGCACCACCTCGCGGCGGTGCGCTTGAAAGAGGTCTTCCGCGCGACGGAGGATAGCCTTCCGGCCCAGCGGGAATGCCTGGACGCCGTCCTCGGCCATCTCGTTGTGCACCACGCCCATCTCTATCACCGCAAAGGTGACAATATCGACGCTGCCGGCCACGCCGTCGATCTTGCCGACGAGGCCCTTCCCCCGCTTCTGCGCGCTGGACTGCTCATCCAGGATGACCTCGTCATCATGATGAAGCGCGAGACAGGCTGGTTCATTGCCGCGGCCCACCTCTCCTTCCCGTCTTCCTGGCTGCTTGCGGAAAAGTTCGACCGACCGATGGAAGAAGTCCATGAACATGTGCCGGGCTTTCAGGGAGGCACGCGCAATGCCGCCATGATCAACCGCATCTTTGACAATCTCCTGCCCGAGCAGCCGGCAGAGCGCTTCAACTGGTCGATCAACTGGAAGCAAAAGCTCTTCCACCCGGAAACGGGTCGAAACGATGATGCCGAACCCGGTGAGGCGGTTGTCCGCGTCGAGCGCCAGACGCTGACGAAACTGCCTGAAACCGGCGCGATCGTCTTCACCATTCGCATTTATCTTGACCCGGTTGCCCTGTTTCGCATGCACCCGGACGGGAGGCGCCTCGCATCGGCGCTCGCTGAGCAGCTGCAGGGCCTGAGCGCCCCTCAGAGTCACTACAAGGGGCTGGATGTCCAGCGCGACCGGCTCGTGTCGCGGCTGCGGCAAGATGCGGCGTCTGAAAATCGTTTGTGACGTCCCTCGGGCGCTTGCAGCCACCCTTTATTGTGTCAGAGTTTTGTGATCTAGAACCGCCATTATCGCTCCGGCCGCACAAGAGGGGCCGGAAACTCGGCCCAGGCAAGAAACCGGGCCTCCAAGGAGACGCAAATGAGCGAAATGACCTACCCGGTTTATGGCGAGATCACCGGCCCGATCGTGATGATCGGCTTCGGATCGATCGGCCGCGGCACCCTGCCGCTGATCGAACGCCACTTCAAGTTCGACAAGAGCCGGATGGTCGTCATCGATCCCCGCGGTGACGAGGAAGGCATCCTCGCCAAGCACGGCATTAGGCACATCCAGGCGCATGTCACCAAGGACAACTACAAGAAACTCCTGAAGCCGCTTCTGACCGAAGGCGAGGGCCAGGGCTTCTGCGTCAACCTCTCCGTCGACACCGGCTCGCTCGACCTGATCAAGTTCTGCCGCAAGCTCGACGTGCTCTACATCGACACGGTCGTCGAGCCCTGGCTCGGCTTCTACTTCGATAAGAACATGAAGAACTCGGAGCGCACAAACTACGCGCTGCGCGAAACCGTGCGCGCTGAGATCAAGAAGAACCCCGGCGGCTCGACGGCCGTTTCCACCTGCGGCGCAAATCCGGGCATGGTCTCCTGGTTCGTCAAGCAGGGTCTGGTCAACCTCGCGCATGAAATCGGCCTGAAGTTTGAAGAGCCGGATCAGAACGATCGCGAAGGCTGGGCCAAGCTGATGAAGAAGGTCGGCGTCAAGGGTGTGCACATCGCCGAACGCGACACCCAGCGCGCCAAGAACCCGAAGCCGCTCAATGTCTTCTGGAACACATGGTCGGTCGAAGGTTTCATCTCGGAAGGCCTGCAGCCAGCCGAACTTGGCTGGGGCACCCATGAGAACTGGATGCCGAAGAACGCCAAGAAGCACAAGAAGGGCTGCAAGGCCGCGATCTATCTGGAGCAGCCGGGTGCCAATACCCGCGTGCGCACCTGGTGCCCGACGCCCGGCCCGCAATACGGCTTCCTCGTCACCCACAACGAGTCGATCTCGATCGCCGACTACTTCACGGTCGAGAAGGATGGCGAAACCGTTTATCGTCCGACGTGCCACTACGCCTACCACCCGGCCAATGACGCCGTACTCTCGCTGCACGAGATGTTCGGCAATGGCGGCACACAGCAGCCGGTGCTGCATGTGCTGAACGAGGACGAACTGGTCGACGGCGTCGACGAACTCGGCGTGCTCCTCTACGGCCACGAGAAGAACGCCTACTGGTACGGTTCGCGGCTGTCGCTGGAAGAAACCCGCCGGATCGCCCCTTACCAGAACGCCACTGGCCTCCAGGTGACCTCTGCCGTTCTGGCCGGCATGGTCTGGGCCATCGAGAACCCGAAGGCTGGCATCGTCGAGGCCGACGAGATGGACTACAAACGCTGCCTCGAAGTGCAGTCGCCCTATCTCGGTCCGGTCGAAGGCCACTACACCGACTGGACCCCGCTCGACGGTCGCCCGGGCCTTTTCCCCGAAGACCTGGACGAAAAGGATCCGTGGCAGTTCCGGAACATCCTGGTTCGCTGAGAGTTCAGCCACATTGGCAAGGCCCGCTGAACCGGCGGGCCTTTGTCATGCAAAGACTTTAGCATCAAGGTCGGGATAACCTTGCTGCGGTGGACCTCCCGCCTTGCTTTGACCAAGGCTTCGCGGCATGGTTCGATTGAAGAATCGAGAGGCGGACGGCAGTGCCGGAACGCCGTGAAGGTGGGAGAAAAGAATGAAAATCAGATCCCTGATCGCGATCACCACGGCGAGCCTCGCCCTTTCGTCCTGCTATTCCAGCCCACCGCGTCAGCTTCCGGCCGTCCAGCAGGGCCCCTCGATCGAAGGTGCCTGGGTCGATCCGAACGGCATCTCCTCCACATTCCAGGGCGGCACGTTCACGACCCGCACCACGGACACCAACCAGATCCTGGCCTCCGGCACCTACACGTTGATCAACGATCGCCTGGTCGAGATCAACATGACCTCGCTGGTGCGCAATACCCAGCAGAAGGTCAATTGTGCTCTGGTCACGCCGTCCCAGCTCAATTGCACCTCGGACAGCGGCGCACAATTCTCCCTCGCGCGGCGCGGCTGAGAACAGATTTCCGAGACATGTCTTGAAGCGGCCCGAGTGGCCGCTTCTTTCGTTTCGGCATTCTCTAACATGTGAAACGGCGGGCGATTTTCGCTTGCCCTGTCCCGGTCTTGATGAAAACATTCGCCATCCGAATTCTGGCGCGCGGCTATCGTCCTGCGTTGCGAGACTGGGGTGACATGGATTGGAACAGGAGAACACGATGTTCAGACATTTGAAGATTGGCCTATTCAGCGCTTCGGCGCTGGCCCTGACGGCAGGAACCGCCCTGGCCGATTTCGAGCTCAACATCCTGCACATCAACGACCTGCATTCACGCATCGAGGCGATCGGCAAGACGGACTCCACATGCTCGGAGGAAGATGCGGCCGCCAATGAATGCTTCGGCGGCATTGCGAGGGTCAAGTCGGCGATCGACGCCCGCCGGGCGGAACTCTCCGGCAAGAATGTCCTGACACTTGACGCAGGCGACCAGTTCCAGGGCTCGCTCTTCTACACCACCTACAAGAGCGCCCCGATTGCCGACTTCATGAATGGCATTGGCTTCGACGCCATGGCGATCGGCAACCACGAATTCGACGACGGCCCGGAAGAACTGGCGAAGTTCATCGACGCCTTGAAGTTCCCGATGATCTCGGGCAACACACTGGCCGGTCTCAATTCCCCTGTCGCCGACAAGTTCGAACCCTACATCGTCAAGGAATTCGGCGATGAAAAGGTTGCGGTCGTCTCAGTCCTCGCAACCGACACCGATGAAACTTCATCGCCGGGCGACGCCATCCTCTTTTCCGACGAGATCGCCTACCTCAAGGAAGCCGTGACGGAAATCGAAGGCCAGGGCATCGACAAGATCGTGCTGCTCTCGCATGTCGGCTACGTCAAGGATCAGGAAATTGCAGCAGCGGTCGACGGCATCGACGTGATCGTCGGCGGCCACAGCCACACCCTGCTCTCCAACACCGACGAAAATGCCGCCGGCCCCTATCCGACGCTGGTGAAGAACCCCTCCGGCAAGGACGTGCCGATCGTGCAGGCCTATGCCTATTCCAAGTATCTCGGCGACCTGACGGTCGTCTTCGATGATGGCGGCGTGGTGAAATCCACCTCCGGCGAGCCGAAGCTGCTCGACGCATCCGTGACACCCGATGCAGGCTACGTGGCCAAGGTCGCTGAACTCGGCGGGCCGATCGAGGATTTGAAGAAGAAGGAAATCGGCGCGACCGCTGACGGCGTCGACGGCTCGCGCGAGACCTGCCGTGCCATGGAGTGCACCATGGGCAACCTCGTCGCCGACGCCATGGTCGATCGCGTCAAGGACCAGGGTATCACCATCGCGATCCAGAATGGTGGCGGCCTGCGCGCCTCGATCGATGCCGGCACTGTCACCATGGGTGAGGTCCTCACCGTCCTGCCGTTCCAGAACACCCTGGCCTCCTTCCAGCTGAAGGGGTCTGATATCGTGGCGGCTCTCGAGAATGGTGTAGGCCAGGTCGAGGAAGGCGCTGGCCGCTTCCCGCAAGTATCGGGTCTCAAATACACGGCCGATCTGAACAAGCCTGCAGGAAGCCGGATCACCTCGGTCGAAGTCAAGGAAGGCGATGCCTTTGTTGCAATCGATCCGAACAAGACCTACGGCGTCGCCACCAACAACTACATGCGCACCGGCGGTGACGGCTACAAGATCTTCGCGACCGCCGGCCAGAACGCCTATGATTTTGGTCCCGGCCTTGAGACGGTCGTGGCCGACTACATCGCCAAGAACAATCCCTACAAGCCCTATACGGACGGCCGCATCACCGTGATTGCCGCAACGGCTCCATCCGCCGCGGAAACGACGGAACCCGCAGCAGCGGCACCGGCAGCCGAGGCTCCGGCTGCGGCAACCGCCACGGAAGCCGCTGTTGCGGCAGCCGCGACCGTCTACAAGGTCGTTGCCGGTGACAGCCTCTGGAAGATTGCGGAAGCCACCTATGGCGACGGTACATTCTGGAGCAAGATCGCCGAAGCCAACATGCTTCGCAATCCGAACGTGATTTCCATCGGCCGGGAGCTGCAGCTTCCGGCGAAGTAAGCCAGTTTGCCGCATGACAAGAGCCGGTCCGGACTTTCCCGGGCCGGCTTTTGCTTTTATCAGATGATCTCAACTGGCCATCCCCACGTAACGGTCGAGAAACATTCACCAGGACAACACAATGAACGCACTTCCCGCCCATTGGCCCTCCGACCATCCGCCCGTCAATTTCGGCAAGGTCGGTGTGCTGCTCGTCAACCTGGGAACGCCCGATGGCACGGACTACCGGTCCATGCGCCGTTATCTCGAGGAGTTCCTGACAGACAAGCGCGTCATCGAGTGGTCGCGGTGGTTCTGGTACCCCATCCTCTACGGGATCGTGCTGAACAAGCGTCCGCAAAAGGTTGGCAAGGCCTATGAGGAGATCTGGAACAAGGATCTCGACGAGAGCTATCTGCGCACCTACACCCGCAACCAGGCCGAAAAGCTGGCGGTTGCGCTGAAAGACCTGCCCAATGTGCATGTGGACTGGGCCATGCGCTATGGCCAGCCCGCCATCCAGGCGAAGATGAACGAAATGCAGAAGGCCGGATGCGAGCGCATCCTCGTCTACCCGCTCTATCCCCAATATGCCGCCGCCACCACCGCAACCGTGAATGACGAGGCCTTCAAGGCACTGTTGAAGATGCGTTGGCAGCCGGCGCTGCGAACGGTTCCGCAATATGCAGACGACCCGGTCTATATCGAGGCACTGGCCAATTCCATCAACCAGCACCTCGCCTCGCTCGACTGGGAACCGGAGCTGGTGATCACCTCCTATCACGGCATTCCGAAGTCCTACTTCATGAAGGGCGATCCCTATCACTGCCAGTGTTACAAGACGACGCGCCTGCTGCGCGAACATCTCGGCTGGGAGAAGGAGAAGCTGATGGTCACCTTCCAATCCCGCTTCGGGCCGGAAGAATGGCTGCAGCCCTATACCGACAAGACCGTGGAGAAGCTCGCCAAGGAAGGCGTCAAGCGCATCGCCATCATGAATCCGGGCTTCGTCTCGGACTGCCTCGAAACGCTCGAGGAAATCGCGGGCGAAGCGGGCGAGGATTTCCTGCACAATGGTGGTGAGAAATTTTCCCACATCCCCTGTCTCAACGACAGTGATAATGGCATGCGCGTCATCGAAAACGTCGTGCGCCGGGAACTGCAGGGCTGGGCCTGAGACCTTTTTCGACCGGTCTGCGGTGATGGATAAAAAGGGGACAGCCGAGAGGCTGCCCCCCTTTTTCTTTGCCCTTGAATCCCGGTTGCAAGAGGAAGAGATCGCGGATGGTCCGGAACCGGCGGAAGGATGCAACCCAGACGATGCTCGCCCTTCGTCCCCTTTCCGACACCGCCCCATTTTTCAGCAGGCCTGCACAATATTAGTGCATCATTTCATTCGGTTAGTCTCTCACGGCGCCCGCGTCGCCGCAGCCCGAAAGACAACCCGAAGCTGTCTGGAGACACATGGCCGGGCACCGACCACACCCTAAGCCCTTGGATTAAAATGCAATTTTAAATGGGTGATTTCTTATATTAATGTTCCATTTAACAATGATCCCTAGAATTAGGGGGAGTTGAAGGAGACCAATATGAAATTTATCACGTCCGCATTGGCATCGACATTCCTCGCCATGTCGCTGGCGACTGCGCATGCAGAACCGCCTCAGCCAGACATGGACAAGCTTATCTCGCCCGAGCTCCTGCAGCAGATTCGGGAGTTCATCTCTGCCGAAATCGTGACCATATCGGTCCAGGCGCAGAACGCTCGCCTGACCAACTTGTCTCAGGAAAAGATCGACACTCTGGACAATCAGTGGAAGGCCGAGCGCGAGGCTGCCGACAAGCCACTGATCGCAGCCACGCTTTCCAGCCCGCTGTCCGTCTACCTTGCCCGCATCCAGGGCAAGTCCCTCGGCCTCTTCCCCGAAATCTTCGTGATGGACCAGAATGGCCTGAATGTCGGCCAAAGTTCAATCACCAGCGATTTCTGGCAGGGCGACGAGGGCAAGTTCCAGAAAACCTACGACGTCTCTGAAGACGCGATTTTCATCGATGAGGCCGAGTGGGACGACGAGGTCAAGATCTGGCGGAACCAGGTGAGCTTCACTCTGGTCGATAGCGCCAAGAAGAAGATCGGCGCCGCGACCGTCGAACTCAACCTGACGGAACTCGAGCGCCGGGCTCTCGCCGGCAGCTGATCCGTGATCACGACCCCATGATGGCGGTTGTCCTGCAAACCATGACCCAATTCGACCCCGACCGGGACAGGATTTCACTATGCTCAAGAACTTATCCGTAAGCGCCAAGGGCTTTCTCGCTTTCGGACTCCTTGCCGCCATCGCGATCGCAGCCTCCACCTTCATGCACAACCGCGCCGTCGTTGCGAGTGAGCAGGTCGCCGAGACCGCCCTCGTGACCCATATGGTGGAAGCCATCGACGAGTTCTCCGAAGACCTCAACATTGCGGACCGTCAACTGAAGACCTTCCTTCTGACGGGCAACCGCGACTATGCAGCGGGCGCGCAGAGCACTGCAGCCAGGATGGACACGGAAAAGTCGAGCGTCGAGGCACTGATTTCGAAATCTGCTCCCGCAGAACTGGCAAAGTTCGGGGAAGCGATCACCGCCTACGATGCGTGGAAGACGAATTTTCTGGAGCGGCAGATCCTGCTGATGCGTGATCCCGCGACGGTCGAACTCGCCCGGGCGATCGAAGTCACCGGCGGAGGCGATGCTCTGGTCAAGGCTTTCGAGGATAATCTCTCCGAACTCAAGGACACACTTTCGGCCCGCGCAAGCACCGCCGCCGATCATCAGAGCGCCGCGCTTTCCCTGGTGGAATCGGTCAGCCTCGCCGCCTCGATCATCATCGGCTGTGCAGCCGTCCTCATGGGCTTCCTGAACTTCCAGCTCGTGTCCAAGCCACTCAGCAAGCTCGCTGATGCCACGACCCGTCTGTCGGAAGGCCATCTCGATGTCGTCATCGATCAGGGCGGCAAGGACGAGATCGGCCGCATGGCGGCTGCCATGCAGGTCTTCCGCGAAGCGGCCATGGCCAACAAGCGCCTCGAGGCCGAGGCCGACGGCAACCGCCGCCAGGCGGAAGCCGACCGCATCGCAGCCCAGCAGCGTGCAGAGGCGGATGCCGCCGCTCGACTGCAGGCGGCAACCTCCGGTCTCGCAGCCGGCCTCAAGCGCCTCGCATCCGGCGATCTCGCCTTCCAGATCAACGAAGCCTTCTCTCCGGATTTCGAAAGCTTGCGGCACGACTTCAACCAGTCCATTCGCCAGTTGAACCAGACGATGGCCGCGATCACCAACAGCGTGTCCACCATGGAAACCGGCACCCGCGAAATCGCTTCCGGTACAGACCACCTGTCGAAGCGAACCGAGCAGCAGGCTGCAGCCCTCGAAGAAACTGCAGCAGCCGTCGAGGAAATCACCGCCAACGTCCAGAATTCAACCAAGCGGACGGAAGAAGCCCGCTCCGTGGCGGCCCAGGCCAACACCTCCGCGACCCAGTCCTCGGAAGTCGTCGCGAAGGCCGAAGACGCGATGCGCCGCATCGAAGGCTCGTCGCAGCAGATCTCCAACATCATTGGCGTCATCGACGAAATCGCCTTCCAGACCAACCTGCTCGCCCTCAATGCAGGCGTCGAAGCGGCGCGCGCCGGTGAAGCCGGCAAGGGCTTTGCCGTCGTTGCCCAGGAAGTCCGCGAATTGGCCCAGCGCTCGGCAAACGCTGCCAAGGAGATCAAGGCGCTGATCCAGAATTCCTCGACGGAAGTCGCAGGCGGTGTCGATCTCGTCCGCAAGACCGGTGAGGCCCTGCGCACCATTGGCGGCTTCATCACCGAGATGAACACCCACATGGATGCCATCGCCCTGTCGGCCAAGGAACAGGCGACCGGCCTCACGGAAGTCAACCATGCCGTCAACTCGATGGACCAGACGACCCAGCAGAACGCAGCCATGGTCGAGGAATCAAATGCCGCCTCCGGAGCTCTGGCAACGGAAGCTGCAAAGCTGCGGGACCTGATCTCGCACTTCACCATCGACGGTGTTCAGCAGGCCCAGGCTTCGGCCCTGCGCGACACCGCACGCACGATGGCTCAGCCGTCCGCCTCCGCGAACCGCGCTCCGCCAGCACGTGCGGCGCAACCCGCACGCTCCGTCGCCCATGCCCCGCGTAGCCACGGCAATGCCGCGGTCGCCCAGGACAACTGGGAAGAATTCTGAGACGAAACAGCTCGGACGAAACGAGATCAGGGCGGCGGGAGCGATCCCGCCGCCCTTCTTCGTTTCCACCGACCGCTGCGATAGGTAGGTAATTGGCCCATGTGACGGACAAAGCTTGCATTTGCCTTGGCGCCCCACAATGTTAGACCGAAGGGGCGCGGTCCATCTTCGCGCCACAGCTGGAGGATTTCATGCCCATCACCGGTCCGGATATTGTCGTCATTGCACTCGTCGTGCTCGTCATCCTGGTGCTGTTTGCCGGTATCAAGACCGTGCCGCAGGGTTACCGCTATACGATCGAGCGGTTCGGCCGCTACACGCGCACACTGGAGCCGGGCCTCAACCTGATCATCCCCTTCTTCGAGCGCATCGGCGCCAAGATGAATGTCATGGAGCAGGTTCTCGACGTTCCCACCCAGGAGGTGATCACCCGGGATAATGCCTCTGTGTCGGCCGACGCCGTTGCCTTCTACCAGGTGTTGAACGCCGCCGAGGCCGCCTATCAGGTGGCCAATCTGGAAAACGCCATCCTCAACCTGACCATGACCAACATCCGTTCGGTCATGGGCTCGATGGATCTCGATGAACTCCTCTCCAATCGCGAGGTGATCAACGATCGCCTGCTGCGCGTGGTCGACGAAGCCGTGCGCCCCTGGGGGATCAAGGTCACGCGCGTCGAAATCAAGGACATCCAGCCGCCCGCCGATCTCGTCGCGGCCATGGGCCGACAGATGAAGGCCGAGCGTGAAAAGCGTGCCCAGGTCCTGGAAGCAGAGGGCTTCCGCAACGCCCAGATCCTGCGTGCCGAAGGGGCCAAGCAGTCGGCCATCCTGGAGGCCGAGGGCGAGCGCGAAGCCGCCTACCGCGAAGCGGAAGCCCGCGAACGCCTGGCGGAAGCCGAAGCCACAGCCACACGTCTCGTCTCCGAGGCGATCGCCGCCGGTGACGTCAACGCCATCAACTACTTCGTCGCCCAGAAATACACGGAAGCGATGACCGCGATCGGCACGGCCAGCAATTCGAAGATCGTCCTGATGCCGATGGAGGCTACCTCGTTGATCGGCTCGCTCGGCGGCATCGGCGCCATTGCCCGCGAAGTCTTCGGAGAAGACAAGCGCCCTGCCCCGGCACGGCCGACGACGCCGCCCCGCACCACCCCGCCAATTTCCTCCTTCAACCCCAACGGCGAGTGACGCCCATGCTTGGCCGGATCATCACCGAACTCGGTCCCTGGAGCTGGTGGGTTCTCGGCATGCTGCTTCTGGCGGCAGAACTCGTGATGCCCGGCGTCTTTCTGGTCTGGATCGGTCTCGGCGCCGTCCTCACCGGAGCCGTATCGCTGCTGCTCTGGGACGCCGGCTTCTGGACATGGCAGCTGCAGTCACTTCTCTTCGCCGCCAGTGCCATCGCCTTCACCCTCGCCGGCCGGCGCTATTTTTCGCGGCACGAGACGGACAGCGACCAGCCACTGCTCAACCAGCGGGGCGCAAGTCTCGTCGGCCGCACGGCGGTCCTCGCCGAACCGATCCGCGAGGGCCGTGGCCGCATCCGCCTGGATGACACTTTCTGGCTGGTGTCTGGCCCCGATCTGCCGAGCGGGGCAAGGGTCAAGATTATTTCCAGCAACGGCCGAGATCTGACCGTCGAGGAGGCTTGAAAGCCCTCAGGCCACGCCGATCCTGAGCAGGTCATGGAAGTGGATGAGGCCGACAGGCGTATTCTCGTCGTCGACGACGATCAGCGCACCGATCCCATGCTTGTTGATCATCGCCGCCGCGGTCGTGGCAAGCGCATCGCCCTTGATGACCTTCGGATTGATGGTCATGACATCCTCGACATTGAGGATGGAGAGATCGCGGGCGAGATTACGCGCCATGTCGCCTTCGGTGACGATGCCGCAGAGCTTGCCCCTCGCATCGGTAATCCCGACGCATCCGAAATGTTTGTGTGACAGCGTCTTGACCGCCTCGGGCATGGACGTGCCGAGTGGCACGAGCGGAAGTCGATCGCCGGTATGCATGATGTCACGCACATGGGTGAGTGCTGCGCCCAGCTTCCCGCCCGGATGGAAGGTGCGGAAATCGGACGGCGAAAAGCCACGTGCTTCCAGAAGTGCGATCGCGATCGCATCTCCGATTGCCAGCTGAAGGACGGCCGATGTCGTCGGCGCCAGCCCGTGCGGGCAGGCTTCCTGGATCTTTGGCATCAGCAGCACGACGTCGGCATTGCGCGCGAGCGTCGAGTTTTCGCCGGCCGTGATCGCGATCAGCGGGATCGAGAACCGGCGCGAAAAGGCGAGGATGCCCTGCAACTCGGCGGTCTCCCCACCCCAGGAGATCGCAAGGATCGCGTCGTCCTGGGCAATCATGCCGAGATCGCCATGATTGGCTTCCGCCGGATGCACGAAGAAAGCCGGTGTCCCCGTCGAGGCGAAGGTGGCTGCGATCTTCGAGCCGATATGGCCGCTCTTGCCCACGCCCGTGACGATCACGCGGCCGGTGATCTCCCCGATTGTCTTTACGGCGTTGCAGAACGGCGCGGCCAGCGGCCCGGCTAGCGCCTCTTCCAACATGCGCAATCCCTCGCGCTCTATCGAGACGACCCGGAGAGCGGATTCGGTGGCACTGGCTTCGACGAGATTGACTGCGCGCTTGATCATGCCGTCCCTTACTGCGTTTGTCGGCCGCTGTAAATTCTCGTGCGATGTCGCGGGCTGCGGCATCTCGGTCAGAAGCGCAACCATGCGCCCGAAACCAAACATTAACCATCAGGCTTTACGTTTGGGTAAGTATTGCAGATTGCCGGGCCCAGGAATGAACTCAATCGAAAAACGGGATACGCGCGGCACAGGCCGCCTCGGGCTGCGCGCCTTTGCGGGCGTGCTGGCGCTGTCCGTGTTCGTGCATCCATCCCTTCTCGCCGCCCAACAGACGGCAACGACCGGTTCGACATCGCAAGCCACTCTTCCCACCTGGTCCCCTCTGACCGGGTCGGGACAAACAGCGTCCGACGGCACCGCAGCGACTGCCACCTCGGCGTCGCCACAGACCGCCGCGTCCGCATCGGCGACCACAACCGATGCCATGGCAACCGGTACTGTGGCACCCGACAACCAGGCACTGGAACCGCTCGCCGATCCGGACGCCATCCCTGTCGAGGAAGATATCGGCCGGCAGAACCTGCGCGTGACGCGTCTCGACAACCCGACTGCCGACCGCATCCGCCGCGAACTCGATACGGAAGACGACAGCGGCATCCGCCTCGGCACTCTGATCCTGCGCCCTTCGATCAGCCAGAAGCTGGGCAGCGAAACGGAAAAGAGCGGAGGCGTGAAAAACGACCGCATCTTCTCCGAAACCGGCCTCAAGGGCACGCTCACATCAGACTGGTCGCGCCATGAACTCTCAATTGGTGCCGAAGGCGCATGGCAGGAAACGCTGTCAGGAGACGATACCGACAAGCCCAGCGCCAACATTGACGCACGCCTGCGACTCGATCTTGCCGATGACACCATCGCCACCCTGTCCGGCTCCTACAGCTTCGGCCGCGAAGACAGCGACGATCCGAACGCCGTCACGGGCGCAACGGTCCAGTCCGGGGTCCATCAATATGGTGCAGGCGCCTCGATCGAGCGGGACTTCGGTCTGATCCGTGGCTCCATTGCAGCCGACGTCATGCGCTTCCAGTATTCCGACGCCCAGCTTTCGGATGGCTCGACGCTCGAGCGCAGCGACCGAAACCGCAACCGCTATGCCTTGACGGGCCGGGTGGGTTACGAGCTCTCGCCCGCCCTCATACCCTTTGTCGAAGGCACGATCGGACGGATCGATTATGACGATGTCACGGATTCCAACGGCTATCGCCGCTCGGCCGATCTCTATGGCGCCAGGACCGGTGTGGCCGTTGATCTTGGCGAAAAACTGCGTGGCGAGATCGCCGTCGGACATGAAATCCAGAAATTCGAAGACGGGCGACTGGCGGAATTGTCGGCGCTGACCGTGGATGGCAACATCCTCTGGTCCCCGCGCGAAGGCACGAGCATCGACGTGACGCTCGACACGAGCATCGACCCGTCGACAACCGCCGGCGTGAACGGCGCGACGATCCATCTCCTCACGGCGCTGCTTTCCCATGATCTGCGCACGAACCTTGTCGCCCGCCTGACCGGCGGCACGACGTTTACGCGTTATGACGGGGATGCGGCGACGGCTGACACGACCGCTTATCTGGCAGGCGCCGGCCTGACCTGGAAGATCAACCGTCACCTGGACGCCACCGCAGATCTCACCTACGAGCGCACGTACTACACGTCCGGCGTGGACAATGACAGCCTGACGGCGCTGGTGGGCCTGACCGCCAAGCGCTGAGCCCGGCGGTCAGAACGCTATTACTTGAGGGCTGCGAGCAACGCCTTCAGCTGGTCTTCGATCGCCGGGCGGATGTCGGCGCGCTCGATGGCGAAGGCGACGTTGGCCAGGATGAAGCCATCCTTGGAACCGCAGTCGAAGGTCTGGCCCTTGAAGTGGTATCCGGAAAAATCCTGTTCCTTGGCAAGCTTCAGCATGCCATCGGTAAGCTGGATCTCATTGCCGGCGCCGCGCTCCTGTGTCGACAGGATCTCGAAAATTTCGGGCTGCAGGATGTAGCGGCCGTTGATGAAGAAGTTGGAGGGCGCAGACCCCTTTGCCGGCTTTTCCACCATCTGGTTGATCTTGAAGCCGCCTTCCAGCGTCTCGCCGACACCGACAATGCCGTATTTGTGCGCCTGTTCCGGCGCACATTCCTCGACCGCCACGATATTGCCGCCGGTCTTCTCGTAAAGTTCGACCATGCCCTTGAGGCAACCCTTTTCAGCGCGCATAATCATGTCAGGCAGAAGAAGGGCGAAGGGTTCGTGCCCCACGATGTCGCGTGCACACCAGACGGCGTGTCCGAGACCCAGCGGTTCCTGTTGGCGCGTAAAGCTGGTCTGGCCGGCAGTCGGCTGAAGCGAGTCGAGCAGCAGGAGTTCGGCATTCTTGTTGCGGGCTTTTAGCGTCTGCTCGAGTTCGAACTGGATGTCGAAATAATCCTCGATGACCGCTTTGCCTCGGCCGGTCACGAAGACGAGATGCTCAATCCCGGCCTCGATGGCCTCGTCGACCACATACTGGATGACTGGCTTGTCGACGACGGTGAGCATTTCCTTTGGCACCGCCTTGGTGGCCGGCAGAAAACGGGTGCCGAGGCCGGCAACGGGAAACACGGCTTTCCGGAGCTTTTTAGTCTGAACCACTCATCCCTCCTGGAGGATATAATCGATTAACGCCATCATGACGCCGTTACGCCCAGTAACATATAATTGCTTCGAAATGGCAAAGACTAAGCCTGGGCGAACAGCGTGGTAAACGGTTTGTTGACTGAACAGCGTTAACCTGTCGTGAACAGCCTTTGTTCCGGCTGCCCACACGAGAATGCACGGGAGATGCCCATGAAAAGACACCGCCCCAGCCTGCTCGGCGCGATTGCCCTGACCCTGTCGGCGGCGCTCATCCCGCTGGACGCCTTCGCGGACGCTGGCTTCCAGAAATGGATTCGCGACTTTTATCCGACGGCCGCCAAGGCCGGGATTACCGAACGCACCTATCGGCAGGCGTTCAACGGCGTGAACGAGCCTGATCAGTTCGTACTCGAAAAGGCGGCATACCAGCCGGAGTTCAAGTCGGAGATCTGGGACTATCTCGATAGCCGCGTGAACCCCTATACCGTGAAAGTCGGCCAGGAAATGCTGGCGAAGCATGGCCGGCTGCTGACGGCGCTGGAAAACCATTTCGGCGTCGACAAGCATGTGCTGCTCGCGATCTGGTCGATGGAATCGAATTATGGCGCAGCGCTCGAGCGTCCGGACCGACTGCACAACGTGCCGCGTTCGCTGGCCACACTCGCCTATGCCGACCGCAAGCGCGCCAAATTTGCCCGCTCGCAGCTGATTGCCGCACTCAAAATGCTGCAGAACGGCGACGTGTCCAACAAGAACCTCATGGGCTCCTGGGCCGGCGCCATGGGCCATACCCAGTTCATTCCGACGAGCTACCTGCTGTACGGCGTCGATGCCGACGGCAATGGCGACAAGGACATCTGGCACTCGATCCCCGACGCGCTGGCGACGGCCGCCAACCTCCTTGCCAAGAACAATTGGCAGACGGGCCGCACGTGGGGATATGAGATTGTCGTGCCGAAAGGCGGCCACAAATACAGCGGCCAGACCAAGACCGTTGCCCAGTGGCAGGCACTCGGCTTTGCCCGTCCGACCGGCAAGGGGTTCCGCAATGGCAGCGAGCGCGCCGAACTCAAGATGCTCGGCGGCTCCGGCGGCCCGGGCTTCCTGATGACCAAGAACTTCTTCGTCATCAAGCGCTACAACGCCGCCGACAGCTATGCGCTCGGCGTTGGCCTTCTCGCCGACGAAATCGCCGGATACGGCGGCATGAAGCAACGCTGGCCGCGGCCGAACGGCACGCTCGACATGAAGGAAAAATTCGAGCTGCAGACACGCTTGCAGGCGCTTGGCTACTACGACGGCAAGATTGACGGCAATTTCGGCTCCGGCTCGAAGGCCGCGATCACGGCCATTCAGCAACGCCTTGGCATGTCCGTCGATGGCCAGCCTTCACGCGTCCTGCTCGATGCCCTGCGCAACTGATCGCCACCGCGCAGAGCATTGCATAGATTGACTTACCGTCCGCCGCGATCCAGAAACATGGGATCGCGGCGGAATGTTTTTCCAGGCAAGGCCGTGGCGACAGCGAAGGAGTTTGACTTGAAGAGCCCGCGCGGAACACCTGCCCGCTTGCTGTGTTTCGGCCTCGCCCTGATGCTGGCCGCGACGGCCTTTGTCGGCTCGACCGCGCAGGCACAGCAGCCGGAGCGCCGCCGCAACTTGCTTGAGCTCCTCTTCGGTCAGCGCCAGCCGGCATATGTGCCGCCGCAGAACGTCCAGCGTCCGCGAGAGGGCAAGGTCCGCAAGAAAAGCAGTGGCAGCGTCACCACGATCAAGACGCGCGCGCCAACGACACGCGCTGCGGCCGCCCCGCCACCGCCGCCGAAGCTCGACACCGCCAAGAAGGTGCTCGTGGTCGGCGACTTTGTCGCGAGTTCATTGGGTGACGGACTGAAGACCGCCTTCGAGGGATCCCCCGGCGTCGTGGTCGAGAACCGGGCAAACGGATCCTCGGGCCTTGTGCGCGACGATTTCTACGACTGGCCCGGCGCGCTTCCGGCAATCGTCGCGGAGGTCAACCCGAGTGTTCTGGTGATCCAGGTTGGCGCCAATGACCGGCAACAACTCGTGACCCCGGACGGTCGTCTCGATTTCCGCACCGACCCCTGGTTCAGCGCCTATGGCGAACGCGTCACCCGCCTGGCGACGATTGCAGCTGAAACGCGCGTACCCGTGATCTGGGTCGGCCTGCCCGCCTTCCGGCCGCAGAACATGACGGCCGATGCGCTGCGTCTCAACGCCATTTATCGATCCAGCATCGAGAAGCTGAACGGCGAATTCGTCGATGTCTGGGAAGGCTTCGTCGACCAGGAAGGACGCTTCATCGTCACCGGCTCCGACATCAACGGCCAGCCGGTGCGCCTGCGCGGCAATGACGGCATCGGCTTTACCAGCCCCGGCAAGCGCAAACTCGCCTTCTATGTCGAAAAATCCGTGCGCCGTTATCTCGGCGACATGACGAGCCCGGATCTGATCCGGCTCGATGCGACGAACCTTCCAGCTCTGGTGAGCTTGCCGCCTTCGGAGAACAAGAGCATCATCACCACGCCGCCGATCGATCTCTTCGATCCGCAACTCGACGGCGCGGACGAGCTGCTGGGCGGTACGCTGCCGCCATCGTCGACATTTCCCACCCCCCGCGACCAGCTCGTCCAGAACGGCAGTCTGCCGGATCCGCCGGTCGGGAGGGTGGACTATGTAAAGCGCCCGCCGCCGGCGCCAGAGACCGCGACGCCCTGATCATCGCCGAATACGGACCGACAAAAAAGGCCGCCACCAGGGCGACCTTTTTCTCTATATCTGTGCGTGATTGACGCGCATCAGCGCGGCAAAACACTTTCGCCCATCAGCGCCTCGTCGATGGCGCGTGCGGCCTGGCGGCCTTCGCGGATCGCCCAGACGACCAGCGACTGGCCGCGACGGGCGTCGCCGGCGACCCAGACCTTGTCCACGGATGAACGATAGTCCTTGTCATTGGCAACAACATTGGTCGAACCGCGACGGTCCGTGTTCAGCTCAAGCTTGCCATCGAGGTCTTTGAGCACGCTGTCAGTGAACGGACCGGAGAAGCCAATGGCGATGAAGGCGAGATCCGCCTTGATGATGAACTCCGTGCCTGGGATCGGCTTGCGACGCTCATCCACCTGGCAACACTTCACGCCGGTCAGCACACCGTCTTCGCCGACGAATTCGAGCGTGGCAACCTGGAATTCGCGGTTGGCGCCTTCGGCCTGGGAGGAAGAGGTTCGCATCTTGGTCGCCCAGAAGGGCCAGATCGCAAGCTTGTCTTCCGTCTGCGGCGGACGCGGACGAATGTCGAGCTGGGTCACCTTGACGGCGCCCTGGCGGAAGGCCGTGCCGACGCAGTCGGATGCCGTATCACCACCACCGACGACGACGACATGCTTGCCGCCAGCGAGGATCGGATCGGCCGGCCAGCCGATGCTGTCGATGTTCTCGCGGCCGACCCGGCGGTTCTGCTGCACGAGATACGGCATGGCATCATGCACGCCATGGAACTCGACGCCGGGAATGCCGGCCTCGCGCGGGGTTTCCGAACCGCCGCAATAGAGCACGGCATCATAGTCTGCCCGCAGCGTCTCGACGGTCACGTCGACGCCGACGTTCACGCCACAATGGAAGGTGACGTTTTCCCCCTTCATCTGCTCGACGCGGCGGTCGATGAAGTTCTTTTCCATCTTGAAGTCCGGGATGCCGTAGCGCAGCAGCCCACCGGGCTTCGATTCACGCTCATAGACATGCACCTCGTGGCCGGCGCGACCGAGCTGCTGGGCGGCTGCGAGACCTGAGGGTCCGGAACCGATGACCGCAACCTTCTTGCCGGTATGGATCGTCGCCGGCTGCGGCACGATGAAGCCGAGCTCATAAGCCTTGTCGGCAATCGCCTGCTCGACGGTCTTGATCGCAACCGGGCTGTCTTCAAGGTTCAGCGTGCAGGCTTCCTCGCAAGGCGCTGGGCAAACGCGACCGGTGAATTCCGGGAAGTTGTTCGTCGAGTGGAGGTTGCGGATCGCCTCCTCCCACTTGTTGTTGTAGACAAGGTCGTTCCAGTCCGGGATCTGGTTGTGAACAGGACAGCCGGTCGGACCATGGCAATAGGGAATGCCACAATCCATGCAGCGCGCTGCCTGCTTGGTGACCTCAGCATCCGACATGGGGATGGTGAATTCGCGGAAATGGCGGATGCGGTCGGAGGCCGGCTGATACTTCGCCACCTGCCGGTCGATTTCCATGAAACCTGTAACCTTGCCCATTCTCTTTCCCTCAGCTCACAGAGGCGGCCATTGCGGCCCCCAGTACCAGTAGGCGATAGCGATCACCGCCCCCAGCACCACGAATTCCAAAACAAGCGCACCATTGACGAGTGCGGCGACCGTTGGAACGGCCGCAGCAATTGCCACGGCCATTCCGATATGGACGATGCGTCCCTTGCTGCTTACTCCGCAGCCACGCCCATGCGCATGCGCTCCATTTCCTCAAGCGCACGACGATATTCCACCGGCATGACCTTGCGGAACTTCGGACGATACTCCGCCCAGCTGTCGAGGATCTGCTTGGCGCGGTTCGAGTCCGTGTAGTGCAGATGGTTCGAGATCAGCTGGTAGAGGCGCTCCTCGTCGTGGCGGGTCATGTCACCGGACACGTCGACAAGTCCCTTGTGCATGAGGTCGCCGCCATGGTGGTGAAGCTTCTCCAGCATGTCGTCCTCTTCCGGAACCGGCTCGAGTTCGACCATCGCCATGTTGCAGCGTTTGGCGAAATCGCCGCTCTCGTCGAGCACGTAAGCCACGCCGCCCGACATGCCGGCCGCGAAGTTGCGGCCCGTTTCGCCGAGCACGACGACTACGCCACCCGTCATGTATTCGCAGCCGTGGTCACCCACGCCCTCGACAACCGCAATCGCACCCGAATTGCGCACGGCAAAGCGCTCACCGGCCACGCCACGGAAGTAGCACTCGCCGGAGATCGCGCCGTAAAGCACGGTATTGCCGACGATGATCGAGTTTTCCGCGACGATGCGAGCGTTTTCCGGCGGACGCACGACGATGCGGCCACCCGACAGACCCTTGCCGACATAGTCGTTCCCGTCGCCCACGAGATCAAAGGTGATGCCACGCGCCAGGAAGGCGCCAAAGGACTGGCCGGCGGTGCCGTTCAGCGTCACGTGGATCGTGTCGTCCTTCAGGCCCTTGTGGCCGTAGCGCTTGGCAACTTCGCCCGAGAGCATCGCACCGGCAGAGCGGTCGATATTCTTGATGTCGACGTCGAAAACGACGGGCTGCTTGGCGTCCAGCGACGGCATCGCTTTCTCGATCAGCTTGCGGTCGAGAATATCCACGATCGGATGGTTCTGGCGCTCCGTCCAGTAGGTGGCGGACTTCGGTGCATCGACCTTGTGGAAGATCTTCGAGAAATCGAGCCCCTTGGCCTTCCAGTGGGCAAGCATCTCGTCCTTCTCCAGAAGTTCCGAGGCACCGATGATCTCGTCCAGCTTGGTCACACCCAGCGAAGCGAGAATTTCACGCACTTCTTCGGCGACGAAGAAGAAGTAGTTGATGACGTGCTCCGGCGTGCCCTTGAAGCGCTTGCGCAGCACCGGATCCTGGGTCGCGACACCAACGGGACATGTGTTCAGATGGCACTTGCGCATCATGATGCAGCCGGCCGCGATCAGCGGAGCCGTCGCAAAGCCGAACTCGTCGGCGCCCAGAAGGGCACCGATGATGACGTCGCGGCCAGTCTTCAGACCACCATCCACCTGCAGCGCGATGCGCGAACGAAGACCGTTCAGCACCAGCGTCTGCTGTGTCTCGGCAAGGCCGATTTCCCAGGGCGAACCGGCATGTTTCAGCGAGGTGAGCGGCGAGGCACCGGTACCGCCGTCGAAGCCGGAGATGGTGATATGGTCGGCACGCGCTTTGGCGACACCGGCAGCAACCGTGCCGACGCCGACTTCCGAGACCAGCTTGACCGAGACATCCGCCTGAGGGTTGACGTTCTTCAGGTCGTAGATCAGCTGCGCCAGATCTTCGATCGAATAGATGTCGTGATGCGGCGGCGGCGAGATCAGGCCGACGCCCGGCGTCGAGTGGCGGGTCTTGGCGACAGTCGCATCGACCTTGTGGCCGGGCAACTGGCCGCCCTCGCCGGGCTTGGCACCCTGCGCGACCTTGATCTGCAGCATGTCGGCATTGACGAGATATTCCGTCGTCACGCCGAAGCGGCCGGACGCGATCTGCTTGATCGCCGAGCGCTCGGGGTTGGACGAACCGTCCGCCAGCGGCAGGTAACGGTCACTCTCCTCACCGCCTTCGCCGGTGTTCGACTTGCCGCCGATCCGGTTCATGGCAACGGCGAGCGTCGTATGCGCCTCGCGGCTGATCGATCCGAAGGACATGGCCCCTGTCGAGAAGCGCTTGACGATGTCCACGGCAGGCTCGACGTCATCGAGAGCAACCGGCTTGCGACCGAGCGCTTCCGCCGACTTGATGTTGAAGAGCCCACGGATGGTGTTCATCCGCAGATTGCTGTCGTTCACCATCTCGGCGAATTCGCGGTAGCGCTCCTGGCTGTTGCCGCGAACCGCATGCTGCAGCGAGGCAATCGAGTCCGGACTCCAGGCATGGTTTTCACCGCGCATGCGATAGGCATATTCGCCGCCCACATCCAGCGTATTGGCGAGCACCGGGTCCTTGCCGAAGGCGGAACTGTGGCGGGTCACCGTCTCGTCGGCGATTTCGGTCAGGCCGATGCCTTCGATGGTCGTGGCGGTCCCGAAGAAATACTTGTCGACCAGCTCAGATGAGAGGCCGATCGCGTCGAAGATCTGCGCGCCGCAATAGGACTGATAGGTCGAAATACCCATCTTGGACATGACCTTGAGGATGCCCTTGCCCACGGCCTTGATGTAGCGATAGACGACTTCGTCTTCCGAGACTTCCTTGGGGAATTCGCCATGCTTGTGCATGTCGAGCAGCGTGTCGAAGGCCAGATAGGGGTTGATCGCTTCCGCACCATAGCCGGCGAGACAGCAGAAGTGGTGCACTTCGCGCGGCTCACCCGATTCCACAACCAGACCCACCGATGTGCGCAGACCCTTGCGGATCAGGTGGTGATGTACGGCAGCGGTTGCGAGCAGAGCCGGGATCGCGATCCGGTCCGGGCCGATCTGCCGGTCGGAGAGCACGATGATGTTGTAGCCTCCACGGACCGCCGCTTCAGCTCGCTCGCACAGACGATCGAGCATCTCGGGCATGCCTTCGGCGCCGCGTCCCACATCGTAGGTGAAATCGAGCGTCTTGGTGTCGAAGCGGTCTTCCATGTGACCGATGGAGCGGATCTTTTCGAGATCGCCATTGGTCAGGATCGGTTGCCGCACTTCCATGCGCTTGGCGTTGGCCATGCCTTCATGGTCGAGAATGTTCGGACGCGGACCGATGAAGGAGACGAGGCTCATGACGAGCTCTTCGCGGATCGGATCGATCGGCGGGTTCGTCACCTGGGCGAAGTTCTGCTTGAAATAGGTGTAGAGCAGCTTCGACTTCGTCGACATCGCCGAGATCGGCGTGTCGGTGCCCATCGAGCCGATCGCCTCCTGGCCCGTCGTCGCCATGGGCGACATCAGGATCTTGGTGTCTTCCGTGGTGTAACCGAAAGCCTGCTGGCGATCGAGCAGCGACACATCGCGGCGAAGCGCACGCGGCTCCACCGGCTTCAGGTCTTCAAGGATCAGCTGCGTGCGGTCGAGCCATTCGCGGTATGGATGGCTGCCGGCAAGCTGCGACTTCACTTCCTCGTCGGAAATGATGCGGCCTTCCGCCATGTCGATGAGCAGCATCTTGCCCGGCTGCAGGCGCCACTTCTTCACGATCCGCTCTTCCGGAACCGGAAGCGTACCGGCTTCAGACGCCAGAATGACGCGATCGTCGTCGGTCACGAGATAGCGGGCCGGACGCAGGCCGTTGCGATCGAGCGTGGCGCCAATTTGGCGACCGTCGGTAAAGCAGACGGCGGCCGGACCATCCCACGGCTCCATCATCGCGGCATGATATTCGTAGAAGGCCTTGCGCTCCTTCGACATCAGCTGGTTGCCCGACCATGCTTCCGGGATCAGCATCATCACGGCATGTGCGAGCGAATAGCCACCGCGCTGGAGGAATTCGAGCGCGTTGTCGAAGCAGGCCGTGTCCGACTGGCCTTCATAGGAGATCGGCCAGAGCTTGGAGATGTCGTCGCCGAACAGCGGCGAGGACACCGAAGCCTGACGCGCGGCCATCCAGTTGACGTTGCCACGCAGCGTGTTGATTTCGCCGTTATGCGCAACCATGCGGTACGGGTGCGCCAGCTTCCACGAGGGGAAAGTGTTGGTCGAGAAGCGCTGGTGGACGAGGGCCACAGCCGATTCGAACCGCGGGTCGGCAAGATCCTTGTAATAGGCGCCAACCTGATAGGCGAGGAACATGCCCTTGTAGACGATGGTCGAGGACGACAGAGACACCGGATAGAAACCGGTCTCCTGTCCACCATACTGATCGTAGATGCGGTTGGAGATCACCTTGCGAAGCAGGAACAGACGGCGCTCGAACTGGTCCTGCGTTGCGGCATCGCGGCCGGCACCGATGAAGACCTGGATTTGACGCGGTTCAGTCGCCGCGATTTCCGGCGCCTTTGACAGGGAAGAATTGTCGACCGGCACATCACGATAGCCCAGGAGGGTCTGCCCCTCGGACTGACAGACTTCCGCGATCACCTGCTTGAAGTGGGAGATTTGCATCTCGTCCTGCGGAAAGAAGAAGTGTCCGACAGCGTATTCACCCGCCTTCGGCAGGGTGACACCCTGGGCAGCCATTTCTTCGCGGAAGAAGCGGTCTGGGATCTGCACGAGGATACCCGCGCCGTCGCCCATCAGCGGATCGGCCCCGACGGCACCGCGATGGGTGAGGTTTTCCAGGATGAACAACCCGTCCTTGACGATCTGGTGCGACTTCTGCCCCTTCATATGGGCAATGAAGCCGACGCCGCAGGCATCGTGCTCGTTCTTCGGATCGTAGAGACCCTGCTTCGGAGGCAGGCCGGTGCGCGCGATCACCGTGTCGGCGACCGCCTCCGAACGGGCGGACCGCATGACCTCTTCGGATGACGGAACTTTCGTCATGACCTTTACCTCCATAGTAGCCGGACAGGCCGGGCTGATTGGACCCATTTCCAGGCGCCGATGGGCGCCAGCGACAGCCCTGCCATCCTGCACGGATTGCTTGACTACCCCATGACGCCCGAAAACATGCCGCCTTCGAAACTTTAATTAGGTCAACCAGTCTGACCTAATTTCTGATTTTCCTATGACAGAAAGTAAACGCTCATGCAAGAGTTCGCCGGAAAATTAACCGGCACAGGGATGCGAAATTGCCCTCATTGGCGTATCCGCGAAATTTTATTACACACAAGCTGCGACACAGGTCACCTTGTTGCGGACTTGGCTGTCGCCGCCCTCATGATGACCGGGCCGGATTGATAGCGAGCCGGAAATGCCTAAAGTCCTCGCACCCGCCTATGCCCTAGGAATATTGCCATGCACTTCGCTTCAGACAACTGGTCCGGCGCCCATCCGAGGATCGCCGAAAACCTCACTCGCCATGCCGCCGGCTTCGCGTCTGCCTATGGTACCAGCGACCTGGACAAGGCGGTCGAGGAGCGCTTCAGCGCGATATTCGACCGCGAGGTCGCGGTCTTCTTCGTCGCGACCGGCACGGCTGCCAACTCGCTGGCGCTCGCCAGTCTCGCCAAGGCCGGTGGCGTGAGTTTCTGTCACGCCGATGCCCACGTCAACGCGGACGAAGGCGGCGCGCCTGAATTCCTGACCGGTGCCACCCGGCTCTTTCCCGTCGAGGGGCCGGAAGGCAAGATCGACCCGAGGGCCCTGGAGGCCGCAATCGGCCGCTTCGAACCGGCTTCGCCCCATCACGGTCGCGCGATGGCAGTGTCCGTGACCCAGGCGACCGAAGTCGGCACAGTCTATTCCCTCGATGAGCTGGATGCGATTGCAGCGGTGGCCAAGTCGCGCGACCTCCCGCTCCACATGGACGGTGCACGCTTCGCCAACGCCCTTGTTTCCCTGGGCGTGACGCCCGCCGAAATGACCTGGAAGCGCGGCGTCGACATCCTCTCCTTCGGCGGCACCAAGAATGGGTGCTGGTGTGCCGAGGCGATCGTCTTCTTCAATCCGGACCTGGCAGCGGACATGCCATTTATCCGCAAGCGCTCGGCCCAGCTCTTCTCCAAGAGCCGTTTCATTTCCGCTCAGCTCGAAGCCTATCTCGAGAATGATCTCTGGCTCGAACTGGCAGGGCACGCGAATGCCATGTCCGACCGCCTGCGGGCAGGCCTTTCGGGCAAGAACACGGTACGCCTTGCCTGGGATACGACGGCGAACGAGGTTTTTGCCGTCATGGAGAAGTCGTCAGTTGAACGAGCACGCGAAAAAGGGGCGAAATTCCACGAGTGGCAAGCGCCCCAAGGCTGGCTCCCCTTGCCCCGCGAAGACGAAACCCTGGTACGGCTAGTAACAAGCTTTGCAACCACGCAAGATGAAGTTGACCAATTCATAGACGTCGTTTGAGGGAGCCGTTTCTTACAGTTGAAACGCGCACATTTTCCGCAAATAAGCTTGATTTTTCAATCTGGGAACTTCTCGGCATGATGTTTTTGCCAGACCGACGAGGGTCTGAGCAATAGGCAATTCACGATCCGAGGAGACCTTCATGAGCAAGAACACACTTAACGCGACGGCTCTCGCCGCTGCTGTCACCATGGCCATCGGCGGCACCGCACTCCTGTCGGGCCCTGCCATGGCCCAGGAAAAGGAAAAGTGCTTCGGCGTTTCCATGGCAGGAAAGAACGACTGCGCCGCCGGCCCCGGCACCACCTGCGCCGGCACCTCCAAGGTCGACTTCCAGGGCAATGCCTGGACCTACGTCGCCAAGGGCACCTGCACGACCATGGCCCTTCCCGATGGCCGCATGGGCTCGCTCGAAGCTCTCGACCGCGACCTGCCCAAGGCCTGAGCCGATACGGCACCTGCGGCCGCCCGCAGGTGCCGTCCTCTCTTTCTGGAGCGTGAGGAGCCGGTCATGTCCGCGAATGCCGTCACAAAGACCCCTGTTACCGCATCGAATCGCAACGCCCGTGGTGAGACACTGCCCCCACGCGCCGGCGCCGGCTTCAAGCCGCAGCACGCCGATGCCATTCTGGCCGATGAATTCCGTATCGGCTTTCTCGAAGTGCATGCCGAAAACTACATGGGCGCCGGCGGCCATCCGCACCGCATCCTGACGCGCATGCGCGAAGACTTCCCGCTCTCGATCCATGGCGTTGGCCTGTCGATCGGCAGCCCGACCGGCCTCGACCAGGCACATCTCGCGCGGCTGAAAACCGTCATCGACCGCTATCAGCCGAAACAGGTTTCCGAGCATCTCGCCTGGTCGACTCACGAGAGCCATTTCCTCAACGACCTCCTTCCAGTGCCCTATGACGAGGCGACGCTGGCAAGGGTCTGCGATCACATTGACCAGGTCCAGGAAACGCTCGGCCGCCGCATCCTTCTGGAAAACCCGTCCACCTATCTTGGTTTTGAGGCTTCGACGATGAGCGAGACCGACTTCATCCGGTCGATTGCTCGGCGCACCGGCTGCGGCCTGCTGCTCGACATCAACAATGTCCATGTCTCCGCCACCAATCACGGATACGGCGCCCGCGACTATCTCGCTGACTTTCCTCTCCAGTCCGTCGAAGAAATTCATCTTGCCGGCCACGTGGAAGACGTCGATGACTCGGGCCAGCCGCTCCTGATCGACAGCCACGACCGCCCGATCGACGATCTCGTCTGGAAACTGTACGACCACGTCCTCGCCAAACTCGGCCCGCTGCCGACGTTGATCGAATGGGACAATGATGTGCCGGAATGGCCGGTGCTGAAGCGTGAGGCGCAGCGCGCCGACGCGATTCTCGACAGACACGCCCCGGTCGAACTCGGTGTACGCCATGCGTCCTGACCCGGTACACAATGGCGCCTTTGCCCAGGCGCTTCTTGCCCCCGAACAGCCGCCGCCGGATGGCCTGACCAGCCGCGATGGGCACATTCCGACGCGCCGCTTCGCTGTCTACCGCAACAATGTCGTCGTCTCACTGGTCGATGCCATGGCCTCGATCTTCCCGACCGTGCAGAACCTCGTCGGCGAAGACTTCTTCCGGGCCATGGCCCGCCTCTACGTGACCGGCCATCCGCCGACCTCGCCTTTGCTCTTCACCTATGGCGATAGCTTCCCGACTTTTCTGGAAACCTTTGCGCCGGCAGCGGACCTGCCGTTCCTCCCTGACGTAGCGCGCGTCGAACGCCTCTGGCTGGACGCCTATCACGCCGCAGATACCCGACCGCTCGATCCTGCCGCCCTCGCCCAGGTGCGTAAGGACGAACTGGCCGGCATTCGTTTAAGCCCGCATCCGGCGACCCGCCTCGCGCAGTTCAGCCATGCCGCCGGCACAATTGTCCGGCGCGACCGGGCAACGCTGCCGCTCGACGGCGTCAATCCCATGGCATCCGAAACGGTCTTGCTCACACGGCCCGACTGCGATCCTGCGATCGAAGTCCTGCCAGCCGGAGGAGCCGCGTTCTTTCAGGCTCTTCTGAGCGGCGCTCCACTGGGTGAAGCCTGTTTCGCCGCGCAACACTTGCAAGGCGACAATCCCGCTCTCATCGGCCTGGCCCTGTCGAGCGGCGCCTTCTCCTCGATACACCTGCCCAACGACACAATACAGGAAGGCGACCGACCATGACATCCGTCACATCCCTCATCGAGTTCTATCGCCGCACGGTTCGCGGGCTGGAAACGGCACTCGACGGCTGGCTTCTGGGCCTCCTTGCCCGCCTGGTCTTCCTCGCGGTTCTCGTACCCTACTACCTCAATTCCGCACTGACGAAATTCAGCGGCCCCTTCTCGATCGCTGACGGCGCCTACTACCAGATTGCCCTGCCCGCCGTGGATGCGGCAGGCGGCGACATCTCCGCCGTCTCCTTCTTCCCCTGGGGCCTGATGGTTTTTCTCGGCTCCTATGGAGAAATCCTCTTGCCGCTCCTCATCGTCGCCGGCCTCTTTACCCGTATCGCCGCCCTCGGCATGATCGGCTTCGTTGTTGTCCAAACGCTGACCGACATCCTTGTCCACAATGTCGATGCCACAACGATCGGCGCGCTTTTCGACCGCTTCCCCGACAGCGTCATCCTCGACCAGCGCCTGCTCTGGACCTTCCCGCTCGCCTATCTCGCGGTGAAGGGTGCCGGCCTGCTCTCGCTCGACAAGCTGCTCAGCACGCTCTGGACACGCAGAACCGGGACCCAACAAAAAAGCGGCCGGCTTTCGCCGACCGCCTGACAGGATGATGCTTGGCGCTCGCGCCTGCGCTTAGTTCACATGCGCCTCGATCGCCTTCGGTGCCGCGCCCACGGGCTCGGCGGCAATCGAGATGCGGCGCGGCTTCATGGCTTCCGGAATGTTGCGCAGGAGGTCGATATGCAACAGCCCGTTCTTCAGCGAAGCGGCGGTGACTTCCACATGGTCGGCGAGCTGGAAGCGGCGCTCGAAGGCGCGCTTTGCGATGCCACGATAGAGGAACTCGCTCTGCTCGACCTTCTCATCCTCGGCCTTCTCCCCCTTGACGGTCAGCACATGGGCATGCGCCTCGATCGAAAGCTCGCTTTCATCGAAGCCGGCAACGGCCATGGTGATGCGGTAGAGGTTCTCGCCGGTGCGTTCGATATTGTAGGGCGGATAGCTCTGCGCCTGTTCCGGCTGGCCGAGACTGTCCAGCATGGTGAACAGGCGGTCAAAACCGACGGTGGAACGGTAAAGCGGGGAAAAATCGACGTGACGCATGATGTCCTCCTTGAAGCGACGTTGGCGTTCTCAAACCCGCGCGCATCCCGTTGGGGCGATGGCGGCGGCGGTTCGCGGACCCGTTTGGCGTCCGCAATCCCGATGTGGGAAATGCTTGTCCCGAATTCAAGATCGCAGCGCTCGCAGGAGGTCTGCGCCGATGAACTGTCGGTGAACGCACGGTTCAAGCCGCATTCAACCGCCCCCGCATAGTGTCTTCCCATCGGTTGTCTCGACCGTCCGGGCCGGAGATATCGTCCCTTCCTCTTCGACCGGATTTGGCCGGAACCGCATCCTCCGTATGCGGTTCCGGCTTTTTTCTTTGACTTCGGCTTGGGCTGCAGCCTATCCCGGAGAAACGATAAGCGCTTCAACCGACAGGCAGTTGCAGGCATGGACGCCATTCTTCACGCTACCCCCGGCAACCCCATTCCTGGCACGCCAGTGGTTGGCTTCTTCGAAGGATATCGCGGTGCGCGGCTCCGCTATGCTGTATTCCGGTCGTCCGCGCCGAAACCAAAAGGCACGATTGTCCTGCTTCATGGGCGCAACGAGACGATCGAGAAGTATTTCGAGACGATCCGGGATCTGAACGAGCACGGCTTCTGGGTGGCGACCTATGATTTCCGTGGCCAGGGCGGCTCCGGGCGCCTGCTGAAGGATCCGCGCAAGGGCCATGTCGGCCGCTTCGACCACTATATCCGTGATCTCGAGATCTTTCTTGAGCAGATCGTCCTGCCGGACACACGCCTGCCCTTCTTCATGCTTGCCCACTCGACCGGCGGCCTGATTGCCTTGAAGGCAGCGCCCCGGCTTTCCAACCGCATCGAGCGGATGGTTCTGACAGCGCCCTTCGTCGGCCTGGGTGGCCAGAAGACCTCACCGGAAAACATCCGCAGGATCGCAGCGCTCGCCGCCTTCACCGGCTTCGGCCAGATAACCCTGAACAAGGATGAAGCGCTGAAACGTTTCGAAGGCAACCCGCTGACGACGGATGCCCTGCGTTTCGCCCGAAACCAACGCCTGTTCGTCGACCATCCGGAACTGGCGCTTGGGCCACCGACGGCACGCTGGCTTTATGAGAGCCAGAAGGCGATCGATGACGTGCGGCGTCCCGGCCATCTCGCCTCGATCACGGTTCCGACCGTCGTCATCGCACCCGGCAACGACCCGATCGTACCTTTCCATTTTCAGGAATCGCTGGCGCAATATTTCCGCGCCGGACAGCTTGTCCCGGTGCCTGGCGCGCGCCACGAGATCCTGCAGGAGCAGGACCGCTATCGCAAACAGGCCTTGGCGGCCATCTTCGCCTTCATGCCGGGCGGCGAGCCGGACGAGACAGATCCAATCGGGCAGCTTACCGATTCAGCACTGGAGACTTGAGCCACCGACCGAACGCTGGCTCAGCGACGCTTCAACATGTCCATCGCCTGCGCATGCACGGTCTTTGAGCCGGCCGCAATGATCGAGCCGCCTGCTTCAGGCCGTCCGCCATCCCAGGTGGTGATGATCCCGCCCGCCTGCTCGATGATCGGGATCAGCGCGCCGACATCATAGGGTTTCAGCACCGTCTCGATCACGAGATCGACATGGCCGGCCGCCAGCAGGCAATAGGCGTAGCAATCGACGCCGTAGCGGAAGAGCTTGACCTTGTCCTGGACGGCCTGGAAACGCTCGACCTCCCAATCCTTGAAGAGATGCGGCGAAGTGGTGAAGAGGATCGCGTTTTCGAGGCTGCCGCAGTCGCGCACCGCATTCTGCCGCTCGCCATCAGGACCGAAATACCAGGACCGCTCGCCATCGGCATAGTAGCGCTCGCCTGTGAATGGCTGCTCCATCAGCCCCATGACCGACTTGCCATGTTCCTGAAAGCCGATCAGCGTGCCCCAGACGGGCACGCCGGAGATGAAGGCGCGCGTCCCGTCGATTGGATCGATGACCCAGAGCTGATCGCTATCCATACGGATATTCTCGTGCTCCTCGCCGAGAATGCCGTGGGTGGGAAACTCGGTCTCGACCAGCTGGCGAATTGCGATTTCGGCAGCCTGATCTCCCTCGGTGACGGGATCGAATCCGGCCTTCTCCTTGTTGACGACAGAGAGGCCCGAACGAAAGCGCGGAAGGGTCTCTGCCTTGGCGGCATCGGCAAGGCGGAAGAAGAAATCTCTGTCAGGGCGCATGAAAAATTCCGTCGTCTGGAGGGTATGTCCCTCTTAAAGCCAGTTGCCTGGAAAGAAAACAACCGACTGGATGAATGCACCCTGCCTGCGCCTGCGATCACGAGCCGAGGGCCAAATTGCGTAAATTTTGGCCTTGCTCAAAAAAGCACCATAATCGGACTTGACAATGGTGCACCGCAACATCTAACCTCTCAATTACAGTCTTCTGACTGTAAATACCCTCCTTGGGTGTTTCCTCCCTAGACTTAGCCGCGCCACGAGCGCGGTTTTTTTTGCCCACCGCAACGCGACAGGTTCCCAAAACAGTTCGATTGGAAAGCCTCACTCGGCCGCGAGCGCCTGGTCGATGGCGTAATCCGCCACGAATCCTGCCATCTGCTGCATGAACACGGCGATCGAACCCGCAAGGGCGTCGAAATCGGCCCGCTTCTCCAGCCTCGCCTCGTCGATATAGATCGAGCGATTGACCTCGATCTGCAGGGCGTGCAGCCCGCGGGCCGGACGACCATAATGTTCGGTGATGAAGCCGCCCGCATAAGGCTTGTTGCGAACGGCCGTATAGCCGAGCTCTTCGAGGAACTGCAGCGCCGCCTGCGAAAGGTCCGCCGATGCACTGGTACCATACCGATCACCGACGATGAAATCGGGCTTCAGCCCGCTACCGGCCACCCTGATATTGCCGGGCATGGAATGGCAGTCGATCAGAACGCCGAAACCGAACATCGCATGCGTCCGGGCGATCAGTCTGCGGAGGCAGGCGTGATACGGCTTGTAGCAGCTCTCGATCCTGTCCATGGCGACGGACAGCGGCATCCGCCGCTCGTAGATCTCCATGTTTTCAGCGACGATGCGAGGGATCGTGCCAAGCCCTCCAGCGACGCGTGCCGAATTGCTGTTGGCAAAGGGCGGCAGCGGATCGGAAAACATCCGGGGATCGAGCTCATAGGGCTCTCTGTTGACGTCGACATAGGCGCGCGGGAAATGCGCAACGAGCAGCGGCGCGCCCAGCCCGGGTGCCGCCGAGAACAGCTCATCGACGAAATGGTCTTCCGACCGGCGAATCGAGACATCATCGAGTCGCGACTCATCCAGAAAGGATGACGGGTATCGGCGGCCGCTATGCGGGGAGTTGTAGACGAAGGGAATGGTCTGGATCGCGGGCTCTCGAACCTCGAACAGCTCGAATTCGTTGGTCATCCGCTTCCCAGGGCCTCTTCTTTACCAAGTCACAAACTTGTTGTGTTCGCCATGTTGCCAGTCGGCAGGTGCAAAGTCCATACTCCTGGAAATGGCGGAGCAGGCTCACTTTTTCGTTGTTCACCGGTTCTTTACTGAGCCGACCCTAAAGTGAGCGACTGCGAGCTTCCCAATGCAATCGAGTACAGCGGTCCCTAAATGACTCAGAAAATCCTTCTCGCCGAAGACGACAACGACATGCGCCGGTTCCTGGTGAAGGCGCTGGAAAAGGCGGGGTACAAAGTTTCCTCCTTCGACAACGGCGCAAGCGCCTATGACCGCCTTCGGGAAGAACCCTTCTCCCTTCTCTTGACCGACATCGTGATGCCGGAAATGGACGGCATCGAACTGGCACGCCGCGCCACCGAGCTCGATCCGGACCTGAAGGTCATGTTCATCACCGGCTTTGCTGCCGTCGCGCTGAACGCCGATTCGAAGGCGCCGAAGGATGCAAAGGTCTTGTCCAAGCCTTTCCACCTCCGCGATCTCGTCGACGAAGTGAACAAACTCCTTGCTGCGTAAGGCCTTGTCGAGAGGTTGAAAAAATCTCTTCACAAAACTGCAAAATGCCTATTGACGGGCGAACAGGTTTTGTGGTCTTAAGCCGCCATCGGATGGGCGTGTAGCTCAGCGGGAGAGCACTACGTTGACATCGTAGGGGTCACAGGTTCAATCCCTGTCACGCCCACCATTCGAATTCTTTCAAGGGCTTGCCGGAAACGGCGAGCCCTTTTGATTTTCCGGTTTCGCCCGAACATCGCTGCACGACATCAATCGATACCCGACAGGAAAGCGGGGATTGATTCGCCCCGAATTCATCCCAGGGCCCTCCATCAGGCCAGTCGCTTTGGGATCCGCTCATGGCAAGGTCAGCAGGCCACCCGCACAGTGACACGCGCCAGGGCTCTGGAACGCGCCAAGACGTCCTCGCGGGTGCAAGGTCCAATCTGAAGCCCGTCAACGCGTCTGCACACTCCGGCAGGCTGACTGCGGCTCTGGTCCCCCTTGAGGAACAGAAACCGCAGATCCCGGTCAGCTTGGCAAATACTCCGTGCTCCAGCTCTCGCTGACCACACCGTCAGCCAGCAGCCTCTCGATTTCGTCGGTCGTATAGCCGAGCTCTTCAAGAACCGTCACGGTGGAGGCGCCGTATTTCTCCGCGGGAGGCGGAGAGACGATCGCGCTGCGGCTTGGTCGGATGGCATAGGGATCGAGTTGTGTGACGACATGACCGCTTGGGTGGTCGGTGTAAGTCGAAAAGGAATAGCTTCCCCGGTCGATGCCGTTGGTTCCGTCGGCCTCCCGTGAATAGCGCGACCTCAGGGCGTCAATATTGTCGCAGATGGCCGCGCCGAAACCTGCCGCATGCAATTTTTGCAGCCAAGCCTGAGAAGTGTCCTTGGCAAAGATGCTGGAGAGAAACGCATCGCGCTCGTCTTTCGGCAGACTGGCAATGCCCTTGAAGTCCTCCAGACCATCCAGACTTGGCACATCATGCTCGTTCGAGCTGAAGAGGAGATAGTCGCCGGACGCCGTGTAATAGAAGCGCGTCAGCGCATCGTATCCCGGGACATACCGGCCGGAGGGTTCGTTGAAGAGGCCTCGGTCGCGATAGTCGTAGCAGAAGGGGATCTGCAGCAAGCCGCTATTGGCGGAGAGCGAGGTTCGCCCACGGCCAATCCGACTGGTCTTGAGCTTCTGGTAAAGAGCGGCCGCCACGGCGAGAGCACCGCCGAAGCCACACATGACGTCGATGGTGCCGACATGCGCATGCTCTTCTGGCTCGTGCATCGACCCGCCGAAACGCAGCATGATACCGGTTGCCGCCTGCACGAGATCGTCATAGCCGACATAGTCGGTCCGAGGGCCGCGGCTGACCCCGCTGAAGCAGTCGAGTTTGCAGAAGATGGCGTCAGGATTGATCTTCGCCAGCGCATCGGCATCGAGCCCCATCTGACGGACCTGGTTGTCCGGCGCATTCCAGACAATGACATCGACCGACTTCACCAATGCCTCGAACGCCTTGCGCCCCTCGGCGGATTTGATGTCGATGAGTGCCGATCGCTTGCCGCGCATGTGCGACATGCCAAAAATGACGGTATTCCAGCAATCGTACAGAGGCGATGCAGGGTCGAGCTTGATCACTTCAGCGCCAAACCGGGCGAGATAATACACGGAATGCGGTCCGGCGATGACATTGCACAGGTCGAGCACGCGAACGCCCTCAAGCCAACCGCTGCGATCATTGGGATCGGTAACCCGTGGCAGTTTGGTCTTCTGCTTCTTGAGGAGGTCCAATGCGCTGGAAAATGGCACCCAGCGCCTTGGCACCGGAGACAGGGCCGCTTCGCCGCTCTCCTCAAGCCAGACGACGGGTCCGGGCTGGATCATGGTTCCATATTCCGGATCCTGAACGTCAATCATCAGACCCGCCGTCTCGGCGTGATCATCATTGATCCATTCCTGCAACCAGCGTTGCGGCGCGCCGGGAAAACCGCCGCGTCCGAAGATCCGCTCCCATTCCTTGGCTGTCCGGGTGAGGAAGACCTGCTTCATTCTCGCGGCAATCTTGTCTGCCCAGAACTTGGGTAGCGGGTAAACACCAAGCGAGACGTCGGATTTCCATTCGGAGGTCGGAAGGTATGTATCCTCCTCTTCCATCAATCCGTCGGCAACCAGTTCCTCGTAGATACCGAGAGCCTGCAGACAGCGTTTTGCATGATGCTTGTGGCTGGGGCAGACAACATAGAACATGCGTCCGTCCTTGCAGAGGTAGCTTCGGTAGAACGGATCAAGAAGCTCCTGCAGTTCCTCATAGGCGAGGTTCATCGGCAGGCCCTCGACCCGCCTGCGGGCGATCTCCTGCTCCCGCTGGGTGATGTAGCGAGCCGGCAAGCCATCGATCTGGATCGAGTTGTAGCAAAGCCCTTCCATGACGGCGCTGGCGAGCGGCACTTCGATGTGGTCGCCAAGGCCGGTACGTTCACGCGCCTGCAGGGCGAGCACAGCGGCGGAAGCCGCAAGCATAGCGCCGTAGGCGGAGGCGAGCGGCAGCGGAGAAAATGATGGATTGACGCCCATCAGCACGCGATTGAGGCCCATATCGGTAAACACACCCGAGCTTGCCGCAATGATGCTCTCATAGGCGCGTAGCTCGCGTCGTTCCTCGTCATTCGATGCAAAGCCCGGAATGGAAAGGGTAATCAGTTCCGGCCGCTCCTGCCTGAGACCAGCGAAGTCTATCTTCAGCGCCTCGAGTTTTCCCGGCCTGAAGTTTTCGATGACGATGTCTGCTTCCGCAATCAGCGCCAGCGCCTGCTCGAGGCCTTCCGCCGACTTCAGATCAATGGTGACGATCAGCTTGTTGCGATTGAGTGTCGCATTGGCCGGGCTCTGCCAAAGAGGACCACCGGGCGGATCGATGTGAACCACCGTCGCTCCAAGGTCGCCAAGGATCATGGCCACGGCCGGGCCAGCGATATACTGGCCAAAGTCTACGACCTTGACACCGTGGAGGGGGAGTTTGTCTCGAGTGTTGACTACCATTGTCATTGTCCTGATTGAGTTCGGGACTTGCCAGCGCGTCACGCGTTTTCGGCAGCGTCCTGAAGAATGAAAGCGGCCGCTTTTTCGGCAATCATCAAAGTCGGTGCATTGGTGTTGCCGCTGGTGATGTTCGGCATGACCCCGGCATCAACGACGCGCAGGCCGGAAATTCCCCGCACCCGCAACCGGCTGTCGACAACTGCCATCGGGTCGTCGTGCCGCCCCATCCTGGTCGTTCCGACAGGATGGAAGATTGTGCTGGCGATATCACCGGCGAGCGTCGCGAGTTCCTCGTCCGTCTGGTACTGGATCCCCGGCTTCCATTCCTCGGGCTTGTATTTCGCCAGCGCCGGCTGCGCGACGATTTTACGGACCTGTCTCAAGCTGTCCGCAGCAATTTTCCGGTCTTCTTCGGTGCTCAGGTAGTTCGGTGCGATGGCCGGCGCATCCGAGAAATCGGCCGAGCGAATGCGCACGCTGCCGACACTTGTCGGATTGAGATTGCAGACGCTCGCGGTGAAGGCAGGAACGGTGTGCAATGGCTCGCCGAAAGCATCCAGACTGAGCGGCTGGACATGATATTCCAGGTTGGCGTGAGGTCGGCGATCATCCGAGCGGGTGAAAGCGCCGAGTTGCGAGGGCGACATGCTCATCGGGCCACTGCGCTTCAGCACATATTCAAGCCCGATCATCGCCTTGCCGAAAACACTGCCCGCCAGCGTATTCAAGGTTTTCGCTTTGCCGACCTTGAAGACCGTGCGGATCTGCAAATGGTCCTGCAGGTTCTCGCCGACGCCCGGCAGCTCATGCGCAACCTCGATGCCATGCTGTTTCAGAAGCCCGGCCGGACCGATACCCGACAATTGCAGGAGCTGCGGCGAGCCGATTGCGCCGGCGGACAGGATGACTTCCCGACGCGCCCGAACTTGCACACTGCGCCCTTGCCGCTGAACCACCACACCCGCGCACCGCTTGCGGCCCGACCCCGACGTTTCAAGGATCAGTCGCTCCACATGGGATTGGGTCCAGACGCTGAGATTGGGGCGCCCCTTCGCCGGGCGCAGGAAGGCCTTCGACGTGTTCCACCGCCAGCCTGAGCGCTGATTGACCTCGAAATAGCCGACGCCCTCATTGTCACCACTGTTGAAATCTTCGGAGCGAGGAATGCCGGCCTCGACTGCAGCCTCGGCGAAGGATTCGAGAATGTCCCACCGCAGGCGCTGCTTTTCGATCCGCCATTCGCCGCCGTGACCGTGCATATCTGAAAAGCGGCTGTTATCGCCGGTTTTCGGGTCCGCGCCGTCATCCAGCCGGAAATGATCCTCATGCGCCTTGAAGTCGGGCAGGCAGTTCTGCCAGGACCAGGCGTCATCGCCGGTGGTGGTCGCCCAGCCGTCGAAATCACGCGCCTGGCCGCGCATATAGATCATGCCATTGATCGAGGAGCAGCCACCAAGCGTCTTGCCGCGCGGATAGCGCAGAGACCGACCATTCAGGCCGGCATCGGGCTCGGTTTTGAAAAGCCAATCGGTACGCGGATTGCCGATGCAATAGAGATAGCCGACCGGGATATGGATCCAGAGATAGTCGTCCTTCCGGCCCGCCTCCAGCAGCAAGACACGGATTGCCGGATCGCGGCTGAGACGATTTGCGATCAGACATCCTGCAGAGCCACCGCCCACGATGACATAATCAAAAACGTCATCCGACTGACGTGAAGCGCCACGGGTCATGGGCTCGCCCTCCGGTCGCGATGCCACACTCTACACGGAGCAAATCTCGCATCATTCCTTGGCATGCCACACTCCCACCCCGCTTGCTCTCAGAATTAACGCAGAAACAAGCCGGGAATCTAATGACAAATAACGCAAGGCATCATAAGCAGAATTAATATGCCACCATCGATCGACTTGAGAACATTGAAGGCATTCGCCGCCGTTGCACGGGAAGGCAACGTGACGCGTGCGGCGGAGCAGCTGCATGTCACCCAGCCGGCTGTCACCCTCCAGTTGAAACGACTTGCCGCGGATACGGGCGTAACGCTGTTCCGGCGGACCTCTTCCGGTCTGGAATTGACCCAGGACGGCGCCCTGCTCGCCGCCAAAGCGGAACAGGTGCTGGCAGCGCTCACGGATTTCGGCCAGACGGCCGGGCATCTGTCGACGCGCGTTCGAGGAAAACTGCGGATCGGCACGATCATCGATCCCGAGTTCACCCGATTGGGAGCCTTCCTGAAAGCGCTTATCGAGCACGGGCCGGGCATTGAAACCACACTGCGCCACGGGATGAGCGGCGAGGTACCAGAGGGTCTGAGGCGAAACGAGCTCGATGCCGGCTTCTATCTCGGCGACCCAAGATACCATGAGCCCTCCTCAGACATCGCGGGAGAGGCGGCCGCCCCCTTGTTCGATTCGCGGGAACTGGCGCAGCTGACCTACCGGGTTGTCGCCCCGCCATCATTCGCAAGCCTCGTGCGTGGCGCAGACTGGAGACAGCTGGCATCGCTCCCCTGGATCGGCACACCGCCAGCTTCCGTTCACAATCGTTTGCTGTCGCGCCTGTTCGCAGATCTGGGCCTGCGACAGAATGTGGTTGCCCATGTGGACCAGGAAACATCAATGCTTGCCATGGTGCGGACGGGGGTGGGACTCAGTCTCTGTCGCGAGTCCATCGCCCTTCACGAACAGCAGTCGAACGGTCTCATCATCGCGGAAAACGTCAAGATCCCTACTAAGCTGAGCTTTCTCTCCTTGAGGGCGCGCTCCGCAGATCCAACGATACTGGCCGCGATGGAGGCAATCAGGCGCGTTTGGGGCTGATTGCAGCAACAGGGACCGGCGTCTCCATGACGGCGCAGGAAGAGCAGAGAAAGTGTTGTTGCGCTCGCAGGCCGCTCTCGAAAGAACTCACGGTCGACTGGCCGGCCAAACTGGCATCTCTTCTGCAACTCACCCCTTCAAAACCGCCACATCCTCCCCCGCATAGACCACGACATAGCCCCCATCAGCCTTCAGCGTCCGCGCCCTCTCCTCAAGCAAGTCGATATAAGGCGCCTCTCGCCACATCGCGCCCGCCGCCGGCTCCACCAGCACCGTCAGTTGCGCCCCTTGCGCATACAGCATCATCCGGCTCACGCGCGGCTCCCATTCCGGCCCGAGCGTCGGATCGATGCGCCAGAGGCAGTAGAAATCGCGACAGGTCGCGGGGCGCGCGGCATAGGCATCACAGCCGCCACCGGGCAGGCAATGGCGGCAGGGCTGGTTCGCCGGTTTGTCGAATTCTGCGATGTCGGGAAGGATGCAGCAGAGCGAACAGCTGCCACATTCGCGGCCTGGCACCAGCGCCAGGCCCTGTCCTTCCCCCGGGAGATCCATGTCAGGTCGCCGGGCCGATGCTGACCGCGATCGGCGAAAGCCCTTCGACGGCACCGGCGAGCCGGTCGCCCGGCTGGAGTGCACCGACACCCGACGGTGTGCCGGTGAAGATCAAGTCACCAGGCGTCAGATGATAGTAGCGCGAAAGATGACTGACGATTTCAGGCACTGACCAGATCATGTCGGAGAGCTGTCCCTCCTGGCGCAGTCGATCATTGACGAGAAGCGAGATCCGCTGCGCTCCAGGCTCAAATTCCGCAGCCGGCGTGATCGCGCCGATGACAGCCGAGTCTTCGAAGGCCTTGGCGATATCCCAGGGCCGCTGCTTGTCCTTCATCACCTGCTGCAGGTCACGCCGCGTCATGTCGAGCCCCACCGCATAGCCGAACACGGCCGTCATGGATTCGTCGGTGGAGATCCGGAAGGCGGGTGCGCCGATCGCGATCACAAGCTCGATCTCGTGGTGATAGTCCTCCGTTCCCGGCGGATAGGCGATTGTGCCGCCTTCGAGAACGAGCCCTGTCGGCGGCTTGGTGAAATAGAAAGGGGCGACACGATCAACCGTGTTGCCGAGCTCTGCGGCATGCGCCGCGTAATTGCGTCCCACACAGAAGATGCGGTGGATCGGAAAGCCGTCCTCCACCCCGAGGATCGGAACGAGTGGCGCGGATGGAACGGTGAACAGGGGACGGGAAGCGGGCAAGACACACTCTCTTCGGATGGGAACAAGGATGGCCGCAATAAAGGACCGCGACGCGGCCATCATACCCACCTGCAACGACTTGTGCATCAGCCGTGATCAGCAAAGACAATCTTGCGACAGGCTTGGAACATCGGCACAAACATGTAACAAATCTGCCGCGACCGCGTTGCATAATGCGTAAGCAGATCCGTCGAACAGAGCGAGAAGCGAAGACCTCTCGCTCCGGCAAGACATCGAAAGGCAAGAAAAAATGAGCATCAAGATCGTGCCGGTCATCATGGCCGGCGGCAAGGGAACCCGTCTCTGGCCATTGTCGCGCGCAGCCGCCGCCAAGCAGTTCATCCGTTTCCTCGGCGACGAGACCTTGCTGCAGAAGACCTTGGCCCGCGTCTCCGACGAAGCGATCTATGACGCGCCGATCGTCGTCACCAACGAGGACTTCCGCTTCCTGGTGGCCGAACAGGCGCGTGAACTCGGCGTCAAGCTCGACGGCATCATCCTGGAGCCGGAGGCGCGCAACACGGCAGCTGCCGTCGCTGCTGCCGCCGTCATCGTCAGCCAGCGCCATGGCAGCGACACCCTCATCCAGATCCTGCCCTCCGACCATGAGATCACCGTCGACGACACCTATCGTGTCTGCGTTCAAAGGGCCGCATCCGCCGCCCGAAACGGCAAGATCGTCACCTTCGGCATCACGCCAACCGAACCTGCGACCGGTTACGGTTACATCGAGATCGGCGCGGACGTCGGCAACGGCGTTCACACGGTCTCGCGTTTCGTCGAAAAGCCCAATGCGGAAGTCGCCGAGGAAATGCTGGCCAGCGGCAATTATGCCTGGAACTCCGGCATGTTTGTCTTTTCCGCCGGCCAGATGATCGCAGAGCTGCAGGAACTGGCGCCGGAAGTCCTGGCTGCCGTCGAGAAATCGGTCGAGAACGCCAAGGGCGACCTCGACTTCACCCGCCTCGACGGGGAAAGCTTTGCTGAAAGCCCCAGCATCTCCATCGACTATGCGATCATGGAAAAGACCCCGAACGCCGCTGTCGTGCCCTCGCCGATCACCTGGTCGGACCTCGGCAGCTGGGACGCGATCTGGAAGCTCGCCGAAGGCGATGAGAACGGAAATGTGGTGAACGGCAACGCCACCGTCTCCGACACCACAAATTCGCTCGTCATGTCGCGCAACGCCCATCTCGCTGTCCAGGGCATGGACGGTGTTGCCGTCATCGCCTCCGAAGATGCCGTCTATGTCGGCCGCCTCGATCGGGCCCAGGAGGTCGGCAATCTCGTCAAGATGCTCGCCGCAAATGAGAAGACGGCGCACCTGACCGAGAACCACCCGACAGCGCTGCGTCCCTGGGGTGGCTACACCTCGATCCTCAACGGCGACCGTTTCCAGGTGAAGCGCCTCTTCGTCCATCCGGAAAAGAAGCTCTCGCTGCAAAAGCATCACCACCGCGCAGAACACTGGGTCTGCGTGCGCGGCACGGCGGAAGTGACGATCGACGACAAGGTCACCGTCCTGCACGAGAACCAGTCGATCTATATTCCGCAGGGCTCCGTGCACCGCCTTGCCAACCCCGGCAAGATCCGGCTCGAGGTGATTGAGGTGCAGACTGGCTCCTATCTCGGCGAGGATGACATCATCCGTCTGGTCGATGAATTCGGCCGCAGCTGACATCGGATTATACACCGCATCATGGCGGCCCGGCGGCTTCGACCGTCCGGGCCGCTTGCTTTATGGCGCTGCATTGCACAAGATCGATGCAAGCCGGAAAAAGCGGCAGGGCGAACAGCGAAGTGGTACCGTATGTCAATCAAGGCAAGCATCTATCATCTCACCCACTACACCTATGACAACCCGGTCCAGCTCGGACCGCAGATCATCCGGCTGAAGCCTGCCGCCCATTCCCGCACCAAGGTTCTCTCGCATTCCTTGAAGGTCACGCCGGAGAACCACTTCGTCAACCTGCAGCAGGACCCCTACGGCAACTATCTCGCCCGCTTCGTCTTCCCGGACCCGGTCACCGAGTTCAAGATCGAAGTCGATCTGGTCGCCGACATGACGGTCTACAATCCCTTCGACTTCTTCACCGAGGAAATCGCGGTCAAATGGCCCTTCGACTACCCCGAAGACCTGCGCGACGACCTGAAGATCTACATGACGCCGGAACCTTCGTCTCCAGCGCTGGATGTCTTCATGTCCACCGTCGACACGACGCCCGGCCAGGGCACGATCGACATGGTGGTGGGGCTGAACGCCCGACTGCAGCACGACGTGGGCTATGTGATCCGCATGGAGCCAGGCGTCCAGACGCCCGAGGAAACGCTCACCTCGGCGCGCGGCTCCTGCCGCGATTCAAGCTGGCTGCTCGTCCAGATCCTGCGCCGTCTCGGTTTTGCCGCCCGCTTCGTCTCCGGCTACCTCATCCAGCTCGCACCTGATCTGAAGGCGCTCGACGGGCCATCCGGCACCGAGGTCGACTTCACCGACCTGCATGCCTGGGCGGAAGTTTACATCCCCGGCGCCGGCTGGATCGGCCTCGATCCGACCTCTGGCCTTTTGACGGGGGAAAGCCACATTCCGCTGGCTGCGACCCCGCATTTCAAGAACGCAGCACCGATCTCCGGCGGCTATGTCGGCCAGGCCAATACAGAATTCGCCTTCGACATGCAGGTGAAACGCGTCGCCGAACATCCGCGCATCACCAAGCCATTCTCCGACGACAGCTGGGACGCCCTGAACGCGCTCGGCCTCAAGGTCGACGGTGACCTGAAGGCACATGATGTGCGCCTCACCATGGGCGGCGAGCCGACATTCGTATCGATCGACGACTTCCAGTCCGCCGAATGGAACACCGATGCCGTCGGTCCGACCAAGCGCGACCTCGCCGACCAGCTCATCCGCCGGCTGCGCGAAAAATTCGCCCCCGGCGGCTTCCTGCATTATGGTCAGGGCAAATGGTATCCGGGCGAAAGCCTGCCGCGCTGGACCTTCTCGCTCTACTGGCGGAAGGACGGCAAGCCGATCTGGCATGATCCGGCGCTGATTGCCGCCGAAGAGAAGGATACGGGCGTCACCCACGAACAGGCACAAGCCCTGATGGCGGGGATCGCAGCGGAGCTCGAGATCGAAACCGAGATGATCATCCCGGCCTTCGAGGATCCGGCCGAATGGATCATCAAGGAGGGCAGCCTGCCCGAGAATGTCGATCCCTCGAATTCCAAGCTCGAAAGCCCGGAAGAGCGCGCCCGCATCGCCAAGGTCTTCGAGCGCGGCCTGACGACCCCGACCGGCTACATCCTGCCGGTCCAGGCCTGGAATGCCAAGGCTGCTGGCCGACGCTGGGTCAGCGAGAAATGGCGCACGCGCCGCGGCAAGATCTTCCTCATCCCGGGAGACAGCCCGATCGGCTTTCGAATGCCGCTCGGGACGCTGCCCTATGTGCCGCCCTCGGAATATCCGTACATCCACACCACCGATCCCTCGGTCCTGCGCACGCCCCTGCCGGATTTCGCCCCGCGGGATTTCGGCCCGGTTGTGCGCGAAGGGCGCGCCATGCCGGAAATCTCCCGCAGGACCGGCGAGCCCCAGCAGGACCGCAACGAACAGACCATCGCCGGATCGGTCGAGGACATCAGAGGGGCAGTGCGCACCGCGATGAGCGTCGAGGCTCGCGATGGGCGCCTCTGCGTGTTCATGCCACCCGTCGAAGAAGTCGAGGACTATCTCGAATTGGTGGCAGCAGCCGAAACGGCTGCCCGCGGTCTTGGCCTGCCCGTTCACATCGAAGGTTACGCCCCCCCGCAGGACGAGCGCATCAATGTCATCCGCGTGGCACCCGACCCGGGTGTCATCGAGGTGAACATTCACCCGGCCGAAAGCTGGCAGGACTGTGTGGCGACGACCAACACGATCTACGAGGAGGCGCGCCAGACCCGCCTCGGCGCCGACAAGTTCATGATCGACGGCCGCCACACCGGTACGGGCGGTGGCAACCATGTCGTGGTCGGCGGCGCCAATCCCGCAGACAGCCCCTTCCTGCGCCGTCCCGACCTGCTCAAGAGCCTGATCCTGCACTGGCAGCGTCACCCGGCCTTGTCCTACATGTTTTCCGGCATGTTCATCGGCCCGACCAGCCAGGCGCCGCGCTTCGATGAAGCCCGCCATGACAGCCTCTACGAGCTGGAAATCGCCATGGCCCAGGTGCCGATGCCGGCAAGCGGTGAGGAAGCCCCCCTGCCCTGGCTCGTCGATCGCCTGTTCCGGAACCTCTTGATCGATGTCACCGGCAATACCCACCGTTCGGAAATCTGCATCGACAAGCTGTTCTCGCCGGATGGCCCGACGGGTCGTCTCGGCCTCGTCGAGTTCCGCGGCTTCGAGATGCCGCCGAATGCGCGCATGTCGCTTGCCCAGCAATTGCTGGTCCGCGCCCTGATCGCCCGCTTTTGGAGAAACCCCATCGGTGGTCGTTTCGTCCGTTGGGGAACGAGCCTGCACGACCGCTTCATGCTGCCGCATTATCTCTGGCTGGACTTCCTCGAAGTCCTGGCGGACCTGCGCGAGAACGGTTTCGACTTCAAGCCGGAATGGTTTGCAGCCCAGCTCGAATTCCGCTTTCCCTTCGTCGGAGAAGTTACCTACGAGGGATCGAAACTCGAGTTGCGCCAGGCGCTGGAACCCTGGCATGTCATGGGCGAGGAAGGCGCGCCCGGCGGCACGGTCCGTTACGTGGACTCGTCTGTCGAACGCCTGCAGGTGCAGCTGGAGACAGCCAACCCCGAACGCTTCGTCGTGGCCTGCAACGGGCGCCAGGTTCCGCTGCCCAAGTCTGACGTGAATGGTGTCGCAGTCGGCGGCGTACGCTACAAGGCCTGGCAGCCGGCCTCCGGCCTGCATCCGGTTCTGCCCGTCAACACACCGCTAACATTCGACATCTATGATACATGGTCTGCCCGGTCGATCGGGGGCTGCGTTTACCACGTCGCCCACCCTGGAGGCCGGACCTATGACACTTTCCCTGTGAATGGGAATGAAGCGGAAGCCCGTCGGCTTGCACGTTTCGAGCCTTGGGGCCATACAGCCGGCTCCTATCCCCTATGGCCCGAAACCGTGTCGCCGGAGTTTCCACACACTTTGGACCTGAGACGACCGCAAGGTATCTGATCTGATGGCACAAAAGACGGCAGCGGAGCTTTCCCCGCCAGACCCGCCGAAAAGCGAGGCCCACACGGCCGGCTATCGCGCGCTGGCGGGCGCTGCCGACGAGATGCTCGATACACAGGGCAATGTGCGGCCTGTCTGGCAGGCGCTGGTCTCGGCCATCGACACGATGCCGGAACACGAGCTGCACGAACGATTCGCCCGGGCCGATCGCTACCTGCGTGATGCCGGCGTCTTCTACCGCGCCTATGGTTCTGGCGGATCGAGCGAGCGGGCCTGGCCCTTCTCCCATATCCCGGTGATAATCTCGGATGCCGAATGGCAGGCTCTGGGCGAAGGTCTGGTGCAGCGCGCAAACCTGCTGGAAGCCGTTGTTGCTGACATCTACTCTGAAAACAGGCTCGTGCAGGAAGGGTTCCTGCCGCCGCAGTTGATCGCCTCCAATCCCGAATTCCTTCGGCCGCTCGTTGGCATCAAGCCGGCCGGTGGCCACTATCTGCATTTCTGTTCGTTCGAGATCGGCCGTGGCCCTGACGGCAACTGGTGGGTTCTCGCCGACCGGACCCAGGCCCCGTCCGGGGCCGGCTTTGCGCTCGAAAACCGGGTCGCGACGGCACGCGCCTTCTCCGACATCTATGCCGAGACGCATGTTCATCGCCTTGCCTCCTTCTTCGGCGCCTTCCGCAAGGCGCTGCAGGCACGCACCCGCAACAGCGATGAACGCATCGCCGTGTTGTCGCCGGGCCCGGCCAACGAGACCTATTTCGAACACGCCTATATCGCCCGCTATCTCGGCATCATGCTGCTCGAGGGTGAGGATCTGACCGTCGTCAACGGCCGGGTGATGGTCAGAACCGTCGCCGGCCTCAAGCCCGTCAGCGTGTTGTGGCGCCGCCTCGATGCCGCCTTCGCGGATCCGCTCGAACTCGATCAGAATTCCTATATCGGCACGCCCGGCATGGTGGAGGCCTTGCGCAACGGCGCCGTCACCTTCGTCAATGCACTCGGCTCCGGCATTCTCGAAACTCGCGCGCTGCTTGCCTTCATGCCCACCCTCTCGCGCCATCTGCTCGGCGAAGAGCTGAAGCTGCCCTCGGTCGCCACATGGTGGTGCGGACAGAAGGCAGAACGCGAACACGTGGCAAATCATCTCGACCGCATGGTCATCGGTTCGGCCTTCTCCCGTCTGCCCTTCTTCGACGACGGCGGGCGATCCGTGATGGGATCACGCTACAAGGACCCACAGGGACGTACCACCGCCGAGTGGCTGGAAACGGAAGCCGGCAATCTTGTCGGCCAGGAAGTGGTGACCCTGTCGACGACACCGGCCATCGTCGATGGCAAGCTGACGCCGCGACCAATGTCGCTGCGCGTCTTCGCCGCCCGCACGAAAAATGGCTGGCAGATCATGCCGGGCGGCTTCGCCCGCATCGGCAGCGGATCCGATGTCTCGGCGATTGCCATGCAGTCCGGCGGCAATGCTGCCGATGTCTGGATTGTCTCCGACAAGCCGGTCGACCGAACGTCCCTGCTGCCGGACGAGGAAACGTTCACCCGCAACATGCCCGGCAGTCTGCCGAGCCGGGCTGCCGACAACCTCTTCTGGCTCGGCCGTTATATCGAGCGCGGCGAAGGTGTCTTGCGCATCATGCGCGCCTGGCATGCGCGCTATGCCGAGAGCGCCAATCCGGACCAGCCGCTGCTCGCCTTTGTCAGCGAGTATCTCTCGAACATCGACGTCGACACCCAGTCGGGCGTGCCGGAAAGCCTGCTGCGCAACATCGACAGCGCTGTTTATTCCGCGAGCAACATCCGCGACCGCTTCTCTCCGGATGGATGGCTGGCACTGAACGACCTGTCGAAGACCTCCAAGCGCTTCCACGAGAAGGTCAAGCCGGGTGACGACGCGGCGCATGCCATGACCATCCTCCTGCGCAAGCTCGCGGGCTTCGCCGGTCTCGTGCACGAAAACATGTACCGTTTCACCGGCTGGCGCTTCCTGACGATCGGCCGTCTGCTGGAACGCTGCCTGCACATGACCCGCCTGCTTGGCCACATGACCGGACCGGACGCTCCGGATGGCGCGCTCGACATGCTCCTGGAGATCGGCGACAACGTCATGACCCACCGCCGACGTTACAACGTCTCGACGGCACGCCTGACGGTGACCGACCTCCTCGCACTCGACCCTCTCAACCCGCGCTCGATCCTCTTCCAGCTCAACGAAATCCGCATCGAAGTCGAGCAACTGCCGAACGCCATGGTCAACGGCCAGATGTCGAGCCTTTTTCGCGAAGCCATGCGTCTGCATTCGGGCCTGGCGGTCATGACGCCAGAGGGCATGTCGGCCGAGGTCTACACCAATCTGGAGCGGGAACTGGAGAAGTTCTCCGACATCCTCGCCCAGACCTATCTGAGCTGAGGCCATGCTCTACGACCTCTCGCTCCATATCGGCTATCGCTACGAGGTCCCGGCCACCGGGGCCCACCATATGCTGCGCCTGCTGCCTCTGTCTCTGCCGGATCGCCAGCGGCTCATCGCCGGTGCCATAAAGGTAACGCCGGAGCCCGACGAGATCACGACATTCAACGACTTCTTCCGCCATCCCGCGAGCCACGCCATCCTGCGCGGACCCCATGAAAAGCTCGACATCCGCATGCAGGCCCGCGTCCTGGTTCAGCCCCAGCCGATGACCGCCGACTTCTCGCCGCTGCTCGACAGCCTTCCGCAGGAGATAGCCGAGACCTGGTCGCTGGACGCCGAATCGCCGCACCATTTCCTCGGCACCAGCCCGCGTCTGCCCCGCGACAAGGCGATCTCGGCCTATGTGCAATCCATGCTGAAGCCGAGCATGACCGTGCGCCAGATCGCCGAGACGCTCTGCAGCCGCATCCACAAGGACTTCAAATACGATGCCGAGGCGACCACCGTCGACACGACGCCGGCGGAGGCCTTCGCAAGCAAGCATGGCGTCTGCCAGGATTTCTCCCATGTGATGATCGTCGCCCTGCGCAGCCTGGGCATTCCCTCGGGCTATGTCAGCGGCTTTCTGCGGACCATCCCGCCTCCTGGCAAGGAGCGGCTGGAGGGTGCCGACGCCATGCATGCCTGGGTGAGGGTCTGGTGCGGCAAGCTGACCGGCTGGCTGGAACTCGACCCGACCAATGACATCGCCGCCGGAACGGACCACATCGTGGTTGGCTACGGGCGCGATTACGCCGATGTGGCACCCGTCATCGGCGTGTTGAAGAGCTATGGCAGTCATCAGACGGATCAGGCGGTGGATGTCATTCCTGTCCGGCAATAGGGCAATAGAGCATCGTTGCATCGAATTTTAGCGATCAGCTTAAACGGATCGCAACAGGTCCCGGTCTATAACCTTCCAAACGCTGATGTTGGATGGACATGATGACGAAACCTGACAGACAGAAAAAATCGATCGTCTCCCGATTCTTGAGCGACCGGGCCGGCAATTTCGGAATTACGACCGCCATAATCATTCCGGTCGTCGCCGCGACCGCCGGGGTTGCGATGGACTATAACAGAATGGTCCAGGTGCGCGCTGCCCTGCAGGACTCGGCCGATTCCGCCGTTCTCTCGGCAGCCAACGCGCTGGCCAAGAACGACAACCTGTCGGACGAGGCCGCTCTCGAACTGGCGCGCAAGTTCATGAAGGCCCAGTTCTACAATGTCGTTCCGGGCGCCAGCGGTGACAGCTCCGACATCCCCGCCGACGAGGACCCGCTTGCAGGCGCGGTCGGTAACGTCGAGCGAAAGTCCAGCTCGTCCGGCAAGACTTTTGACGTGACCCTGTCGACATCCTACGTCATGCCGACCAATGGCTTGACCGGCCTTCTGGGCTGGAAGGAAGTGACACTGGGGGTTACGGCCTCGGCCCAAGCCACCACCGAAAGCAAAAATGCCCTGTCGATGTATCTGGTGCTCGACCGTTCCGGATCGATGGCCTGGGATACCACGATGGTGAACGAGGCACAGCCGACCAAGACCGTTTATTACAGCTGCGGAAACAAGAAAACCTGCAGCTACCAGGCGACCAACTACGTCGTCAAAATCGATGCGCTCAAACTGGCCGTTGCCAATCTGACGACGCAGTTGACCACGGCTGACCCCGAGAGCAAGTATGTTCGCACCGCGGCAGTCGCGTATGAGGCAAAGATGTATACCCCTGCTTCATTCAATTGGGGCAGCGCGCATACATTGAGTTATGTTCAGGCGCTCGTGGCCAGCGGCGGAACGGACTCGTCCGATGCGATGGCCCGTGCCTATACCGACGTCATAAAGTCGTCCGAGGACACGGCGCACAAGAACAAGAATGGCCAGGTTCCGAGTAAGTTCATCGTCTTCATGACCGATGGCGACAACAACCAGTCGAGCGCCGACACGAAGACCAAGGCGACCTGCGAGAGCGCCAAGAAGGCCGGCGTGGAGATCTTCACCGTTGCCTTCATGGCCCCGAGCAAGGGTCAGGCGCTCCTCGAATACTGCGCGACAAGCACGTCGCACTACTACGACGCACAGGATGCTGCCGAGCTGGTCGCGGCTTTCAAGGAGATCGGCGACAAGGCTGTACAGGCCTCGACCCGCCTCACCAACTGACCACATCCAAAACGTTTTGGATTTTTCTGAAAATTCGACCGCAGTCATCTCGACTGCGGTCTTATCGTATGTTCGCAATGTCGGGATAAAAGAATAAATTCAAGAATTTGCACGCCATGCTGCGCGCTTGAACAATTTTCTCCGCGCCCGCTCGCCGCTGTTGCAACTGTTCCATTTCGATGCGTAAACTGCCGTCCCAGGGTTCGGCGCCTGCGATTGCATCGGAGCCGCCCGGAGAAACGAGCAACGCCAGGCGGACCGATGATCAAGACTCCCCACAAAGTCGACCTTCCCCTTCCCAAGCGCGAAGTTTCCGATCCGGACGCCTTGGCCGGCGAGATCATGGAAAAGCTGACCTACAGCATCGGCAAGGATGCCAAGGTCGCCACACCGCATGATTGGCTGACCGCCACCATTCTCGTGGTCCGCGACCGCATCATCGACAAGTGGATGGAATCCACCCGCAACACCTACATGAACAACGGCAAGCGGGTTTATTATCTCTCGCTCGAATTCCTCATCGGCCGCCTGCTGCGCGATGCGATGTCGAACCTCGGCCTCATCGACGACATGCGGCTTGCCCTCCAGTCGCTCTCTGTCGAATTCGACGTGATCGCCGGCCTCGAGCCGGATGCAGCCCTCGGAAATGGCGGACTTGGACGTCTGGCGGCCTGCTTCATGGAAAGCATGGCAACGGTCAACATCCCCGCCTATGGCTATGGCATTCGTTATGTCCACGGACTGTTTCGCCAGCAGATGGCAGAAGGCTGGCAGGTCGAACTGCCGGAAAGCTGGCTCGCCCACGGCAATCCCTGGGAATTCGAACGCCGCGAAAGCTCCTATGAAGTCGGCTATGGCGGCACGGTCGAGACGACAGAAGGCCCCGACGGCGAGCCCCGTTACGTCTGGAAACAGGGCGAGCGCGTCATCGCGACCGCCTTCGATACGCCGGCTGTCGGCTGGCGCGGCGAACGTGTCAACACGCTGCGCCTGTGGTCGGCGCAACCGATCGACCCGATCCTGCTCGACGCATTCAACGCCGGTGACCACATCGGCGCTCTGCGCGAGAGCAACAAGGCCGAATCCCTGACCCGGGTCCTCTATCCGGCCGATGCGACATCTGCCGGTCAGGAACTGCGCCTGCGCCAGGAATTCTTCTTCTGTTCGGCCTCCCTCCAGGACATTGTCCGCCGCCACCTGCAGCAGGGCAACACGCTCGCGCAGTTGCCCGACAAGGTCGCCATCCAGCTCAACGACACCCACCCGGCCGTTTCCGTCGTCGAACTCATGCGCCTCCTGGTCGACGTCCATGGCGTCGCCTTCAACGACGCATGGGAGATTTGCTCCAAGACCTTCTCCTACACCAACCACACACTTCTGCCCGAAGCGCTGGAAAGCTGGCCCGTGCCGCTCTTCGAACGCCTCCTGCCGCGTCACATGCAGCTCGTCTATGCAATCAATGCCAAGATCCTGCTCGACGCCCGCAAGAACCGTGGCTTCACCGACCACGAGATCCGTCAGATCTCGCTGATCGACGAAAGTGGCGACCGCCGCGTGCGCATGGGCAATCTCGCCTTCATGGGCTCCCACTCGATCAACGGCGTATCGGCTCTGCATACCGAGCTGATGAAGGAGACGGTCTTCTCCGATCTTCACAAGCTCTATCCGACGCGGATCAACAACAAGACCAACGGCATCACCCCGCGCCGCTGGCTGATGCAGTGCAATCCGGATCTGACCGACCTGATCAAGGAAGCGATCGGCCCCGAATTCCTCGATGACGCCACCAAGCTCAAGGGCCTCGATGCCTTCGCCGACGACGCTGCCTTCCAGCAGAAGTTCGCGGCGGTGAAATTGGCCAACAAGCAGAAGCTCGCGAGCCTCGTTGCCAGTCGCATGGGCATCAAGCTCAATCCGCACGCGATGTTCGACATCCAGATCAAGCGCATCCATGAATACAAGCGCCAGCTCTTGAACATCATCGAGACGGTCGCCCTCTTCGACCAGATCCGCTCGCATCCGGAACGCGACTGGGTACCACGCGTAAAACTTTTCGCCGGCAAGGCTGCACCCAGCTACCACAATGCGAAACTGATCATCAAACTGGCCAACGACGTCGCGCGTGTCATCAACACGGATCCGTCGGTCCGCGGCCTCCTCAAGGTCGTCTTCATTCCCAATTACAACGTCTCTCTCGCCGAAGTCATGGTACCGGCCGCCGACCTCTCCGAGCAGATTTCCACGGCCGGCATGGAAGCGTCGGGAACCGGCAACATGAAGTTCGCGTTGAACGGTGCATTGACGATTGGAACGCTCGACGGCGCCAATGTCGAAATGCGCGATCATGTCGGCGAGGAGAACATCGTGATATTTGGAATGACCGCAGACGAGGTCGGTCGCGTGAGAGCCGAGGGGCACAATCCGCGCGCCGCGATCGATGCGTCGCGTGAACTGCAACAGGCCTTGTCCTCGATCGCATCGGGCGTCTTTTCGCCTGATGACCGCGACCGTTATGCCGAGCTGATGCAGGGCATATACCAGCATGACTGGTTCATGGTTGCCGCCGATTTCGACGCCTATGCCAAGGCGCAGCGTGAGGTGGACGACATCTGGACTGATACTTCCGCCTGGTATTCCAAGACCATCCGCAATACCGCGCGCATGGGCTGGTTCTCGTCGGACCGCACCATCCGGCAGTACAACGCGGACATCTGGAGAGCTTGATGGCAAAATCACCGAAGAGGAGCGGTGACGAAGCGAAGCCGCACACACCGTCGGCAACGGAAATCGAAGCAATCATCCACGGATCCCATGGCGATCCCTTTTCCTTTCTCGGTGTCCACGAGGCCGGCGAAGGCTACCTCGCCCGCTGCTTTATTCCCGGCGCCGAAACCGTGGTCGCCTACAATCTCGCCGGTGAAGAGATCGGCACGCTGGCCCGGCATCACGATGCAGGCTTCTTCTCGGGTGCTGTGAAGCTTGCCGGTGTCCTGCCGGTGCGCTATCGGGCCACGCGCGGCGACGCCGAATGGACAGTGACCGATCCCTACAGCTTCTGGCCCATTCTCGGGCCGATGGACGATTACTTCATCCGCGAAGGCTCGCACTTGCGCCTCTTCGACAAGATGGGCGCCCATCCGATGAAACATCAGGGCGTCGATGGCTTCCACTTCGCCGTCTGGGCTCCCAATGCGCGACGCGTCTCGGTCGTCGGCGACTTCAACGACTGGGATGGTCGCCGCCACGTCATGCGACTGCGCCGCGACACCGGAATCTGGGAAATCTTCGCGCCCGACGTGCGCGCCGGGTCCACCTACAAGTTCGAGATTGTCGGCCCGCATGGCGAACTTCAGCCATTGAAAGCGGATCCCTATGCCCGCCGTGCCGAACTGCGGCCGAAGAATGCCTCGGTCACAACGCCGGAACTGGAGCAGGTCTGGGACGACGAGGACCACCGCAAGCACTGGTCGAGTATTGACCAGAGGCGCCAGCCGATCTCCATCTACGAGGTTCATGCGGGCTCGTGGCAACGCCGCGACGATGGCTCGATGCTGTCCTGGGACGAAATGGCGGCTCGGCTGATACCCTACTGCATCGACATGGGCTTCACCCATATCGAATTCATGCCGGTCACCGAGCACCCCTATGATCCCTCCTGGGGATACCAGACGACGGGGCTCTACGCGCCGAGCGCCCGCTTCGGCGAACCGGAGGGTTTCGCCCGCTTCGTCAACGGCTGCCACAAGGTCGGCCTCGGTGTCATCCTCGACTGGGTGCCGGCGCATTTTCCGACGGACGCGCACGGGCTCCGCCACTTCGATGGTACCGCGCTCTATGAGCATGCCGACCCGCGCCAGGGCTTCCACCCGGACTGGAACACGGCGATCTACAATTTCGGCCGCCAGGAAGTCCTGTCCTACCTGATCAACAATGCCCTTTACTGGGCCGAGAAATTCCACCTCGACGGTCTGCGCGTCGATGCCGTCGCCTCGATGCTCTACCTCGATTATTCCCGCAAGGAAGGCGAATGGATCCCAAATGAGTATGGCGGTCGGGAAAACCTCGAGGCCGTGCGCTTCCTCCAGCAGATGAACCACCATGCCTATGGCAGCCACCCCGGCATCATGACCATTGCGGAGGAAAGCACCTCCTGGCCCAAGGTCTCGCAGCCCGTCCACGAGGGTGGTCTCGGCTTCGGCTTCAAGTGGAACATGGGCTTCATGCACGACACTCTGAGCTATTTCGCCAGGGACCCGATCTATCGCAAGCACCACCACAACGAACTGACATTCGGTCTGCTCTACGCCTTCTCGGAAAACTTTGTCCTGCCGATTTCCCACGACGAAGTCGTGCACGGCAAGGGTTCGATGATCGCCAAGATGCCCGGCGACGACTGGCAGAAATTTGCCAATCTGCGCGCCTATTACGGATTGATGTGGGGCCATCCGGGCAAGAAACTGCTGTTCATGGGCCAGGAATTTGCCCAGTGGGGCGAGTGGTCGGAGGAGCGCTCGCTCGACTGGAACCTGCTCGATTACGCGCCTCATGAGGGCATGCGCCGGCTCGTTCGCGATCTGAACTTCACCTACCGCTCGAAAGCGGCACTGCATGCGCGCGATTGCGAAGGTGAAGGGTTCGAATGGATCGTCGGCGACGACCAGGAGAATTCGGTCTTCGCCTGGCTGCGCAAGGCGCCCGGCGAAAAGCCGATCGCCGTCATCTGCAACCTGACGCCGGCCTATCACGAACGATACGAATTGAGCTTGCCTGCGGCCGGCCGTTGGCGTGAGATAATGAATACCGATGCCGAGATATATGGCGGCAGCGGCAAGGGTAATGGTGGCCGCGTGGAGGCGCATGCCACGGGAAGCGGATGGGCGAGAGCAGGTCTGACCCTGCCGCCGCTGGCCGTGATCATGCTGGAATTGGAACAGTAAGGGGAGGATACACATGACGGAAAAGAAAACAAAAAGCCTGTCACGCGACGCCATGGCCTATGTGCTGGCCGGCGGTCGCGGAAGCCGCCTCAAGGAGCTGACGGACCGCCGCGCGAAGCCCGCCGTCTATTTTGGTGGCAAGGCCCGCATCATCGACTTTGCCTTGTCCAACGCCCTCAATTCCGGCATTCGCCGCATTGGCGTGGCCACCCAGTACAAGGCGCATTCGCTGATCCGCCACATGCAGCTCGGCTGGAACTTCTTCCGCCCTGAGCGCAACGAAAGCTTCGACATCCTGCCGGCATCCCAGCGCGTCTCGGAAACCCAGTGGTATGAAGGCACCGCCGACGCCGTCTTCCAGAACGCCGACATCATCGAATCCTATGCCCCGGAATACATGGTCATTCTCGCCGGTGACCACATCTACAAGATGGACTACGAGCTCATGCTCCAGCAGCATGTGGACACCGGCGCCGACGTCACGATCGGCTGCCTCGAAGTGCCGCGCATGGAAGCCGTCGGTTTCGGCGTCATGCATGTCGATGCCACCGACAGGATCATCGACTTCGTCGAAAAGCCCGCCGACCCGCCGGGCATTCCCGGCAATGAAGACTGCGCGCTCGCCTCGATGGGCATCTATGTCTTCAACACCAAGTTCCTGATGGAGTTGCTGCGCCGCGACGCCGCCGATCCCGACTCCAGCCGAGACTTCGGCAAGGACATCATTCCCTATGTGGTAAAGAGCGGCAAGGCTGTCGCCCACCGCTTTGCCCAGTCCTGCGTCCGCTCCGATTTCGAGCGCACCCCCTACTGGCGCGATGTCGGCACGATCGATGCTTACTGGCAGGCCAATATCGACCTCACCGACATCGTCCCGGAACTCGACCTCTACGACAAGACATGGCCGATCTGGACCTATTCGGAAAACACTCCGCCCGCCAAGTTCGTCCATGACGACGAGGGGCGACGCGGCTCGGCGATTTCCTCGCTGGTCTCGGGGGATTGCATCATTTCCGGCTCTTCACTGTACAAGAGCCTGCTGTTCACCGGCGTTCGCGCCAATTCCTATTCCCGTCTCGAAGGTGCGGTCGTCCTGCCCAAGGTGCAGATCGGCCGTCATGCGCGTCTCACCAATGTCGTGATAGACCATGGCGTGGTGATCCCCGAAGGGCTCATCGTCGGCGAGGATCCGGAAATGGATGCCAAGCGCTTCCGCCGCAGCGAAAACGGGATATGCCTCATCACACAGGCAATGCTCGACAAACTGGGTTAGACATATTCATGAAGGTCCTCTCGGTCGCCTCCGAACTCTATCCTTTGATCAAGACCGGAGGCCTCGCCGACGTTGCGGGCGCGTTGCCGATCGCGCTCGCCGCCCGTGGCGTCGACACGAAAACCCTTATTCCCGGTTACCCAGCGGTGATGAAGGCCGTCAAGAAACCGAGAAAGGTCCACGAATTCGAGGATATCCTCGATGAGCGTGCGACCCTGCTCGAGGTCCGCCACGAGGGTCTCGACCTGCTCATCCTCGACTGCCCGCCGCTCTACGAGCGATCGGGCGGTCCCTATCTCGACAGTCAGGGCCGTGACTATCCGGACAATTGGAAACGCTTCGCTGTGCTTTCCAAGGTGGGCGCGGAGATCGCCTCCGGCGCGCTCCCCGGCTTCAAGCCGGATCTGGTTCACGTTCATGACTGGCAGGCGGCCCTTGTGCCCGTCTACATGCGTTATGCCGAGGCGCCGGAAGTCCCGAGCCTGATCACGATTCACAACATCGCCTTCCAGGGCCAGTTCGGTGCGACAGTCTTTCCCGATCTCGGCCTTCCGGAACATGCCTGGCATGAGGCGCTCGAATATTACGGCACCATCAGCTATCTGAAGAGCGGCCTCCTCACGGCACACGCACTTTCGACGGTCAGCCCCTCTTATGCCGATGAAATCCTGACGCCCGAATTCGGCATGGGCCTTGATGGCGTGATCGCCAGCCGCGCCGACGACCTCTATGGCATCGTCAACGGCATCGATGCCGATGTCTGGAACCCCTCGTCCGACCCGCTGCTGGCGAGCCACTATTCGGCCACGTCATTGAAGAAGCGCGCGGGAAACAGGGCAGCCCTTGTCGAGCGTTTCGCCTTTGACGGCGATGATGGTCCGATCTTCTGCGTAATTTCGCGCCTCACCTGGCAGAAGGGCCTGGACCTCGTGCCAGAGGTGATCGACGAAATCATCGATGCCGGCGGAAGGCTCGCGATCCTCGGCTCTGGCGACAGCAGCATCGAGTCCGCCTTGCAGACCGGCGCCACGCATCACCGCGGCCGCGTCGGCATGGTGCTCGGCTACGACGAGACGCTCTCGCATCTGATGCAGGCGGCATCCGATGTCATCCTCGTACCATCACGCTTCGAGCCCTGCGGCCTGACCCAGCTCTACGCACTGCGCTACGGCTGCATTCCCCTTGTCGCCCGCACCGGCGGCCTTGCCGATACCATTGTCGACGCGAATGAAGCAGCGCTTGCCGCCGGCGTCGCGACCGGCATCCAGTTCGCGCCTGTGACCACGGACGCCTTCCGCCGCGCCATCCGCCGCACGCTCAGGCTCTACCGTGACCAGCGCCTCTGGTCGCAGATGCAGAAGCAGGGCATGAAGTCGGACGTCTCCTGGAACAGGAGCGCAGCCGCCTATGCCGATCTTTATCAACGCCTCGTCGCGAAAGGCCAGTAATCGATGATCTCGACCGTGTCCACGAAACCGTATGCGGACCAGAAACCGGGCACATCCGGCCTGCGCAAGAAGGTTCCGGTCTTCCAGCAGGAGAACTATGCGGAAAACTTCATCCAGGCGATCTTCGACAGCCTCGAAGGCTTTGAAGGCCAGACGCTGGTGATTGGCGGTGACGGTCGCTATTACAATCGCGAAGTCATCCAGGTGGCACTGAAAATGGCCGCCGCCAATGGCTTCGGCAAGGTCATGGTCGGAAAGGGCGGCATACTGTCGACCCCAGCCGCCTCGCATGTCATCCGCAAATACAAGGCCTTTGGCGGCATCGTGCTGTCGGCCAGCCACAATCCCGGCGGCCCGACCGAAGACTTCGGCATCAAATACAATATCGGCAATGGCGGCCCGGCTCCGGAAAAGATCACCGATGCGATCTTTGCCAGAACCCGCAACATCGACAGTTACAAGGTCGCCGACGTCGCCGATATCGATCTCGACATGATCGGTGCCTTCGATCTCGCAGGCATGACGGTGGAGGTGATCGATCCGGTTGCCGACTATGCCGACTTGATGGAAGCCCTGTTCGACTTCCCCGCCATCCGTACTCTGATTGCAGGGGGTTTTCGCGTGGTGATCGACAGCATGAGCGCCGTTACCGGCCCCTATGCCGTCGAAATCCTTGAGAAGCGCCTTGGGGCGCCTGCCGGTTCTGTTCGCAACGAAATCCCCCTGCCCGACTTCGGCCACCACCACCCGGATCCGAACCTCGTGCACGCCAAGGAACTCTATGACGATGTCATGAGCCCCGAAGGTCCCGACTTCGGCGCTGCTTCCGACGGCGATGGCGACCGCAACATGGTCGTCGGCAAGGGCATGTTCGTTACCCCCTCCGACAGCCTTGCGATGATCGCCGCCAACGCCACATGTGCGCCCGGCTACAAAAACGGGATTGCCGGTATCGCCCGCTCGATGCCGACAAGTGCCGCCGCTGACCGCGTCGCGGAAAAGCTCGGCATCGGCATGTATGAGACACCGACCGGCTGGAAATTCTTCGGCAATCTGATGGATGCCGGCAAGGTCACCGTCTGCGGCGAAGAAAGCTTCGGCACCGGCTCCGACCATGTGCGCGAAAAGGACGGCCTCTGGGCCGTGCTCTTCTGGCTCAACATCGTTGCTGCCCGCAAGCAGAGCGTGAAAGAGATCGTCGAGACCCATTGGGCCGAATACGGCCGCAACTACTATTCCCGCCACGACTACGAAGGCGTCGATACGGACAGTGCCAACGCCCTCGTCGCGGCCCTCCGGGCAAAGCTCGACAGCCTGCCCGGCACTGCAATCAACGGCCTGACCGTCAGCGCCGCCGACGACTTCGCCTATCACGACCCGATCGACCACTCCGTCTCGAAGAACCAGGGCATCCGCATCCTTTTTGAAGGCGGCAGCCGCATTGTCTTCCGCCTCTCCGGCACCGGCACCTCGGGCGCCACGCTGCGCCTCTATGTCGAGCGCTACGAACCCGACACCAGCAGCCACGGCATCGAGACGCAGGCAGCACTTGCCGATCTGATCGTGGCAGCCGAGGAAGTGGCCGAGATCAGGCGCTACACCGGCATGAATGAGCCGACTGTCATCACCTGATCCCAGCGATCTTCTCGCGCAGTGAAACCCCGGAGTCTTCGACACCGGGGTTTTTCTTTGGCAGTGGCACGCCCCCAATTGACTCTGCCATCATATCCACTATTCTGGATATATGGATGAAAAATCGACTATAGCGGCGCTGGCCGCCCTGGCCCAGCCGACCCGCCTCCAGACATTTCGTCTGCTCGTGGCGCATGAGCCGGATGGTATTCCCGCCGGAGAACTCGCGCGCCTGATCGGCGTACCGCAAAACACCATGTCGGCGCATCTGTCGACATTGTCCCAGGCCGGCCTGGTCACGGGCGAGCGCCAGAGCCGCTCGATCCTCTACCGCGCCGATCTCGATCGCTTTCGCGCCGTCGCCCTATACCTGCTCAAGGATTGCTGCGGCGGCAATGCCAGCCTCTGCCAGCCGCTGATCGACGATCTCGCCTGCTGCAGCCCTCCACTTCGACCCCCACATCCAAACTGAGAGACCGGCCATGTCCGACAAGATCTACAACGTGCTCTTCCTCTGCACCGGCAATTCCGCCCGCTCGATCATCGCCGAAGCGATCCTGAACCGTCTCGGCCAGGGCAGGTTCAAGGCCTATTCTGCAGGCTCCCAGCCCAAGGGTGAAGTTCATCCCTACACGCTGCAGCTTCTGAAGGGCATGAATTACGACACGAGCTTTGCTCGCTCGAAGAACTGGGACGAGCTTGCCGTACCGGGCGCACCGGAACTCGATTTCGTCTTCACCGTCTGTGACAATGCCGCCGCCGAAGCCTGCCCGGTCTGGCCGGGCCAGCCGATGACCGCCCATTGGGGCGTACCAGATCCGGCTGCAGCCGAAGGCACCGATAGCGAGAAGCATTTCGCCTTCGCCGACGCCTATCGCATGCTCAACAACCGCATTTCGATCTTCGTCAGCCTGCCGATGATGAGCCTCGACAAGCTGTCTTTGCAGAAGCGCCTGAACGAAATCGGCAAGGCGACCGACGCTGCAAGCTCCAATCCCGAGGTCGCCTGAACATGTCCACGTTTGAACGCTACCTGACCCTCTGGGTCGCATTGGCCATTGTCGCTGGCATCGCGCTTGGCTCCCTGTTTCCAGGCCTTTTCCAGCTCATTGGTTCGGCCGAGATCGCCAAGGTAAACCTGCCGGTCGCCGTGCTGATCTGGTTGATGATCATTCCCATGCTGATGAAGATCGACTTCGCCGCCATTCGCGAGGTCGGCACGCATTGGCGCGGCATGAGCGTTACCCTCTTCGCCAACTGGGCGGTGAAGCCCTTTTCCATGGCGGTTCTGGGCTGGATCTTCATCGGCTGGCTCTTTGCGCCCTTCCTGCCCAGTGACCAGATCGACAGCTACATTGCCGGCCTGATCCTCCTGGGGGCCGCGCCCTGCACCGCCATGGTCTTCGTCTGGTCGAACCTGACACGAGGCGATGCCCCCTTCACCCTGACCCAGGTCGCCCTCAACGATGCCGTCATGGTGCTGGCATTCGCCCCGATCGTTGCCATCCTGCTCGGGGTTTCCTCGATTATCGTGCCGTGGGATACGCTTCTGATCTCGGTCGCCCTCTTTATCGTCGTCCCCGTCATCGTCGCACAGATATTGCGCCGGGCGCTTGGCCGCGGCGATGGCCGTGCCCTGCAGCGCTTCCAGGACAATATCCAGCCGCTGTCGATTGGTGCACTTCTCTTCACTGTGGTGCTGCTCTTTGCCTTCCAGGGCAATCAGATCCTCGCCCAGCCGATCGTGATCGCGATCCTCGCTGTGCCGATCTTCCTGCAGACCGTCTTCATCTTCGGCTTTGCATATCTGGCAAACCGCATGACCGGTGAAGCCCATTGTATTGCCGGACCCTCCGCGCTGATCGGCGCTTCCAACTTCTTCGAACTGGCAGTCGCCACTGCCATCAGCATCTTCGGCTTCAATTCGGGTGCAGCCCTTGCCACTGTTGTCGGCGTCCTGATCGAAGTCCCCGTCATGCTGATCCTGGTTGCAATCGTCAATCGCAGCAAGCCCTGGTACGAGGCCGGCAGCGCCGTGACCGCCCGAACCGCCACGCAAGCAAAGGCCTGAACATCCATGACCGTCACCATCTACCACAACCCCGCCTGCGGCACCTCGCGCAACACGCTGGACCTCATCCGCCATGCCGGCATCGAGCCTGTTGTCATCGAATATCTGAAGACCCCGCCGAGCAAGAAAGACCTCGCAACCATGATCGCCGCTTCGGGCCTTTCCGTGCGCCAGGCAATCCGCGAAAAGGGCACGCCCTATGAGGAACTCGGCCTTGCCGATCCGGCCCTTTCGGACGACCAGCTGCTCGACGCAATGATCGCGACACCGATCCTGATCAACCGCCCGCTCGTGGTCACCGACATGGGCACCCGCCTCTGCCGTCCCTCCGAAGTGGTCCTCGACATTCTGCCATCAGACGCTTTCACCGCCGCCTTCGTCAAGGAAGATGGCGAGGCCGTGCTCGATGCGGAGGGCAAGCGCATTGTCTGATGGAGATCCCAACCTGCCGGCCGCCGATCTCGATCACCTGCGCATGCCGGATCTGGAGGCGCTGCGGCAACCCTTTTCCACCCACAAGCCGCGCATCCTGATCCTCTACGGTTCGCTGCGCCAGGTTTCCTTCAGCCGTTTCCTGGCAATGGAAGCCAAGCGCCTGCTGGAGCATTTCGGGGCCGAGGTGAAGGTCTTCGATCCCTCCGGCCTGCCCCTGCCCGACGATGCACCCGTCAGTCATCCCAAGGTGCAGGAGTTGCGTGACCTATCCACCTGGTCCGAAGGGCAGGTCTGGGTGAGCCCCGAGCGTCACGGCACGCTGACCGGCATCATGAAGGCACAGATCGACTGGATTCCCTTGTCCGTCGGCGCCGTCCGTCCGACCCAGGGAAAGACGCTCGCCGTCATGCAGGTCTCTGGCGGCTCTCAGTCGTTCAATGCGGTCAATGCCATGCGTCTGCTCGGCCGCTGGATGCGGATGATCACCATTCCAAACCAGTCCTCCGTCGCCAAGGCATGGCAGGAATTCGACGGCAACGGACGCATGAAGCCCTCGTCCTATTACGAGCGCGTCGTCGACGTCTGCGAGGAATTGATCAAATTCACGCTGCTGACACGCGACATCTCGGATCACCTTACCGATCGCTACAGCGAGCGCAGGGAAGCAGCCGTGAAGGGTGTGAACCTCAAGGCAATGTAAGCACAGCTGCTCTGGCCGAAAAACGCTCGCCTGCTATGGTTCGGCAAGGCGAGCGAATCAACCGGACCATGGGGCGAAATATGACGGACGCGATGCTCGGAGCCACCCTCGGCAAGACTGGCGCCGATTTTCGTCTCTGGTCGCATCATGCGGATCGCGTGGAGCTCTGCCTCTTCGACGAGCGGGGCGAGGCTGAGCTGGTCCGCATCCCCATGTCCCGCGACGAAGACGACGTAAACCACGTCTTCGTCGAAGGCTTGAAGGAAGGCGCACGCTACGGCTTCCGCATTCACGGCCCTTATGATCCGGCCGAAGGCCACTGGTACGACCCATCCAAGCTGCTGATCGATCCCTACGCCACCGAGCTGGACCGGTCTTTTGTCTATGATCCAAGGCTTGGCCAGTTCGGCGTCGAGACGGCCGATCTGATGCCGAAGTCGATCGTGAAGGCGCACAAGCTGCTGAAGCCCATGATGCCGCTCGGTGAGCGCACCGGCTTCATCTACGAGGTCAACGTCAAGGCGCTGACCATGCTGCATCCTGACGTGCCCGATGCTCAACGCGGCACGCTATCCGCCCTCGCCCATCCCGCCATCCTCGCCCATCTGCGCCGCATCGGCGTCGACATGGTCGAGCTCATGCCGATCACCGCCTGGATCGACGAGCGTCATCTTCCACCGCTCGGCCTCACCAACAGCTGGGGCTACAACCCCGTCGCCATGATGGCGCTCGATCCGCGTCTCGTGCCCGGCGGTGTGAAGGAATTGCGCGAGACGGTCGCGGCCCTGCATGCCGAAGGCATCGGCGTCATCCTCGACCTGGTCTTCAACCACACCGGCGAAAGCGATGTCCACGGCACCACGCTCTCCCTGCGCGGCATCGACAATCGCTCCCTCTTCCGCCATGTGGCGGGCGATCCCGCAACTCTCGTCAACGACACCGGCTGCGGCAACACGCTCGCCTGCGACCACCCCTTTGTCCGCCGGCTGATCGTCGACACCCTGCGCCACTTCGTCCTCTCTGCCGGAGTCGACGGCTTCCGCTTCGACCTCGCCCCGATCATGGGCCACCACTGGGATGGCTTCCATCAGGACGCCCCGACCCTCAAGGCCATTCTCGAAGACGAGGTGCTGGAGGACCGCATCCTGATCGCCGAACCCTGGGACATCGGCCCCGGCGGATACCAGCTCGGCCGTTTCCCGCCCGCCTTCCTCGAATGGAACGACCGCGCCCGCGACACCTTCCGCCGCCACTGGCGCGGCGACGCGGGAACGACGGGCGATCTTGCAACGGCGCTGGCCGGCTCCGCCGATCTCTTCGCCCATGACGGTCACAGCCAGACCCGCAGCGTCAACTTCATCGCCGCCCATGACGGCTTCTCGCTCTACGACCTCGTCTCCTTTGAGCACAAGCACAACGAGGCGAACGGCGAGGATAACCGCGATGGCCACAACGAGAACCATTCCTGGAACAACGGCACCGAGGGCGAAACCACAGACAAGGCGATCCTGAAGAAGCGCCGGCAGGATGTCGAAGCCCTGCTCTCCACGCTTTTTGCCAGCCGCGGTGCCGTCATGCTCACCGCCGGCGACGAGTTCGGCCGCACGCAACGCGGCAACAACAATGCCTATTGCCAGGACAATGCCCTCACCTGGCTTGACTGGTCAAAGACAGATGAAGACTTGATCGAAACCACCGCGCGCCTTGCCGCCATGCGCCAGCGCTTCTCCTGTTTCATGGACACGGCCGTTCTGACAGGCGATGGCGATGTCGAATGGCTGAATGTCGAAGGCCTGCCGATGACCGCCGGCGACTGGCAGACATCGGATCTCGGCTCCTTTGCCATGCTGCTCACGGCCATCGATCGCGAAACCGGCAAGGATTGTCGCGTCGCTGTGCTGGTGAACCGGTCGGCGGACACGCAGGACTATATGCTGCCGATTGCAGAAAGGCGCAAATGGCGCCGTCTGCAGACCGGACGAAGTGCTGCCAAGGCGAGCGTAAAGCCTCGGACGGTGGATTTCTGGGTCGAGAGCTAGAATTCTCGCCGATCTGTGACCGAACCCTATTCCGCATGACATCAAGCGGCTGTAGCCTGCGGGAATTATTGAAGGATCGGGTCTTTTCATGCCGCAAGAGATTTCACTCAGGGACGTGCCGGGCCTCGTCGGAAGCGTCGTCGGCCTGTCTGACTGGATCACCGTCGACCAGACGATGATCGACGCCTTCGCAGGCGCCACCATGGACCATCAGTTCATTCACACCGACCCGGTGCGGGCTGCGGCCGAAACGCCTTTTGGCGGCACGATCGCCCACGGATTTCTGACGGTCTCGCTGCTGTCGGCCATGAACTTCAATTGTCTGCCCAAGATCCGTGAGCAGACTCTCGGCATCAATTACGGCTTCGACAAGCTGCGTTTCATGTCGCCGGTCAGGACGGGCAAGCGTATCCGGGGATCGTTCAAACTCGCGGCAGCCCGCTTCCGTGGGGCCGGCATGCTGATGAACACCTATGAGGTGACCGTCGAAATCGAGGGCGAGCGCAAGCCGGCGCTGACCGCCGACTGGATCACCATCTCCCAGTTCGACCCGAAGGATCGGCCGGACAACATCTGATACGTGGAACGAGGACAGTCATGAACGATGAGCGCGCTGAAGTCATCCGGCAGAGCTTTCTCCGTCAGGCCCGGGCCTGCGAAGATCTTGGGTCGCCGTTTACCGCTCGTCTCTGCACGCTCGTGGCAGAACGGCTGACCGAAGAAACCCCGGTCGGTGCCACGATCCTCGGCTGGCCTGGAAATCCTGACGTTGCTGGCGACGCGCTGGCGCTGCGGCTGGCGGGCACGCTGCATGCGCTGGTCCGCTCTGGCCGGGACCCGGCATTGTCAGCCGTCTATCCACCCCATACCGTCGGCGACGACACATTCTGGTCCAGCGTGGAGGCCGCCATCCACCGCGACGAGGCCTTCATTCTCGATCGCCTTGCATCGGCCCCGCAGACCAACGAGGTGCGCCGTTCATCCGCCCTGCTTCCCGGCTTTCTGACCATCGCGACATTGACCGGAAAACCGCTGGTCCTGTCGGAAGTCGGCGCCAGCGCCGGCCTGAACCTGCAATGGGACCGCTACGCCTATCGGCTGGGCGATTTCAGTTGGGGCAAGGCCTCGTCAGTCGACCTCGCCCCGCGCTGGGAAGGTCCACCTCCCCCCGTGGCTGACATAGAGGTGGCCGAACGCGCCGGCTGCGACCTCAATCCCCTCGACCCGGCCTCCGAGGACGACCGCCTGCGGCTCTTCTCCTATATCTGGGCCGACCAGCAGGACCGCCTCGACCGAACGGCAGCGGCCCTTGCCATGGCCACCGAGAGCGGCCTGAAGGTCGAGAAAGCCGACGCGATCGACTGGCTGCGGCAACGCCTCGCCACGCCGCGGCAGGGCATGACGCATATCATCTGCCACACCATCGCCTGGCAATATCTGCCACCAGCGCTGAAGGCCGAAGGCGAAGCCCTGATCGCAGACGCCGGCGCCCGCGCGACAGAGGCCGCACCGCTGGCCCGCCTGCAGCTGGAAGCCGATGGCAAGCCCGAGGGGGCGGCGATCCTGCTCACGCTGTGGCCGACAGGGGAAACCCGCGAGATTGGCCGCGCCGACTTTCACGGGCGCTGGGTGAAATGGGTAGGGTGGGAAGGTTCAACTGCCTGAGTTGAACAAGGGCGGTCTTATGTCCGCATTCGGCCCTGAGCGGAAACCCTAAAAAATCATCCGACTGAAGGTTCATTCCGGCACAGATCAATGAATGCCCGCAACGGCGTCGATGTGAACCGGCTTGGATAATAGAGCCGTGGTCCCTCCTGCTCGGCCCACCACTCGGGCATGACCGGAACGAGAGTTCCGGCGCGGAAGTCATCTTCAAGCCAGTTGCGGAAAGTGCCGATCATCCCCAGTCCCGCTTGGGCATAGCTCAATCCCGTGTTCAAGGCGTTCACGCTGAGAATGAGCCGCGTCAGCGGCTTCACGTTTGCCGTTTCCTCTCCGTTTCGCAACGCCCAGGGAATGAGCGGTCCGCCAGGCAAGCGGTATCGGATGGCATAATGGTCCGTCAGTTCATGCGGGTGCTCAGGGAGGCCGTACTCCTTGAGGTAGGATGGTGACGCTGCAAGCGCGATCTGCTGCATGCGAGGACCGATCGGAACGGAAATCATGTCTTTTTCGACTGACGCACCATAGCGGATGCCCGCGTCGCACCCTGCCTCGATGATGTCGACGAGACTGTTTTCCGTGACGATCTCGACCTCCACGGTCGGATGTCTACGCTGGTATTCGACGATAAGGGGCGGCAGGATGTCCGGCATGACTGCACCTGGAACGTTTAGTTTCAGGCGCCCTTGGACGAAATTTGCCGAGCGCACTGCTTCCATACAAGCGGCATCCATCTCAGCCATCAGAGGCTGTATGCGACTTGCCAAGGCCTCCCCTTGTTCTGTCGCCCGGATGCTCCGCGTGGTTCGCTGAAGAAGCCGCACACCGAGCTGCTTTTCGATCCGAGAGACTGTCGTGCTGACTTTGGATGGCGCAATCCCCAGACGCATAGCCGCAGCACGGAAACCTCCTTCGTTCAGCACGGTCAGGAACACCTGCAGGTCGTTTGGAGGCACATTGTTCTGCATAGAGAACAGCCTATTCGAGATTTGGCGGATTATCAATAAAACAGACTGCAATTAGGTTGATTGCAACACGTGTCCGGAAGACCCTCACTCAAGGATTACAGCAATGCTCATCGTTACCGGTGCCTCTGGCAAACTCGGCCGCAAGGTCGTCGAGAACCTGCTTCTTCATGTCTCCGCTGGCGACATCGGCGTCAGCGTGCGTGATCCTAACAAAGTTTCGGATATGGAGGCACGCGGCGTGCGCGTGCGCCAGGGCGATTTCAGCGACGCCGCCAGCCTGCGCCATGCCTGGGCCGGGGCAAAACGACTTCTCCTCATTTCCTCCAACGCCGCTGCGACAGGCGGCAACCCGTTGCAGCAGCACGCCACGGCCATAAGTGTCGCACGCCAGATTGGGGTAGAACGCATATTCTACACAAGTCAGATATCCAGCTCGGCAACGTCTTTGTTCCCGCCGGGTCGTGATCATGCCGCTACTGAGGCGATGCTGGCGGAATCGGGTATTGCCTGGACAGCACTGCGTCACGGATTCTACGCAGCAAGTGCGCTGATGATGAATAGGCACGGTTTCGACGCGGGCAGGCTGGACGGTCCCGAAGACGGCAAGGTTGCGTGGGTGACACATGACGACCTCGCGGCCGCCGACGCGAAGCTGCTCGTCGGGAGCAAGGTGATCGACGGCCCGACAGCGCCGCTAACCGGAAGCGAGTGCCTGGGCCTTGCCGATCTTGCGCATGTCGCAGGAGAAATTCTTGGCAAGACTATTTCAAGGACGGTGATCAGCGAAGAGAGTGCCAAAGCGAATGCGCAGGCCGCAGGAATTCCTGAGGGGTCAGTGGCCGTTATGCTGGGATATTACCGCGCTGCCCGCGCGGGCGAGTTTGCGGTGACTGACCCCGCACTTTCGAGAATATTGGGACGCGCACCCCAGTGCATGAGGACATTCCTGCGAAGCAATCTCTAATTCGACTGTCTTTATGAATCAGCGACAACTGGATTAAGTCCGCTGTTGACGCCTAGCGGCCCACTGATCTCTGGGCCTCTGTTCCTGAACAAGCGCTCTATGGCGCTGCCATCCTCGCACGTGCGCCGAACCTGCACTCGAATGCAAAAAGGCCGGGTCACCCCGGCCTCTTCAAACCCTTCAAACACACGCCTCTCAGAGAGAGGCATCCTCTGCGCCCTCGGCCAGCATGCCGAACGCGTATTCGGCAAACGACCGCCAGCATTCGACGCGGAACGTCTCTTCCTCGACGCGGTAGAGGATGATCTCGATCTTGCCGAACACGGTACGCGTCACGGCACCCACCGGGAAGGCGGCAAGCGTGAGGTCGAGCGGGCTCGCCGCGTTGAGCGTGTCGGCAGCGGCCGGACCCGAGACGATGATCGCAGTGTTGCGATGGGAGATGTCGGTGGCAGAGTGAACCACGCCGGATGCTGCGCAGTCGGCCATCAGCGCATCGCCCTTCTCGTCGATCAGCAACCACTCGTCCGGCCCGATCCAGAATGCCGTGCGACCCTTGGTTGCCGCCGAGGTCTTCGGCTTCGTCGGGAGCTTGAGGCCGAGCGACTTGGAGAGGCCTGCCACGGCATCGGCACCAGCGCGCAGCGACACGCGGGTCGCGGGAAGCGCCGGGGTGAGCCGCACCTTGGCGCTGCCGCCGTGAAAGCCGGCAAGAACGGTCCTGCGGTCTGCAACAGACATATCAGCCATGGATGCGGCCTCCTTCCTTGTCAACGAACACCATGTCGGTGACCTCAACCGCGATGGTCTTGTCCTTCATCGGCACATAGAGCGTCTCGCCCATGCGCCCGCGTCCGCCGGCCACCATGGCAATCGCGATCGAGCGCCCGAGATTTTCCGACCAGTAGGACGAGGTCACATGCCCGAGCATGGTCATCGGCTTCGGCTGGTTCGGATCGGCAACGATCTGGCCGCCTTCCTCGAGAACCTCGTTCGGGTCCTTGGTCATCAGCCCGACCAGCTGCTTGCGGCCTTCCTTGACCAGATCCGGACGTTTCATGCCGCGAATACCGACGAAATCGGTCTTCTTCTTCGACACCGCCCAGGAGAGCCCCGCATCATCGGCAGTCAATGTGCCGTCGGTATCCTGACCGACGATGATGTACCCCTTCTCGGCGCGCAGCACGTGCATCGTCTCGGTGCCGTAGAGGCAAGCGCCGAGTGACTGAGCCCGCTCCCAGATCTGGCGGAGGACGTCAGCGCCGAAGTCGGCGGGAACATTGACTTCGAAACCGAGCTCGCCGGTGAAGGAGACGCGGAAGAGCCGTGTCGGCACGCCACAGAATTTGCCTTCGGCCACGCTCATATGCGGAAAGGCTTCGTTCGAAATGTCGATGCCCTCGACGAAGGGCGCAATGATGTCGCGTGCCTTCGGACCCTGGACGGCAATGACCGCCCATTGTTCCGTGGTCGAGGTGAGCCAGACCTTCAGCTGCGGGAATTCCGTCTGCAGATAGTCTTCCATGTGGTGCATGACGCGCGGCGCACCGCCCGTCGTGGTCGTCACGTGGAAACGATCCTCGGCCAGACGCCCGACGACACCATCGTCATAGATGAAGCCGTCTTCCCGCGTCATGATGCCATAGCGTGCCTTGCCCGGTTTCAGCGTGTCCCAGGCATTGGTATACATCAGGTTGAGGAACTTGGCCGCATCAGGCCCGACAACCTCGATCTTGCCGAGCGTCGAGGCGTTGAACACACCGGCCGTGTCGCGCACGGTCTTGCATTCGCGGTTGACGGAGGCATGCATGTCTTCGCCCGGCTTCGGATAATACCAGGCGCGCTTCCAGTTGCCGACGTCTTCGTAGACGGCGCCCTGGGAGACTTCATAGGCATGCATCGGCGTCTTGCGGGTCGGATCAAACAGCGCATCACGCGAGTGGTTGATCAGCGTACCGAAGGTGACAGGCGTATAGGGCGCGCGGAAGGTGGTGAGACCGACCTGCGGGATCTCCTTGCCGAGCACCTCGGCTGCAATGGCGAGGCCATGCATGTTGGACAGCTTGCCCTGGTCAGACGCCATGCCGTTGGTGGTGAAGCGCTTGATGTGTTCGATCGAATGCATGCCCTCGCGCACGGCAAGACGGATGTCCTTGGCACAGACATCATGCTGGAAGTCGACAAAAGCCTTGACGTTGTCCTCACGGCCCGCCCCTTCGGCAGCGCCGATCATGCCGCCGGTCCAGGCATGGGCATTGGAACCGGTGAGCGAAACGGAAGGCGTCCCGGTCGCACCCGCAGCCTTGGCCGAGGAAAGACCGGCAGCCGTTGCCTCGTCGAGCAGCGCCTGCAGGTCGTCAGTGCCATTGCAGCCACCGACGGAGACGCAATCCTGCGCGTAGACATCAGGCAGGAAACGGTCGTTTGCGGCATCATATTTCAGCTTGCCACGCGACTGCGAGAACATGTGCACAGACGGTGTCCAACCGGCCGACATCAGAAGCGAGTCGACCTCGATCTTGCGGGTGGAACCGCCGCCATTGCGGCGTACCGTAATCGAGCGGACGCGCAGGCGACCTGCCGTGTCGACCACGCCATGGCCGGTCAGCACCTCGATGCCAAGCGCACGCGCCTGGGCCAGAACACCCTCGCCCGGCTTCTCGCGGGCGTCGACGATGACCGGCACCGAGACGCCAGCCTTCTTCAGATCGATTGCCGCTTCATAGGCCGAGTCATGCGCCGTATAGACGCCAACTTTCGCACCGACGGCGACGCCGAAATGGTTCAGATAGGTACGGGCCGCAGAGGCCAGCATGATGCCCGGACGGTCGTTGTTGGCGAAGACCATGTGCCGTTCGATCGAACCGCTGGCGATGACCACCCGCTTGGCGCGGACCTGCCACAGCCGCTCGCGCGGCTGGTTCCTCGACGGTTTGGCAATATGGTCCGTGACGCGTTCGACCAGCGCCACGTAGTTGTGGTTGTGATAGCCGAAGGCGGTGGTGCGCGAGAGCACGGTGACGTTCGGCATGGCCTTGAGCTTGGCGACCACACTTTGCGCCCAGTCCCAGCCGCTCTGGCCCTCGACGGTCGCGCCCGTGTCGAAGTGGAAGGCGCCGCCCATCTCCGGCTGTTCATCGACGATCATGACGCGCACGCCCGTCTGGGCAGCCGCCAGTGCCGAAGCAAGACCAGCCGCACCGCCGCCCATCACCAGAACGTCGCAATGCGCATAGCGGTTGGCGTAGTGGTCCGGATCCGCTTCCTTCGGCGCATGGCCGAGACCGGCCGCACGACGGATGAAGGGTTCATAGATCTGGTGCCAGGCGGCCTTCGGCCACATGAAGGTCTTGTAGTAGAAACCGGCGGCGAAGAAGGGCGAGAGCAGGTTGTTGACCTCGCCGATGTCGAGCGACAGCGACGGCCAGCGGTTCTGCGTTTCGATCTTCATCCCGTCGAAGACCTCCTGCACCGTTGCCCGCACGTTGGGCTGGCGACGGGCAGCGTCCCGCGAGACGTCAAGCAGCGCATTCGGCTCTTCCGGACCTGCGGTCAGAATGCCGCGCGGACGGTGATACTTGAACGAGCGGCCGGCGAGATGCATGCCATTGGCAATCATCGCGGACGCGACGGTATCGCCTTCATATGCCGTCAACGTACGGCCATCGATGGTGAAACGGGCTGTCAGGGCGGGCGTCAGGCGGCCCTTTCCGGGAATACGGTTGGCAGCACTCATGCCTTTTCTCCCTTCGATGCAGACGGGGCAACCAGTGTTGCGGGATCAGGCATGGGCTCTCCGGCCTTGTAGGTCAGCAGGATCTTGTCGGAGATGGTGTCGCGGGCCGCGTTGAAGAAGCGCCCGCAGCCATGGATATGGCGCCAGCGTTCGAAGATCAGGCCCTTCGGATTGTCGCGCAGGAAGAAGTAATCGGCGAATTCCTCATCCGTGATCGAGGCGATATCGGCAGGGCGCGCGATATGCGCTTCACCGGCAGCGCGAAATTCGAGCTCTGCACGCTCTTCTTCGCAATAGGGGCATTTGATGACCAGCATGTTGGGCTATCCCTAAATTCAGTGCGCCACGGCAGCGGCGGCTGCCTCGTCGATGAGGCGGCCGGTACGGAACCGGTCGAGCGTCAGGCCCTGGGCCAGCCTGTGCGGCTCACCCTTGGCGATGAGATGGGCAAAGAGATTGGCCGAACCCGGCGTCGCCTTGAAACCACCCGTCCCCCACCCGGCATTGACGAAGAGGTTCTGAACCGGCGTGACGCTCTGGATCGGCGAGCGGTCGGCCGTGTTGTCGGTGATCCCGCCCCACTGGCGCATCATCTTCACACGACGGAACATCGGGAAGAGTTCGCAGATGGCGTCCAGCGTATGCGTGATGATCTGCATACCGCCGGTCTGGCTGTAGGAATTGTACTGGTCGGTACCGGCACCGATGACCAGCTCACCCTTGTCCGACTGCGAAATATAGGCATGTACGGTGTTCGACATGACAACGCAGGGGAAGATCGGCTTCAGCGGCTCGGACACAAGCGCCTGGAGCGGCGTGGAGTGAACAGGAAGACGCACGCCCGCCATGCCCATGACCACCGAGGAGTGGCCGGCTGCGGAAACGCCGACCTTCTTCGCGCCGATGAAGCCGCGCGTGGTCTCGACGCCGGTCACTTCGCCGTTCGGCCCGCGACGCAGGCCCGTCACTTCGGTGTTCTGGATAATATGCACACCGCGATCGGACGCTGCACGGGCATAACCCCAGGCAACCGCATCATGGCGCGCCGTGCCGCCACGTCGCTGGAGGGCCGCACCATTGATCGGGTAGCGGGCATTCTTCGAGATGTCGAGCGGCGGGCAGAAAGCCTTGGCCTGTTCCGGCGTCAACCACTCATTGTCGATGCCATAGAGACTGTTGGCGTTGACATGCCGCTTGAAGGACTGCTGGTCATGCACATTGTGCGACAGCATCATCACGCCGCGCGGCGAATACATGACATTATAGTTCAAATCCTGGGACAGGCCCTCCCAGAGCTTCAGCGAATGCTCGTAGATGTCCATGCTCTCTTCATAGAGATAGTTGGACCGGATGATCGTCGTGTTTCGACCGGTATTGCCACCACCGAGCCAGCCCTTCTCGATCACGGCGACATTGGTGATGCCGTGCTCCTTGGCGAGATAATAGGCGGCACCCAGGCCATGACCGCCTGCGCCGATGATAATGACGTCATAGGACTGCCGCGGCTCGGGAGAGACCCACTGAGCCTCCCATCCCTTGTGGGCACGCATGGCCTCACGGACAACGGCAAAGACCGAATATTTGCGCATTCGCCTTAAACTCCTGTGGTTCAGGCACTGGGGTAGGACGATACAACTCGCAGATCAACCCTCAACATGACGTCCGTTTTGCGACGCAATGTCACCCGGCTTTCGACACCTTGCCAAACGCACTCTTCGCGACCGAAAATTCTCGGCTACAAGCCTTGCACCATATGGACTTTGCCCACCTCTTCTGGTAATTCGCACCCTTAATCGCCGGACTCAGGGTCCGCGCGAAGCAATACGCTGTTTCCGTTGATGTGACCTCCATCGGCGGAAGGACCAACCCTAACAACCAAAGGAACGGGATAAACGTGCAGGTACTAGTCCGCGACAACAACGTTGACCAGGCGCTCCGCGCTCTCAAGAAGAAGCTGCAGCGCGAAGGTGTCTTCCGCGAAATGAAGATGCACGATTTCTTCGAAAAGCCGTCTGAGAAGCGCGCACGCGAGAAGGCCGAGGCTGTTCGCCGCGTCCGCAAGCTGGCGCGCAAGAAGATGCAGCGCGAAGGCCTGCTGCCGGCTGCTCGCGGCCGTTGATCGGCCCCGTTTTAGACGTTTTCCTGTGAAATGAGGGCGGGGGCGAAAGGAATCGCCGCCGCTCTTTTGATATGAAACACCAACTTGCGCTGTCTGGGGCCTGATGCGGCGCAGGCAGCGGCCGGATGATGCGCCTCATGACGAAAACCTCCGTGCTGACGACCGCCTCCAACACCGACCGCAAGCATAGCCTCGCGTCTGCGGTGGCCATGCTCGCCGCCCTGACTCTGGCAGGCTGCGCGACGACGACGGAAACGACCGATGTCATCCGCCTCGATCGCGCTCAGGGCTCCAATGAAAACATTGCGTCCCTGACCGCCGTCATCCAGGCCAATCCGCGTGCTCCGGAAGGTTACAATGTGCGCGGTTCGGCCTATGGCCGCGCCGGTCAGTTCAAGCCGGCGCTTGACGATTTCAACACCGCGCTGCAGATCAATCCGCAATTCTTCCAGGCCTATGCCAACCGCGCGCTGGTTTACCGCAACATGGGCAAGCCGGTCGAAGCGGCCGCCGACTACAATGCGGCGCTGAAGATCAACCCGAACTACGACGTCGCCTATATCGGTCGCGGCAACATCTATCGCCAGGCCGGCCGTATCGACGAAGCCTTCGGCGACTTCAACCGCGCCATCCAGCTCGACACCACCGACGGCCGCGCCTACCACAATCGCGGCCTGATCTACCAGCTGCGCGGAGACCACGCCAAGGCGATCGACGACTTCTCGAAGGCCATCTCGCTCTCGTCGCGCGCACCGGAGCCGTATAACGGCCGTGGCGTCTCCTATATCGCGCTGAACGACGATGAAAACGCCTTTGCCGATTTCAATCTGGCAATCGAGCTGAACAACAGCATCGCCGAAAGCTGGGCGAACCAGGCGCTCGTCTACGAACGCCGCGGTGACAAGGCACGGGCTGCCAAGTCCTACAGCCATGCGCTGCGCCTCGACCCGAAATATGAGCCGGCCAAGCAGGGTCTTGCCCGCACACGCGGCACCACCTGAAGCCTGGACGAGGCAAGGATATGAGAACGGCGGGGAGACCCGCCGTTTTTTTATGGCCGCGCGCCTCGTTCCAGGCATTCGCGCAAAGAAAAAGACGGCCCGTTTCCGGACCGCCTCTCACAGTTCAGAGATTCTGCGCGGTTCAGCGCATCATGAAGACGCCGGCGACAGACAGAACGATCCAGATGAACAGACCGCCGAGCAGACCGGCGCCTGCGAAGAATCCGGCAGCCATGGCAATCATCAGAGCGATCAGGAGCGCGGTGCCATACTTGGCGCCGGCGATGAAAAGGTCATAGGTCTTTTCGTGCTCCTTGTAGTCCATCGTGGCACCGGTTTCGACCGGACCGGAATGATGTTCGCTCATGTTCGATCTCCCAATTTTCAGGACTGCGGCACCCACGGCAGAATCACACCGGACACGGCTGCGGGCAAAATTTCATCTTTTTCCCGCATACACAAACGCCAGCGGGAGTGCAATCGCATCTGCGGCCTTGCGTCAATAATCCCGTCCGGCGACGGCGCCTGAAATCTTGCCGGCTGCCACAAGCCGCGCCGAGGGGAGGATCGTCAGGGGTGTCGTGGGCAATGCCCTCTCCCCACGCCCGAACATCATGCGCCGCTCGTAGACGCCCGAGTCGAAAAACGGGTAGCGCTTCAAAAGCTTCTCTCCCGTCGTATGGGTGTTCGTCGCCATGAGGGTGAGCTCCCGCCCATATACTTCGGTCATCCGCCGCTCGACGACGGTCTCAGCATAAAAGACGCGTTTGTAGAAGGCCGCATGGGGCGGCCGCACGGGTTGAAGGACCCGGTCGGCCTTGAAATAGGCGGCAGCAACGATGCTCGGTCTGAGCGTGATATAGGGAAGAACGGACACCTCGGATGCAAAAGCGGGATCGACCGCAAAGCGCGCGGGGTCGATGAGTGTCAGCCCTGCATCCAGATAGGCCTCCATGACATCGGGAAACACCTGGGCTGACTGCGAGAGCGGATGCTCCGGGGTCACGTGATGGAGCCTGATCGTGCTGACCAGCTCTTCGAAATAGTAGATCCCGAAAACATAGGCATGCGGATCGAAATCCGCCGCGTCGATCATGCTCGGCGCCGCGCGCGGGATCATGTCGGCTGCCTTGTAGGTCTTGTAGCGGAGCTGCTCGATCTCCTCGAAATCCTCGTGAGCCTCGATCCGCCGATACTCGATGAAATCGAGATGACGCATCAGTCGTTCCGAAAAGCCTTCAGCTTCCATGCCAGACGCTCGCTACGGTTACCGCCGATACTTTTGGGTATCACGCAGTGTGCCGCTTCGCGCCCCTAGATATTAATAATTAATTAAAGTCTTCGCAATTAAGGTTAACGGTGACGTCCGGGACCGATTGCGGGCGACGGGCATCAGTCTGTGCAGCATTTCAGGATCTTCCGCAGGTGTTGGACGGGTCTTGTTTCCGATGCGCCGAACTGTGGCGCCCTACCCGTCAAGCCCGGTGATTTCCGCTATCTCGGCAAGCGACTCCACGGCCTGCGCCGCGATCGGCATCGAAAAAACATATCCCTGCACCAGGTCCGCACAGTCATGTTTCCTGATCAGCGACAGCTGCTCACGCGTCTCCACGCCCTCAACGACAATCCCGATGTCGAGCCCCCGTGTGAGCGCGACAATGCCGCGCAACAGTTTCAGCCGCCGCGGGTCCTGTCCGATATCACGGACGAAGGAGCGATCGATCTTCACAACATCGACCGGAAGCGTATCCAGGTAGCTAAGGCTTGAGAACCCCGTTCCGAAATCATCGATCGAGATCGTGATCCCAAGGCTGCGCAAGCGATCGAGGACCGCACGCGCTTCGGACAATTCCTCGATCAGACTGCTCTCGGTGACTTCAAGATGCAGACGCTGCGGTGCAAGCCCCGTCTCCCTCAGGATTGCCTCGACCGAGTCTGACAGATCTTCGTGGCGAAGGTCATGGACGGACAGATTGACCGAGACGCCAATGGTTTCAGGCCAGCTGCGACAGTCGATGCAAGCCTTGCGCAGCACCTGTTGCGTGATGGACGAGACAATGCCCATCTCTTCGGCGATCTGAATGAAGATATTGGGCGGGATAGCCCCCTTCTCGGCATGATGCCAGCGAGCCAGCGCCTCGCAACAAACGAGGCCACGGCCGTCGGGCGTGAACATCGGCTGATAGACGACGGTGATGCCGTGATCATCGACGGCCGCACGCAGATCCGCCTTCAAACGTTGCCGTTCCAGATGGCGCGCATCCATCTCCTCTTCGAAGAGTGTGAACTGGCCGCGGCTGCGCGCCTTTGACTCGAAGAGCGCGATATCGAGCTTGACCGGCCACTCCTCCAGCTTCGGCTCCGCGCTCTCAAGCAGCACGCCACCGGCGGAGAAGACGACCGGTATCTGAGCTCCATCCACCTTGTAGCGGCTGCATGCCGCGAGATGCAGCTGTCGCATCTCGTTGCCGAGATCTTCGGATTGCTCCGCATTCGGGAAGAAGAGAATGAAGTGATCGCCGACCAGCCGTCCCACCACGGCCTTGCCGGCTGCGAGTTCCGTGAGCCGGGTCGCAATTGCCGAGAGCAGCCTGTCGCCGGCGAGATGACCCTTGAGATCGTTCACATGCTTGAAGTCGGCGACATCGAGAATCATCAGGCCGATCGTGGCACCGACAGCATCGGCCTGTTCCAGGCGTTCGCGCACGATCTGGCTGAAATAGGCCCGTTGCGGCAGTCCCGTCAGGCTATCGTAGCGGGCCATATGCAGGATCTTGCGGTCCGCATGCACGCGCGCAGTGACGTCCTCGAATATCAGGACGACGCCACCCTCATCCCGCCGCCGCGCCGAGAACTCCAGAACCAGATCCTCCGAGAAATGCATCACGGCGCGGTTTGAGATCCCCAGTGTCAGCTGAGAGAGCTGCTTCTGCAGGAGGCGGGGCATGGCACCCTCGACAAAGGTGTGACGCACGCCGTAGCGCAGCACGACATCGAGATCGCAGCCCGTCAGCCGCCGGCGATCTCCGAGATTGAGCAGCTCGCAGGCCTTGCGATTGACCACTTCGATCCTGTTGTCCGGATCGAGCATCAGAAGTCCATGCGTCATGTTGCTGAGCGCCGTGTCGAAACGATCGGCAATCTTCGCCATTTCCCGGGATGCAATGACGTTTTCATAGAGAAAGTCGCGCACCCCGTTCGCCATTGCCCGCGTGGTCAACCAGAAAGGGATCAACAAAAGCGACAGAAGCGACTTGTAGACATCCTGCGACAGCAAACTCCCGATCACCATAGGCGCACAGCAGGCCAGCGTCTGCAGATCCACCGCCAGCCGCGAACCATAATTGCGACCGACAATGGAGACCATTGTCGCCATGGCAACCGAGATGCAGGCAAGTTCTGCAAACGTACCCTGGAACGCCAGCAAGGCGTAGCCGCTGCCGATACCCAGGATCGCCATCGTCGCGGCGCCGCCCAACACGTAGCGCCGTTCCCATGCGGCGATCTGCGCACGGCTGAGCGCCAGCTTGTCCACCCGGTCAAAAACAAAGAAGGAGCGCAGACGAAAGGCAAAGATCAGGACGAAACAGCCGCAGAGCAGCAGATAGAAAGTTGCGCCGGTTTCCACGAAGACCGTCAGGAAGGTCAGGATATGGATCACCATGCCGGTGAACAGCGTGAAGCGGTTGTCGAACAGAGAGCTTACAAACGACAGGTAGACATCCGTGGGCACGTTACGGTCGCGCCCCTTGTCGGCCCTCATGACTTGCCCTCCCGGCGTGGTTGGACGGAAAACCTCAGCTGTCAAAAAACGTCTCTTCCCATACCAATGGCCGGCTCCCGGCAGAAAAACCTGTCCTGAAACGTCACAGTAAAAATCACGAAACGTAGCCAAGGCTAAAATGCACTGCTTCGAAGCGGGACGCAAACGCGTACGTCACAAGCCGTTAAGTCCCGCATAGGGAAAACGTTCAAATGCAACGGGACTGCCAGGCGCCCCTCCCGTACCGATGCGGCACACCCGGATCTGCAAGCGCATGAAAGTTCAACTTTCGTCGGGTGCCCGACAAGCACTGGCCTGTCCGGTTGCGCCCGGTTTGCCATTGCTCTAAGCACGAAAAGACAAGGGGAGAACAAATACAATGACAATTCTGTTGGCTATTTCCCGGCTGATCGACGCGATCAACGGGGCCATCGGGCGCTGGGTTTCCTGGCTGCTTCTGGCCGCCGTCTTGATCAGCGCCGGCAATGCCGTCATACGCAAGCTCTTCGACATTTCTTCGAACGCCTGGCTGGAGTTGCAATGGTACCTCTACGGCACCGTCTTCATGCTCGCCGCCGCCTATGCCCTGCTTCGCAATGAGCATATCCGCATCGACATCCTGTCGAGCGGATGGAAGAGGCGGACACGGGACTGGATCGACCTGATCCTCCACATCATCTTCCTAGTGCCCTTTTCCGCTTTGATGGCCTATCTGGCATGGCCCTGGTTCTGGCTGTCCTTCCGGTCGGGCGAGATGTCATCGAGCGCCGGCGGCCTGGTCATCTGGCCAGCCAAGGCCGTTGTCCTTCTCGGCTTCCTCCTGCTGACCGCCCAGGCCTTTTCCGAAATCATCAAGCGCGCTGCCGTGCTGATGGGTCGGATCAGCGACCCGAACATGGCGCCGCCAGTGACCGAAGGCTCGGAGGCCTGACATGATCGACATTATCGCACACAATCTCGCGCCGATCATGTTCACCAGCGTCATGCTGTTGCTGCTGCTCGGCTATCCCGTCGCCTTCACGCTCGCCGCCGGTGGATTGATCTACTTCGTGCTCGGCGTCGAACTCTCGGTCTTCTCTTCCGAGATCCGACTCTTCTGGCCTCTTCTGCAATCCCATCCCGAGCGCATCTACGGGATCATGTACAACGACACCCTGCTGTCGATCCCGTTCTTCACGCTGATGGGCATCATTCTCGAACGGTCACGCATGGCCGAAGATCTGCTCGACACGATCGGCCAGCTGTTCGGCCCCGTGCGCGGCGGCCTTGCCTATGCGGTCATTCTCGTTGGCGCGCTCCTCGGAGCAACCACGGGCGTCGTCGCCGCCTCGGTCATGGCCATGGGCCTGATCTCGCTGCCGATCATGCTGCGCTACAAATACAACGGCCCGCTCGTTTCGGGCACGATTGCAGCCTCCGGCACCCTCGCCCAGATCGTCCCGCCCTCGCTCGTCCTGATCGTCATGGCCGACCAGCTCGGCCGCTCGGTCGGCGACATGTATGTCGGCGCGCTCTATCCGGCCCTGATGATCATCGCCGCCTACTGCGCCTACATCTTCGCCGTGACGCTGATCAAACCGGAATGGGCACCGGCGCTTCCCAAGGAAGCCCGCACCCTGGGTGACGGCGTCACCTCGCTTTTCGTGATGATCGCAGTCGGCACCGGCCTCTATTTCCTTGGCTACCACATTCTCTTCACCGGCATTCCCAGCGCAGAATGGCAGCTCGTTGCCGCACTCGCCTTCGGTGTCACATCCGTCTACGTCTTTGCCCTGATCAACCGCGGCATGAACCTGAACATGATCTCCCGGCTGGCACAGCAGGTGATCATCGTCATGGTGCCGCCGCTGGCACTGATCTTCCTGGTTCTCGGCACCATCTTCCTCGGCATTGCAACGCCGACTGAAGGCGGCGCGATGGGAGCGACCGGGGCCCTGATCATCGCCACCGCCAAGGGACGCCTGACCCTTGGTATTCTGAAGAACGCGCTGGACGCCACCACGCGTCTCTCCGCCTTCGTCATGATGATCCTGATCGGCGCCCGCGTCTTCGGTCTGACCTTTTACGGCATCAACGGCAATGTCTGGATCGAAGATCTGATGCTCGCCCTGCCGGGTGGCGAATACGGCTTCCTGATCGTCGTGACGATCATCGTCTTCATCCTCGGCTGCTTCCTCGATTTCTTCGAAATCGCCTTCATCATGGTGCCGCTTCTGGTGCCGGTCGCGCAGAGTCACGGGATCGACCTTGTCTGGTTCGGCATCATTCTCGGCATCAACCTGCAGACCTCCTTCCTGACACCGCCTTTCGGTTTCTCGCTCTTCTACCTGCGCTCTGTCGCTCCCGAAGGACAATGGAAGGACCAGGTGACGGGACAGGTGCGGGCCGGCATCAAGACCGGAGACATCTACAAGGGGGTTCTTCCCTTCATCGTCATCCAGTTCCTGGCGATCGTCATTGTCATCGCCTTCCCGGGCATTGTGATGCATTACAAGGGCGATGCCGTGGTGCGAGATCCGAGCACGATCCAGATCACCATTCCGCAGCCGACAGGCGGAGGTGGCATCACAATGCCGGACTTCGGCCTCCCGCCGCTCGGCAGCGACAGCCAGGCACCCGCGGGCGCCACGGGTCAGCAGCCGTCATTCGGCCTGCCGCCCCTCGACCTTGGCCAGCCGCCGGCGGTCGAGCCACCGGCTGGGGCAACACCGGCGCCGCCACCGTCGATGGACCTGAGCCAACCACCTGTCATCCAGTAGGCTGCAGCACCAATCGGCTGCACCACGACCGAACTTCAAAACCCCGGCCTCAGCGCCGGGGTTTTCTTTCGCCGAAACTCGGCACAAAAAAAGCCCCGGTCACGAGGACCGGGGCTATAGAAATCAGAAGTTCAGCGACGTCTCAGAGCTTGTTGGCGCGCTGCTGCATCATCATGAAGGTGTCGAACGTGTAGTCAGGCAGCTGCATCCAGAGATACGCGTCCTTCTTGAACGCCAGCTGACTGTCATAGATCTTCTTGAAGCCAGCATTGGAGCCGTTGATCTCTTCATAAGTCGAGAGCGCAGCTTCGTAGCAGGCGGTCAGGATTTCCTGGCTGAACGGACGCAGGACAGCGCCGGAGCCGACCAGTTCCTTGACCGCGACCGGGTTCTTCACGTCGTACTTTGCAAGCATGTTGGCGTTCGCAAAGGCACAGGCATCCTGCAGGATCGCCTGGTAGTGGGGCGGAAGGCTGTTCCACTTTTCCAGGTTGACCATGGCGTGCAGGGCAGCACCACCTTCCCACCAGCCGGGATAGTAGTAGTACTGCGCGACCTTGAAGAAGCCGAGCTTCTGGTCGTCATAAGGACCGACCCATTCGGTAGCGTCGATCGTGCCCTTTTCAAGCGCCGGATAGATATCGCCGCCTGCGATCTGCTGCGGCACGACGCCGAGCTTTTCCATGACCTTGCCGGCGAAGCCGCCGATACGCATCTTCAGACCCTTGAGGTCGTCGAGTGTATTGATCTCCTTGCGGAACCAGCCACCCATCTGCGCGCCGGTATTGCCGGCAGGCAGGCCGTAGAGACCCTGGGTCGCGAAGAACTCATTCATTAGCTCATTGCCGCCGCCCTGATAGAACCAGGCGTTCTGCAAGCGGGCATTGAGACCGAAGGGAACAGCCGTCGCCAGGGCATAGGTCGGATCCTTGCCCCAGTAATAGTAGTTGGCGGTATGCGACATCTCGACGGTGCCGGCAGCGACCGCGTCGTTGGCCTGCAGACCGGGCACGATTTCGCCACCAGAGAAGACCTGGATTTCGAAATTGCCGTTGCTGGCAGCCTTGACGTGATCCGCAACGTCATTTGCGGCACCGAAAATGGTATCCAGCGCCTTCGGGAAAGACGAGGTCAGGCGCCACGTGACCTTTGGATTTTCCTGCGCGATGGCGGGCGCGGCGAGAACGGCGGACGCAGCAGCGCCTGCACCGGCAACCCCAGCCTTCTTGATGAATGAACGACGATCCATAAATTACCTCCCAGTTTGTTGCCCCACCGGCGGGCATCGTCGGCCCCTCCCGGCAGCGATGCGCGAGCTAACCATTTTAGCCAAGGCCTTTCAAGCGCTTGGGTCCTATTCTTTTGGGTGAGAAGACAGCATGTTGGAACTGCGAAGTCAGACCCACAGCCATGTTAGCGCGAACATGCAAACCCGGTAACATGAGCACGACCGGCGTTTATCGCGACAGGCGTCTTTACGGACCGAGCCGACCGCCACTCAAGATTGCATACGCGAACAATTGCCACCTGATCCGGACGCGTCAGCACACCGTCAAATCGCACCGTGTTTGAGGTCAAGGCGCTGGCCGACAATGACATTCAGTGCCGCTTTCTCCTGGCTCGGCCGTCGGAAGCCATGCCGAAGATGAAGACTGCTCCGCTCAGGGCAGCATCAGCAGGGCAAGGTCTGCGCCGGGCGCATCTGAGGCTTCGTAGGAAAAATGTCGACCGCGCACGAGCGTCAGCAGCGTCGCGCCATTGGCGTCGGAAATGCTTACACTTCCATCCTCGTTTTGCGTCCAGTTGCTCGCCCGCGCCAGACCAGGCCAGACCTCATCGCAATCCGGGGGCGCGAAGAAATCCCGGCTTCGGCTCGTCAATGCAGCCCCACGCTCCACCAGACACACCGTCTTGAGCGTAAAGTTTGACACCGAGAAAATGGCCGGCGGAGACGCCGAATGCACGTACATCGACAGCGCAACGGGTCGACCCGTCGCGAGAGCATCGGGAATGGTCCCAAGAACGATCGGATCTGCCGCGTCCCTAGCGATCTGCTGCGGCGCAGACCAGAAGGTGATCCCGACGGCAGAAATACACGCACACGACAATGCCGTCGCCACAATGACGAAAGAGGACTTCATCGGAGCATCCTTCAGCGCGAAACCTCATGATCGCCGCAGGATGCGACATCAAGCTTGCGGAAGGCTGGCCACCGAATCAGTGCATCGGGACAGGCGTCTCGGGAACCGGGGTCAGCGGGCGACCGCTGTCGAACCAGGCAATCACGTTGTCGGCCACGAGATCCGCCATGGCATCGCGCGTCGGCATCGAAGCCGAGGCGACATGCGGCAGAAGCGAGACGTTCGGCAGGTCGATGAGCGCCTGCGGCACATGTGGCTCCGCAGCGAATACATCGAGACCGGCAGCTGCGATCGTACCGTTCCGCAGCGCCTCGATCAGGGCGGGCTGATCCACGGTCGAGCCGCGACCGACATTGATCAGGACGCCGCTTGATCCCAGCGCCGTCAAGACCTCGGCATTGATCGCTCCGTTCGTCTGAGGGGTCGATGGGACGATCGAGATCAGGATGTCGACCGCCTTGGCCAGTCCGATCAGGCTGTCATGATAGGCATAGGACACGTCTTCGCGCGGGCGACGGGTATGGTAGGCGAGATCGACCTTGAACGGGGCGAGCCTGGCGGCGATCTCCATTCCGATGCGACCGAGGCCGTGAAGACCGACCTTGCGCCCTTTCAGGGACAGGGGCGAGAGCGGGAAAGCCCCTTCCCGCTCCCAACGCCCCTCACGCAGATAGTGCTCGGCCCGATAGAATTGGCGCACTGTGTTGAGAAGCAGTGCGATCGTGGTGTCTGCCACCTCGTCGTTGAGCACGTCGGGCGTATGCGTCACGACAATACCCCGAGCCGCAGCCGCACCCACATCGACGCCGTCATAGCCGACCCCGAAACTTCCGATCACCTCGAGCTTCGGCAGACGTTCGATCAGGGAAGCGGGGAAGCGCCCGGAGACGGCTGCACCGCGTACGCGCGCCAATTGCTCGGCCGTGGCTTCCGTCGCAGATGTGTCAGTGACGTCCAGAACATCGAAACGTTCTGCCAGACGGGCGCGCACACGGGGATGGATGCGACCGGGGATCAACACGAGGGTACGATCGGACATGACTGTCTCCTGACAATAGTAAAATGATGAGGCGGCCGGACGCGAGAGAGGCCGAGGTTCAGCGGCGGATCGGAGCCGTTGACTGACGGATTCGCATCTCGGGCTTGATCAGATGGATGCCGTCGGGCTCGTGGCTGCCGGCAAGTTTATCGAGCAAGGCACGCGCGGCAAGCCGTCCGACCTCCGCCTGCCCGTTCCAAACCGTTGTCAACGACGGCGTTGCGATCGAGGCTTCCTCCAGGTCGTCATAGCCGGTGACGGAAATATCCTGTCCTGGGATCAGTCCCGCGCGCGCGATGCCATTCATCAACCCGATCGCGACCAGGTCGTTCCAGCAGACGGCCGCCGTCGGCTTCTGCGGCAAGGACAGGAAATTGACTGCGGCCTCGAAGCCACCCTGCTTGGTTCTCGGCCCTGGAATACGCAGGCCCGGATCGACTTCGATCTCCGCCTTGCGCAACGCATTCACATAACCCTGATAGCGGTCTCTTCCTGTCGACGTCTGGTCCGTGCCGCCGATCATGGCAATCGACCGATGGCCAAGGCCGATCAGATGGTTGGTCGCCAGGGAAATGCCGTAGGTGTCGTCGCCGCGATAGATTGGCACATCGAGCCCATCCATCGAACGCGCGACGAAGATCGCCGGCATATTGTTGTTCTCGGCCAGCAATACGTCTTCCGGCGGTGTGCCGATGGCCGGCGACATGATCACGCCGTCGCCGCCGAGCTGCAGCAGCGTCTCGATGAACATGCGCTGCTTGTCGACGCTGTCGTAGTGATTGGAGAGAATGAAAGTATGACGGCTCCGGTCGAGCTCGGTCTCGATGGCTTTCAGGATTTCCCCGTAGAACGGGTTCATGATGTCATGCACGACAACACCGATGATTCCGGAACGCGAGGTGCGAAGGCTGGCAGCACGGCGGTTGTAGATATAGCCGAGCGCGCGCGCCTGATCCTTGATCTTTTCACGTGTATCGGCTGCAACCAGCGGGCTGTCGCGCAGGGCAAGCGATATGGTGGCAGTGGAAAGACCGAGCGTTTCCGCAATGGTCGAAAGCTTTACCTTTTGTGCCACGTTTCCTCCCTCGCAGCAGGCCGGCGGGCATTCGAGCCCTTAAACGATTTAATTAAACAATTTAATCCGGGATATCAATCGTCGTCGTCGGCGGTATCGGAGGATCTGGCAGCGGCTTGGCCTGAGAGATTGTCATCGATCACCGACAGCAGCTTCACGAGCGTCTTCAACTCTTTACCCGAGAGGCCCTGGACTGCCTGCGCTTCGCAGGACTGCATGGCTTCCTCGATGCGCGCGACGCTGCCACGCCCCTCGTCGGTGAGATAGACCTTGGTGAGCCGTCCGTCGCGGTCGTCGGTGCGGCGCTGGACGAAGCCCTGCGCTTCCATCCGCCCGATCGTGCGTGTCATGGTCGGCGCCTTGACCCCGAGCTGCTGCGCGAGCGCACCCGGCGTTTGACCATCCTCCTGGGCAAGCAGCTGGACCACCCCATCCTGCCCCGGATAGAGGCCGCTCTGGGCCAAGCCATGCGAGAGCCGCGTGCGAAGAGCCCGTGCGACCTGGGTCACGGCAGCGCTCAGCACGCCGGATCCCGGTGGGTTTTTCTTCTTGGGTTTCTTCTTTTCGCCGCGGTCCTTGTCGGCCTTGTCCTTTTTCGCCATGACTCTCCCCGGTGGACACGCGCTGCAACCCTCGCTTTATCCCGCTGCGATGGCTGGTTGCCATGCATAACGAAGATCAGGAGCTTAGACCAGATGGTGAAACCGGCGTCGTCCTTTGAACAGAACGAGCCGGCCCTTGCGCCCAGGGACCGCGCGGACTGGATTGCCGTGCTCCCGCTCGGCGCCCATGAACAGCATGGCCCGCACCTTCCCTTCGAGACCGACACGATCATTGCCTCGGGCATTGCAAGACGCCTGGCAGATACCCTCCCCGGACATCTTCCGGTGACCATCCTGCCGGTGGAACCGGTCGGCTACTCCGTCGAACACATGGATGTCCAAGGCACGCGCACGCTCACCTATGACGAAGCCATCGGGCGCTGGCTCGGCATCGCCGAGAGCCTGAACCGCCGGGGTATCCGAAAGCTCGTGCTGCTCAACGCCCATGGCGGCAACTCACCGCTGCTGACCATCGTGGCGACCGAAGCCCGCATCCGCTTCGACATGCTGATCGTCGCCACCAGCTGGACCCGCTTCGGTGTTCCAGCCGGCTGGATGCGGCCGGAGGACAAGGCGATCGACATCCATGGCGGCGATATCGAAACATCCGTCATGCTGGCGCTCGCTCCGGACCGGGTCGACATGGCAAAGGCCCGCCGCTTCCCTTCCCGCCAGTCGGAGTTTGCCACCCGCTACAAACACCTGCGCGCCTATGGCCCGCATGCCTTCGGCTGGAAGATGTCGGACCTCAACCAGGACGGCGTCGCCGGCAACGCGGCGGCCGCAACGGCAGAGCGAGGGGAGATGTTGATTGCTCATGCTCTTGAGGGACTGCTGGAGCTCCTGGACGACGTGAACAGGTTCGACATCTCCGACCTCGACACACCTTGACGAAAGCCTTTGAACTGGCGAAGCGGAACGCCTATATGGGGGTAATACCATTACAGCCGCATCGCCCGGCGCCCCCTGACATCAGAGGCTTTCATGACCGAAGCATCCGCGAAACCGACACCCGTCACCGTGCTTACCGGCTACCTCGGCTCCGGCAAGACGACACTGCTCAATCGCATCCTCTCCGAGAACCACGGCAAGAAATATGCCGTCATCGTCAATGAATTCGGCGAGATCGGCATCGACAACGATCTGATCGTCGAGTCGGACGAGGAAATCTACGAAATGAACAATGGCTGCGTTTGCTGCACGGTGCGTGGCGACCTGATCCGGGTCGTTGAAGGCCTGATGCGCCGCCCGGGCCGCTTCGACGGCATCATCGTCGAGACAACCGGCCTTGCCGACCCGGTCCCGGTCGCGCAGACCTTCTTCATGGACGACGACGTCCGCTCCAAGACGGAGCTGGATGCCGTCGTGGCTCTGGTCGACGCCAAGCATCTGCCGCTGCGCCTGAAGGACAGCCGTGAGGCCGAAGACCAGATCGCCTTCGCCGATGTCGTCGTGATCAACAAGTCCGATCTCGTCAGCCATGACGAACTGCACCAGATCGAGCACATCGTGCGCGCGATCAATCCGTCCGCTCGCATCTACTCGACAACCCGCTCGGGCGTCGATCTCGCCAAGGTCCTCGACCAGGGCGCCTTCAACCTCGAGCGCGCGCTGGAAAATGATCCCCATTTCCTCGATCATGACGACGCCGACCATGTCTGCGGTCCCGATTGCGGCCATGATCATCACCATCATGACCATGATCACGGGCATGACCACCAGCATCACGATCACGGTCACCATCACCACGATCACGCGCCTTCGGCGATCCACGATGTAACGGTCACGTCCGTCTCGTTGCGCGGCGGCGAAATGAATCCGGACCGCTTCTTCCCCTGGATCCAGAAGGTGACCCAGACGCAAGGCCCGAACATCCTGCGCCTCAAGGGCATCATCGCCTTCAAGGGCGACGAGGAACGCTATGTGGTCCAGGGCGTTCACATGATCGTGGAAGGCGATCACCAGCGCCCGTGGAAGGATGGCGAGAAGCGCGAAAGCCGCCTCGTCTTCATCGGCCGCGAGCTAGATCGCGAGAAGCTCGAAGCGAGCTTCAAGGCCTGCGAAGCCACCGCCTGACCGGAGCAATTTGCCCCTTAACGCCAAAACTCTGCCTGAAAGAAAGCCTGAACGTATGCCTACAGTCGCCCCTCTCGATATCGAAGGTCATGTTGTCTCGACCCATTTTCTCGGAGACATCCCGGTCTTTGCTGCAGCGACGGGCGCCATCCACCGACTGGATGGTGGCGAGAAGGTAACCGAGGCCAATGCCGGCCTCCTCACCTGCGTCAAGGATCCGGCGAGCCAGACGTTGCTGACCGGCGGCGAAGACGGCCGGGTGCTGCGCGTTGCCCATGACGGAACCGTCACCGAACTCGCCCATGTGCCGCGCAAGTGGATTTCGGTCGTGGCACCCGGCCCGCAAGGGGCGGTCGCCTATGCCCATGGCAAATCCACCTTCGTGCGCCTTGCGGACGGCACGACGAAGGAATTCACCGAAGAGCGCACGGTCGAGGCGGTCGATTTCGCTCCCAAGGGGCTGCGCATCGCGGTCGCCCGCTACAACGGCGTCACGCTCCATTGGGTCGGTACGGCAGGGGCTCCCGTGGATCTCGACTGGAAGGGCGCCCATACGGGCGTGACCTTCTCGCCTGACGGCCGCTTCGTCGTGACGATGATGCAGGAAAGTGCCCTGCATGGCTGGAAGCTCGACGGCAAGGCCGCCGACACCCGTCACATGCGCATGACAGGCTATCCTGCCAAGGTGAAGTCCCTCTCCTGGTCGCCCAAGGGCAAGTGGCTCGCCTCGTCCGGGGCGCCGGCTGCAATCGTCTGGCCCTTCTCCGGCAAGGACGGCCCGATGGGCAAGGCGCCGCTCGAACTCGGCACCCGCGCCAACATCCTCGTCACCCATGTCGCGTTCCACCCGATGGAAGAGGTTCTCGCCATCGGCTTCATCGACGGCATGATCCTCGCCGTGCGGGTTACAGACGGCAAGGAGGCGCTTCTGCGTCGTCCGGGCAAGGGTGCGGTCACCTCGCTTGCCTGGAGCAGCACCGGCAAGCTTCTGGCCTTCGCCTCCGAAGCGGGCGACTGCGGCGTCATCGACATCACCGGCTGATTGCTGACAGCAAGGCCTCGAAACCTCTTGTTTGCGTGCAGGTCCCGGACGTCATCGCCGCGCCGAATGCAAGATCTGCACTACGCTGGATGATACCTTCGACCAGCATTTTTAACCGCTGCGTCAGGACCGCAATCTCTCCATACTGCCGCCTGAACCCGGGCGAGCGGACACAAAAAAAGCCCGGCTTCCGCGAGGAAGCCGGGCTTTTCCGTATCCGTTGGATCCGATCAGAACTTGACGGCGAGGCCGACATTGACCGTGTGCTGGCTGAAATCGACGTCTGCGCCGCCGAGGTCGCCGTTGCCGAAATCGTTGTAACGATATTCGACGCGGGTGAACATGCGGTCGGTCAGGGCGTAGTCGACGCCACCACCGATGGTCCAACCATGCAGCGTGTCGTCGTCGCCAGCACCCTCAATGTTCGTGCCGGTGTAACCACCGGCTGCGAACAGCAGCGCGCGGTCCATAGCATAGCCGACGCGCGCACGAGCCGACCAGTTCATGCCGGTCTCGTAGTCTACGCCGGCTACGTTTTCTTCGTTCCAGTCGTAGTTCAGGTCGCCTTCGACACCGACGACCAGCTGGTTGCCGAGATCCCAGTTGTAACCTGCAAAGCCACCAAAGCGGGCGCCATCGAAGCTGTCGTCGATACCGCCGACTTCGCCGTCACCCCAACCATAGCCGGTCAGGATACCTGCATAGCCACCTGCCCAGGAAAACTGCGGCACGGTTTCGACAGACACCGGCGGCTCAGCCGGAGCTTCGTAGATTGCGTCAGCTGCAAAAGCCGAGGTCGAAATCGCCAGAGCGGCGGCAGATCCGAGAAGGATGCTCTTCATCATGTTTTTAACTCCTGTGTTACAAGGCCACTTATAACGCCACCTCTGGTTAAAGTATGTGATGATTATACAACATAACCATCTAAACCCAACCGGCGCTTTTGTTCCCGCCCGTGCGAAATAATTCGCGCCGGACCCCGCAGCAGGAAGCTTCGAACAGCAAAATGGTTCCTTGATATGGCGGAAAAAAGGACAACTGTGTCAGTAACACGTGGCCGATGTCTGAAATCCGCCACACCGGCAGCCGTGCAGCGATACGACGGCGCAGTATCCCGTCGTTCAAGCAACTGTGTGGCCACGCTTTTTTCCGCTCTGAGCCCGCAAGGCGGCAGACGGCGGATCCGCAACCAAAAGCGGAACGGGGAAACTCACAAATTTGAAAGCTGCGTCAAAGCAAAGGGCCCGGCGCGACGAGTCGCGACCGGGCCCTTCAGCGAGCATCCGGGAGCCTTGCTCAGGCTGCGCGGCGCAGGTCGGTCGGCTGCGACAGCTTGCGGCCTGATGGAACCACCATGCCGGCGGCTCCTTCGAGCCAGCCAGGCACGAGTTCCAGTGCCAGGAAGCGGTCGCGCGCAAACGGACCCGGCATCACCAGATGCTGCGTCTTGTCGGCAAAGAAGCCGAAGCGCTCGTAGTAAGGGGCGTCACCAACGAGAAGCACGGCGCCGTGTCCGCGCTTGCGGGCCTCGAGAAGCGCTGCCCGCATCAATGCGCCACCAATTCCCTTGCCCTCATGCATCGCATCGATGGCAAGCGGGCCGAGCAGCAGGGCATCGATCGCCCTGCCCTCACGGCAGATTCCGGCTTCGACGTTCCACAGGCGCACCGTACCGATGACATGGCCCGCGGCATCGCGCGCGACGAGCGCCAGGCCCTCGGCCGGAATCCGTCCATGACGGATCTTCTCCGATGACTTCTTGCGGCGATCGCGACCCATGGCGCGGTCGAGCAGCGCCTCGCGTGCGACGACGTCGGCAGGCGTTTCAATATCGATGACAAAGGCAGGCGCAGGCGCGAAAAGCGCACGCATGCTGGTCAGAACAGCGGCCATGTTGGCCTCCCATCCCAAGCGATGACGATGATTGTGAAGGTCCGCGCCGGTTGTCCGGCGCGGGAGACGTCAGATGACGTAGGACTTCAGCGGGTCGAAGCCGTTGAACGCCACCGCCGAATAGGTGGTGGTGTAGGCGCCGGTGCCCTCGATCAGAACCTCGTCGCCGATCGAAAGCGAGATCGGCAGCGGATACATGTTCTTCTCGTACATGACATCGGCCGAATCGCAGGTCGGACCGGCGAGAACGCAAGGCTCCATGGCATCGGCATCATGGGCGGTGCGGATCGGGTAACGGATCGCTTCGTCCATGGTTTCGGCGAGACCACCGAACTTGCCGATGTCGAGGAACACCCAGCGGTGCTCGTCATTGTCAGACTTCTTCGAGATCAGCACGACTTCCGCCTTGATCACGCCGGCATTGCCGACCATGCCGCGGCCGGGCTCAATGATGGTCTGCGGGATGTTGTTGCCGAAGTGCTTCTTCAGCGACTCCTTGATCGCCAGACCATAGGCTTCTGCCGACGGGATGTCGCGCAGGTACTTGGTCGGGAAACCGCCACCCATGTTGACCATCTTCAAGACGATGCCCAGCTTGGCCAGCGAATTGAACACACGCTTGGCGTCGGCAAGAGCGCCGTCCCAGGCATCGACCTTGGTCATCTGCGAGCCGACATGGAACGAGACGCCGAAGCTTTCGAGACCGAGCTGGTGGGCATAGACGAGAACGTCGACGGCCATCTGCGGCACGCAGCCGAACTTGCGGGAAAGCGGCCATTCGGCGCCGTCGCCGTCCGTCAGGACGCGGCAGAACACACGGGCGCGGGGAGCGGCACGAGCGATCTTCTCGACTTCCTCATGGCTGTCGACGGCATAGAGGTCAACACCGAGTGCAAACGCCCGGGCGATGTCGCGCTCCTTCTTGATGGTGTTGCCAAACGAGATGCGCGAGGCATCCGCACCGGCATCGAGCGCCATCTGGATTTCGGCAACGGAAGCGCAGTCGAAGTTCGAACCGAGCGAAGCCAGGAGCTGGAGGATCTCGGGCGCAGGGTTCGCCTTGACTGCGTAGTAGATGGCGCTGTCCGGCAGGGCATGACGGAAGGCACCGAAATTGTCACGCACGACATCGAGGTCAACCACGAGGCAGGGACCTTCAGGACGTCGGGTGTTGATGAAGTCGAGGATGCGTGCAGTGGTCATCGATCTAACCTTCCAAATTCCAGTTATCCGAGGCTGCCAAGCTTCGGATGGACAAAGGACGGCGAGACATCGCTCGAAACCAGTCGGTGGAGACACCGGTACCGTACGAACGCTCGACGCGCGAAACTATGGATCGAAACGCTCGATACCGAGCAAGTAGATCCGCTTTGTCTGCCATGGATTGGAGGGGAACCCTACCGCACTTCCGGCAATGATGGTGTGCCTCTGAAGTAACTCCGGCTGATGGAAAGCCGGAAGAGACTAGAAAGGCCCGCACCGTCGTTGCTTCGTATGTCCTCGCATTTTCCGGTTGGCCGGAATAGCGACTGGAGGGGTTAGTTCCAGGTACCTTACCGATAACCTCACCTTAGGGATAAATCCCAGTTCGAGGGTCGGCGGACACACACGGGCACGTGCGACTTTGGGCTGAACAGGACATAAGAAATGTGTTCGTCATAATCAAGAGGAAATTTTTGCCCTGCTTAATTTTGCTGCCCAGCATACTGTTCATTGAACAATTTCCTCCATACGTTCACAAACAGCGACAAATTGGGGGATTGAGATGGACACGCTCACGCGAATACGGGCCTTCATCGATGTGGTCGAAGCCGAGGGCTTTTCCGCAGCCGCCCGCAAGACCGGCCGTTCGAAGGCGCTTCTGTCCAAATATGTCAGGGAGCTCGAAGACGAACTCGGCGCGCTTCTGCTCAACCGCACCACGCGGCAATTCTCGCTGACGGAGGCCGGCCATACCTACTTTCGGACCGCCTCCGACATTCTGAAGGAGATCGACAACCTCGCCGATCTCGTGCGCGAGAACAATGCCGACCTCAAGGGCAAGCTCAAGGTGACGGTCCCCCGCACCTTCATCGACGCGGATGTCGGACAGTCCCTGATCGATTTCGCCAAGGAGAATCCGCAGATCTCGCTTGAAATCGTCGCCGAAGACCGCTTCGTCGATCTGATCGAGGAAGGCTTCGACCTCGGCATCCGAATCACCAAGCTCGACGATTCCGGAATGATCGCGCGCAAGCTCTCCGACTTCCAGGTCTATGCCTGCGCCACACCCGCCTTCGTTGCCGAGAACGGCCCGCTGACCCATCCGAGCGAGTTGTCGCGCGTTCCCTTCCTCATCGACACCAACTCGCGCTCGCACAACAGTCTGCGTTTCGTCGATACGAACGGCGAGAACATCTCGGTCAGCGTGACAGGCCCGATCGAGGTGAACAGTCCGCTGGCGACACTGAGGGCAGCCCGCGCCGGCATGGGCATCGCGATGATCCCGGATTTCATTGCCAGGCCCCATATCGCCTCCGGTGAACTCGTCTCGCTGTTCGACGACTTCATCGCCAAGGATCGTGGCATCTATGCCGTCTATCCGCATCGCCGCTATCTGCCGGCCAAGGTCCGCGCCCTCGTCGATTACCTTCACGCATGGTTCAAGCGCTATTCCTGAAAGGTATGGCGGGCACGAAGTCCCACTTTCGTCCCAATTATCGGACAGGGAGGGACCGTCAGCGGGAATGCGGGAAGGGTGTTTGAAGCATGCGGAAGAGCCTCGGTTACTGCGCGGCCGGAGCGGCCATGGCGTTTGCAGCGCCTGCCCTCTCCCATCCGCACATCTTTGCCGAAGCACGCGTGGAGATCGTTGCGACAGACGACGGCATGCTGAAGGAACTGCGCAATGTCTGGCGCTTCGACGACATCTTCTCCTCCAGCGTCCTCATGGATTTCGACAAGAACAGCGACCTGAAGCTCGACCATGACGAATTGAGCGAGATCGCAAACACGATCCGCGACTCGCTCGGCGACTACGGCTACTTCACCTTCATCACCGCGGATGGCGCATCGAGCGAAGTCGCCAAGCCGGAAATCTTCAATGTCGACTTCAAGGACAATCAGCTTCTCGTTTTCTTCGTCGCCAAGCCCAAGACGCCTGTAAAGATCGGCGGCTCCATGACCTTCGGCGTCTATGACCCCACGCTCTACACCGCGATCGACTTCGCCAAGGATGAGGACATGGTTGTCGAGGGCAAGCCATTCGAGGCCTGCACTCACAAGGTCGTCCGCCCCGATCCCGACCAGGTGATCGCCCAGAACCAGTCGAACCTGACGGAGGCCTTTTTCAGCGATCCGGCCGGTACGGACATGGGCAAGCTCTTCGCGACGCGGCTGGAGGTGACATGCTGAGGATCGCAGGGCGCCTGTTTCCCGCACGCTTCGCCGTCGCCGCCCTCGCCCTCTTCCTGCTCGCCGGCTTCGCACATGCCGCCTCGCCGCTCGGGATCGGCGCTGCCGAGCCGAGCTACCAGCCCGCAAGCGGCCCCTTCGCCGAAATCCTGGTATGGATCAACACCCACCAGCAGGCCTTTTATCGGTCTTTGACGAATGCGCTGAAGGCGATGCGCGAGGATCCCTGGAGCCTGGTCACCCTGGTCGGCCTCTCCTTCGCCTATGGCATTTTCCACGCCGCCGGTCCCGGCCACGGCAAGGCAGTGATCTCGTCCTATCTGCTTGCCAACGAGATCGAACTGCGCCGCGGCATTCTCGTCTCCTTCGTCTCGGCCTTCCTGCAGGCCTTCGTCGCCATCGCCGTAGTCGGCGTGACCTACATTTTCTTGCGCGGCACATCGATCAGCATGACCGCTGCGACGCAGACCCTGGAAATCGCGAGCTACGCGATGATCGTCGCCTTCGGCGTCTGGCTCCTGATACGCAAGCTGAGGGCTTCTTTCGCCAGAGTGACGCCGACGGGCACGAGCGGAGCCCTGTTCGGAGGGGCTGATACCACAGCCGCCGGCAGCGTTACGGCCTCGCTCTTTGCCGAACCGGCGACACTATCGACACCGCGCGATACGGCCGGCTCCCGCTTCCGGGCCATGGCCGTCGCCCATGACCATGATGCCCTGGCGCCGGGCTCCGTCTGCCATGAATGCGGAATAGCCCACGCGCCGGATCCGAGCCTTGTCGGCGGCAATACCTTCAGCCTACGGGATGCCTGGTCGGCCGTGATTGCAGTTGGCATGCGCCCCTGCTCCGGCGCATTGCTCGTCATGACCTTTTCACTGTTGAACGGTCTGCTGCTTGGCGGAATACTCTCGGTCCTCGCCATGGCGCTCGGCACGGCAATAACGGTCTCGGTATTGGCAAGCCTCGCCGTCGGCGCCAAGAGCGTGGCCCTCCGGCTCTCCGGCCCCGGCTCACGCCGCGCCGGTATCGTTGCCGGCTCCATCGAAGTGGCGGCGGCAGTGCTCGTCATTCTGCTCGGGGCGCTGCTGCTCGCTGCGAGTCTGACGGCTTGAGCCGATCAGCTCTCGTCCGGCTCGTGGCTCCGCTGATAACGCGAGCGCAGCCACAGGATCAGGAAGATCGCCATCAGCGCAATGGCGCCGACAAAGGCGCCCAGTTCCGGCGAATAGCGGCCGATCCAAAGCACGACGGTCGGCACGAGCAGCATCAGCCCGAAGATGACGGCAACGACAACTGCGGCCTGTCTCGTCTGTGAGCGGGAGGACGGTGCAGCCGCACCCTGCCTTGCGATCTTCTTCGGCTCCGGCAGAAAGCGGAAGGCATAAACCACGAGCCCTATCACCACACAAAGGCCGACCGACAAGGCGACGGTGGCATTCTTGTAGCTTCCATAGGCCAGTGCTGCGACGACAACGGCGGTGCCGGCATAGAGGATGATGCTGAAGATGTTCGGCTTCACGATGTGATTTCCTATCAGGTCTGGGCCGCGGCCAGCTCGGCCCGCAGGTCTTCCAGCCGGCGCTTCTGGCGTCCGACCTCGTCGAAATTTTGAGGATCGAGCCAGGCCTCGAATGCGGCCCGGTTCAGTGGCCATTCTCTGTCGATCATCGAGAACCAGGCCGTGTCGCGGTTCTTTCCCTTGGACAGCATGTGCTGGCGGAAGACGCCCTCGAAGCTGAAACCGTAGCGTTTCGCCGTCACCTTGCTCGGCACGTTCTCGTTATGGCACTTCCACTCGTACCGGCGGTAACCGAGATCATCGAAGACATGCCGCGCGAGCAGGTAATGCGCTTCGGTCGCGAGAGGCGAACGGCTCATCGCGGGGCCATGTGCGACGCCACCGACCTCGACAACGCCGTTTGCCGGATCGGGCCGCATGTAGTTGGCCATGCCGACGACCGTCCCGGTCGCCCTGTCGAGAAACACCTCGGTGATCCATCCGCTTTTCTGGACGGCAGTCAGCCATGCGTCGAAATCATCGATCCCGGCAAAGTCCGGCTGGGTGAAATAGGTGAGCAGCGAATTGACCTCATGGCCACCCAGGCCCTCCCACAAGGTTTTAAGATGGGTCGCGCGATCATAGGGTTCGACCACGACGAACCGCCCCTCCAGCCGGACGGGCTGTGGCGCCGGACATCCCTTGAAGGTGGACAGGTCACGCATGGCAGAACCTCAGGCTGATCAATCGTCCGAGGCTTAAGTCAGGCAGGCGACAAAGGCAACCGTCGGAGCGGCACCCGGGCGGACCGGATGCCGCAGGCGATCAGAGACTGATCTTGGCGGAGGCCACGGTCGCCTCGATATGATCGACCAGCGCGTCCGGAAGGCCAAGACGGCCGGCGAGCATGTCGAGATAGCCGCGTTCAGTGCGGGTGTCCGGTTCGATGGTGAGGCGCGAAGCGGTGTAGATTTCGACCCGCTGTTCCTCGGTCTGGGCCGAGGCGACAAGCGCATCGAGATCGATCGGCCTTGCGAGCTCCGCGTCGATGAAAGCTTCCGCTTCCGTGCCGAGACCGGACAGATGCACCTTGTCCATGATCCGCGACCGTTCGCCCGCGTCGATATGACCGTCGACCTTGGCGGCCGCGATCATTGCACGCACCAACGACAAGGCAAAGTCGTTGGAAACGGCCTGGGGCTCAGTGCTGAAAGGCGAATCCTTCGGCGGCGGCAGAAGTTCGGGCAGCGCCTGGGACGGTTCAGGTTTCTGACCGGCCTGGTAATTCTTGTAGGCCTGATAGCCGAGACCGGCGATCACGGCGAGACCGCCGAGCTTCAAGGCGTTACCGCCAATCGAGCGGCCGGTCTTCGTGCCAAGCAGAACGGCCGCAAGAGCGCCACTCTTCCAGGGATTGGCCTTGGCCATCCCCAGGAGATCATTGCCCTTCTGGCCGATCGACCCGGATCCTCCCGGCACCTGTGATCCCAGGAACTGATCCAGCAGCTTCTTGGCGTCGAACATCTTGGTCTCCTTGTTGTCTCTGTCGCTCCCTAGATAGGAAGCGACTTCGATTTTACAAAGAGCGTGACGATGGAGCCGACGTGAATGTCAGCCCTTGAGGGCTGCGGCTTCGCTGGCGAGTTTGGTGATGCCTGCCCAGTCACCGGCCGAGACCAGTTCCTTCGGCGCAACCCACGAACCGCCGACGCAGACGACGTTCGGCAGCGACAGATAGTCCATGGCGTTCTTCAACGAGATACCGCCGGTCGGGCAGAACAGCGTGCCGGCGAGCGGCGAAGACAGCGCCTTGAGATAGGCGGCACCGCCAGCCTGTTCTGCGGGGAAGAACTTCAGAACCTTGTAGCCCTCTTCACGCAGCGCCATGACTTCGGACGCGGTCGCCGCACCCGGAAGCAGCGGAATGTCCGACTGGCGGGCGACATCGAGCAATTCCTGCGTCGTGCCGGGGCTGACGATGAACTGCGAACCGGCATCGACGGCTGCCGCATAATGGGCGGCATTGAGGATCGTGCCGGCGCCGACCACGGCGCCCTCGACTTCCCGTGCCACCAGACGCACGGCTTCGAGCGCGGCTGCGGTGCGCAGCGTGATCTCGATTGCCTTCAATCCGCCTGCGACAAGCGCGCGCGCCAGAGGCACTGCGGTCTTGGCATCCTCGATGATCAGGACCGGCACGACCGGCTGAAGTTTCAGGGTGGAGAGGAGCTTTTCGGTTTTATCGCCCATGGCAGGACCCTCTTTTAAAACGATTAGATCGGCAATTCACTAACGCGCGACGACTTCGATGTCGAGCCCGACAGGTAACACGGAATCTTTCGGGTTTCCTAACACTCCGGCCTCCGCTATGGTCCGGCGGCGGAATATTTTCGGGGCGTGAGCATATGGCGAAGGAAATCGAGCGCAAGTTTCTCGTCCGGACCGATGGCTGGAAAAGCTCCGTCACTTCCGAAACGCGAATTCGGCAAGCCTATATCGCCGCCGAGGCGGATCGCTCGGTGCGCGTCCGCACCCGCAATGACGAGACCGCCCAACTGACGATAAAATTCGGCAAGGGCATGCTCACGCGCGACGAATTCGAATACCCGATCTCCCATGACGACGCCTTGGAAATGCTGGCCTTCTCGATTGGAAACGTCATCGAAAAGACCCGCTTTACCGTGAACTTCGAGGGCTTCACCTGGGAAATCGACGTGTTCGAGGGTGTCTATCGCGGGCTCATCACCGCCGAGGTGGAGATGGCTTCCGAAGACGATGCCCCGGCGCTGCCGGCCTGGCTCGGCCGCGAGGTGACCGGGGACAAGCGCTATTCCAACCAGGTCCTCGCCACTGAGCGCACGCGGCCGGAGCTGGTGCATGCCATATCGCATTAGGCCGGACCGCCCGCTTCTCGCCGAGGTGCAAAGCGTTGCACGCCGGGAACTGGAAAAGGCGATCGAGACGCTGGAGGCGAGACCGGAGGGGCTGCACGAGGCGATCCATGCGGCCCGCAAGATCTTCAAGCGCCTGCGCAATCTCTATCGCCTTGTGGCGCGGGGCGACAAGGCTTTCTGGCGCCGGGAGAATACGAGATTGCGCGAGGCCGGCCGCAGCCTCTCGAGCATCCGCGATGCCACGGCCCTGATCGAGACGGTCGAGCACCTCTCGGTCCACGCCCTGACCGACGACGAGGCCGAGACACTCGCGGCAGCCCGCGAAGTGCTGGCCCTGCGCCGAGACGACATCGCCGAGAGCGAACGCGACCTTCAGGCCAAAGTGTCCGGTGTCGTTACCGAATGCCGGGCCGCTGTCTCGGCCCTGCACGATCTTTCCCTGCCCTCGAAAGCCGGCCATACCGCTCGTCTCGTCGCCCGGGGCTGGCGCAGAAGCCTCGACGAGGCCCACGAGGCGCTGGACACCTGCAAGGGCGAGAGCCATGGCGAAGCCTTCCATGACCTTCGCAAGGCCTCGCAAGCCTACTGGATGAACCTGTCCCTGCTGAGCGACCTCTGGCCGAGCGCCTTTTGTGCAAAGCGCCGGGACGCCAAGAGACTTGTCGACCTGCTCGGCCACGAACACGACCTGACGGTGCTCATCACCCTGCTCGACCACGAACCGGAGATCTTCGGCAACGGGGAAGGTCAGTCCTTCCTGCTAGCCATCATCATCCGTCGCCAGATGGACCTGCGCCGCGAGGCTCTGACCTTGGCCGGCCGCATCTTTGCCGACGCCGCGAAGGACGAGGCCGACATCATCGAGACCCTGTGGATGAGGGCAGCGATCCAGCGCCGGACCGGTTGATCCCGGCCACCGCCCGTCCCCAGGCGCAAGAATTGACAAATCTCAAACTTGGCGCGGCCAGCGGAAATCCGTTGCGCTGCAGGGGGAGAGGCGGTATTTCGCAGCCTATGACAGAACACATTGCAGCACCCCGTCACGAAGAAGGCGGCGCTTTTTGCGTCGCCGCGCTCTACCATTTCGCAAGGTTTTCGCGGTTTGAGAGCTTCCAGGAGCCGTTGGAAACGCTGTGCAAATCGCATGGCGTGAAGGGGACGTTGCTCATTGCCCATGAGGGCATTAACGGCACGATCGCCGGCACCGATTCCGCGATAGCAACCGTGCTCGCCTTCATCCGCAGCCAGCCGGAATTTTCCAATCTCGAGCACAAGGAAAGCCGGGCCTCCAGGATGCCTTTCCTGCGCATGAAGGTGCGGCTGAAGAAGGAAATCGTGACCATGGGCGTCGAGGACATCGACCCCAACGAGATCGTCGGCACCTATGTCGACCCCAAGGACTGGAACGAGCTGATCTCAGACCCCGAAACCATCGTCATCGACACCCGCAACGATTACGAGACTGCGATCGGCCTCTTCCGCGGCGCGGTCGATCCGAACACCAAGACCTTCCGCGAATTCCCGGACTGGGTGAAGAACAATCCCGGCCTGCACAACAAGCCGAAGATCGCCATGTATTGCACCGGCGGCATTCGCTGCGAAAAGGCGACCGCCTTCATGAAGCAGCAGGGCTTTGAGGACGTCTATCACCTGAAGGGCGGCATCCTGAAGTATCTGGAACAGGTTCCCGAAGAGGAAAGCCTCTGGGACGGCGCCTGCTTTGTCTTCGACGAGCGCGTCTCGGTGACCCACGGCCTGAAAGAGGGCAACCACAAGCTTTGCCACGCCTGCCGTAATCCGATTACGGCCGAGGAAGTGACGCACCCTCACTACGAGGAAGGCGTCTCCTGCAGCCATTGTTATGAAACCCGCACCGAAGCAGATCGCGACCGGTATCGTCAGCGCCAGCTTCAGATCGCGCTGGCAAAGAAGCGCGGCGACAAGCACATCGGCGGCTAGTGTCGCCGGTCAGTCAGAACCGCTCATCCTGAAATTGCGTCACCGCGCTTCCAGTCTCGGCGCCCCCAATTGCGCAACCGCATGCGCGGAGCAACGGCGAGAGCAAAGAAAGGTGCGGCCGCAAATGCGGCGATGACGACGAACGGCAGCAGGATCTTCGCGTGGGCGGCGAGAGCCGGGACTGACAGGACGAGAACAGCCCCAGTGCCGAAGATCACGGCATTGATCATCATGCTACAGACAATTCTGAGCCAGGTATCGGTGGTAAACATCTGAAGTCTCCTTTCAGGGAAGGAGAAGCCCCGAGCCCCGTCCCGGGTTCCCGAATGTTCACGCGCAATGTCAGACCAGCATCGCCCCGTCGCGGTTGCCGGCGAAGGCGAGCTCGGCGGCCTTGGCCCGCAATTCCATCGGCCGCAGCATCAAGGCACCGATCTCTTCCGGCGATTGTGGGCGGCCAAAGAGATAGCCCTGCAACTGGTCGCAGCCGGAAAGCCGCAGGATGACGGCCTGCTGTTCGGTCTCCACACCTTCCGCCGTCACGGGTATGCCGAGCGACCGGGCCAATGCCACCGTCGCCTGCAGCATTTCGACGGCGCGGTGACCGCGATCCAGCGACTGGACGAGCGACCGGTCGATCTTCATCCGATCGAAGCCGAACTGCCTGAGATAACCGACGCTGGAGAAACCTGCGCCGAAATCGTCGAGCGCGATGCGCAGCCCGAGCGCCCGGAGCCGCTCCATGGCCAGACGCGCGCGATCCGGGCTCTGAATGAAATAGGTCTCCGTCATTTCAAGGACGACACGACCGGCCTCGATATTGGTCTCCTCGAACATGGCAGCGACACGGTCGACGAAGGACGGATCCCGGAACTGCCCCGGTGACACATTGACCGAGAGCTTCAATTCCGGCCAGTGAGAGAGTTGCTGCAACGACTGGCGCAAGACACAGAGACCGAGCTGATCGATCAAGCCGCTCGTCTCTGCAATCGGGATGAAGACATCTGGCGAAACGGGGCCATGCCCCCTGCGGGTCCAGCGGGCCAGTGCCTCGACACTGACCAGCGCAAACGTCTTGGCATCCACGACGGGCTGGTAGACCACCTCGATCTCGCTGCGGGCGATCGCCGCGCGCAGATCGATTTCCATCTGGTTGCGGGTCTCGCGCTCCTCGTCCATGCGCGGGTCATAAACCGTCGACCGGCCCCGCCCGCAATCCTTGGAGGAATACATCGCCATGTCGGCGCGCCGTGTGAGCTCGCCACCGTCGACGCTCCCCCCCTCGGAAACGCACACGCCAATGCTGCATCCGACCACGACGGTCCGCTCTCCGAGAAGCACAGGCTCATCGAAGAAGGCGAGGATCGACTCCGCGAGATGGGATGCCCGCACCTGGGCATCCTTGCCGGTCAAAACGATCCCGAACTCGTCACCGCCAATGCGGGCAAGCCCGGCTTTTTCCTCGACCAGGACCGAGAGACCGGCCCCGACAGCCCGGATCAACCGGTCCCCGGTCGCGTGGCCATAGGCATCATTGACTTCCTTGAACCCGTCGAGATCGAGATAGAGCAGGACGACATCTTCGCCCGCGTCACGCCCGCGCTGGACCGCGTCCTCGAGAAACTGGTTCAATCCCGCGCGATTGAGAAGCCCGCTCAGCCGGTCGGATTGCGCAAGCTTGACGGCATTTGCCTCATCCGCCCGGACGCGCCGCATCTCGGCATTTCCCAGGACCACGAGCAGAAGGCAGTAGATGATGATGATCACAAGCGCCGCCGTGATCAACGGCTTGACCTGTTCACGGCTCTGATCGCCCGGTACGCGCGGAATCCAGGCAAGCGACGCGACCGGCTCGCCTGATGGGGCAGAGATCGTGACGGAGGTCTTGCTTGAGGATGGCGGAATGAGCTCGAGGCCTGGAAGCACATAGGCCTCCGAGATCCGCTCCACGGTCGAGGGCGACAAGTGCCGAATGAAGGAGAGATAGACGAATTCGTCCTGCGGCCTGCCGATCTCGCCGGATTTGGGCCGGATGAGCGCAACGCCGGCAGAGCCAATCCCCTTCTGGGTCCTGACGAAGCCGAGCGCTTGCGGAACAAGCCCACTCTGGCCCGTGCGCACCTTTTCGAAAAGCGCCATGAGTGCCGGCGTCAGATACCCCTCGGCGCGCCCGTCGATCGGGGAACCGTCGGCATAGGCCATCATCGGCTGGCCCTGCGCGTCCAGCACGATTGCGACATCGAAGAGGTCACTGTCGAAGGTCATGTCGCCGAAATTGCTGATCATCCAGGCCATGTCCTGGTTGTCATAAGCATTGGCCGCCGCGTCATCCCAAGCGGTGTAATCGAGCAGCGTGGCACCCAGTTGGTGCTCGAATGTCTGGATGGCGCCGACCAGCGTCTCGCGCGACCGTTCCTCGTCCAGGTGATTGGCATAATTTGCGACGCGCTCGAGTGCGGTCATCACGATCGAGGCGACCATCATCGCCATCGTCGCGAACACCACGAGCAAAGCCGCGACTGCCACCCGTCGGGTAGCGAGTGGTTGGAGCCGTCCGTTCAGATCGCGAAGCCGCATACGAGTTACCCAAGGCTGAAACCACACCTTGCGACACAATATGTTCAATTTGGCTTAACATGCTGAACAGCATGCCGAATAACGATTTATCGGGGTATGCGGATGTCCGGCCGATCATGAAAAAAGGCTCCGGTTGCCCGGAGCCCTCACGGCCGACCTGGAGGTGCCGGCGGGAGACTGTTGACCGTCGTCAGGCGACGATCGAAACGAACTCGTCCTTCGGGCGACGCACCTTCTTCAGGTTCGCAAGCCAATCGCCCTCGGCAGCACGATAACCGATCGGCAGGATGGTGACCGAACGCAGGCCCTTTTCGCGCAGGCCCAGGATCTCGTCGAGCTTGGCAGCATCGAAACCTTCCATGGGTGTGGCGTCGACGCCCTCGAAGGCGGCAGCAGCAACGGCCATGCCGAAGCCGATATAGGCTTGGCGTGCAGCATGCTCGAAGTTCACCGCCGCTTCACGCCCGGGATACATGTCGAGCAACATCTGGCGATAGTTCTCGAAGCCCTCGTTCGTGGTTCCACGCTCTTCATTGGTGAGGTCAAACATGTGGTTGATACGCTCGACGGTGTAATTGTCCCAAGCGGCGAAGACGAGCAGATGCGAACCCTCAGTGACCTGGGCCTGGTTCCAGGCGATTTCCTGAATCTTGGCGCGAACGTCCTTGTTCGTCACCAAGATGACTTCGAAGGGCTGCAAGCCGCTGGAGGTTGGCGCGAGCCGGGCCGCTTCGAGAATACGCTCCACCTTGTCCTCGGAAACGACCTTGGCCGGGTCCATCTTCTTGGTGGCATAGCGCCAGTTCAGCTTTTCAATGAGTGCGGACATGCTGTCGCTCCTGGTTGGACCCGTGCGGCGCCTTGGGAGTTGGCAGGACCAGCAGGGTCTGGTATCAATTCGTAACCAGGCCTAAATATGTAACCATCAAATTTGTGCAAGAAGGCACATTCCTGATACCAGGTTACATCGATGGAACGATTGGATCCGCCATGTGCGACAATTATGACCCCACGAAATGCCAGACCGTCAGCGAGATGCTGGCGCGGCTGGGCGACAAGTGGACGGTCCTTGTCATCATGATGCTCGGCGACGGGCCACAGCGCTTTTCCGATCTCAAGCGCTCCGTCGTCGGGATCTCGCAGCGCATGCTGACATTGACTTTACGGGCGCTGGAAAGAGACGGCATCGTCGAGCGGACGGTGCATCCGACCGTGCCGCCAAAAGTGGAGTATGCACTGACCGATCTCGGCCGTTCGTTTGGCGAACCGATCCGGGCACTGGGAGGCTGGGTCTTCACCCATCACGACCGCATCCGGTCGGCCCGCGCCGAGTTCGACCAGCGCAACGAGACCGACTCCGGAAACAAGCTGATCAAGCTCGGGTGAGAACGCTAAATTAGGGGCGGTTCGCGCCGCTGCATCAGTCCGGCTTGAAATTCCCCTTGGGGAATTCCAGCGCCAGATCGCGGTACCACTTGCCGCTCTTCTTGATGGTGCGGACCTGGGTGTCGTAGTCGACATGCACCAGCCCGAAGCGCATCTTGTAGCCTTCCGCCCATTCGAAATTGTCCATCAGCGACCATGCGAAATAGCCCTGCATCGGATAGCCCTCGGCAATCAGATCGGCGACCTTGTCGAGATGCTCGGCGTAGTAATCGAGCCGCGGCTGGTCATCGACCTCGCCACCCTCGACGTCCATATTGTAGCAGGCGCCGTTCTCGGTGATGTAGCAGACCGGCAGATCGTAGCGGGCATAGAGCCGCTCGACGAGCGACTTCAAGGCCGGCGCATAGACCTCCCAGCCGATATCGGTCTTCACCTCGGAGACCGGCGGAGCATTTGACGTTGCCGGGAATTCTGCGCCCGGCGTCGGATCGTCGGCAACACGCATCGGCGTGTAGTAGTTGAGCCCCCACCAATCGAGCTTCTGGCTGATGATCGCGAGATCCCCCTCCTCGATCTTGGGCATACGATGACCAAGCGCGGACAGGAAGCCTGCCGGATACTCTCCCTTGAACACCGGATCGAAGAAGACGCCGTTGTGGAACTGATGCGCGCGTTCGGCCGCCGCCTTGTCGGCGGCGCTGTCCGAGCCGGGCAGCGTCTCATGCGCATTCAGCACCAACCCGACCGGTACATTCGGCGCGATTTCGCGGATCGCCTGCACCGAGAGCCCATGCGCAAGATTGGTGTAATGCAGCGCATGCATTGCCGCATCCATGTTGCGTTCGCCAGGTGCATGAATGCCGTAGAGATGGCTGAGCCAGACCGAGCACCAGGGCTCGTTGAAGGTCGCGACCGCGTCGAGCCGATCGCCAAGCCGCTCCATGACAACTCTGGTGTAGCGCTGGAAAGCCTGAGCAGTTGACCGCGCCGTCCAGCCGCCCTCGCCCATAAGCGCCAGCGGCAGGTCCCAGTGATAAAGCGTCGCGTAAGCCTTGATGCCCCGCGCCTTCAGCCCGTCAACGAGATTGTCGTAGAAGTCGAGCCCCTTCTCGTTGATGGGGCCGGTGCCTTCGGGAATGACGCGCGGCCACGCGATCGAGAAACGATAGCCGGTGACGCCCATGTCCCGGATGAGATCCAGATCGCTTTCCCAGCGATTGTAATGGTCGCAGGCGACGTCGCCATTATGCCGTCCGAAGACCCGGCCCGGCATGTTGGAAAACGCATCCCAGATCGAGGGCTTGCGCCCATCTGCCTTCGAGGCTCCTTCGATCTGGAAGGAGGCGGTGGCCACCCCGAAGAGGAAGTCACCGGGAAAACGCGAGGCGAGCGCTTTGGGATCGATCATCACACACATCCTTCGTCAGATCAGGGCGCACAGGGACGCCCGCAGCCGTTCGATGAGCGGTTTAGAGCAAAGGGGCGACGCGGTGAAGACATCGGAAACAAAAATCTGCAACGTTGCAGTTCGGCCACCCTTCCCTTCAGTGGCGGGGTGGGGCCGATCCATGCCGTGGGGTGACAAAGCCTTTGCCGGATAGGTCAGCCCTGCGCTTCACTCCCCCTCATCTGGCGCTTCGGACCAATTTCTTCCCGATGGCGCGAAGGGGGAGCGCCACGTCGCCTGACGCTCCCCCTTGCCGAGAAGGCAAAGCTCAGAGCTTCACCCAGCCGCCATTCTGCTTTGACGATGCGATGCAGGCCTCGACGAAGGCGACACCCTTCACGCCATCATCAACGGTCGGATAGACAACCGCCGGATCGACCGCAGCCCCCGCCTTCGCTGCGTTGATTGCCGCGGCGGCTTCCGTGTAGATCGTCGCGAAGGCTTCGAGATAGCCTTCCGGATGACCGGACGGGATGCGTGTCACACGCGCTGCTGCCGCATTGGCCCCTGCCCCGCCGCGGGTGATCAGCTGCTTCGGCTCTCCGAGCCGGGTGAACCAGAGATAGTTCGGATCGGCCTGGGTCCATTCGATGCCGGCCTTGGTGCCGTAGATGCGGACCTTCAGCCCATTCTCATTGCCGGTCGCAACCTGGCTGCACCACAGCAGACCCTTGGCGCCGCCCTTGAAGCGCAACATCACATGAGCATTGTCATCCAGGCGACGGCCCTCGACGAAGGTGTGCACGTCGGCCGCCAGTTCATCGAGCTCAAGGCCGGAGATGAACGAGCCGAGATTATAGGCATGTGTGCCGATATCGCCGGTCGAACCACCGGCACCCGACTGCTTCGGATCCGTGCGCCAGGCGGCCTGTTTCTGACCGGTCTGCTCGATCGGCTCTGCCAGCCAGTCCTGTGGATATTCCATCTGCACCAGCCGGAGATCCCCAAGCTCGCCGGAGCGCACGAGTTCGCGCGCATGACGCACCATCGGATAGCCGGTGTAGTTATGGGTGAGGATGAACAGCGCCTTCGCCTTGTCGGCAACGGCCTTCAGCGCCTTGGCATCGTCCAGGTTGGAGGTCAGCGGCTTGTCGCAGATGACGTGGATGCCGCGCTCGAGAAAAGCCTTGGCCGCCGGAAAATGCACATGGTTCGGCGTAACGATCGACACGGCCTCGATGCCATCAGGACGCGCCGATTCCTTCTCGGCCATCTCCTCATAGGAGCCGTAGCAGCGCTCCGGGGAAAGCCCGAGTTCGCGGCCCGACGCAACGGACTTGTCCGGTGTCGAGGACAAAGCACCGGCAACAAGGTCATAGTGATCGTCGAGCCGGGCCGCCATGCGATGGACGGCACCAATGAATGCGCCAGCGCCACCACCGACCATACCCAGCCGGATCTTCGGTGTCCGTTCGCCCGATTTGCTTGCTTCGATCGCCATGAAGCGTCCTCCTTCTTTAAGCTGCGTCTGGAGTTCACGCTCCAGATCCGTTAGACTGGCATCCGAGAAGAAGGATGCCCTGACAGTGAACAACTGAGATCCGCCTCTTTAGAGGCAAAGCAGAAAAACCGGTGTCGGCGAATGCCGCAACATCAGATGCATGCTTTTTGCAAGGATCTCAGCCATGCCTTTTCTCGATCCGAGACAACCCTTTCCCATCACGCTCGCCTGCGGCACGCCCTATCGCGAGACCGTTCAGCTTGCCTCCGTCATCGATCATCCCCGCATGGAGATCGGCGACTTCAGCTACTTCACCCATTCCCGTACAGTGGAAGAGACGGCAGCGATCCTCGCGCCTTATCTCTACCCCTTTAGCCAGGAACGGCTAGTGATCGGCCGCTTCGTGCAGATTGCCCGTGAGGCGATCCTCATCACCAGTTCTGCCAACCATGCCATGTCGGGCGTAACGACCTATCCCTTCCGCGTCTTCAGCCCTGACACCATCAAAGGCTACCAGGACCTGCCTTTTCAAGACACAATCGTCGGCCACGACGTCTGGATCGGCCATGGCGCAACGATCATGCCGGGGGTCACGATTGGATCCGGCGCCATCATCGCTGCCCGCGCCGTGGTAACCCGTGATGTGCCGGCCTACACCATCGTCGGCGGCAATCCTGCAACCGTGCTGCGCCAGCGCTTCACAGACGAGAAGATCGCCGATCTGCTGGCACTTGCCTGGTGGGATTGGCCCGTCGACAAGATCGAACGGGCCTTGCCCCACCTCGAGAGCGGCGACATCGCCGCCCTCAGGCAGGTTTAGGGATCAGAGACCCAGCATCCGGCGGTTGGCCGCATCGTTGGTCCCGCCGGAAGCGAAGTCGTCGAACGCCTTTTCAGTCACGCGGATGATATGCGCCCGGACGAAATCTGCCCCTTCGCGTGCGCCGTCTTCCGGATGCTTCAGCGCGCATTCCCATTCGACAACAGCCCAGCCGTCGAAATCATTCGCCGCCATCTTCGAGAAGATTGCGCCGAAATCGACCTGGCCGTCACCGAGCGAACGGAACCGTCCTGCGCGCTCCACCCAACCCTGGTAGCCGCCATAGACACCCTGCCGACCGGTCGGATTGAACTCCGCGTCCTTGACGTGGAACATCTTGATCCGGTCCTTGTAGATGTCGATGTTGTCGAGGTAGTCGAGGCACTGCAGCACATAGTGCGACGGGTCATAGAGCATGTTGGCGCGGGAGTGGTTCTTCACCCGCTCCAGGAACATCTCGAAGGTCACGCCGTCATGCAGGTCTTCACCCGGATGGATCTCGTAACAAACGTCGACGCCCTGCTCTTCGGCATAATCGAGGATCGGCAGCCAGCGGCGCGCGAGTTCATCGAAAGCGGTCTCGACGAGACCGGCGGGACGCTGCGGCCAGGGATAGATGTAGGGCCAGGCGAGCGCGCCCGAGAAGGTCGCATGCGCCTTGATGCCGAGATTGCGAGAGGCCTTCAGCGCGTACTTGACCTGCTGCACGGCCCATTCCTGTCGAGCCTTCGGATTGCCGCGCACTTCCGGTGCGGCAAAGCCGTCAAAGGCTTCGTCATAGGCTGGATGCACGGCGACCAGCTGGCCCTGAAGGTGGGTAGACAGTTCGGTGATCTCAACGCCATTCTGGCGGGCGACGCCGGCGAGCTCATCGCAATAATCCTTGGATTCGGCAGCCTTTTTCAGGTCCATGAGCTGCCCGGCCCAGGTCGGAACCTGAACGCCGACATAGCCCTTCTCCGCCGCCCATTTGGTAATTCCATCCCAGGTGTTGAACGGTGCGGCATCACCCGCAAACTGGCCGAGAAAGATCGCCGGTCCCTTGATCGTCTTCATGAATTCTCCTCCCTGAGTATTCCTGCAACGTTTCCGTGAACGATTACAGGAGATGGAATTTCGACACAACCGCAATGATGGCTGCAGCAGAAGTCTGCCCGGGAAAAATCCGGGCAGACTGATGGGGTTCGACTTTCCGGATCAGAACGGAGAATCCGGGAAGTAGTAAGCTTCCGCGTTCTCAGGCGTGATCAGCGTCGCGTCCAGCGTATAGGTGCCGTGAACCGGAACGCTGTCGTAGAGAGCGGCGGCAGTCAGCTCCATGGCCGTGCCGACCATTGACGGCGGATAGAGAACATTGACCGGGACCATCTTGTCGCCATCCATGACCTTCTTGATCATGTCCTTCGAACCGGCACCGCCGATGATGTACTGGATGTCGGTACGGCCGGCCTGTTCGATCGCCTGCAGCACGCCAACAGCCATGTCGTCATCCTGGCACCAGACCACGTCGATCTTCGGATATTTGGTCAGGTAGTCCTGCATCACCTTGAAGGCGTCGTCACGGTTCCAGTTGCCGAACTGGCGATCGAGGATCTTTACGTTGGATCCTTCGATGCCCTTGTCGAAACCGTCCTGGCGCTGCTGGTCGATCGGGATCGGCATGCCGCGGATGACGACGACTTCCGCATCCGGCGTGGTCTCGGCGATGTATTTGCCGGCGACTTCACCGAGAGCAGGGTTGTTGCCGGCGACATAGAGGTCGCGGACGGTGTTGTCGTTGACGGAGGGCGCACGGTCGACGAGAGCGACGAACTTGCCGCTATCCTTGATCTGGCGGATCGCGTTGACCAGCGGATCCGGATCCGTCGGCAGAATGACGAGGGCGTCGATGCCCTGTGTCGCCAGATCCTGCACGGCATTTGCCTGGCTGGACGGGTCAGCGGACGTCTTCACGACGACGTTGAGGCCCGGATGACGCTCCATAAGCTGCTTGGCGATACGCTCGGCGTGATAGATGACACCCGATGTCCAGCCATGTGTTGCAGCCGGGATCGAGACGCCGATCGTCTTGGCGTCCTGGGCCTGCGCGGCGCCGAAGATCGACACGAGCGCGGTCATGGCAACGGCCATGCCCATAAGTTTCTTATGCATTGGTTTCCTCCCAAAGTGACGAGGGTCGAGTGCGAACGAACCGGGCGACCCTCCTGCCCGGTCGTTTCCTTACGCCTTGCGCGCCAGCGACCGCTGGACGAGCATCGCGATGATGATGATCGTGCCCTGGATGGCGCCGATCAGATATTCGGAGATGAAGTTCGACAGCAGCATGATGTTGCCGACGAGTTCCAGGATGAAGGCACCGCAGATCGTGCCCCAGACGCGGCCCGCCCCGCCTTTCAGCGCCGTGCCACCGACGACGACCGCTGTGATCGCCTGCAGTTCCCAGAGGATACCTGTGGTGGCAGACGTCGAACCGAGACGCGGCACGTAGAGCAGCACCGCAATGGCGACGCAAAGCCCCTGGATGACGAAGGCGATGGTGCGCACTCGATCGACGGCGATACCGGAGTAGCGGGCGACGTCTCTGTTTGAGCCCACGGCGACGACGTGGCGTCCATAGCGTGTGCGATAGAGCACGAGGGCGGCAATCGCGGTGACGACGAGAATGATGACGATCGGGACTGGCAACCCGAGGATAGAGCCGAAATAGACCGGACGGTAGATTTCCTGCTGGGCCGGATCGCGCAGCGTGATCGCCCCGCCCTGGGAGAGCCAGGTCGTGAGGCCGCGATAAATACCCATCGTGCCGAGTGTGGCAATGAAGGGCTCGATCTTGCCGACCGTGGTGATCAGGCCATTGGCGAGGCCGCAGAGCGAGCCGATGACGACGGCAAGCACCATGGCAGCCGCGATCATCAGGCCGGGATCGGCAATCGCGCCGGAATTCATGAACAGGATCATCAGACTGGCGACGAAGGCCACCATCGACCCGACAGAAAGGTCGAGGTCTCCGGACGAGATGACAAAGGTCGCGCCCACGGCAATGATCGCGATGAAGGCAGAGCGCGTCGCGACATTGGCGAGGTTGTTGAGCCCGATGAAGTTGGGGTTCACCAGGGCACCGACGATCAGCAGGATCAGCAGCGCTGCAAAAGGGGCCACGGCGCGCAGGTCCACGTCGCGCCAGGTCCGGCCGCCACGGCCAGGTGTGGTCGTTTCAGTTTCGGCAGTCATTGTCTTCCCGTCTCCTCCCGCGCGCCCTCGTCGTCGATGGCAGCGCCGTCCCTGTGTCCGTTTCAAAGCCGGATTTCGCCGGGCATGTCAGTCTCGTCAGCTTGCCATCTGCCGCTTGAGGCCGGCGGCATACCGCATGATTGTCTGTTCGTTGATGTCCTCACCCTCAAGCAGGCCAACCATCCGGCCTTCGCGCATGACCGCCACCCGCGTGCAGAGCCCGATCACCTCGGGCATTTCCGAGGAAATGACGATGATCGACCGCCCCTCACGGGCCAGGGCTGCGACAAAATGATAGATCTGCTGCTTGGTGCCGACATCGATCCCGCGTGTCGGCTCGTCGATGATGATGATGTCCGGTTCGACTTCCATGATCTTGGCGAGCAGCAGCTTTTGCTGATTGCCGCCCGACATGCGCCCGACCCGGACCTTCTCGTCGCGCACGCGAATATCGAAGCGGCGCTTGGCCCGCGCCATGGCCTTGGCCTCGCTGCCTGGGTCGAGATAGCCGTGGCGCACATGATTGTCCATCGACTGCAGCGTCAGATTGGCCGTCATGCTCTCGCCGAGCAGCAAGCCCTTGCCCTTGCGATCCTTGGTCATGTAGGCGAGGCCCCGCCGGTTCGCTTCGCGAAAATCGCCCGCATCAAGGACAGCACCCTTGAGCCGTACCTCGCCGGAAAGGCGGGGACGCAGACCCGCGACCGCCTCCATCAGTTCCGTGCGCCCCGAGCCGATCAGGCCGGAAAAGCCGAGCACTTCGCCACGCTTCAGATCGAAGCTCGCATTCCTGACGAAACCGGTCGTGAGATCCTTGACCGACAGGACGATCTCTTCATCGACGTCAGGCTCGTGCTTGTTGGGATAGAGGCTCGACAACTCGCGACCCACCATCAGCTGAGCGATCGCCTCACCGTCGAGTGCAGATGTCGGCGCCGTCTTCACCCACTGGCCATCGCGGAGGACGGTGACGCGGTCGGTCAGTTCCATCACCTCGTCAAGCTTGTGGGAGACGAAGACGAAGCTGGTGCCCCGGGCACGCAACTTGCGCACCTGGTCGAACAACACTTCGGTCTCGTCGCGCGACAGAACCGCGGTCGGCTCGTCCATGAAGACGATCCGCGCCTTGCGGCTGATCGCCTTGGCGATCTCGACCATCTGCTTGTCGGCCACGGCAAGCGAGCTGATCAGCGCATTCTCGTCGATTGCGGAGCCCAACTGGTCCAGCACGCGCCGCGCCTCTGCCCGCATCACCTTGCGATCCAGCAGGCCGAAGCGTGTGACTTCGCGGCCGAGAAACAGGCTTTCGGTGACGGTCAGATGGTCGGCAAGATTGAATTCCTGATGGATGAGGACGATGCCCAGCGCTTCGGCGGCCCCATTGGCCGGCAGCGTTACGGGCTCACCATCGAGCAGGATACGTCCAGCCGTCGCCTGCTCGAAGCCTGACAGTATCTTCACCAGCGTCGACTTGCCCGCGCCGTTTTCGCCCATGAGCGCATGAACCTCGCCCGGCATCACGTCGAAATCGACGCTGAACAGCACCTGCACGTCGCCAAAAGATTTGGAGATACGCTCCGCCACGAGCACGGGTGTCCGCACTTCGCCTCCAGTCAAATTCATGCAATCCTCCCAGGCGGCTCCTCAACCGCTTATGCCCTTTTGTGTAAACCTTTACATGCCGGATGTAAAGGTTTACATCATTCAATCACAGGGACAATTTGTTCCGTATCGGCTTTCGCAGTCGCAGCAGTGAATGTAAGGTCTCCAACGATTCCAGACGGATAGGGGATGAGGGCGCGTGCCGGAACAAGCACCAGCGACGATCGAGGACGTGGCCCGCATCGCGGAAGTATCGATCGCGACGGTGAGCCGTGCGATCCACACGCCTGACAAGGTGGCGAAAACCACACGCCAGCGCGTCAATCAGGCGATTGCCATCACCGGCTATACGACCAATGCCATGGCGCGCTCGCTGCGCATGGGCCGGTCGAACATGATCCTGATTCTGGCACCCGATATCGGCGACCCGAACTTTTCCTCGACCTTGATCGGCATGGAAAACGAAGCGCGTGCTCACGGTTACGGCGTCCTGATCGGCCACACCCAGAACGATCCCGAGCGCGGCTTGGAATATCTGAAGTTCCTGAGCTCCGGTCAGGCGACCGGACTCGTCCTTTTCACCGGTCACGAACCCTTCGGCCATCAGGTTGTCGGCCAGCGCCTGCCGCCGTCGGTCGCCGTTTTTGAACCCGTCTTCGGCTCCAAGATTTCCTATGTCGGCGTTGACGATCTCGCCGGCGCCCGCAAGGCGGCCGAACATCTGCTGTCGGCCGGTCACCGCTCCATTGCCTTCATCGGCGACAGCAAGACGAGACTTGGCCACCAGCGCCGTCGCCAGGGCTTCGACAAGGCGCTCGACGCCGCCCGGATTCCGCCGCAGCAACGCTACGTGCTCGAGGGTGACGGGACGATCGAAAGCGGACGGCTGGCGGTCGAACAGCTCTTCATGCGCGACACGCTGCCGACGGCCTTCATGTGCGTCAACGACGCCACAGCCGTTGGCGTGTTGAGCGGCCTTACCGCCCGCGGCTACGACCTGCCGCACGACTTCTCCGTCATCGGCTTCGACGACGTGCCCCAGGCGACCTATGTCAACCCGGCACTCACCACCATCCGCCAGCCGCGCACCGCGATTGGACGGCAGGCCATGTCGCTGCTCATCAAGTCCCTTTCCGACCGCCAGACGGAACGCCAGGAAATCCTGCTGATGCCGGATCTGATCGTGCGGGGATCGGTGACGGGACCTGCTCGGCGATAAGGCGGCATTTGCCCGCCAACCGGGATGGACCCAAAGCCGTCCTTGGCCGTTAGACCTGGATCATCCTATGATACACCAGTATTTTTGCGCGCCACGCGGCGCCACCTTGCCATTTGCCATCGGAGATCATCGTGAGCGTTGCCTTCACCAAGGAAGAGAGTTCGGAGACCGCAGCAGAACTCCATCTGCCGGACCGGCCAATCTCGCAACATCCGAACCTGGTGACGGCAGAGGGGCTGAAGCGTCTGGAGTCTGAAGCCGAGGAAGCCCGGGCCGCCTATCTCGCGGCCCAGGCTGTAGACGACGTCAACGAGCGTCGCCGCCAATCGGCTGTACCCTATCGTGATCTGCGCTACCTGACCGAACGGTTGCGGACCGCACAGGTGATACCGGCACCGGAAAACAATGCCGTCGTCGCCTTCGGCAGCACGGTCACGTTTGAGCGCGATGACGGCCGCGTCCAGACCTATCGCATCGTCGGCGAGGACGAGGCTGACCCCAAGACCGGCTCCATCTCTTTCGTTTCACCCGTCGCGGCCCGGCTGATGGGCAAGGCCGTAGGCGATGTGGTGACGGTGGGCGATCAGGAACTGGAGATTACGGCCATCGCTTGAAGGCCGGTCGTCCAGCGACGCCTTCTCCGCCGCCGTTTCGCCGGGACGCCCTCACTCCGCCGCGCCAACTCCGTCCAGTTCCGCCATAACATCCACAGGCAGATCGATGTCGGCGACGGCGAGATTCTGCCGGAGATGCGCCCGCGACGAGGTACCTGGAATGAGCAGGATGTTTGGCGACCGCTTCAAGAGCCAGGCGAGTGCCACCTGCATTGGTGTCAGGTTCAGCCGTGCGGCCACGTCGGACAGGGTTGACGACTGCAGCGGCGAGAAACCGCCGAGCGGAAAGAATGGAACATAGGCTGTCCCCTCGCCCGCCAACTGGTCGATCAGCGCGTCGTCGGCCCGGTGCGCCAGGTTGTACATGTTCTGCACGCAGACGATCTCGGTGATCTTACGGCTATCCGCCACCTGCTTGGACGTGACGTTGGAAAGGCCGATATGCCTGACCAGCCCCTGCTGCTGCAATTCGGCAAGCACGGTCAGAGGTTCTTCGAGATCACCTTCCGCCGGGCGATGCACATCGAACATCGCCCGCAGGTTAACGACATCGAGCGCGTCGAGCCCGAGGTTCTTCAGATTGTCGTGCACGGCGCGGGTCAGAGCCTCCTTCGAAAAGGCCGGGTTCCACGAGCCATCGTCGCCGCGCAAGGCACCGATCTTCGTGACGATGACCAGGTTGCCCGCATACGGGTGCAGCGCCTCGCGAATGATCTGGTTGGTGATGTGCGGGCCGTAGAAGTCGCTGGTATCGATGTGATCGACGCCGCTTTCCACCGCTTCGCGCAAGACCGCCACGGCCTCCGCGCGGTCCTTGGGCGGCCCGAAGACACCCGGTCCAGCCAGTTGCATGGCGCCGTAACCGAGACGTTTGACGGTGAGGTTGCCCAGCGTGAAGCTGCCGGCTTTTGTCAGATTGGCCATGTCGATTTTTCCTTTGTGTGGTGAACAGCTATGTACTGCGCCGACACTTTCAGGATAATCGGAGGCAATCCGGACAGGCCGTCCGGAAAACAGCACAATTATCAGGAGCAGCAATGGCCGATACACCCGAGATGAGCGATGTCAGCGCCTTTCTCGCAGTTGCCCGCGCCGGCGGATTTCGCGAGGCCTCGCGGCTGGGCAATACCAGCGCCTCTGCCCTGAGCGATGCGGTGCGCCGTCTGGAGGCAAAGCTCGGCATCCGCCTGCTTAACCGCACGACACGCGCCGTCGTGCCGACCGATGCCGGGCGCGGACTGATGGAACGCATCGGACCCGCCTTCGGGGAAATCGGTGCAGCGCTCGAACATGTCAGGAGCTTCGATGGCCGTGCCGCCGGCACGCTGCGGCTCAACGTGCCGGCAAGTGCTGCAAGACTGGCGCTGCCGGCGATCGTCCCCGGCTTCCTCGCCGCCTATCCCGACATCCGGCTGGAAATCGACACCGACGAGAGCCTGATCGATGTCATCGCTGCCGGTTACGATGCCGGCATCCGCTATGATGAGCGACTGGCGCAGGACATGATCGCCGTGCCGATCGGCCCGCGCCTGCAGCGCTACGGCCTTGGCGCCTCTCCTGCCTACCTGAACACGCACGGTCATCCGCAGCATCCCCGCGATCTGCTGGCGCATAACTGCATCCGCAGCCGGTTTGCCGGGCGTCTGGCCATGGCCTGGGAATTCGAGAAGGATGGCGAGACACTTGTAGTCGAGCCCAATGGCCAACTGCTCGTGCGAGCCGGGGATGCGACCGAGTTGGGCATCAGAGCCGCGATCTCCGGTGCAGGCATCTTTGCGCTGTTCGAAGACTGGCTGAGACCGCATTTCGCCAGCGGCGAATTGCTGCCGGTGCTGGAACCCTGGTGGCTGAGCTTTTCCGGCCCCTTCCTCTACTACCCGGAACGCCGGCTGATGCCGGCACCTCTGCGCGCCTTTGTCGACTACATCAAGACCAACCGCCCTGGATGATGCGCCAGACCCAGCAACGGGAAAGGCCGGGACGCTTTCGCGCCCCGGCCCTGGTCGTCACGTCAGCAATACCGATCAAACGTAGCGGTTGATGACGTTTTCCAAGAGTTCCTGCTTGCCGGAGACCGGCTTCGGATTGACGTTCTGGGCTTCGACGCGGGCAGCGATTGCATCGAGGCTTTCCTCGCCACGCAGCATCTTCTGGTTCTCGGCCTTGTCCCAACCGGCGTAACGGTTGCCGAGCGGCGCCGACAGCGCCTTGTCTTCCACCATCTTGGCGGCGGCCTTCAGGCCGCGGGCGCAGCAATCCATGCCGCCGATGTGAGCGATCAACAGGTCTTCGGCGTCGAGCGACTGGCGGCGCAGCTTGGCATCGAAATTGGTGCCGCCTGTCGTGAAGCCGCCGGCTTGCAGGACCTGATAATAGGCCAGCGCCATTTCCGGCACATTGTTCGGGAACTGGTCGGTATCCCAGCCGGACTGGTAATCGTTGCGGTTCATGTCGATCGAACCGAAGATGCCGAGCGCATTGGCGAGCGCCAGCTCGTGCTCGAACGAGTGGCCGGCGAGGATCGCATGGCCCTGCTCGATATTGACCTTCACTTCGTTTTCAAGGCCGTAGCGCTTCAGGAAGCCGTAGACCGTCGCTACGTCGTAGTCATACTGGTGCTTCGACGGTTCCTGCGGCTTCGGCTCGATCAGGATCGCGCCCTTGAAGCCGATCTTGTGCTTGTATTCGACCACGAGGTTCAGGAAGCGGCCCATCTGGTCGAGCTCGCGTCCGAGATCGGTGTTGAGCAGGGTCTCGTAGCCTTCGCGGCCGCCCCACAAAACGTAATTCTCGCCGCCGAGCTTCAGCGTCGCGTCCATGCAGGTCTTCACGGTTGCCGCGGCAAAGGCGAAGACGTCTGGATCCGGATTGGTCGCGGCACCCGACATGTAGCGGCGATGTGAGAACATGTTCGCCGTGCCCCAGAGCAGCTTGACGCCGGTCTCTTCCTGCTTCTTCGCGAAGTAGTCGACGATCTCGTTCAGGTTCTTGGTGTTCTCGGCAAAGCTGTCGCCTTCAGGGCGAACATCCGCGTCGTGGAAGCAGTAGTAGGGCGTGCCGAGCAACTGGAAGAATTCGAAGGCGACATCAGCCTTCATCTTCGCTGCATCCATCGTATCCTTGAACCACGGACGCTCGAAGGTATTGCCGCCGAACGGATCGGTGCCCGGCCAGACAAAGGTATGCCAGTAGGCGATGGCAAAACGCAGATGGTCTTCCATCCGCTTGCCCATGACCACTTCGTCGGGATTGTAGTGACGGAAGGCCAGCGGATTGCTGCTGCCTTCGCCTTCATATCTGATCTTCTGGATATTGCCGAAGAAACCTGTGCTCATGGGTAGTCCTCCTTGGTGTGTGTTTGTGTTGGTGTTCACGCGCCTCGCGACGCTGCCCCTCACCCGCCTGCCGGCCTCTTCTCCCAGTTCACGGGGAGAAGGAATGCGCCGCCGCCGTTTCCGGCCTCTCTTCTCGCTTGCGGGGAGAGAGCCAGGGTCAGTGGCAAATCTTCAAAGTCCCCGGATCGCCGGATAGAGCGCCCGATAGCGGCCGTATGCCGCCTCATAGGCCGAGGTAAGCGCCTCGACCGGCTCGACCGTCTCGGCCGTATCCGGCGCCCTGCAAACCGACAGCGGATCGGCCCCGGTCGCTGCGATCAGCCCAAGGCGTGCGGCGCCGAAGGCAGCCCCGAAATCGCCGTCGGCCGGGATATCGACCGGCATATCGAGAGCTGTGGCGATCGACGACAGCCAGTAGCGCGAGCGAGACCCGCCGCCGATGGCGGTAACACGGTCGATCTTCGTGCCGGCGGATTTCAGCGCTTCCAGGCTGTCGCGAATGGCGAAGGTTACGCCTTCCAGCACCGCCTGGGTCAGCACCGCCCGGTCGCTTTCATGGCCAAGCCCGATGAAGGCGCCACGGATCTTCGCATCGTTATGGGGTGTCCGCTCGCCAGAGAGGTAAGGAAGGAAGGTGACACCCGTCGGGGCATGAAGCGCATCGCCGAGTTCGCCGGTCAGTTCGCCGGCCGATTTGCCGGTCACGGTCGAATGCCAGTTGAGTGCATCGGTTGCCGACAGGATGACGCCCATCTGGTGCCAGGTTTTCGGCAGCGCGTGGCAGAAAGCATGCACGGCACTTTCCGGCTTCGGGAGATAGGACGCATTTGCCGCGAAGAGAACGCCTGACGTGCCGAGCGACACGAAGGCCTGGCCTTCGGCAACAGTGCCCATGCCGCAGGCGGAAGCGGCATTGTCCCCTGCTCCACCGGCGACGACGACGTTTGCGCCGAGACCCCATTTCGTCGCAAGCTCCGCACGCAGCGTGCCGGCCCGATCGGTCCCCTCGACAAGACCCGGCATCTGTTCGACGCTCAGCCCCGTGGCTTCGAGCAGCTCCGCCGACCAGGCCCGCTTGCCCGTGTCGAGCCAGCTGGTACCGGCCGAGTCCGACATGTCGGAGATATATTCCCCCGTCAGCCAGAGCCGCAGGAAATCCTTCGGCAGCAAGACTTTGGCGACCTTCTCGAAGGTCTCCGGCTCGTTGTTTTTCACCCAGGCAAGCTTCGGCGCCGTGAAACCGGGAAAGACGATATTGCCCGTCAGTGCCCGGAAGCGCGGATCGGCGTCCAGTACCGCCGCCTCCGCATGGCTGCGTGTATCGTTCCAGAGAATGCAGGGTCGCAGCACCCGGTCCTTGGCGTCGACAAGCGTCGCGCCATGCATGTGGCCGGAAAGACCGATGCCCCTGACGGCAGCGAGTTCCTTCGGATGCGAGGCCTTGAGCGCAGCAACGGCCTCTTCGGTCGCCCGCAGCCAGTCGCCCGGCGCCTGTTCCGACCAGCCGGGATGCGGCCGCTGCACGGTCAAGGCCGCATGGCCGACGCCGACAACCTTCTGATCGCCATCGATCAGCATTGCCTTGACGCTGGATGTGCCGAGATCCAATCCGAGATACATGGGTGTCCTCCAATGCTCTGCCTTCAGGGCAGATTGTCCTTCAGGAATATGTCGATACGAATGCGCTCCTGGGCGGCCACGACAGGCAGCCCGTCGGCCTTGGCCTTCAGGACGCGGATGGCGCTGCGCACCTCGTGGCCGGCGTCTTGATTGAGGACCGCATCGAACAGGCCCGATTGCAGCGCGCCGCGCGTCGTCTCGGTCAGCTCATGCGCGATGACGACCGGTCGGTTTTCCCGCGGCACACGTTCCAGCGCACGCACCAGTCCGCGATTGCCGGCACCAAGGCTATAGAGTGCGACGATGTCGGAGTGGCCCACAAAGAGCGCGGAGACCAGCCGCTCGACCACGTCAGGATCGTCGCGGCCTTCCGACACGGGCAGCAGGTCAAGGCCTGCGAAATCCGAAGTGATCACAGAGGCGAAAGCCTCGCAGCGCTCGCGGTGATCGCGCACCAGCATGGAACCCGCGAGGACGGCGACCCTACCCTGGCGACCACCAACGAAACGCCCGAGCAGGCTCGCGGCCGTGCGTCCGGCAGCGGCATTGTCGATGCCGGCATAATGATCGCGTTCTGCGCCTGAGAGATCCGAAACCAGCGTCACCAGCGGAATGCCGGCAGAGACCACCTTAGCGGCAGCTGCAGCCACGTCCGGCGCATCGACGGCGACGAAGGCGATGCCCGCCGGCTGCTCTGCTGCAGCGTCCCTGAGTGCTGTCGCCAGCGCCGCGGCATCGAAGGCCGGCACGTCGACAAGGCGGATCGCAATGCGCTCAACGCCTGCCCGCTCCCCTGCCTCGTCGAGTGCGAGCCTCAAGCCTCGCATGAAGGAGTTGTCGTTGGAAGGAATGAGGAAGGTCAGCGGATAGGTTCGACCCTTGGCGAGATTGGCTGCGGCCACATCGCGCACGAAACCGAGCTCGCTGACGGCGAGGTCCACCTTTTCGCGGGTCCGCGCACTGACCCCCGGCCGCCGGTTCAATACCCGGTCAACGGTGGCAAGGCTCACGCCCGCGCGGCTCGCGATGTCATGGACGGTCGGCTTCATTCTCTCCTCCGGCGCCTGTCCTACACCAGCGCCTGAGGTACGTAAATCAGAATTATGATGTACGTACCTCTTCTGGATCAAAAAAAAGGCCGCCCACAGTATGGGCGGCCGTGACCTGGAGATCGGCAAGAAGACTGGACCCGCAAGCCTACGCGGGCACTGTGCCGTCAGTGGCCGGCGCCGGCCGGCGCCGCCGCCGTCGGCTTCTTCAGCAGTAGCGCCAGGAAGACCAGGCAGGCGAAGAGGACCGTCAGCCCAAGAAACACATCCATGAAAGACAGGAGCCAGGCCTGCTGCGTGACAACGCCGGAAAGCTTCTTGATCGCCACGGCCGTTCCATCGAGCCCATAGCTGTCGTAGTTTGCGCCAACGCTGGCAAGCCAGTCCAGCGCTGCCTGATTGCCCCAGTTCAGCTGTTCGGAGAGGCGGGCATAATGATCGTCGGTCCGCTGCGTCAGCATTGTGTTGATGATGGCAAGACCCACGGCCCCGCCGAGGTTGCGGGTCAGGTTGAAGAGGCCCGAGGCATTCTTGATGCGATCAGGCGGCAGCGTGCCAAGCGCCAGATTGTTGATCGGCACCATGCACAGCATCAGCGAGCAGCCGCGCAGGATCTGCGGCACGAGCAGTTCGTAGAAGTCCCAGTCCGCGGTAATTCCGGTCATCATGTAGGTGCCGAGCGCAAAGCCGCCAAAGCCGATCATCATCATCACACGCGGATCGAGCTTGCCCGACAGAATCCCGGCAACCGGTGCCGTAAGGAACATGGCCGCACCCGAGACGAACATGGTCTCGCCGATCATCAGGCTGTCATACCCGCGAATGCGCCCGAGATAGAGCGGATAGAGATAGGTCAGCCCGTAAAGCCCGACCCCCATGACAAAGGAGAACAGCGAACCGAAGGCGAAGTTGGCATTGGAGAAGGCGCGCAGGTCGACGACCGGCAACTCCACCCTGAAGACACGGCGGAAGAAGATGAAGCCACCGATCACCATGGCAAGGGTGCCCATGACGATATGATGGTCGTTGAACCAGTCCTTGTTGTTGCCCTCTTCCAGCACGAATTCCATCGAGCCCAGGAAGACCGCCATCGAGACCAGCCCCCACCAGTCGAACTTCTTCAGGAGCTTGAGGTCCGGCTTGTCGAAATCGATCAGGCTCCAGGCGGCGGCCGCGACGATCACACCCGGCACGACATTGATCAGGAACAGCCAGTGCCAGGACATGGCGTGGCTGATATAGCCTCCGATCGTCGGACCGATTGTCGGCGCGAGTGTGGCGACAAGTCCGACCATCGGCGAGACGATGTTGCGCTTCGAAGGCGGAAAGATGGTGAAAGCCGCCGCAAACACGGAGGGGATCATGCCACCACCGATGAAGCCCTGGATCGCGCGGTAGACGATCATCTGCTCGATATTGGTGGCGGTCGCGCAGAGAGCGCTGGCAAGCGTGAAACCGGCCGCGCAGAAGGTGAACAGCACCCGCGTCGATACGATGCGTGCGAGCACGCCCGACAACGGAATCATGATCACCTCGGCAATCAGATAGGATGTCTGAACCCAAGCGACTTCCTCCGAGCCGGCGCCGAGGCCGGCCTGGATCTCGGCGAGTGATGCGGAGACGATCTGGATGTCGAGGATCGACATGAACATGCCGAAGACCATTGCCAGGAATGCGAGGACGCGCCTGGGGTCCATGCGCTCCTCGTCGAGCGCCAGGGAAGCGGCGTCCTGAGTGCTAATTGCGGCCATGACGAGGCCCTTTCGATAACGACTGCCGGTGGTTTACTTCGCGGCAAGCGCCTGGCCGTCAGGGGCCGTGCGGGTGTCGACGTCGACGATGACACTGAGGCCGGCACGCAGATGGCCGCCGGCAAGCGCGTCCTCGGGAAGAGCTATCCGGACGGGCACACGCTGGACCACCTTGGTGAAATTACCCGTCGCATTTTCAGCCGGCAGCATCGAGAAGATGGCACCGGAAGCGGGGGCGATAGAGGTCACGGTGCCTTCGAGCGGCTGGTCACCGTAAGCATCGACATGGATCGAGACCTTGGAACCCGGGACGAGATCGGCGATCTGCGTCTCCTTGAAGTTCGCCTCGATGTAAAGCTCGCTGGTCGGCACCAGGGCTGCAAGCCGCTTGCCGGCGGAAACGAGATCGCCCGCCTGGACGGACAGATTGCCCACAACGCCGTCATAAGGCGCCTTGAGAACGGTGAAATCCAGGTCGCGTCTGGCCTTGGCCACCACCTGATCCTGCACGCGCACGGCATTGATCGCCTCGTCGCGCTGCGCCTTCAGGATCGAAAGATTGGCCTCGGCGGAATCCACAGCCGCCTGACCGGCGACGAGATTGGCGCGAGCCTGCTCGAGCGCAACTCTTGCATTATCGAGATCCGCGGTCGTCCCGACACTCTTCGAGGCAAGTTCGCCGGCACGTTTTTCGGTGATCTCGGCGCCACGCACGGAGGCTTCGAGTGCCCCGAGTTGCGCCTTCGCTTCTGCAACACTCGCCTGGCCGCCGGCGATCTGGGCATCGATACGGCTGACCGCGAGGGAAGAACTCTGCTTGCTGGCGACGGCCTGATCATAGGCGATCTGATAATCGCCACCATCCAGCGTGACCAGCGGATCACCCGCATGAACGACCTGGTTGCTGGCGACATTCACCTTGGCAACATAGCCGGAAACCTTGGGCGAGATGATTGCAATGTCACCTTCGATATAGGCGTCTTCGGTCGACACCATGAACCGGCCGTCCGTCCACCATCCGTAGCCATACCAGGCGCCGGCGGCGAGCAGTGCGGCGAGAATAACAGGCAGAACCGGACTGCGGCGGGGCGCCGAGGCCGTCGCTTCAGGGGCCTGATGGGACACCCCGAAATCCGTCTCTGCCGCCGGCGCAGCCTCATTCCGATCGACTGGAGTGGAGTTGGAACGAAGGGCGGTGGATCTTTGCATCGTTGACATGGCACGGACCGGGGATTGGTTGAAATTATTCGAACTGAACCGTTCGGTTCGATTGACTTAGAGTGTTTCTTCCCCCATATCAAGAGGCACAGGCGAGCTTCTGCGCAGCGGTTGCTCGATTACGTTAATTTTTCTTTGGTCAGGATATGTCGAAACAATCCGAGGAAACTGCCATGACTTCCCCTTGCCACTCCGTTGCCGGAGTTGGCCGCTTTGCTGCGGGCGCGGATCCCGTCAAGCGGGGACAGATCCTGGACGGAGCCAAGCGCGTCTTCATGAAGCTCGGCTATGACGCCGCGAGCATGAACGACGTCACCCGCGAGGCTGGTGTCTCCAAGGGAACCATCTACGTTTATTTCCAGAGCAAGGAAGATCTGTTCGGCGCGCTTGTTGAGCGTGAGAAGAGCGCCTTCGATGCGGCCATCCGGCAAATCCTGGAGGAAAGCGCGAATGTTGAGGAAGGCCTGCGGCGGTATGCGCTCGCCCACGCGCATTTCATTCTCGACACCGAAATGATCCCGACGATGCGAATTCTGATGGGTGTACTCGATCGCATGCCGACGCTGTGTCAGCGCTTCTTCGCGTCTTCCCCCACCAATATCAAGGTGCTGTTGCAGGACTATATCGCGGCAGCAAACGAGAAAGGTGAACTCTCGGTCGAAGACACGGACCTTGCCGCGCGTCAGTTCATCGACATGTCGACGGCCGGCTATTTCAAGAAGCGGCTGTTCAACGACATCCCCGTGCGCCCCGACGACAAGGAGATCGAACGCGTCGTGGAGTCCGGCCTGCGGATGTTCATGAACTTCTACGGTCCGAAAACCGACAAAGCCCAAAGCTGATTAGAGACGGAACTTTGTTCCGACCGGAGACTTAATTCGCTGCTTGCCATTCCCCCGGATATGTCTCATGTCCTGGGCTCCCTAGTCCGTTTGATCAGCACGGAAGACATCTATGCAGGATATTATCGCCCTCCTTCAGGATCCCGCTGCCTGGGTCGCCCTCGTGACGCTTGTCGTCATGGAGATCGTGCTCGGCATCGACAACCTGATCTTCATCTCGATCCTGACCAATAAGCTGCCGCAGGAAATGCGCGAAAAGGCAAGACGGATCGGCATCGGCCTTGCCCTTGTCATGCGCCTCGCACTTCTGGGTACGGTTGCCTGGATCGTGCAGTTGACCACGCCTGTCTTCGAGCTGTTCGGCCAGGGCTTCTCCTGGAAGGACATGATCCTGATCGCCGGTGGTCTCTTCCTGGTCTGGAAGGCCACGAAGGAAATTCACCATGCCGTCGATCCGGTCGACAAGGAAGAGGACTTCATCGCCTCCACCGCATCGACCACGTTCGTCAGCGCCATCGGGCAGATCCTGCTTCTGGACCTCGTCTTTTCGATCGACAGCATCATCACGGCCGTGGGCATGACACCGCATGTGCCGATCATGGTGGTCGCCGTGGTCGCGGCCGTGACGGTCATGCTTGTCGCGGCGACCCCGCTGGCGAATTTCATCGAGAAGAACCCGACTATCGTCATGTTGGCACTGGCATTCCTGATGATGATCGGCACCACGCTGATCGCCGAAGGCATGGGCTTCCATGTACCGAAGGGTTACGTCTACGCCGCCATGGCCTTCTCTGCGCTCGTGGAGGTGCTCAACATGTTTGCACGCCGCAAGCGTGAGCGGGACCGCAGGCTCAAGGCCACCACCCACTGACCACGGCTGACGTTTGAACTTGGAAAGGCCTGTCGATCGACAGGCCTTTTCCGTGTGGAACGGCGGTTGCGGGATCGATCGGCCCTTGCCAGACTTCTCGCAAGAACTTACGCCTTCTCCCACAACGCCAGCATCACGCCGGAACCCGATGACATACGAGCAGACCCTCGCCTTCGGCATCATCGCCATCATGATGGCGGCATTCCTGTGGGAAAAGATCCGCTACGATGTGGTTGCCTGCTGCGCACTGGTGGCGGCAGTCGCCGTCGGCCTGATTTCGCCAAGCGAGGCCTTTTCCGGCTTTTCCGATGACCTCGTCATCATTGTCGGCAGCGCACTCGTGGTCAGTGCGGGTGTAGCCCGCTCCGGCGTCGTCGATCTCGCAATCAAGCGTTTTTTTCCAGCACTCACCGGCCTGCATGGCCAGATGCTGCTGCTTCTCGTGACGGTGGCTGTTCTATCCGCCTTCATCAAGAACATCGGCGCGCTCGCGATCATGATGCCGGTCGCGTTCCAATTCGCGCGACGCTCGAATGTGCCAGCCTCGACCTTTCTCATGCCGATGGCCTTCGCAGCCCTGCTCGGCGGCTTGATGACCCAGATCGGCACATCGCCGAACATCGCGGTGTCGCGCCTGCGTGAAGAACTGACCGGCCAGCCTTTCACGATGTTCGACTTCACACCTGTCGGCGCAGTGCTGGCCGCAGCCGGCATCGTCTTTCTGATATTCTTCTACTGGCTGGTGCCGCACCGCGAGAACCAGAACCCGTCGTTGCAGGAGGCGCTGGAGAGTTCCAACTTCTCGACGGAAGCCATGATCACCCGCCAGTCGTCAGTCGTCGGAAAGACGCTTCATCAGCTCTTGCAGACGTCGGACGGCGAAGTCACGGCAACCGCCATCCTGCGCGGCAACACCCGCCTCTCTCCCTTCCCGGACGTTCTCCTGCACGCGGAGGACACGCTTCTGCTGGAAGGCCCGTCCGAAGCACTCGACCGGATCGTTTCGCAGGGCAATCTCAGCCTCACGGGTAACACCGATGGCGACACCAAGAAGCGCGGCGACATCTCCTCCGTCGAGGCCGTGATCGGGCGTGGATCGCCCCTGATCGGCCAGACGATCAGCGAGCTTTCGCTGGTTCATTCCTACAACGTGAACCTGCTTGCGGTCAGCCGCCAGGGAAAGCGCATCCGCGAACGCCTCGGCCAGCTCACGCTGCGCTCCGGCGACGTGGTATTGCTGCAGGGACTGCGCCAGCAGATGCCGGCAATCCTGACCGAGCTGGGCTGCCTGCCGCTGGCAGAACGCGAAATCCTGCTCGGCACAAGCCGCAACGTCGTCATCCCCCTTGCCATCCTGGTGATTGCCATGGGGTCCACAGCACTTGGACTGGCACCTGTCGCGATCGCCTTTTTCGCCGCCGCCCTTGCCATGGTCGCGTTCGGGGTCCTGCCGGTGAATGAAGTCTATCGGGCGGTCGATGGGCCGATCCTCGTGATGCTCGCAGCCCTTATCCCCGTCGCCGACACATTGCGGACTTCAGGCGGCAGCGACGTGATCGCCGGCTGGCTGAACATGGTCGCGGGCGGCCTGCCCGTCTGGGGCGCGGTTGCGATCATCCTGCTGACGGCCATGGCCGTAACGCCATTCCTCAACAACGCGGCGACAGTGCTGGTCATGGCGCCCATCGCCGCAAGCTTCGCGACGGGACTCGGCTACAAACCGGAGGCTTTCCTGATGGCGGTCGCGATCGGCGCCGGTTGCGACTTTCTCACTCCCATCGGCCACCAGTGCAACACGCTGGTCATGGGCCCCGGCGGCTACAAGTTCTCGGACTATCCGCGCCTGGGTTTCCCGCTCTCGATCCTGATCCTGATTGTGTCCGTTCCAGCCCTTCTCATGGTCTGGCCCGTTCAATAGGACGCCTGACAGCGCCCATGAAGGCGCAAAGAAAAACCCGCGTCGGCGGACACGGGTTTTCCTTTGGGGCGGGGACTTAGGGGAGAGCGCCAGCTTCGCGATTAAGGGGCTCGCGTGCCTGCTTCAGCGAGGGAAAAAGTGGCGGGGGCACCGACCTTATCTGATCCTCGCATTCGCCAGACCCAGCCGGCGCTCTGCAGCAAATAACGCCGCATCTGCCATCGGGTTCCGTCGCCGAAGAAATTTTTCGTTTTTTTTCTCACGTAGCCCCGGTTGGCTGGTTTCCGTGGTTTTTCTTGACGCAAGGCCATGAATATGGCCTAAGGCCAGCCGGTGGAACAGACGGCACATCTGGCGCCTCTTCCTGTCCGCGCAGCCATCACAGGCAGTCTCACAACCTTGTCGATCCGGCGCTTGTGCGTCTGATCCCCGCACGCACCACGAGCTGAGTTCATGACCAATTCCGGCGTCCGCGTCCGCATCGCACCCTCCCCGACCGGTGAGCCCCATGTCGGCACCGCCTATATCGCGCTGTTCAACTACCTCTTCGCGAAGAAATTCGACGGCGAGTTCATTCTGCGCATCGAGGATACCGACGCGACCCGCTCCACGGCCGAATTCGAGCAGAAGGTGCTGGATGCGCTGAAATGGACCGGCCTCACCTGGTCGGAAGGTCCCGATGTCGGCGGCCCCTACGGCCCCTACCGCCAGTCCGAGCGCAAGGACCTCTATCGTCCCTACGTCGACAAGATGCTCGACAATGGCGGCGCCTTCCGCTGTTTCTGCACGCCCGAGCGGCTGGAATCCATGCGCGAAGCCCAGCGCGCCGCCGGCAAGCCCCCGGGCTATGACGGCCTCTGCCTGCATCTCAAGGCCGAGGAAGTGACCGCTCGCGTTGAAGCCGGCGAGCCGCATGTCGTGCGCCTGAAGGTTCCGACAGAAGGCTCCTGCGATTTCCACGACGGCGTCTATGGCGACGTCTCGATCCCGTGGGAGAGCGTCGACATGCAGGTGCTGCTCAAGGGCGACGGCATGCCGACCTATCACATGGCGAATGTCGTCGACGACCATATGATGAAGATCACCCACGTCGCCCGCGGCGAAGAGTGGCTGGCCTCGGTTCCGAAGCACATCCTGATCTACAAGCATCTCGGTCTTGAGCCGCCGGTCTTCATGCACCTGTCGCTGATGCGCAATCACGACAAGTCGAAACTGTCCAAGCGCAAGAACCCGACATCCATCTCCTACTATTCGGCCCTCGGCTACCTGCCGGAAGCGCTGATGAACTTTCTCGGCCTGTTCTTCATCCAGATTGCCGAGGGTGAAGAGCTTCTGTCGATGGAAGAGCTGATCGAGAAATTCGACCCCGACAACCTGTCCAAGGCCGGTGCGATCTTCGACATCCAGAAGCTCGACTGGCTGAACGGCCGCTGGCTGCGTGAAAAGCTGACCCCGGAAGACTTCGTTGCCCGTGTGCTTGACTGGTCGATGGAAAACGATCGCTTGGTCGAAGGCCTGAAGCTTGCCCAGAGCCGTGTGACCAAGCTCGGCGAAGTCCCGCCACTCGCCGGCTTCCTTTTGGCAAATGATGTCGGCCTGACACCGGCCTCTTTCGGTGGCCTGAAGACCAGCCCGGCCGAAACGCTGGAAATCGTCACCACTGTCCAGGCGGATCTTGAAAAGATCCTCGAATGGAATGTGACGACCATCGAGGAAGAGCTGCGCGCAGTCTCTGAGCGCATGGGCAAGAAGCTCCGCGTCGTGACCCCGCCTCTCTTCGTCGCCGTCTCGGGCAGCCAGCGTTCGCTGCCGCTGTTCGACTCGATGGCACTGCTCGGCCGCTCGGTCGTGCGCCAGCGCCTGAAGGTTGCAATCCAGGTGCTGACCGCGATGGTGGGTGCACAGAACTGATTTGAATGAGTGCCGCCTGATGGGGCGGCGCAGGAACCACCCCCTCTGCCCTGCCGGGCATCTCCCCCAACTGGGGGAGAACGGGCATGCCCGATCCGGCGGAGACCAGTCTCCTCCCTTGTGGGGGAGATGTCACCAAGTGACAGAGGGGGATGAAACATACTCAAGGCCGATCCGAGGCGATAGACAATGACCGAACAGACCACCGAAACCGCCCTGTCCTCCGACCCGACGGAAGTCCGCCGCCAGAAACTCGCACTGCTGCGCGAGCAGGTCGGCGACGTCTATCCGGCGCATTTCCATCGCACGATGACCAATGCGGAATTCGCCGAGAAATATGCGGGCCTGGAACTCGACGAAACGTCTGACGACATCATCACGGTTGCCGGTCGCGTCTATTCCTCGCGCAATTCCGGCATGTTCATGGATATCCACGACGCCTCGGGCAAGATCCAGATCTTCTCCCACAAGGACACGACGCCTGAAGGCGCCCGCGCGCTGCTGCCGATGATCGACCTCGGTGACATCATCGGCGTCACCGGCCAGGTGCGTCGCACGAAGCGTGGCGAACTGACGATCAACGCCCATGAAATCACCATGCTGACCAAGACACTTCTGCCTATGCCGGAGAAGTATCACGGCCTCGCCGACATCGAGCTGCGCTACCGCAAGCGCCATCTCGATATCCTCACCAACGAGGAGTCGAAGCTCCGCTTCCAGCAGCGCTCGAAGATCGTCTCCGGCATTCGCCGCTTCATGGAGGCCGAAGGCTTCCTCGAAGTCGAGACGCCGATGTTGCAGACCGTTTATGGCGGCGCGACCGCCGAGCCCTTCAAGACGCACCACAACACGCTGAAGATGGACATGTACCTGCGCATCGCGCCGGAATTGTTCCTGAAGCGTACGCTGGTCTCCGGCCTTGCCGACAAGGTATTCGAGGTCAACCGCAACTTCCGCAACGAAGGTGTGTCGACCCGCCACAATCCCGAATTCACCATGATGGAATGCTATTGGGCCTATGCCGACTACGAGGACATCATGGGCCTGGTCGAGCGCATGTTCGAGACGCTCGCCATCGCGATCCACGGAACGACCGACCTCACTTTCGGTGACAAGCAGATCTCCTTCAAGGGCCCGTTCCAGCGCGTTCCCATGCCGGACGCCGTCAAGCAAGCAACCGGCATCGACTTCCTCGCGATGAAGACCGACGAGGAAGCGCGCACCGCCGCCAAGGCCGCCGGCTTTGCCGTCGAGAAGGACTGGACCTGGGGCGAATGCCTCGCCTTCATCTTCGAGGAAAAGGTCGAGGGCACGCTGATCCAGCCGAGCCACGTCACGCATTTCCCCAAGGACATCTCGCCCTTTGCCAAGGAAGTTCCCGGCGAGCCGCGCCTTGTCGAGCGTTTCGAGACCTATTGCAACGCCTGGGAAGTCGGCAATGCCTTCTCCGAGCTCAACGACCCGGAAGAACAGCGCAAGCGCATGGTCGAGCAGCTCGAACAAGCCCATTCGCGCGGCGAAAAAGACAAGCAACTCGACGAAGAGTTCCTCGACGCGATCGACCAGGGCATGCCGCCGGCCGGTGGCCTCGGCATCGGCGTCGACCGCCTGATCATGCTTTTGACCAACGCGCCCTCGATCCGAGACATCATTCTATTCCCGGCGCGACGCAACAAGGCCGACTGAGCAAGACCGCCATTCAGAGCATACGAAAGCCCCGTCCGCATGGCCGGGGCTTTTGTGTTTCATGACAACCGGACTGCCCTTGGCTGTCACTCATCGGGCAGATCATGTCCTGCCGCAATGATCAGTGATCAGCCTTTGCGTGCTCGTCGCCCTTGGCGTTAGCCTTGGGCGGCAGAATGGCTTCGTCCTCGGCAGGCGCGGCATGCTGCTGAACGACTGGCGCGACCGGTTTCGCAACGTGCTGCTCGCCGACAGGCACATGATCGGTTGCGCCACCATGCTCCTCAGCCTTGGCCGGCGCAGCTGCCGCTCCCGCAGCATCGGGCGAAATCGGTTGCGCCCGCATCTGCTCGAGCCAGGCGGCGCCATGGTCGGTGCTTGCGCCAGCATCTGCGCCTTGTGGATCCTCGGTCTTGGCAACAACATCCTCGGCAACGGCCTCTTCCTCGGAAGCTCCCAACCCGACCATGCCCTTCAACGAATCCAGCCAGCCCCCTTGAGAAGCAGGGGCCTCTTCGGTTGTGGGTTCATGCCCCACAGCCTTCTCGACAGCGGCGCCATGCTCGACGGCGGCATCATGGCCGGCGGCTTCGACGCCCGCGACCGGTTCTTCTGCGGCCTCATGCGCTGCCTGTTGTTCGCCAAGCTCGCCATGCTCGGATGACTCGGCATGCGTGGCCACGGCCACCGCTTCCTTGCCATGAGCCTTTTCCGGAGCTGCGTGATCCATCGCGGGCTCGGTCCGACCATCGCCATGCGCCACGGCCGCAGGCTCGACATGTTCTTCGGCCGGCGCATCGTGGCCATCGGCGACAGCGCCGTGACCATCCGCCGGCGCGTCACTGCCGCCAAGGCCGACCATGCCCATCACCGACGCCATCCAGCCCATGCTTTCCTCCGCGCCATGTTCGGCAACGGGCGTATCCTCGCCATGCTCGCCGGCAGGTGCATCGCCGTGTCCTTCGGCCGGCGCTTCGCCGTGGCCGTCGGCCGGGGCGCCGTGACCGTCGCCTTCGGCCGCCTTCTCACCATGGCCTGCCGCCGGCGCACCATGTCCGCCACCTTCAGGCACGGCCACGTCCGCCTTCATGCAATCAGCCTGGTCGTTCAGCTTGGCGACGAGACCTTCGATATCGGCTTCGAGCATGTCGATCCGGTCACCGAAGAACTGGCCGTTCGGCGCGGCAAGACCATCGACGTAGCGCGCGGTGAAGACCCGCGCAGAGACTTCCTCAGGCACGTGGGCGGGGTCTGGAACATAGACGACATCTGCACCGACGGCGCGACCGCGCATGCCGGACCGATCCTTCGGACCATTCGCGTCCAGCACGACGACCTGCACCAGATCGGCTTTCTTCGTTTCCTGCACCGCCTTTGCCACGCGCAGCGCCGTCTTGACGCGCGCCAGACCATCGCCGGGTTCATCGGTGGTGACGAATGTTCGAACCCAGAACCGGTCCTTCTTGTGAATCTCGACCGAAGTGACCTCGGTGCATTCGAGCCCGTTGAGCTCCGCATAGGACGGCCCGAGCAGTTTGTCCGCACCGATATAGACGGCAGCCGCACCCGTGCCACCGAGGGTCACGAGAACCCCGCCCAAAACCAGCATGAGCTTTCGTGAAAGGTGGATCTTCGGCACCTTCACGCTTGGAACTCCGCCATGACACCGCCCCGACTGTTTACGCAATACTGAGAGCCACCATACGTCCCTCTCCTTGCGGAACCTTTAACCGGGCATTTCCAGTTCCGGCACAGCCAGTTTGGCAGCAGTTTTTGCAAATGATTTGCAAGAGCATTGACATCAGCAAGAAGCGCTATAGATTTTAATGCGAATGACTTGCAAGAACAGGAATGAACATGGTGTCGAAGCTAGCCTGCCGTCTATTCGCCCTGGCGCTCCTGCTGCCGGGGGTGGCCTTTGCCGACGACAAACCCAAGGTCGTCACGACCTTCACCGTGATTGCAGATATCGCCCGGAATGTCGCAGGCGATGCCGCGACCATTGAAAGCATCACCAAGCCCGGCGCCGAAATTCACGGCTATCAGCCGACACCGCGCGACATATTGAAGGCCCGAGACGCCGATCTCGTCCTGCGCAATGGATTGAACCTCGAAGCCTGGTTCGAAAAGTTCCTCGTCAATCTCGGCGATGTTCCGACCGTGACCGTAAGCGACGGCGTCGAGCCGATGGGCATTGCCGGCGGCGCCTATGAAGGCAAGCCCAATCCGCATGCCTGGATGTCACCGGCAAATGCACTCGTCTATGTCGAGAACATCCGCAAGGCGCTGACAGATCTCGACCCCGCCAACGCGGCGATCTACGAGGCCAATGCCCGCACCTATTCGCAGCAGATCAGCGCCGAAATCGAACCGATGAAGGCCGAAATCGCCAGGATCCCGGAGGACGAGCGCTTCCTCGTGACCAGCGAAGGCGCTTTCTCCTATCTCGCCCGCGACCTCGGCATGAAGGAACTCTATCTCTGGCCGATCAATGCCGACAGCCAGGGCACGCCCCAGCAGGTTAAGGCGGTGGTCGACCAGGTGATCGAAAACAAGATCCCCGTCGTATTCTCGGAAAGCACTGTCTCCGACAAACCGGCCAGACAGGTCGCGGCCGAAACCGGCGCCCGCTATGGCGGCGTCCTCTATGTGGACTCGCTGAGCGAGGCGGACGGTCTGGTCCCGACCTATCTGGATCTCCTGAAGGTGACGGTTTCGACCATCGTGAAGGGATTTGCCGGATGATTATGGGTTCGGGCGCAAGACGCAACCGCGAAGGGATCGCCGCAGAAGATGTGACGGTCACCTATCGCAATGGCCACACGGCGCTTCGCCATGCGAGCTTTTCCATTCCGCCCGGAACCATCACTGCGCTGGTCGGCGTCAACGGCGCCGGCAAATCCACCCTGTTCAAGGCGATCATGGGCTTTGTGCCCGTCGCCGCGGGCGAAATCCGTGTGCTCGGCATGAGCGTACGAGAAGCCCTGCGCAAGAACCTCGTCGCCTACGTACCCCAGGCGGAAGAGGTCGACTGGAACTTCCCCGTCCTCGTCGAAGACGTCGTGATGATGGGCCGCTACGGCCACATGAATTTTCTGCGCATCCCCTCGAAACGCGATCACCAGCTGGTCAACGAGGCGCTTGCCCGCGTCGGCATGAGCGACTACCGCAAACGCCAGATCGGCGAACTCTCCGGCGGCCAGCGCAAGCGCGTCTTCCTGGCCCGCGCGCTCGCCCAGGAAGGACAGGTCATCCTGCTCGACGAACCCTTCACCGGCGTTGATGTCACCACCGAGGATCAGATCATCGGCCTGATGAAGGACCTGCGCGCCGAGGGGCGCGTCATGCTGGTCTCCACCCACAACCTCGGCAGCGTGCCCGACTTCTGCGACCGCACCATCTTCGTCAAGGGCACGGTCATCGCCTCGGGCAAGACCGAGGACATCTTCACCGAAGACAACCTCCAGACCGCATTCGGCGGCGCGCTGCGCCACTTCGTGCTCTCGGGCACCGACCTGCACGAGGATGAAGACGGCCGCGAGGTGAAGGTCATCACCGACGACGAACGCCCCTTCGTCATCTATGGCACGCCGAAACAGGGAGCCGCCGATGTTCGCGACCCTGATTGAACCCTTCACCTATGACTACATGCGCAACGCCATCCTGGTCAGCGCGCTGGTCGGCGGGGTCTGTGGCTTCCTCTCGGCCTATCTGATGCTGAAAGGCTGGTCGCTGATCGGTGATGCGCTCTCCCATGCCATCGTGCCAGGCGTTGCCGGCGCCTACATGTTCGGTCTGCCCTTCGCCTTCGGCGCCTTCCTCTCCGGCGGTCTGGCAGCGCTTGCCATCCTCTTCCTCAACCAGCGCACCAAGCTGAAGGAAGACGCGATCATCGGCCTGATCTTCACCTCCTTCTTTGGTCTCGGCCTTTTCATGGTCTCGATCTCGCCCGTCTCGATCGACATCAAGACCATCGTGCTCGGCAATATCCTTGCCATCACGCCTGCCGACACGCTGCAGCTGATCCTGATCGGCGGCGTCAGCCTGCTGGTGCTGACCCTGAAATGGAAGGACCTGATGGTCACCTTCTTCGACGAGAACCATGCCCGCTCGATCGGCCTCAAGCCCGAGCGCCTGAAGGTGATCTTCTTCACCCTTCTCGCCGCCTCCACCGTCGCCGCCATGCAGACGGTCGGCGCCTTCCTCGTCATAGCCATGGTTGTTACACCCGGCGCCACTGCCTATCTGCTCACCGACCGCTTCCAGCGGCTCATCCTCATGGCGCTCGGTATTGGAGCCGGCACCAGCTTCATTGGCGCTTATGCAAGCTACTTTCTCGACGGCGCGACAGGCGGCATCATCGTCGTCCTGCAGACTGTCATCTTTCTTGCAGCTTTCCTTTTTGCTCCCAAACACGGCATGCTCGCAGCCCGCAGCCGCGCCCGCGAAGCACTGGAGCCCGTGCCGATGCCTCAAACGGCCGAGAACCATCGCATCGGTGAGGAGCGCCCGGCATGAGCGAAACCCTTGAACTCGCCATACTGCCGTTCCAGCTGCCCTTCATGCAGTCGGCCTTTGTCGTCACGCTTTTAATTGCGATCCCGATGGCCCTCCTCTCCTGCCTGCTGGTTCTGAAGGGCTGGTCGCTGATGGGTGACGCCGTCTCCCATGCCGTGCTGCCGGGCATCGTCATCGCCTACATCGCCGGCATCCCGCTCGCCATCGGGGCCTTCATCGCCGGTCTCGTCTGCGCGCTTCTGACCGGCTTCATCAAGGAGAACAGCCGTATCAAGGAAGATACCGTGCTCGGCATCGTCTTCTCCGGCATGTTCGGCCTCGGCCTCGTGCTCTACGTTCAGGTCGAAAGCTCCGTCCATCTCGACCATATCCTCTTCGGCGACATGCTCGGCCTCCTGCCCTGGGACGTGATCGAAACAGGCCTGATCGCGTTGCTCGCCACGCTGTTCCTGATCGTCCTGCGCAAGGATCTGCTTGTCCACGCCTTCGATCCCCAGCATGCGCAGGCCATCGGCCTCTCGGTGCGCCTGCTGCATTACGGCCAGCTTGCCGTGCTCTCGCTCGTCGTCGTCGGCGCCCTGAAGGCTGTCGGCATCATCCTCTCCGTCGCGATGCTCGTCGCCCCCGGCGCAATCGCCTTCCTGCTGACAAAGCGTTATGGGGCCATGCTGATCACCGCCGTGACGGTCGCGGTCGCGTCCTCTGTGGCTGGGATCTATGTGAGCTTCTTCATCGACAGCGCTCCCGCTCCGACGATCGTGCTCATCATGAGCGGTATCTTCATACTCGCCTTCTTCCGCACACTCTGGCAAGCCCGGCGCGTCAACCGCATCGCGGCAGCCGAAGTGGAGACCTGATCTTTCAGCGTTTGGCATGGATCAAGTCGGCATGCGCAATGACGGGCTAGGCTCGCCCCGTCAATGCGAGGATGGACGACCATGTCGACGATGAAACTGCTGCAGAAGCCCACCCGCCACTTGTTTTTCACCGGCAAGGGTGGCGTCGGTAAAACCTCGCTCAGCTGCGCAACCGCAATTGCGCTCGCCGATCATGGCCTGAAGATCCTGCTCGTCAGCACCGATCCCGCCTCCAATCTCGACGAAATGCTCGGCGTGACGCTGGGCAGCGTTCCCGGCCCCGTGCCAGCGGTGCCGGGTCTGTTCGCCATGAACATTGATCCCGAGGCGGCCGCAGAGGACTATCGCCAACGCGTTCTCGGGCAGATGGGGCCGGACACCACCGACAAGGATCGGGCCACCGTGCGCGAACAGCTCTCCGGCGCCTGCACCACAGAGATCGCCGCTTTCGACGAATTTGTCGGCCTGCTGGCCGATGACGATCCCCGCTTCGACCACATCATCTTCGACACGGCCCCGACCGGCCACACCCTGCGGCTCCTCAGCCTGCCCAAGGCCTGGACCGGTTTTCTCGAGGCCAACGAACGTGGCGCCTCCTGTCTTGGGCCGCATTCCGGACTGAAGATGCAGGAGGAGCGCTTCCGCACGGCGCTCGAATGTCTCGGTGATCCCGCCCGAACAACCATCGTGCTCGTGACCCGCGCCGATCGCGGCGCGATACGCGAGGCCGCCAGAACCGCCGGAGAACTCTCCGAGCTTGGCCTCTCCAACCAGATGCTCGCCGTCAACGGGCGCTTCACGCCGACCGATCCGAATGATCAAGTGGCCGAAGCCTTCGCGGCAGAACAGACCAAGGCGCTGGCGGACCTCCCTCCTGCCCTGGCATCGCTCCCCCGCGACGAGGTTGCCCTCAAGCCCTTCGATATGGTAGGGCTCGATGCCCTGCGCGGGCTCCTGTCGGACACCGCCGTCAAACTTGCCGCTGACCCCGCCGACGACATCTTTGAAATCACCGACCTTCCCGGTCTGCCGACGCTGGTCGATGAAATCGCGGCAAGCGGCAAGGGTCTCGTCATGGTCATGGGCAAGGGCGGCGTCGGAAAGACCACTGTCGCTGCCGCCGTCGCCGTCGGGCTCGCCGCCCGTGGCCACACCGTCCACCTCACCACGACAGACCCGGCGGCCCACCTCTCCTTCGTTGTCGGCGCAGGCGCCATGCCCGGCTTGACCGTTGACCGCATCGATCCCGAGGCAGAGACGGCCCGCTACATCGACAAGATCATGTCGACCAAGGGCCGCGATCTCGATGACGCCGGCCAAGCCTTGCTCCGTGAGGATCTTGCCTCGCCCTGCACCGAGGAAGTCGCCGTCTTCCACGCCTTCTCCCGCGTCGTTGGTGAAGCCCGATCGAGCTTCGTCGTTATCGACACGGCGCCCACCGGCCACACGCTGCTGCTGCTCGATGCAACCGGCGCCTATCACCGCCAGATGACACGCCATCTCGATGACACCGCCCCCGGACGCATGGTGACCCCCCTGATGCGCCTGCAGGATCCCGCCTTTACACGGGTGCTGCTCGTTACACTGCCAGAGACGACACCGGTCTCGGAAGCATCGGCCTTGCAGGACGATCTGCGCCGTGCCGGTATTGCGCCCTATGGCTGGGTGATCAACAAGTCGATGGCAATCACCGGCACCCGCGATCCGCTTCTGCGCGCCCGCATCCGGGGAGAGAAGGCCCAGATCGAAAGGGTCAAACGTGATTGCGCGAGCCGGGTCTACGGGCTGGATTTCCGGGCTGTTGCACCAGTGGGGCTGGACGAATTGCGAAAGGTCTCGGATGACTGAGGGGCGCTCTGGCGTCAGTCTCCACCAAGTCAGACCCGCCCCACTTCCTCCGCCCGCCGCGCGCGGCGCGACACGACCCATTCCCGCCAGACGGTAAACAGCCCGGCGCCGACAACGATGACGGCGCCAACCACTGTGTTCCACCGCAGGACCTCGCCGAACACCGTTACCGCTATCATAGCTCCGAGCACGAGCTGCCAGTAGGAGATCGGCTGGACGATCACGGCATCCAGTTCCTCATACGCCTTGATGAGCGCCATATGCCCGATGATAGCGGTACAGCAGAGGCCGATCATCAAGCCCCAGCCGGTGGGCGAAAACGGCGTCCAGAAAAAAGGGCCGAGCAGGCTCGACCCGATGAAACCGACAATCGCAATGTAGAAGAAGCTGGTCGACGGCTGGTCGTCACGACTGACGAGCCGCGTGGCAATCCCGTAGACCGCGCCCAGCACGGCACAGACCAGCGGCAGCCAGATATAGGAATTGAACCCGTCGCCACTGGGCGCCAGCATGATCACCACGCCCACGAGGCCGAACAGGATTGCCGTCCATCGCCGCCAGCCGACCTTTTCGCCGAGAATCGGCATGGAGAGAAGCGCCACGAAAATCGGCCCGGCCGCAAAAATCGCCTGGCTCTGGGCAAGCCCCACCTGTGTGAAGGCGACGATCGAGATCAGGATCTGCGAAAACAACATGAGCCCGCGCAGGATCTGCAGAAAAGGCCGCTTGGTATTGACGGCTGCCTGCAATCCGCCGTTCGACCGCATAGCAAGAACAACTGCGAAGGCGACAAAGGCCCAGTAGCGCACCATCGCCACCTGCACGGGTGAGTGCGTTTCCCCCAAATGTTTGGACAGGCCGTCCTGCGTGGCGAAGACGGAAAAGGCAAGGAAGGTGAAGAGGTAACCGAGCGGCGTCGATTTCATGGGTAATGGAAGCTTTGCACGAGGAGGGATCCGTGGGCGAACCAACGGCGCGGGCAAGGTGATCCTACACCCTCGACACACTTTGACCAGTGTAGTTTTGCATAGCTGCCCAGTAACCTGACAACCTCTTCACCACCGGCCTGCCGACCGCCTTGCCTCGGGACGGGTGCCGTGCTTCAAAAGGCCATGGCCTTCACCCTCCGTCAGTTGCAGTATTTTGTCGCCGTCGCCGAACAGGGATCGGTGACCCGTGCTGCCCAGAACCTGTCGATTTCCCAGTCCTCGGTTACCGAGGCGATCAAGGAACTGGAGGGCGATCTCGGCGTCGAACTCTTCGAGCGCCATCCGCGCGGCCTGACCATCACCTATAACGGTCACCAGTTCCTCCGCCACGCGACGAAGATCCTCGCGGATGTCTCCGATGCGCGAAACGTTTTCACCGAGACCCAGAACAGCACTGGCGGCACGCTCAACATCGGCGTCACCTCGCTCGTCGCCGGTTACGTGCTGTCTGATCTGCTCGCACGATACCGCCGCGCCTGCCCAGGCGTGGAAGTCTCGGCCTTGGAGGACAACGGCTCCTATCTGGAACACCTGCTGATCGGCGGCGAACTCGATGTCGCCGTCATGGTGATCTCCAACCTGCGCGACCGCATGGCGCTGCAGGCCGAAATCCTGGAAACCTCGCCCTACCGCCTCTGGCTCCCCATCGGCCATCCGCTCGTGTCCGCCGACATCATCTCGATTGCCGACATCACCAAGGAGCCGCTGATCATGCTGACAGTGGACGAAATCGAGGAGAATACCGGAAAGCTGCTCTCGGCGCTCGGCGCCCGCCCGCATGTCGCCTTTCGCACCCGCTCGGTGGAAGCTGTCCGCAGCCTCGTCGCCACCGGCGCCGGCGTGGCCCTCCTGCCGGACCTCGTCTACCGCCCCTGGTCGCTGGAAGGCGACCGCATCGAAAGCCGCGATGTGTCAGGCTCGCTTCCCGTGGTGCAGGTCGGCATGGTCTGGCGCAAGGGCTCCAGCCTGCCGCAATCGGCACGGGATTTCGTCGGCATTGCCGAGGCGAGCCGGAGTGGAAGAGTGAGGTGAGGTATTCACCCCCATTGTGACGAACCCGGCTGAAGTGCCCCAGCCATCGGAAAAACCGATACCGCCATTCTGCCGAATGAATTTGCGAATGCGGTAAATTCGCGGCAATTTTCTCGTGGGAACAAATGGCCGCGAAAACGCGACCCTCGCAAACCGGGAGACCTCACGATGAAGTCGTTATTGAAATCCTGCACCGTCCTTGCCTCCGTATTGAGTTTGACCACCGTTACCGTCGCACAGGAGCCGCTGAAGGAACTGGGTCCGGGCGAAGGCGCCCTCTCCATCGTCGCATGGGCCGGCTATATCGAGCGCGGCGAAACCGACAAGAATTTCGACTGGGTCACCGATTTCGAGAAGAAGACCGGCTGCATGGTTTCGGTGAAGACCGCCGCCACCTCGGATGAAATGGTCGCCCTGATGAACGAAGGCGGCTTCGACCTCGTGACCGCCTCGGGCGATGCTTCGCTGCGCCTCGTCGCCGGCAAGCGCGTCCAGCCGATCAACACCGCCCTCATCCCCTCCTGGAGCACGATCGACGAGCGCCTGCAGAATGCTCCCTGGCACACCAAGGACGGCGTGCACTACGGCACGCCCTATGTCTGGGGCCCGAATGTACTCATGTACAACACCAAGGCTTTCGGCGACAAAGCCCCCGACAGCTGGAATGTCGTCTTTGAAGAAATGACGCTCGCCGACGGCCAGTCGAACAAGGGCCGTGTCCAGGCCTATGACGGCCCGATCCATGTGGCGGACGCTGCCAACTACCTGATGTTCCACAAGCCGGAACTCGGCATCAAGGATCCCTTCGAGCTGAACGAAGACCAGTACAAGGCGGCCCTTGACCTGCTGCGTGGCCAGCGCCAGCTCGTCAGCCGCTACTGGCACGATGCCTTCATCCAGATCGACGACTTCAAGAACGAAGGCGTGGTCGCTTCCGGCTCCTGGCCGTTCCAGGTCAACCTCCTCAAGGCCGATCAGCCGATCGCCTCGGTCTTCCCGAAGGAAGGTGTCACCGGCTGGGCCGACACAACCATGCTGCATGCCGAGAGCGAGCACCCGAACTGCGCCTATATGTGGATGGAGCATTCGCTCTCGCCCAAGGTCCAGGGCGACGTCTCCGCCTGGTTCGGCACGGTTCCCTCGGTTCCCGCCGCCTGCAAGGGCAATGCCCTGCTGACCGACGACGGCTGCAAGACCAATGGCTTTGAGAACTTCGAGCAGATCAGGTTCTGGAAGACCCCGGTCTCCAAATGCGAAAGCCAGGACGAATGCGTCCCCTACCACCGCTGGGTCTCCGACTATATCGGCGTGATCGGCGGACGGTAACATCCCGCCTCCCCCTTGAAGGGGGGAGGTCGCGCGGAACGCGCGGGTCGGGGTGATCAACAGCCTGATGTGACGCTGGTGGTTACCCCAGCCCGGACCTTCGGTCCGACCCTCCCCTCACGGGGAGGGTGAAGACCAACGCTGGCCTTTTGCCGGCACTCATGGAAATTCTGGAGCCCTTGATGTCCGCAGCCGTCTCCTTCTCGAAGGTCTCGCGCCATTTCGGCAGCGTGAAAGCCGTCGATGCCGTCGACCTGACCGTCGAGCCCGGCGAGTTCTTCGCCATGCTCGGCCCCTCCGGCTCGGGTAAGACGACCTGCCTGCGCCTGATTGCCGGCTTCGAACAACCGACGACAGGCCATATCGAGATCTTCGGCGAAACCGCCGAAGGCGTGCCGCCCTATCGCCGCAACGTCAACACGGTCTTCCAGGACTATGCCCTCTTCCCGCATCTCAACATCCTCGACAATGTTGCCTATGGCCTGATGGTCAAGGGCGTGGCCAGGGCCGAGCGCCACCGTGAGGCCGAACAGGCGCTCGACATGGTCAAGCTCCCGGGCTACGGCACCCGAAAACCCGGCCAGCTCTCGGGTGGCCAGCGCCAGCGCGTGGCCCTTGCCCGCGCCCTCGTCAACAAGCCGAAGGTTCTCCTGCTCGACGAGCCGCTCGGCGCGCTCGACCTGAAGCTGCGCGAGCAGATGCAGGAGGAGCTGAAAAGCCTTCAGCGCTCGCTCGGCATCACCTTCGTCTTCGTCACCCACGACCAGGGCGAGGCCCTGTCCATGGCCGACCGCGTCGCCGTCTTCAACGATGGCAGGATCATTCAGGCCGGCACACCACACGAAATCTACAACCGCCCCCGCACCCGCTTTGTTGCGGATTTCGTCGGCTCCTCGAATGTGATTGCACCGGACGCAATGAAGGCACTGGGTGGCGAGGCCCGCTGGACAAGCTTGCGCCCTGAAGCCATCCGCATCGTCTCTGAAGGCGGCGTCGAGGCGACCGTCCGCTCGGCCAGCTTCCTTGGCGCCTCCACCAAACTCTTCGTCGAAACGGCGGTGACAGCCCTGACGATCTCCCTGCCTGCCGGCCAGTCCGCGCCGCAAGCTGGCGAAAGCATCCGCATTGCCTGGCTCCCTACCGACCTGCATTACATGGAGGCCGGCACATGACGGCAATCTCCTCAACCGCCATCACCCATGGCCGTCAGGGCCTGATGGCGCGGCTCTCGGATCAGCTCTGGCGGCGGCCCAACCTGCTGCTGGTCCTGATGCTGGTGCCGCCCCTGCTCTGGCTCGGCATCATCTATGTCGGCTCTCTGCTCGCACTCCTGTTGCAGAGCTTCTTCTCGATCGATGAGTTTTCAGGGCTGATCAACTACGAATTCACGTTTTCGACCTATGGCGAACTCCTTCGCCCTGCCAATTTCGACATCATCCTGCGTACGCTTCTGATGTCGGCCGCCGTGACGCTCGCCTCTGCCGTCATCGCCTTCCCCATCGCCTATTACGCCGCGCGGTATGCGAAGGGCCGCTGGAAGGCTGTCTTCTATCTCGGTATCATGCTGCCCCTCTGGTCGAGCTACCTCGTCAAGGTCTATGCCTGGAAGCTGATCCTCGCCAAGGAAGGCATCCTCACCTGGATCTTCGCCAAGCTGCACCTCACCTGGCTGCTCGACGGACTGCTCGCCATCCCCGTTATCGGCGGCAATTCGCTGTCGATCAGCTATCTCGGCACCTTCATCGTCTTTGTCTATGTCTGGCTGCCCTTCATGATCCTGCCCACCCAGGCAGCCCTGGAACGTGTGCCGGGCAACCTGATCGAAGCATCAGGCGATCTTGGTGCAGATTCCCGCCAGACCTTCCGCCATGTGCTCTTTCCGCTGGCGCTGCCAGGCATTGTCGCGGGCTCGATCTTCACCTTCTCGCTGACCATGGGCGATTACATCATCCCGCAGATCGTCGGCACCTCGCGCCTCTTCATCGGCCAGGCTGTCTATGCCCAGCAGGGGACCGCCGGCAATATCCCGCTCGCCGCTGCCTTCTCGGTCGTTCCGATCGTCATCATGGGCATTTACCTCACCATTGCCAAACGCATGGGGGCCTTCGATGCGCTCTGACCGCTCCCAGTCCGCAGGCCTGTCGCTGAAACTCGCGGCCGGCGCCGGCCTCGCCTTCCTGCACCTGCCGATCCTCCTGATTTTCGTCTATGCCTTTACCACCGAGGAAAAGAGCTTCCAGTGGCCGCCGCCGGGCTTCACCACGAAGTGGTTCGCCGTCGCCTGGAACCGCCCGGATATTTGGGAAGCGTTGATGCTTTCGGTGAAGGTCGCGAGCATCGCCACCGTCATTGCCATGGTACTCGGCACGCTCGCAGCCGCCGCCGTCGCCCGCACCAAGTTCTTTGGCCGCGAAGTGGTCTCGCTGCTCGTGATCCTGCCCATTGCGCTTCCCGGCATCATCACAGGCATCGCGCTGCGCTCTGCCTTTTCGCTGGCGGATATCCCTTTCTCCTTCTGGACGATCATCCTCGGCCACGCGACCTTCTGCGTCGTCGTCGTCTACAACAACGCCGTCGCCCGCTTTCGCCGCACCTCCGGTTCACTGATCGAGGCCTCGATGGATCTCGGCGCCGACGGCTTCCAGACCTTCCGCCATGTAATCCTGCCGAACATTGCAACAGCCCTTCTCGCCGGCGGCATGCTTGCTTTCGCCCTGTCCTTCGACGAGGTCATCGTCACCACCTTTACCGCCGGCCAGCAATCGACCCTGCCGATCTGGATGCTGGAAGAACTGATCCGCCCACGCCAGCGCCCCGTCACCAATGTCGTGGCGATGATCGTCGTGATTGTCACCTTCCTGCCGATCCTGGCCGCCTATTATCTGACTCGCGATACTGACCAGATCGCGGGCAGCGGCAAATGATAAACCACCGGCACCGAGCCGCTTCCAACGCCCGGTCTCGCAATTGAAGTCTGATAAAAGGGAGAACGACATGGACACCCAGATGCTGATCGGCGCCAAGTTCGAAGCCGGCACAGAGACGGACGAAAAGATCCTGAACCCCAAGACCGGCGACACCATCGTCGATCTCCCGGAAGCCTCGCTCGCCCAGGTCGAGGCGGCCGTCGATGCCGCCGAAGGCGCATTCGTTTCATGGTCGCAGACGACACCCTCCCAGCGCGCCGGTTACCTGCTCGCCATTGCCGATGCGATCGAAAAGGATGCCGCCGGTTTCGCCGCGCTCGAAAGCCTGAACTGCGGCAAGCCGATCAACGCCGTCCTGAACGATGAAATCCCGGCAATCGTCGATTGCTACCGCTTCTTCGCCGGCGCGATCCGCACCTTGCAGGCGCCGGTGTCAGGTGAATACCTGCCTGGCTTTACCTCGATGATCCGCCGAGATGCCGTCGGCGTCATCGGCTCGATCGCACCCTGGAACTACCCGTTGATGATGATGGCCTGGAAGCTGGCACCCGCGCTTGCCGGTGGCAACACCATCGTCTTCAAGCCCTCCGAGCAGACGCCACTGACGGCCCTGAAGCTCGCCAAGGTCATGGCCGACATCCTGCCGGAAGGCGTGGTCAATGTCATACTCGGCCGCGGCGAAAGTGTCGGCAATGCACTGATCAACAACCCGAAAATCCAGATGCTGTCGATCACCGGCGATATCGCCACCGGCAAGAAGGTGATGACGGCAGCCGCCAAGACGGTGAAGCGCACCCACCTCGAACTCGGCGGCAAGGCGCCCGTCATCGTTCATGACGACGCCGATATCGATGCCGTCGTCCAGGCCATCCGCACCTTCGGATTTTATAATGCCGGCCAGGACTGCACCGCTGCCTGCCGTATCTATGCGGCCGACAAGATCTACGACCGTTTCGTCGCCGATCTCGCGAGCGCCGTCTCCACGATCAAGTTCAATCAGGCCGATGATGCCGAAAACGAAATTGGGCCGCTGATCTCCAAGCGTCAGCGCGACCGCGTCGAAAGCTTCGTCACACGGGCTGCCGAACACAAGCACATGGAGGTCGTCACCGGCGGCAAGCTCGGTTCCGACAAGGGTTTCTTCTACACGCCCACCGTCATCGCCGGCGCCAGCCAGGACGACGAGATCGTTCGCCGCGAAGTCTTCGGTCCCGTGGTTTCCGTGACCCGCTTCACCGAGGCCGAACAGGCCGTCGCCTGGGCCAATGATAGCGATTACGGCCTTGCGTCTTCCGTCTGGACCAAGGACATCTCCCGCGCTATGCAGACCGCCGCCAAGCTCCGCTATGGCTGCACCTGGGTCAACACCCACTTCATGCTCTGCAACGAAATGCCCCATGGCGGCATGAAGCAGTCGGGTTATGGCAAGGACATGTCGGTCTATGCGCTGGAAGATTATACGACCGTGCGCCATGTGATGATCGCGCACTAAGTTCCGTGGGGGCCTGCGGGGCGAGAAGGGTGGGGTTTCCGATTGCGAAATCCTGCCCTTCAACGGCGCGGTTTACCCTGACATGGCAAATCGGTGGCGGGGACAAAACGCCGCCGATATAATGGCGCTCCAAATCAGGAGCTATGTATGCGCCATCAGATAACCTTGAAGATCCTGACAGCCATCATCGGGATCGCCAGCGCAAGCATCGTTGCTCATGCCCAGCAACCGCAAGTCATCCCCGCCCCCGACATTGACGGCGGCGGGACCTTGATGGACACCTATCTCTGGCATGTCCGCGGCTTGCCCCCCGGTCAGCGCCTCGCCGTCCATTCCGGCGCCGGTCCGAACTTCCGCGTCATCCATGCACTCGACGAGGGCGAGCCGATCGAGCGACTGTCCTGCAGAGACAGCCGTGGCGGCTATTGGTGCCGTGTCGCGACCGTCGAACTTCCCCGTATCTCGGGCTGGGTCGACGGCCGCTTCCTGCTCGAGGAGGCAGGCTTTGCACCGCCGGACGACATGCGCAATCCCTCGTTCGAGCCGGAAATCATCATCGATCCCTTCCCGAGGCCGAGAAGGCCCTGAGCCATCCGGCTCCGCTTCAATCCTCCTCCCGCCCCTCGCCGGGCCGATCTCGCTCATGCCGCCGTTCCACCGGGAACTCCGGCAACCAGCTCTCCCGTCGGATCGTCCAGAGCTCGTAGCTCGGCCGGAATTGATTGACGGCGTCGAGAGCCCCGAGATGAAGCTCCACCTCTGCACCGTTGCGATTGAAAACCCGCGACCCGCAGGTCGGGCAGAAGTAGCGGCCCTCATACATCTGCGCCTCACCCGTGATCCTCACATGCGTGTCCGGATAGATCGCCGCAGCGTAGAAAAGGGCGCCGTGATACTTCCGGCAATCGAGGCAATGGCAGATGCCGACACGATCCGGCTCGCCGTCTGCCTCGAACCGCACCTTGCCGCAAACGCAACCGCCTGTGATGTTCGCCATCTCCTCCCTCCGTCTCTGCTCGCCGCACAAGAAATGGCCGCAGCTTTCGCCACGGCCATCATCAAACTCGAAATTGACGGATCGGTTGCCTGATCAGGCAGCCAGCGCCTTTGCGATCTGGCCGCGCAGGGTTCCGAGATCCTTGGCGAAGCCGCGAATGCCTTCGGAAAGCTTTTCGGTCGCCATGGCATCTTCGTTCATCGCCCAGCGGAAGGCCTTCTCGTCGAGCGAGACCAGCGGCTCTGCCTTTGCCTTTTCCGGCGAAAGCACACGCGGCAGGTTACCATCGGTCGCGTTCAGCTCGTCGAGCAGCTGCGGGCTGATCGTCAACCGGTCGCAACCGGCCAGCGCCTCGATTTCGCCGGCATTGCGGAAGGAGGCGCCCATGACGATCGTGTTGATGCCATTCGCCTTGTAATAATCATAGATGGCGCGCACCGACACCACGCCCGGATCGGTTTCCGACGTGTAGTTTTCGCCCGTCGACTTCTTGTACCAGTCGAGGATGCGGCCGACGAAGGGCGAGATGAGAAACACCTTGGCCTCGGCGCAGGCAATCGCCTGGGCCTTGGAGAAGAGCAGCGTCAGATTGCAATCGATGCCTTCCTTCTGCAGCACTTCGGCGGCGCGAATGCCTTCCCAGGTGGAGGCGAGCTTGATCAGGATGCGATCCTTCTCGATGCCACGCTCCTTGTAGCCGGCGACGATCTGGTGCGCCTTGTCGATCGACGCCTGCGTGTCGAAGGAAAGGTCGGCATCGACTTCGGTCGACACGCGGCCCGGAACGAGCTCGGCCAGGGCCGCACCGACGGAGATGGCCATGCGGTCGGCAATCGCGCCGATCACGGCCTCGTCCTGGCCACCCTTGGCCTTGCCCCAGGTGATCGCTTCCTCAAAGGCATCCTTGAAGGCGTCGGTGCCGAGCGCCTTCAGAACGATCGAGGGGTTGGTGGTGCAATCGACCGGCTTCAGGCGGCGGACGGCCTCGATATCGCCGGTATCGGCGACCACGGTTGTCATGGAACGAAGCTGTTCGAGTTTCGAGGTCATCGGGTCATCCTTCGGCTGCGCGGAAAGCGTTGGAGACCGGCATCCGGATGTCGGTCTCGTTGCCCGGACTATCACCGTCAGAAGATGGCAAAGTCAAGACATATGTCCTTTGAATTTGACATAAGTATCATTGAAACGGATAGTGGCGCCTGGAACTTCCCGATACGAGAGAGATCTTGGCCAAGCTCCGACGCGACACCCATTCGAGTACGACGGATGCAGCCGCGCTGCGCATCCGCGCCGCCTGGCTCTATTACAACGAGGGCCTGACACAAAAGGACGTGGCCGATCGGCTCGGCGTCAGCCGCTCGACGGTCATCCGCATGCTGGACGAAGCGCGAAAGCGCGCCGAGGTACAGATCTGGATCAGCGATGGTGTCGCCGATTGTGTGGACCTCGCCGTCCGGCTGGAAAAGGCCTATGGCCTCGACGAGGCGGTTGTCGTGCCGTCGCCCGCCACGGAAGACGCCGCCTCGATCGCCAAGGCCGTCGGACTGGCACTGGGGCAATTTCTTGCGGAGGTCATCACCAATGACATGACGATCGGCGTCGGCTGGGGCCGCACCATGACCGCCTCGCTCGCCGCCTTCCGGTCGCCCGCCCGGGAGAACTGCAAGGTGGTCTCGCTGCTCGGCGGCATCGTCGCGGTGCGCCAGACAAACCCGATCGACTATACCTGGCGGCTGGCGAGCCAGCTCGGCGCCGAATGCTACATGTTCCTGGCACCACTTCTCGTCGATTCCGTCGCCACGAAACGCGCCTTGATCGAAGATTGCGGACTGAAGGCGATTTACGACCTCGCCGAAAATCTCGACCTCGCCATCGTGTCTTGCGGAGATATCGGCCCGCATTCCACCTCGCTCTCCGAAGGCTTCATCAGCCACCAGACGCTGTTGGAACTAGTCGACGCCGGCTGCGTCTGCGACACGATGTTCAATTTCCTCGACGCGGACGGGAACTCGGTCGCCCATCCGATCAACGAGCGGGTCATGTCGGTCGATTTGGACACGCTGAAAAAGGCCAAGCACATCGTGCTGTCCTCAGGCGGCGCCCATCGCGCCAAGGCCATCAGGGCGACGATCCGGCGGATCGGCTGTAACACGCTGATCACCGATGAGGCGGCGGCGCGGGAGTTGCTGGGGTTGGCGGCGGAGTAAGTCACCCACTCGCCACCGAAGCTGCGTGGCAGATGTCGCTCCACCTCCATCGCATCATGCAGGATGGCGCGCACGATCGCGGCTGTGGCGTAGATGGTAGATTGAATCTCAGGCCCAAGCTCAGGCCGTGGCATGACGCTATTTCGCCAGTTCGAGACGGCGAGATCCGAGACAGCAGTGACGCAGAAACTCGTAGCGGACTAGCGCGTCCCCGCCGAAGTCAGCATAGGTTCTGGTCAGGATATCGAGGATGTCGGCTCGCCTTCGGTCGAAAGCCGAACCTCAACCATCGTCCCCCAGCCGCTTGTCGGCCTGTCGGATGGCCTTCTCCTCAACGAGCCGAAGTCCTTCGCGAAGCACATCATCAGTATGATCGAAGCGAGCGGACTCGGCCAGACTGTCGATCCGGTGGCTGACGTCTTAGGCGAGTTCAACCGTGTTGCGCATGGCTCGTCCTCTCACAGAAGCAGCCATCAGAAAAGCGCTGCCCCTCACCCCTTCCCAGCCTCCCAGCCGAGCATCGCCCGCTTGCGCGTCAGCCCCCAGTGATAGCCAGTCAACGCGCCACTCTTGCCGAGCGCCCGGTGGCAGGGCACGACAAACGAGATCGGATTGCGGCCGACGGCAGCACCAACCGCGCGACTGGCAGTCGGCTGACCGATCTTCTGCGCGATGTCGGAATAGGTGACGGCCTTGCCAAGCGGGATCTGGAGAAGGCTTTCCCAGACGCGAATCTGGAAGTCGGAGCCGATCAGCACGACGCGCAAGGGTTCCTCAGCCGACCAGCGTTCCGGGTGGAAGACGCGCGCAGCATACGGTTCCGTCGCACGCACATCCTCGACATAGTGCGCATTCGGCCAGCGTTGCGCCATGTCGTCGAAACAGGCAACCTCGCCGCCCGCATCAGCAAAGGCAAGGCCGGCGAGACCGCGCTCCGTGATCATCACGAGCGCCAGCCCGAAAGGCGACGGGTGATAGCCATAGCGGATGGTGAGACCGGCGCCGCGCGCCTTCCATTCGCCGGGGCTCATCGCCTCATGCGTGACGAAGAGATCATGCAGCCGACCCGGCCCCGAAAGGCCCAACTCCAGCGATGTCTCGAGCAGCGGCAGTTCTTCCCGACCGAGCAGCCGCTTGGCATGGTCGAGCGTCACGGCCTGCAGGAAGGCCTTCGGGGAAAGGCCCGCCCAACGCGTGAATGTCTTTTGCAACTGGGTCGGTGATTGCCCCAGCCGTTCGGCGATCACCTCGAGCGCCGGCTGGCTCTGATAGTCGAGCGTCAGCATCTCGATCACCTGCCGAACGGCCTCATAATCAGAGCCGTCCGGCGTAACGTCGGTGCTGCGCGAAAGGTCGATCTGCTGGGCAAGCGTCATGGCGAAATCCTCAATCTCATCCGGACTTCACCACGGGACGGCATCCGATGCCACCCGTTTCTTGCATGGTGTCCTGACCGGTCAGATCCGCTGCCTGGCCGTCGCCAATGCCCCCTTGAAGGCCTTGGCGAAGCTTTCGCGATCATCGGGATTGAGGAAGGAGCCGACATCCGTCTGCCGCCCTTCTCCTGCAACCGCCATGGAGGTGATGCCGAATTCCTCATGCCGTCGCACGAAGAAGCGCGCCCAGAGCGTTTTGTAATTATGCTCGGTCATGCGGCCCGCTGGCGTGAACTTGCGGATCGAAAGGCTCGTGCGCGACACCGTGACTTCCTCCCGGGCGCGGGCGTCGCGGTAGTTCAGCCAGAAGGCGCCGTAGAGCAGCAGGAAATCGATCCCGAAGAACAGGCCGATCGGCCAGGCCCCGGTCACCATGAAAAAGATCGCATGCACAAGGCACACAGTCCCCGTGATCGCAAACAGGATGCGATAGCCCCTGCGGCCGAGCGACCGATAGGGTGTCAGTTCCGCTGCGAAAATCGGCTGGTCCGCCGCCTGCTCGAGATTGCCTTCCATCACTGCGCCCGACTATAGGTTTTCCATGACTCTATCGAAGACGAAATCCAGCACCCAAACCTTGAAAAAGTCAAATACCGCGACCCGCCGCAAGCCAGCGGCACGCCGTCGCACCGCTTACTCAAAGGCGGAACTGGAAGAGATCTTCCGCCGCTTTTCGATCCAGCGGCCAGAGCCCAAGGGCGAACTGGAACACGTCAATCCATTCACGCTCGTCGTTGCCGTGGCCCTCTCGGCCCAAGCGACGGACGCGGGCGTAAATAAGGCGACACGCGCCCTCTTCAAGGTGGCAGACACCCCGGAGAAGATGCTCGCGCTTGGCGAGGAAAGGGTCCGTGACTATATCAAGACGATCGGGCTCTACCGCAACAAGGCGAAGAACGTCATCGCACTTTCCCAGAAGCTGGTGGATGACTTCGGCAGCGAAGTGCCGCGCACCCGCGAAGAGCTTGTGACCCTGCCCGGTGTCGGCCGCAAGACCGCCAATGTCGTGCTGTCCATGGCCTTCGGCATCCCGACCATGGCGGTCGACACGCATATCCTGAGGATCGGCAACCGCATCAAGCTCGCGCCCGGCAAGACGCCTGACGAGATCGAAGACATTCTGATGCGGATCATCCCCGAGCAATATCTCTTCCACGCCCATCACTGGCTGATCCTGCATGGGCGCTACTGTTGCAAGGCGCGGCGCCCCGAATGCGAGCGCTGCGTGATTGCCGATATCTGCAAGTCACCGGAAAAGACGGTGGACGTGCCGGCCCCGCTTGTCGAACTGCCGCCGCAGGCGATCAACGCAGTCGAGTGACGCTCAACGGGCGAGCGACCCGTGCCGTGCCGTCAGCGCCTTGTGCAGGTGGACCATGAGGCCGGCTGCGAAAAGCGGCGTGAGCAGGTTGAGGATCGGTACGGCGAGGAAGCCGGCAATCAACAGGCCGGCCATGAAGACCGTGCCGGAATGCCGTGACCGGAGCAGCTTGGCCTCTTCAACGCTGCGGAAGCGCATGGCGGCAAACTCGAAGAATTCCCGGCCGAGCAGATAACCGTTCACCAGGAAGAAGGCGAGAATGTTGATCCCGGGGATGAAGAGCAGCATCAGCGCGAAAAGATTGCCGACGATGACCACCCCGAAGAACTTGATCGAGGCGATGATCGCTTGGCCCATCGGCATTGCCGTGCCCGGCGGATCATTCGGGTAGTCCCGTTTCTCGACCACTTCGGCCACATCGTCGAGGAAGAGGCCCGCGATGATCGCAGTCACGGGCGAGAGCAGCAGGGCCAGTCCAAGTGCCAGACCGATGCTGGCGAGGATCCCGAAAATGAAGGTCAGCCAGCCGGCCCAATCCGGAAGCTCGGGTATGAAGCCCTGGAGCAGTGGCATGATGAAGGCGATGAAGCTCTCCCGCAGCCCGAACCAGAGGCCGATGAGCACGAGAATCGTCAAGCCCAGCGTCTTCCAGAAGACGGTCCGCGTCTCGGGTGCGAACAGGTTGCGCAAGGACAAGGCGGCAGCGTCGAAAATCATCCGGGTCTCCTTCATCTGTCGCTGTGATGTAGGAGACCGAAGCCCCCGCTGCAATGCGGGGCGTCAGCCGAGACGATAGAGGCCAGGCCGCCGGTCAATCAGATAGGGATTCTGCGCCTTCGCATCGTCATAGGCTGTGGGATCGATCTCCGCGACCAACAGCGTTTCGCGCATGCCGGCCCGGGCCAGTTCGTCACCGTCAGGAGCGAGGATCACCGAACGGCCGCCATAGGACAAGCCATTTTCCGTGCCACAGAGATCGGCATATACGAGGAAGACACCGTTCTCGAAGGCGCGTGTCGGCACAACCATATCGGCGACCCGCCGGCTGATGATGCCCTCAGGCAGCGCCGTCGGCACCAGGATCAGTTCGGCGCCGGCGAGCGCCAGCGTCCGTACGTTTTCGGGAAACTCGACATCGTAGCAGATCAGCATGCCTGTCTTGATGCCATTCAGATCAAAGACATGCGCGGCCTCCGAACCCGGTACGAAGGCCTCCCTTTCCGCCTCGCCATAGAGATGGCTCTTTCGATAGAATTCCGTGCTGCCGTCGGGTCGGACGAGCACCGAGGAATTGAACACCTGACTGCCGTCACGCTCGGGAAAGCCGGCGCAGATCGCAAGCCCGCAATCAGCGGCAATCTCGGTGAGCGCTTCGATGATCGACCCGTCACGCCCTTCCGCGACCTTCTCGAACGCAGCACCCAGCGCATAACCGCTGGTGCCGAGCTCGGGCGTCACGAGGAGCTCAGCACCCATTTCCGCTGCCGCAATGGCCGCCTGTGCAATCTTGCCGATATTGCCCGGGACGTCGCCCGAGAGCGGTTGCATTTGATAGAGCGAAATCAGCATCATGCACCTGTATGCCACGGAGGTTGAAACCAAAGGTTAGAGCCGCTTGCCTAGCGGAGGCAAGCGGCAACTCCAAGGCAGACGAAGAGCAGTTGCCTTTCTCGTCTTCAACCTTATCTTCAGGCAATGGAACACGTAATCAAAGCCGACCTCTTCTGATGGCCTTTATCGTCACGGGCGCCATCGCCTTGCTGCTGATCGAGCTCTTCCTCAGGCGCCGCCCTTGGGCGATTGCGCTTACCGCATTCGTCGCCGTCGTTGGTACGGCCGTCTGGCTCTTCAGTGCCGATCAATCGCGCCAGCAGCAGAATGCAGTCTCCGCCGTGACGGTAACGGTAGCCGCCGACCCGACGGTCTGCGTGGATCCGCAATTGCCGATCGCCGCAACCATCACCAATGCGTCGGGCCAAGCGGTCAACCGCCTGTCCTTCGATCTGATCGGAAGAGAGCCGGAAGCAACGCGCGTCGCCTATCGCGGCACCCTTCGCCACAACGGGCCGCTCGCGCCTGACGAAGCCATGACGCGGTGTTACGCTCTGCTCTTTCATGGGTTCGCCCATCCACGTCCCCAGATCGTGGATGCGACGAAATACGAATGGACGGCGCATGTCTCTCTGGTCGGCTTCGGCGAGGCACCGGTCGAGTAATCGACACCGACGCTATAGCCGAACGAGATGCCCCTCGGCCACCTGTCGGTACTCGCGCACCGGCGGCTGGTAGCCGACGGGCCTGATCGGGCTCTTGATTTCGTCGATGGATAGGTTCCGCTTCAGCTTGCGCCGCGCAGGATCCGGCACCGGCACGGCCGCCATGAGCTTCTTCGTATAAGGATGCTGCGGATTTTCGAAGACGGCCTGACGGGGGCCGATCTCGACAATCTCACCAAGATACATCACCGCCACCCGGTGGCTCACCCGCTCGACGACGGCCATGTCGTGGCTGATGAACAGATAGGCGAGGTTGAAGCTTTGCTGCAGATCAAGCAGCAGATTGCAGACCTGCGCCTTGATCGAGACGTCGAGCGCCGACACGGCCTCGTCCGCCACGATGATTTTCGGATCGAGCATCAGCGAGCGGGCAATCGCGATGCGCTGGCGCTGGCCGCCCGAAAACTCGTGCGGATAACGCGGCATCATGTCGGCTGAAAGCCCGACGCGCTCCAAAAGGTCCGCAGCCTTGTCCCGCGCCAGCGCCCTCGAGCCCAGCTTGTGCTCGACAAACGGCTCCATGACGGCGTGCCCGACACTCATGCGCGGATCGAGGCTCGCAAAGGGATCCTGAAAGACCATCTGGATGCTGCGACGCATCGTTCTGAGCGCCGCCTGGTCGAGACTTCCGACATCCTGTCCATCGACGGCGACCTGGCCGGAAGTCGGCTCGACCAGACGGGTGATCGATCGACCCGTCGTGGATTTGCCACAACCCGATTCGCCGACCAGCGACAGGGTTTCTCCCGGCCGCAGATCGAAGGAAACGTTTTCGACGGCATGCACGGCCCCGCTCTTGCGACCGAGAATACCCGAACGGATGTCGAAACGGGTCGTCAGGTTCTTCACCTCCAGGAGCGGGCGGCTACCATGTGCGGGTACCCCCGCCTCTGCTTCCGGGATCAGTGTGGCCCCCGTATTGATGTCGATGACCGGAAAGCGCATCGGCCGCTCACGCCCGCCCATTGATCCGAGCTTCGGCACCGCCGAAAGCAGGGCGCGCGTATAGGGATGATGGCCACGATTGAAGATGTCGTCGGTTGTTCCGGTCTCTACCGCTTCGCCGCGGAACATCACGATCGTCCGGTCGGAGACCTCCGCGACGACGCCCATATCATGGGTAATGAAGAGAACGGCCATGCCCTCCTCGTCCTGCAGCGTCTTGATGAGATCGAGGATCTGACCCTGGATGGTGACGTCGAGCGCCGTCGTCGGCTCATCGGCAATGAGAAGCTTCGGCCGGGAGGCGAGTGCCATGGCGATCATCACGCGCTGGCGCATGCCGCCGGAAAACTGATGCGGATATTCGTCGAAGCGGCTCGCGGCGTTCGGGATGCGCACGCGATCAAGCAACCGCAGCACCTCCGTCTTGGCCTCGGCATTGGAAATGTCGCGATGACAGGTAATCGCTTCGGCGATCTGCTTTCCGATCGGGAAGATCGGGTTGAGCGAGGTCATCGGCTCCTGGAAGATCATCGCGATCTGATTGCCGCGCACCTGACGCATCTGCTCGCCATCGAGCGTCAGCAACTCGCGGCCCTCAAGCTTGACGCTGCCCTCGAGGCGGCTCGTCAACTGCGGCAGAAGCCGCATGATGGACAGAGACGTGACACTCTTGCCAGACCCCGATTCGCCGACGATCGCAACCGTCTCGCCGGCCGCGATGTCGAGGTTCATGTTGCGCACCACCGAGCGCCATTCGGTCCCGATCCGGAACGAGGTTGTCAGCCCTCGAACGGACAGGACCGGCAATTCACTCGTCATCGTATCCTGTTCCACAGCAGCCATATCCCGTTTCCCCGTTTTTCTTGTCTGTCGAGATTTGGTCGTTGGTTCAGGCAGCGAGCGCCGTTTCGGCGAGTGTCACCCAGTAGCTGATGCCATAGGGAATGATCTCGTCGTTGAAGTCATAGGCCGAGTTGTGGAGGTTCGCTGTATTGCCGTTGCCGATGAAGACGAAGGAGCCCGGCCGCGCTTCCAGCATGTAGGAAAAATCCTCCGCGCCCATGGCAGGCGGAAAGGCGTCGCTGACGGCATGATTGCCCGCCACCTTGCGCATGATGTCGAGTGCAAATTCGGTTTCGGCCTCGTGATTCATCGTCACGGGGTAACCGCGATGATAGCGAAACGTCGCCTTGGAACCCATGGCCATGGCCACGCCTGAGGCGATCTCGCCGATGCGGGTCTCCGCCATATCGCGGGTCTCCGGCAGGAGCGTGCGCACGGTGCCGGACAGCGTCACAGCGTCGGGAATGACATTATAGGCATCGCCGCCGTGGATTTTGGTCACTGTAACCACGACCGAACCCAGAGGGTCGGTCTCGCGGGACGCGATCGACTGCAGCGCCACGACCACCTGCGCGGCCGCCAACACTGGATCGACGCTCTTGTGCGGCTGGGCGGCATGGCCGCTGCGGCCCTCGATGACAATGTCGAACTGGTCGGCCGCAGCCATCACCGAACCCTTGCGGGTGGCAAATGTACCAACCGCCATGCCGGGATGGTTGTGCATGCCATAGACCTGCCTGATGTCGAAGGTCTCCATCATGCCGTCGGCGACCATTTCGCGGGCACCACCGCCACCTTCTTCGGCCGGCTGGAAGATGACGGCAATCGAACCCCGGAAATTGCGCGTCTCGGCCAGATATTTGGCCGCGCCAAGCAGCATGGCGGTGTGACCGTCATGACCGCAGGCATGCATCTTGCCGGGCGTCTTGGATGCCCAGGACTTGCCCGACATCTCGTGGATCGGCAGCGCATCCATGTCGGCACGAAAGCCGAAGACCGGGCCATCGCCACGACTGCCCTTGATGAGGCCGACCACCCCAGTGCGGCCGATTCCGGTCTTCACCACGTCGCATCCGAACTCCTGCAGCTTCTCCGCTACGAAGGCGGCCGTGCCATGCACATCGAACAGGAGTTCCGGGTTCTGGTGCAGATGGCGGCGCCACTCAGCGACCTCTGGCTGGAGTTCGCTGGCGCGGTTGAGCACGGGCATGAAATGACCTCTTATTTTCTCGTTGTTCCCCGCAGGATTTCGCGCATACTGTGCAGCGATGCGTAGCTTTGGCAAGCCGCAAAATTCCATCTTGCATGGAAAATAGGCTTGTGTTTACATGGCCTAAATTTTAGCCAACCCGACAGAAGCGCAGCTGTCCGGGAACGTCCGCCGCGACTCCGAAATTGCGCCATTACCTGAAAATTTTTCCAAGAATACCAAGACGATAGGTGGTTGACATTTGGCGAACAGGCTGGCCACATCGCGGGCCGGCAGATCGGATCACCATCATGCCTGCAAACAAAAATAATGGGGAATGAGCACATGATTGCACGTAAACTGATGCTGGCGGCGTCCGCTGCCGCCTTCGCGCTGACAGGCGCGCCGGCCATGGCAGAACGGGGCACCGATGGCGACCTGAAGATCATCTTCTGGCAGGCCGTTTCGACGATGAACCCGTATCTGTCCGGCGGCACCAAGGAAGTCTATGCCGCCTCGATGGTCATCGAGCCGCTGGCCCGCTACGACGAGACCGGCAACCTGGTCCCGATGCTGGCCACCGAGATCCCGACCGTTGAGAACGGCGGCGTCTCCGAAGACCTGAAGAGCATCACCTGGAAGCTGAAGCCCGACCTCAAGTGGTCCGATGGCTCGGCCGTGACCGCCGAAGATGCGATCTTCACCTGGAAATACTGCACGGCCCCGGATGGCGGCTGCGCACAGGGCGCCTATTTCGAGGGCGTCTCCAATGTCGAGGCTGTCGACGCGTCCACCATCAAGGTCTCCTTCGCCGAAGCCAAGCCTTACCCCTACAGCGCCTTTGTCGGCGCTCAGTCTCCGATCATCCAGGCAGCGCAGTTCAAGGACTGCCTCGGTGCAAAGGCACCGGAATGCACCTCTGCCAATTTTGGTCCGATCGGCACCGGCCCCTTCACCGTCAAGGAATTCAAGCCGAACGACGTCGTGACCTTCGAGGCCAACGGCAATTACCGCGATGCGGCCAAGCCCGCCTTCGCCTCGGTCACCCTGAAGGGTGGCGGCGATGCCGCATCGGCTGCCCGCTCGGTTCTGGAAACCGGCGAATTCGACTATGCCTGGAACATGCAGGTCGAGCCTGAGATCCTTGAACAGATGGTGGCCGCCGGCAAGGGCAAGATCGAAGTCGCCTTCGGCACCCAGGTCGAGCGTATCGACATCAACCCCTACGGTGTCGATGCCTCCCTCGGCGACAAGCGCTCGACCAAGGAAGCCGGCCCGCATCCGGCCCTCTCCGACCCGGCCGTTCGCCGCGCGCTGTCGATCGCCATCGACCGCGAGATCATCGACGAAGCCGGCTATGGCCCGAACGGCCAGCCGACCTGCAACATCCTGCCCGCTCCGGATATCTATGTCTCGACCGCTGTCGACTGGTGCCTGAAGCAGGACATCGAAGGCGCCAACAAGCTGCTTGATGATGCCGGCTGGGCCATGGGCTCGGATGGTGTGCGTGAAAAGGATGGCGTCAAGCTATCCTTCCTCTACCAGACCTCGACCAACTCGGTTCGCCAGGGCACCCAGGCCCTCGTGAAGGACATGTGGAGCCAGATCGGTGTTTCCGTCGAACTGCGCAACATCTCCGCCAACGTCTTCTTCGGCGGCGATCCAGCATCTCCGGACACGTTCCAGAAGTTCATGGCCGACGTCCAGATGTACACCAACAACTTCGACGGCACCGACCCGGAGAAGTACATGGCCGGCTGGATGTGCGACAAGATCCCAAGCCCGGCTACCGGCTGGCAGGGTGAAAACATCGTCCGCTACTGCAACCCGGAATATGACGCTCTCGTCAAGCAGCTCGGCACCACCGGCAAGCTCGAAGATCGTGCTGCCATCGCCAAACAGCTCAACGACATGCTCTCGAACGACGTCGCACAGATCCCGCTCATCCATCGTGGTCAGCCCTCGGCTGTCAACAACACGCTGCTCGGCGTCAAGATGAATGCCTGGGACAGCGAACTCTGGAACGTCGCAGACTGGTCTCGCGCGAAGTAATGCCACTGGCGCCGCGCCTGCCTTCACCGGCAGACGCGGCGCCAGCATTTTTCAGTGACAGTCTGGAGACCAGCCGATGTTTACCTTCACCGTCCGGCGACTGCTGTTCGCAGTCCCGACGCTACTGGCCATCAGTTTCATTATTTTTGCCCTGCTCGACCTCTCTCCGGGCGACCCGCTGAGTGATCTGCCGCTGACCATCCCGCCGGAAGTGCGCCAGCAGATCCGCGACGCCATGGGTCTCGATCAGCCTTTCATTATTCGCTACATGAAATGGCTGCAGCAGTTCTTCATCAATGAACCGCTCAACATCTTCGAACAGATCACCGGTCTCACCGTCGGCTCCGGCGAGCGCATGCGCGTTCTGTCCTGGGCGACACGCAGCCCTGTGGTCGACCTGATCGTCCAGCGCCTGCCGCAGACGCTCTGGGTCGTCGGCCTCTCCTATCTTTTCGGTGTCCTGATCGCGATCCCGATCGGCGTCATCTCCGCCTATCGCCAGTATTCCTGGTTCGACCAGATCGGCACTTTCGTCTCGATGGTTGGCTATTCCGTGCCGACCTTCTTCACCGGCGTCCTGCTGATCGTCATCTTCTCCTCCTGGCTGCAGTGGTTTCCGTCGATCTACGACACCACGCTGGTGGTCGACAGCTGGTCGAGTTTCGTGCTGCAGGTGAAGCAGATGTTCCTGCCCGTGCTGGTGCTGACGCTCTTCAATGTCTCGCAGATCAGCCGCTTCGTGCGCGCCTCCATGCTCGACAATCTGCACATGGACTATGTCCGCACGGCGCGCGCCAAGGGCGTGAAGGAAAAGGTCGTGCTCCTCGTGCATGTGCTGCGCAACAGCCTGATCCCTGTTGTCACCGTTATCGCACTCGGTGTGCCCACGATCTTCTCCGGCGCCATCATCACCGAACAGGTCTTTCGCGTGAATGGTCTCGGCCAGCTTCTGATCACCGCGATCCAGGGCGCCGACATCCCGCTTGTCCAGACGCTGACCTTCATCTTCGCGATCCTGATCGTGCTCTTCAACCTGATTGCCGACGTACTCTACGGCATACTCGATCCGAGGATCCGCTATGAGTGATGCTGCAATCGCAACCACGCCGTCGCCACAGACGAGACCTCAGAGCGGCGCCTTCTGGCCCATGCTCTGGCGCCAGTTCCGCGCCCATCCGGGCGGCGTCGCCGGCCTGATCGTTTTCGTTTTCATCGTCGCCGCCGTCTTCATCGGCCCTTACATCCACACGATCGACCCGAACAAGATCGATATCCGAGCCAAGAACCAGGGCCCTTCCCTGCTCCATCCCTTCGGCACGGACAATCTCGGAAAGGACATGCTGGCCCAGGTTCTGGCCGGTGGCCAGATCTCGCTGGCCGTTGGCATGGCAGCCATGGCTCTGGCGCTCCTGGTGGGAACGCTGGTCGGCGTGTTCTCGGGCTATTCCCGAAAGCTCGACGGCCCGCTGATGCGCCTGACCGACCTCTTCCTGGCACTGCCGCTCCTGCCGCTGCTGCTTGTCATCATCATGCTCTTCCGCGACACGCTGCGCGCGGCCTTCGGTCCGGAAACCGGCATCTTCATCCTGATCGTCTTCGTCATCGGCATCACCAGCTGGATGCACACCGCCCGAATCGTCCGCGGCGACGTTTTGGCGATCAAGAGCCAGGAATTCATCCTGGCGGCCAAATCGAGCGGCATGCGCGAACACCGCATCATCATCAAGCACATCCTGCCCAACGTGATGTCCTCGATCATGGTCTCGGCGACGCTCGGTATCGCCACCGCCATCATCACCGAATCCGCGCTGTCATTCTTAGGGTTGGGCTTCCCGCCAGACTTCCCCACCTGGGGCCGCCTGCTCTTCGACGGCGCAAACTTCCTGCAGATCAACCCCTCCCGCGTCATCTGGCCGGGCCTGGCGATCTCGCTGACGGTGTTGAGCGTGAATTATATCGGCGATGCGATCCGCGATGCGCTGGACCCGAAGGCGTTGAAACATTGAGAAAAAGCGGGCGCTCTAGCGCCCGCTCGGACTTCCCAGCATCCATCGGGCGACGAACCAGCTCCCGCACGCCCACACCATGCCCGCCGCCCAGCCACCGAGAACGTCAGTCGGGTAATGCACGCCGAGATAGATGCGGGACAGGCCGATGATGAACGTCAGAAAGACGGCGACCAGCGGAAAGAAGTAGCGCAGCGAAGGCCTGTCTTCGAGGCGTGACAGCATGGCGCCGAGCGTCAGATAGGTGATGGCGGACAGCATGGCATGGCCGCTCGGGAAACTCATATCGGTCACCTCGACCAGATGCTGAACCACTTCCGGTCTCGGCCGGGCGATTCCGAGCTTCAACGCACTGCTCAGAGCCCAGCCCCCGAGAATCGAGACGGTAACGAAGGCAGCGGTACGGAATTTGCGGCGGAGCGCGAGATAGATCACGACCAACGTGACCAGCAGCGCCAGCACGGTGACCCCGCCGAGAGCTGTAATGTCCACCATCATCTTGGTGAGCCAGGCGGGCCCGGCCGGCATGGCCGGATCGGTAGCATCCCGCAGCATCAGGAGCACGCCTTCGTCGAACGCCCGCGTCTCGCCCTCGAGGACCTCGCCCGTGAGTTCAAACAGGAAATAAGCGACAAGGGCTGCGACCAGCGCCGTCAGCCAGACACGCTTTTCCGCAACCGAGGCGATGCGGGTGAGATGGTGCTTGAAAGGGATCATCGGCGAATAGGTCCTGATCGGTAACTTTGGCTCTACATCGCGTCGCAAGGCGCGCGCGTCAACCGAGACGCGGGAAGCAAATGTGGGCGGGTCCCGGTTGTTCCATCAACTCGTTGAGCCTTCCTCGTGGTTCCGACTGGAAATGGGGGCACGCCGCCTAGGGTGAGCACGGTCTTCGCCCATGATCTCCGTCTCCCCGCAAGGGCAAAAAGTGGCACATGCAGTACCCGTTTCGGCCTTCCTCCCGTTTGAGGGGCAGATGGTGCCGGCAGGCGGGATGAGGGGCAAACGCCGGGAGCGCCCGCGCCGACTGCATGCCAAGATCGAACCACATGCTTGATCTTCTCTCCCACCCCCGCCACTCTCCGTCCACCCACCGGAGACTTTCCATGCCTCAAGGCCCCCTGAACCTCCTCACCGACATCGACGGCCTCTCCGTCGGCCATGCGACCGATCTTGCCCTCGGCTCCGGCGTGTCGGTCATCCTCTTCGACGAACCGGCGGCTGCCTCCGGCACGGTGCTCGGTGGCGCACCGGGCGGGCGGGATATGAGCCTGCTCGATCCCTCGATGACGGTGCAGCAGGTCGATGCCTTCGTGCTTTCGGGCGGCTCGGCCTTCGGGCTGGATGCGGCAGGCGGCGTCCAATCTGGGCTGAGGGCAGCAGGCCGGGGCTTTGCCGTTGGGTCAGTCCGTGTGCCGATCGTGCCGCAGGCGATCCTGATGGACCTTCTGAACGGCGGCAATAAGGACTGGGGCCTGCATGCCCCCTATCGCGACCTCGGTTACCAGGCGTTCCTCAATGCGGGAAACGGCGCTTTCCCGCTCGGAACCGTCGGTGCGGGTACGGGAGCGACGACCGCGAACTTCAAGGGCGGCCTCGGCTCGGCCAGTGCCGTCTCGTCGTCAGGCCACACCATCGCAGCAATCGTTGCCGTCAATGCCATGGGATCGGTGGTCGTGGGCGACGGCCCGCATTTCTGGGCAGCCCCTTTCGAGGAGGGACAGGAATTCGGCGGCTTGGGTCAGCCGAGCCATGGGAGCGCCGAGGATCGGGCCATGCGCATCAAGGGCCTGCGGTTGACGGCAACGACGATCGGCGCCGTGGTCACCGATTGCGCCTTGTCGAAGGCCGAACTGCACCGGCTGTCGATCTCTGCCCATGACGGCCTCGCCCGCGCCGTTCTCCCCGCCCACCTGCCGCTTGACGGCGACACGATGTTTGCCGCCTCGACGGGCAAGCGTGAAAGCAATGGTGCCGCCGACCTGATGGAACTCTGCCATCTCGCGACACTGGTGACAGCGCGGGCGATTGCGCGCGGGGTGTATGAGGCCGCAGCGCTGCCCTATGCCGGCGCGCAACCAGCCTGGCGTGACAGGTGGGGATGATCTCGTCCGCCCATCACCCTGGGGGCCCGACAGTGCTTGGCCGTTTCCCCACAAGGGGCGAAGACGCGGCCCCCAAGACTTTCGTCCACCCCACCCTTGACCCAAGTCAAGGACAACCCACCCTCCACCACGGAGATTGCCCGCCAAGGTTGGTCATGTCTTTGACGCAGAGCAGCCGCAGGAACAACGGATCGGAAGGGAGGCCGGTCGGACAATGGAAGATGAAGGCGACATGGAAAGACCTGTTCTCACCAACCGCACCTTCGACGAGCTGAAGCTTGGCGATGCTGCGAGCATGACACGCATCATCGGACCAGATGACATCGAGCTGTTTGCAGCCCTGTCCGGCGACAACAATCCGGCGCCGCTCGGCCAGTCGCTGATCCCGGCCGGCATGATCTCGGCAGTCCTCGACACCCGCCTGCCCGGTCCCGGCACCGTCTATCTCGGCCAGGATCTTGAATTCTGGAAGGATATCGCGACCGGCGACCGGCTCACTGCGACCGTCACGCTGATGACCAAGGAAAGCGACGGCCGCACGCTTCTCTTCGACACGCGCTGCGTCAACCAGCATGGCGAACCGGTACTGGCCGGCAAGGCACGTGTCCGCGCGCCGGAGGCCCGCATCAGCTGGTCGGAAAATACAGTGCCCGGTGTTTCGCTTCAGCGCCATGACCGCTTCGACGCCATCGTTGCGGAAGCCCGCAGCCTGCCGATGGTCAAGACTGCGCTCGTCCACCCCTGCTCGCCGGAAGCAATCGAGGCAGCCGTGGAGATCCGCGACGAAAACCTGCTCGACCCGATCCTGATCGGTCCCGAGCCCAAGATCCGCAAGGCGGCCGAACAGGCGGGCATATCCATCGACGGCTTCGAGATCCTTCACGCCGAACACAGCCATGCCGCTGCAGCACTCGCCGTCGAACTCGCCGTCGCCGGCAAGGTCGGTTCCGTCATGAAAGGCAGCCTGCATTCGGACGAGCTTTTGGGAGCGGTTGTCGGCAGCGGCTCGGGACTGAAGACCGAGCGCCGCGTCAGCCATGTCTACGTCATGGATGTGCCTGCCTATTCCAAGCTCCTGATCGTGACGGATGCCGCGATCAACATCGCCCCGACGCTCGAACACAAGCGCGACATCTGCCAGAACGCCATCGATCTCATGCATATGCTGGGGGTCCCGGACCCCAAGGTTGCCGTGCTTGCGGCCGTCGAGACGGTCAACGACAAGATGCCGGCAACACTGGAAGCAGCGGCGCTGACTGTCATGGCAGCGCGCGGCCAGATCAGGGGCGCCAAGGTCGACGGCCCGCTCGCCTTCGACAATGCGATCAGCATGGAGGCCGCCCGCACCAAGGGCATCATATCCCCCGTCGCCGGCGACGCCGATATCCTGCTGGTCCCGGATCTCGAAGCCGGCAACATGCTGGCCAAGCAGCTCCTCTATTTTGCCAATGCCGATGCCGCAGGCCTCGTGCTCGGCGCCCGCGTGCCGATCATCCTGACCAGCCGCTCGGACAGCCTGCGTGTCCGCATTGCGTCGGCTGCACTGGCCAAACTCGTCGCAGCCAGACGTGCGGCGGCGCTCGGACCGATGGCATGAACCAGAAACTGCTGCTGACCTTCAATGCCGGCTCGTCGACGGTGAAGATGGGCATATTCGCCCGGGAAACCGGGGGAGTAAGACGTATCGGCAAGGGTGTCATCGACTTCCGCGCCGAGCCGCTCACCTTTCATCTGGTCGAGGGACCCGCCGTCTTCGACGTGCCGCTGGTCGCAAAGACCGATGATCTCCTGCACGACGTGCTGGAAGAGGTCTTCGATTGGCTCAGCGAACATTACGATCTCGACGCGGTCTCCGCAGTCGGCCACCGCGTCGTGCATGGCGGAGATCTCTTCGCGGATGCCGTGAAGGTCGATGACACAAGCCTTGCCGGCATTGAGAGCCTGGTGACGCTGGCGCCGCTGCACCAGCCGCAGAACCTGCGGCTGATCCGCGCCATCACCGAACTGAAACCCGGCATGCCGCAGACGGCGTCCTTCGACACCGCCTTCCATCGCACACTCTCCGATACCGTCCGCCGCTTCGCCATCCCACGCGCCTGGTTTGACAAGGGCGTCAAGCGCTACGGCTTCCACGGCCTGTCCTATGCCTATATCGCCGGCGCCTTGAACCGGCTGGAACCGCAGACGGCCGGAGGCCGGGCGATCGTTGCCCATCTCGGTTCGGGTGCCAGCCTCTGCGCGCTGGAACACGGCTCGAGCCGCGACACCTCCATGGGCTTTTCCACCATTGATGGCGTGCCAATGGCCACCCGCTCGGGCGCAATTGATCCCGGCGTGCTCTTCCATCTGATCGACGCCCATGGGCTGAGCGTGAAACAGTTGGAGGAAATGATCTACAAGCAGTCGGGCCTGCTCGGTCTCTCCGGCATCAGCGCCGACAGCCGGGCGCTGCTGGAGACACCTTCGAAAACTGCCTGCGAAGCGATCGATGTCTTCACGTTTCGCATAGCGGGCGAAGTGGCGCGGCTCGCAGCCTCGCTGGGCGGACTGGACACACTGGTCTTCACGGCCGGCATCGGCGAGAACCAGCCGGCAATCCGCCGCTCGGTCGTCGAGCGCCTGCGCTTCCTCGGACTTCAGCTCGACGGCGAAGCGAACGACCGCAACGTAGCCGTCATCTCGCGCGAGGAAAGCCGGGTGAAGATCCGCGTGATCGCAACCGACGAGGAACAGGTGATCGCCGATGACTGCCTGAGACTGCTTGGCTGAGAAGATCCGCCGCATCTGACACCAAAGCGTCATGAAACGCGCCTAGAGACGCTTCCACGAGAGCGGATGGAGATGCGGTCATGCTGAGGCAGACGGATGCGACGGGTGAAGCCAGTGAAGCGGCGCACGACGAGGTGCTGATCCTCTCGAATGCTCGGGTCGTGACACCAGACCATGTGCTGCACGGCTCGGTGGTGGTCAAGGACGGCAGGATCCTGGAGATACACGAAGGTGCGTCAAACCACGCCGATGCACTCGATTTCGCCGGCGACTACCTCCTGCCCGGCCTCGTCGACATCCACACCGATCACTTCGAGAAGCATCTCTATCCGCGCGCCCATGTGCGCTGGGATTTCATGCGCGCGGCCCTCGCCCATGACGCCCAGATCATCGGCGGCGGTGTCACAACCGTCTTCGACAGCCTTTGCGTCGGCGCGACCACCGACAATCCCGAACGCGCCGAGATCCTGACACCGATGATCGAGGCGCTGGAACAGACACAAGCCGCAGGCATGCTGCGCGCCGAACATCTTGTCCACCTGCGCTGCGAACTGACGGATCCGGTGACCCCGCAATTGACGGCCGACAATATCGACCGGGACATCGTCCGCGTCATCTCGGTCATGGAGCACCTGCCCGGCATCCGCCAGAGCCGTGATATCGAGGCCTATGTCGCAAGAGCCTGCAAGTCGACGGGTGAAAGCCCGGAACTGGTTCGTGGGAAGATCAAGGTCCTGGTCGCGGAAAAGAGCCATATCGCCGCGACCACCCGGCCGGATATCGTCGCCCTTGCCCGCGCGCATTCCATGCCACTGATGAGCCACGACGACACCGACGTCGCGCATATCGAGGAAGGGATCGCCGAGGGTGTGTCCATTTCGGAATTCCCCTGCTCGATGGAAGCAGCGCAAGCGGCAAGGACAGCGGGGATGTCAATCGTTGCCGGTGCTCCGAACCTCGTGCGCGGCGGCTCCCAATCCGGAAACATCGCCGTGCGCGACCTCTTGGCAGCAAGGCTCGTCGATATCCTCGCCTCCGACTACGTCCCCCGCTCCATGCTCGATGCGGCCTTCATGATCTCGGCCGATCTGGGCCTCGACTACGATCTTCCAAGCGCTGTCGCCATGGTCACGCGCAGTCCGGCCCTTGCCGGGAACCTGCCGGATCGCGGCGCGATCGAGGCAGGCCTGAAAGCCGACCTGATCCGCGTCGGCCTGCAGGATGGTCACCCCTTCGTCAAATCGGCCTGGCGTTCGGGCCACCGCGTCGCCTGACGGGAAGGCGCGCCCCCGACGCTCACTCGTGCCAGGCGGAGGCCAGCACCCTCAGCCAGTTTTCCCGACAGATCTTGTCGAGCTCGGCCGGACCGTAGCCGCGCTTCGTCAGGGCCGTAACCAGTCGCTGGTTGCCGGCTGCGTCGCCGATGACGTTAGGGATCGTCGCACCGTCGAAATCCGAGCCGAGCGCAACACAATCTATCCCCATGCGGTCGACGAGATAGTCGACATGGCTGATCATCGTCGCAAGCGATGTGTCGGCATCGTCACGGCCATCGGGCCTGAGCATGGTGACGGCATAGTTCAAACCGACAAGGCCATGGCTTGCCTTGATCGCGTCCATCTGCCGGTCGGTCAGATTGCGGGCGACGGGTGTCAGCGCATGCACGTTGGAATGGCTGGCGATCAATGGCTGGTCGCTGAGACGCTCGACGTCCCAGAAACCTTTCTCTGTGATATGGGCAAGATCGATCAGGATACCCAGCCGGTTGCAGGCACGTACCAGATCTTCGCCGGCCCGTGTCAGACCCGCGCCTGTATCGGGCGAACTCGGATAGGCAAAGGGGACGCCGTGGCTGAAAATATTGTTGCGGCTCCACACCGGCCCGAGCGACCGAAGTCCGGCAGCGTAGAAGACCTCGAGCGTCTCCAGATCCGCATCGATCGCCTCGCAGCCTTCCATATGAAGTACAGCCGCGAACACGCCGTCCGCCATGGCTTGCCGGATCTCGGCCGTGCTCCGGCAGAGTCGCCAGCTGCCGTCCTGATCCAGACGGTGGGCAATCGCCGCCATCTGCAGCGCAATGTCGAGCGATGACGTCCGTTCGAGCGGCGGATCGAGCGGTGTCGCATAGTGCCCGTTCGCATCCGGCTCACGCAGGCTGAAGTCGTGCGGCGATGGGATATAGATAGCGCAAAGGCCACCGGCGAGCCCGCCACGTTTGGCGCGGGGGGCATCGATGTGACCGGCGCTGGTCCCGTTGCGGAACTCGGCAACGGGATTGCGGCCCTCGTTTCGACTGCGCCAGAGGCGAAGGAGAACATCGTTGTGACCGTCGAATACGAGATCCATGAAGGCTGATCCAGAAATGACATCCGGGCAGTGGACCGGACGGGGAGGAATGGAGGGACGTCGGAGCAAAACTTTCGGAATCGTTTGACGAAATCATGTCGCGCTTCAGGTCGCACGGCAACTTATCGTGCAAGACGTCAAGACAGGGGTGGAACGCGCGTAAGCCAGTCGGTGGCAGCCTCATAGGCCGCAGCGACAGAGAGTACGGCAGCATCGCTCCTTGGCGGCCCGATCAGCTGGAACCCGTTGGGCAGGTCCTCGGCTGAGAAGCCGACCGGCAATGCGGCCACCGGAAGCCCGGCCATGCTGGGGCCGATCACCACCTCCATCCAGCGATGATAGGTATCCATGTGCCTGCCGGCGATCTCGCGTGGCCAGGGAATATCGGCGTCGAAGGGGAATACCTGCGCGGCCGGCGCGACGAGATAGTCGAAGCGCTCATAGACCTTCATGACAGCCTGATACCAGGCCGTCCGGACGGCCGAGGCCTCGTAGACATCAGCTGCCCTGATGCGCAGACCGGCTCGAACCTCATGGAGAATCTCCGGCTTGAGCGAGCCTCGCCTGCCAGGGTCTTCATAATAGTTCCGCATGCTTCCGGCGGTGAAGAAGCTGCGCAAGGTCGTCCAGGCCCACCAGAGCCTTTCCATATCGAAATCGATTTTGACAGGCTCGACGGCGTAGCCGAGGCTTTCGAACACGGAAAGCGCCTTTTCGTTCAGCGCCAGCACACCAGGCTCGAAGGAAAGATGTCCGCCGAAATCGCCGAGCCAGCCGATCCGTCCGCCCTTTGCCGCATGGTCCCGGTCGAGGCGGAGCGGTCCGCTCTCGAAGGACGTCGGATCACGCGGATCGAACCCGGACTGGACGTTGAGGAGTGTGACCACATCCTCGACAGAGCGCGCCATCGGCCCGAGCGTCGCAAGTTGGTTGAGAAAGGCGTCACGCCCGGGCAGCGCCGGAATGCGCCCGAAACTCGGCCGGAAGCCTATGACATTGTTGAAGGCCGCCGGATTGCGCAGCGATCCCATCATGTCGCTACCGTCTGCTATGGGCACGAGACGCGCCGCCAGCGCTGCCGCTGCCCCGCCGCTGGAACCGCCGGCCGATCGCCTCGTATCCCAGGGATTGCGCGTAACACCGAAAACCGGGTTGTAGGAATGGGAGCCGAAACCCCATTCCGGCGTGTTGGTCTTGCCAATGATGATGGCGCCGGCTGCACGGATGCGCGCAACCTGGATGTCGTCAAAATCGGGCACGTAGTCGTGGAAGAGCGGTGAGCCATAGGTACAGAGAATGCCTTTGGCCTCGCTCAAATCCTTGATCGCGATGGGTACGCCATGCAGCGCACCGCGAGCAGCGCCCTGCCTTCGCTCCACATCCTTGGCCCGGGCTTCGGCGAGCAGCACATCACGCGCTCGCAAGCTCACGAGAGCATTGATCCTGGGATTGAGCCGGTCGATTCTGTCGAGACAGGAGAGCATGACCTCTTCGACCGTCAGCCGTCCCTCGTCGAGGGTCTTGAGGAGGTCGGTCAGGCACAGGGAGATCGGATCGGACACGCATGGCTCCGTTAAAAGGGACGAGCAGATCGGGCAGTTCGAGACGATGGGCTTGCCAATGCGGCCCTGTCAAGCTTCGGGCCGAGCGCTCCATGCACCCCTGCCATGCAGATCGGAAAATCTTCCAGACCGGCCAAAATAAAAATGGTCAAACGACCAAATTAGAGGCAACATGCCCCAAAAGAAGGTGATGCGGGTCTCGTCGAACTGCATGACCAAATACGGGAACATCGACGAAATCAGGCGAAAGCCGGCTGTTGTCCCTCAGGAGACAGCATTGTGGGCTCCGTCAAAAGGGAGAGATCAGCATGCCCGAAAGCTGGCACGCCACTTGCGTGATACCACCTGCGCCACCCCTGGAACGGCAGCCTTTTGCCGGGCCCTGGGGCGAACGAAGCCTATCGCGCACAATCCGAACGCCAGGGGGCACAGCTTGAGTTCCGCATCTGACAAGGCAGCCATCGAAATCCGCGGCGTCAGCCGCATCTACGGAACCGGACGCGACAAGGTCACTGCACTCGACGGGATCTTCCTCGACATCAGGGAAAACGAGTTCTTCACGCTGCTCGGCCCGTCCGGTTGCGGAAAGACGACTCTTCTGCGCTTGATCGCCGGCTTTGATTTCCCCACGACGGGCGGAATCCTCCTCCACGGCGAGGATATCGCGCCCCTTCCCCCCTTCAAGAGGCCGGTCAACACCGTCTTCCAGTCCTACGCCCTTTTCCCGCACATGACGGTTGCCGACAATATCGGCTTCGGCCTCAAGATGCTCGGCAAACCCAAGGCCGAGGTCGAGGCGCGGGTCGCCGAGATGCTCGACCTCGTACACATGACCGAGATGCGCGACCGGCAGGTGAGCCAGATCTCCGGTGGCCAGCAGCAGCGTGTGGCGCTCGCCCGCGCGCTGGCCCCGAAGCCGAAGGTCCTGTTGCTGGACGAACCCCTGTCGGCGCTGGATTACAAACTTCGGAAGGAAATGCAGATCGAATTGAAGCGGGTGCAGGCCGAGACCGGGATCACCTTCATTTTTGTCACCCATGACCAGGAAGAGGCGCTGACCATGTCGGACCGCATCGCGGTCATGTCGGCGGGCAGTCTGCGCCAGGTGGGTTCCCCCTGGGACATCTATGATCGTCCGGCCGAACGCTTCGTCGCCGACTTTATCGGCGAGTCGAATTTTCTGGAGGTCGAGGTTGCCTCGGTCACAGGCGACCGGGCAAGCGTTCGTCTGCGCTCCGGACGAGAAATCCCGGCGACTTTTCCCGAAGGCACCACGCCGAAAGACAAGGTGACCATCGTCATCCGGCCGGAGCACGCTGAAATCGTTGACCCGACGGATGAGGCCACATTGAAAGGCGTCATCGAAAACGTCGTCTATCTGGGAACGGACACGAACATCACTGTGCAGCTCGAAGGCGGATCGCTCTTCACCGTCCGCCAGCAGAACAGTCGAAGTGGCAGTTGCGGCCGGACCGAAGGCCAATCCGTCGGTATCCTGGTCAGCGACGATGTCGCGCAGATCCTGAAGGATTGAGCATGAGCGCGATGAAAACGGCCCCCGAAAGCGCCAGATCACGCGACGTCAAGAACCGCTGGTTGCTGAGCCTTCCCGCGCTTGCGATCATCTTCGTCGCAGCGCTTGGTCCGCTCCTCGTGATGGTCCTCTACTCCTTCCTGGAGAAGGGTGATTATGGGGATGTCAAATTCGGCATTTTTTCGCTCGAAGGCTGGACCTCGGTCTTCATGCAACGCGACATTTTCGACGACACGTGGGGCATTGCCGACGCGCATCTGGCGATCTTCTGGCGCTCGATCAAGCTGTCGCTCTACACGACGATCCTGACCCTGATCCTCGGCTTCCCCACCGCCTATTTCATTGCGACACGGCCGGCCCGCACGCGCGAGATCTGGGTCTTCCTGATCACCATTCCCTTCTGGACAAACCTTCTGATCCGCACCTTTGCCATGCAGCAGGTGATCCGCAACGAAGGCATTCTCAACAACCTGCTGATCTGGCTCGGCATCATCGATACGCCGCTGCAGATCATCTATACCGATACCGCCACCCTTCTCGGGATGACCTATGTCTATCTGCCGCTGATGGTGCTGCCGCTCTATGCCTCGATCGAAAAGCTCGATTTCCGGCTGGTCGAGGCCGGATACGACCTCTATGCCAACCGCCTGCAGGTGCTCAGGCGGATCGTCATTCCTCTGGTGAAACCTGGCCTGATCGCCGGCTCCATCCTGGTGTTCATTCCGTCGCTTGGCGCTTACGTTATCCCGCGCGTTCTCGGCGGCGGCAAGAATCTGATGCTCGGCAACCTGATCGAACTGCAGTTCGGTGCCGGTCGCAATTGGCCCCTGGGGGCTGCCATGTCGATCACGCTGATGGCGCTCGTCATGATTGCCCTGCTCTTCTATGTCCGAAACGCGGCAAGGTCGGGGGTGCGTCATGGCTGAACGTCGTTTCGACATCCGCTCCCAGCCCGGCTTCGGCACGATTGCGCTCTTCACCTTCTTCGCGCTCTACCTGCCGATCGCCACGCTCGTCGCCTATGCGTTCAACGCGAATGACTCGCTGTCGACATGGGGAGGCTTCTCTCTGCGCTGGTTCGCATCGGCCCTGGACAACGACGCCGTGCAGGCTGCCGCCATGCGATCGATCATCATCGCGCTCTGGGCGGCAGCGCTTGCGACAATCGCTGCCACCATGGCGGCGCTCGCAACCACGCGCACCGAGCCCTATCGCGGACTGACCGCCAAATATGCCGTCATCAACCAGCCCCTGATGATCCCGGAAATCGTTACCGCGGTCGCACTTCTGATCGTGTTTTCGCGCATCAAGGTCTGGACCGGATACTCCGGCCTTGGCTATCTGATTCTGGCGCACACGGCCTTCTGCATCCCCTTCGCCTATCTGCCCATCCGGGCGCGGCTGGAAAGCATGGACCTGACGCTGGAGCGCGCGGCCGCCGACCTCTACGCCACGCCGTGGCAGGCCTTCCGTTTCGTGACACTCCCGCTCCTGCGGCCTGCCATCATTGCGGGCTTCATGCTCGCCTTCGTCATTTCGCTGGATGACGTCGTCATCACCGAATTCGTCAAATCCGGCGGGCAGGACACGCTCCCGACCTACATGCTCGGCCAGATCAGGCGCGAAACGACCCCGGAGATCAACGCCATCGCCACGATCTTCCTTGCGGCCTCCACCGTCCTGATCGTGATCTTCTTCTTCATCAACCGCCGCAAGCCACAAGCATAACGACAACCAAAAAGAGAGGAACGGAGAATGACTATGAAATGGACGACGACCACGGCCATAGCCGCCATCTCGGTGCTGAGTTTCGCAGGTGCGGCTTCTGCCGCCGGCGAGCTGAACATCTACAACTGGGGCGACTATACCAGCCCGGAACTGATCAAGAAGTTCGAGGAACAGTTCGACGTCAAGGTGACGATCACCGACTACGACTCGAACGACACGGCCCTGTCCAAGGTTCGCGCCGGCGGCCACGGCTTCGACATCGTCGTGCCCTCGGCCAACTACATTCCCATCTGGGTGAAGGAAGGGCTTCTGCTTGAAGCCCGGCCGGACCAGATGGAAAACTTCAAGAATGTCGATCCGCGCTGGGTCGACGTACACTGGGATCCGGGCCGCCACTATTCCGTTCCGTGGCAGTGGGGCGTGACCGGCATCGGCGTCAACACCAAGTTCTATAGTGGCGACATCAACACCTCGGCCATCTTCCTCGATCCGCCGGAAGAGCTGGTCGGCAAGCTGAACGTCGCGCCTGAAATGAACGACGTGCTCTTCGCGACGATCAAGTATTTCGGCGGCGACTGGTGCACGACGGACAAGGACGTGCTGCTCAAGGTGCGTGACAAGCTGGTTGAAGCCAAGGGCAAGTGGCTGGCCATGGACTACAGCGTCACCGACAAGCTGCCCACGGGCGACTATGCCGGCGTCTACTACTGGAACGGCGCAATCATGCGGTCACGCCTGCAGAATGCGGACGTCAAGTTCGGCTACCCGAAGGAAGGCTATCCGGTCTTCATGGACAGCGTCGCCATCCTCAAGGACGCCAAGAACGTCGACAACGCCAAGGCCTTCATGAACTTCATCATGGACCCGGAAAACGCGGCGATGATCTCAAATTTTGCAAAATACGCAAACGGCATCACCGGTTCGGAAGCGTTCATGCTGCCGGAAATGAAGGATGCACCGGAGCTGGTCATACCGGCGGAATTCGAAAGCGCCGGAGAATTCTTGCAGAGCTGCGAACCCGAAGTACTGCAGCTCTACACCAGGATCTGGACCGAAGTTCAGAAGTAACCTCGATCCGACAATCGAATTGACACGAACGGGAGGGCCGATGGCCCTCCCGCAGCTGGAGCATACCCGGATGACGACCCAGTTTGCCGAAATCTATGGTTTTGAGAGAAGTGCCGTGACGCTCGCCACATGGCGCACGGCCCCTTTCAGCCGCTTCAGCTTCGGTCATGCCGGAGAAGTCGTTCCGAGCGCCATGATCGAGGCAACCGCAGAGACCGCCGAAGGCGCGCCGGTCACGTCCGGCTTGCTGCATAAGAAGCTTGGCGAAGGTCTGGCCGGACAGCAGGATGTCGGTGCCTATCTCGGTTATGCCCATACCGACGCTTTCGTTCTGATGAAGGCGGGTCGCATCGTCGCAGAACACTATGCGCCGCATGCCGGCATCGACCAGCGCCATCTCGTCTTTTCGATCAGCAAGTCACTGACGGCCCTTATCATTGCGACACTCGAAGCCGACGGGCTGATGGACCCGCAGGCCGAGGTCACAAGCCTGCTGCCCGAGGCCGCCGGCTCCGCCTATGGTGACTGCACGATCCGCGACGTGCTCGACATGCGCGTCAGCCTGGCCTTCGACGAAGCCTACCTCAACACCGATGGCGCCTATGCCCGCTATCGCCGCGCAACGCTCTGGAACCCGGCCGATCCATCCCGCCCGGATGAAACCTTGCTGGCCTTCCTGCTGACGCTGAAAAAGGACGCTCATGCCCATGGCGACGCGCATTTCTATGCCTCGCCCAATTCCGACCTGCTCGGAATCCTGATCGAGCGCGCATCCGGCGAGCGTTACGTCGACGTCCTGTCGAAGCGCCTGTGGAAGCCGCTCGGCGCGAAGAACCACGGCAGCGTAACCGTCGATGCCGAAGGCACGGCACGGGCCGCCGGTGGCATTTCGGTCACCGCTCGCGACCTCGCCCGCGTCGGTGAAATGCTGCGGAACGGCGGCATGGTCGACGGCCGGCGCATCATTCCTGAAACCTGGCTCACCGACATGCTCACCGCCGGGGACCACGAGGCCTGGGTGGATGGTGAACCGAACTTCTTCCCGAATGGTCGCTACCGCAGCCAGTGGTACCAGTCCGGCGAGACCGACGGAGCCTTCTGCGCGATCGGCATCCATGGCCAATGGCTCTATGTCGACCCCTCCCACGAGACCGTGATCGTCAAGCTCTCCTCGCAACCCAATCCGCTCGACGACGAACTGAAACACGACAATTTCGCCTTCTTCCGCGCGCTTTCTGCGCTGGATCTCTGACGAAGGCCCTGATGGAAATGCCCATGGCCCAGACCGCTGAACTGATCATCACCAATGCCCGCGTCCTCACCATGGACCCGGATTGCCCGAAGGCCGAAGCCGTCGCTGTGGCCGGCAACCGCATTCTTGCGGTCGGGACAGCGTCGGAAGTCGAAGCCCTGGCTAGCTCCGCCACCCACAGGCTTGACGCGCAAGGCGCCACCGTCATGCCGGGCTTCAACGAAGCCCATATGCATATTTTCCCAGGCTCCGTCTCGCTCAGACAATTGAACCTGCATGGCATCCAGGGCTTCGAGGCGCTGAAATCCGCGATCCTCGCCTATGCTGAGAAGAACCCGCAAGAGCCGCTTCTGATGGGATTTTCCGCAGATTACTCGATCATCTCGTTGACCGAGCCCTGCACCCGCCACCACCTCGACGCCATCCTCCCCGACCGCCCCTTCATGATGTTCGCACCCGACCATCACACCGCCTGGGCCAACACGGCCGCACTGAAGAAGGCCGGCATACTGGAGGGCAAGGATGTCGGTGTCGGCAACGAGATCGTCATGGGCGCGGATGGCCTGGCAAACGGCGAATTGCGAGAGGGCAATGCCTTCGGCCCGGTCTCGGCGCTCGCGTCCACCGGCGGCCGCGAAGAACTCGGCATGGTAACCGGCATGGACCCGGAGAACGTCACGCCGGAGCAGTTCGCGCTCGACCGCGCGATCCTGAAAGCCGGCCTCGACTACTGCGCCTCCTGGGGTGTCACCTCGATCCAGAATTTCGACGGCAATCGCTATCAGCTGCGCCTGATGCGCGATCTGGAACTGGCCGGCGAACTTTCCTGCCGCATCCGTATTCCCTATCACATGAAGAATTTCATGGCACTTGAGGACCTCGACAAGGCCGCAAGCTGGAAGGCGGAATTTTCAACCGACATGCTCCGCGGCGATTTCGTCAAGGTCTTCATGGACGGCGTCATCGACAGCCAGACCGCCTATATGCTCGACGGCTATGGCGACCGTCCCGGCTACACCTATGAGCCGCTGTTTACGCCGGAAGCCTTCAACGCGATTGCGACCAAAGCCGACGCGCTCGGCCTCCAGGTGGCCGTCCATGCCATCGGCAGTGCCGCGATCCGCCAGACGCTCGACGGCTACGAAGCGGCCGTGAAGGCGAACGGCCCGAGGGACAATCGCCACCGCATCGAGCATATCGAGGTAATCCACCCCGACGATATCACCCGCTTCGCCTCCCTCGGTGTCGTTGCGTCCATGCAACCCGTGCATTATCCCGGCGGCACCTGTTTCCCGGCCGAGCCGACGATCGACAAGATCGGCGAGGATCGCTGGGAATATGCCTATGCCTGGCGCACGATGAAGAATGCCGGTGCAACGGTCGTCTTCGCCTCGGACTGGCCCGTTTCCCCGGTCTCACCCTTCCAGTGCATTCAGGACGCCATGACCCGCACGCCATGGAAGGACGGCCTCCCCGACGAACGCTTCACCCTGCAGGAATCGCTGGAGGCCTATACGGCGATCGGGGCCTGGGTCGAGTTCATGGAAGATCGCAAGGGTCGCCTGAAACCAGGTTTTCTCGCCGATATCGTCATCCTCAACACCGATATCGAAGCCGTGGCACCGGATGCGATCATGGATACGGTGCGCGCCGCCGTCACCATCTGCGACGGCAAGATCACCTATCAGGCGCAACAGCAGGCCTGAGCGCAACATGACCGAAAGGACACCGATGACCGCGATTGCCGACATGGTCATCCTCAACGGCCGGGTCCGCACCATGGACGACAGCCAGGAGGTCGCCGAAGCCGTGGCGGTCTCCGGCAACCGCATCCTGGCTGTTGGCAGCAATGCCGAAATCTCTTCGCTGGCCGGTCCTTCGACGCGCCATATCGACGCCCGAGGCGGCACGGTCATGCCCGGCTTCAACGAAGCGCATATGCACATTTTTGGCGGCTCGGTGGCGCTGGGTGAGCTCTCGCTCTTCGGCATCAAAGGGTTCGATGCGCTGTCTCAGGCTGTGACCGCCTATGCCGCCGCCAATCCGCATCTGCCTTTGCTTGTCGGCCAATCGACCGACTACACCATCCTCTCCGAAGAAGAGCGCGTCACCCGCCATCATCTCGACCGCATCATCTCCGACCGTCCGCTGCTGCTGGTCGCCCCGGACCGCCACACTGGTTGGGCAAACACCATTGCCTTGCACATGGCCGGTATCCTTGAAGGACGCGATGTCGGCGTCGGCAACGAGATCGTCATGGGCGAAGACGGACTGGCAAACGGCGAACTGCGTGAAACCAATGCCATGCGACCCGTCGCGTCGATGAGCGCGACGGGTGGCCGCGAGGGTCTGGGCGTCGGCACCGGCGGAGAGCCGGAGGCGGTGACGGCGGCAGAACGCGCGCGCGACATCGCAATCCTGAAGAACGGGCTTTCCTATTGCGCCTCGCTCGGCATCACCTCGTTCCAGAACATGGACGGCAATCTCTACCAGCTGGAAATGCTGGAGGAGATCGACAAGACCGACGGCCTGCCGGTGCGCGTGCGCATGCCCTTTCACATGAAGAATTTCATGCCGCTCTCCGACCTCACCGACAAGGCGGTTGCCTGGCGAGCGCGCTTCGACAGCGACAAGCTGCGCTGCAACTTCGTGAAGCTGTTCATGGATGGCGTGACGGAAGGCGAGACTGCCGCCTTTGTCGACGACTATGCGCACAAGCCAGGCTGGAAAGGCGAACCGCTCTTCTCCGCCGAACACTTTGGCCAGGTGGCCGCCGAGGCGAACCGCCTCGGCCTGCCCGTTGCCGTTCACGCCATCGGGGACGGGGCTGTGCGTTTGGTCCTCGATGGCTATCAGGCCTCGATTGACGCCAATGGCCCACGCGACAACCGCAACCGTATCGAACATATCGAGGTCGTTCATCCCGACGATATCGCGCGCTTTGCGACGACCGGCACCGTCGCCTCGATGCAGCCGACCCATCCTCCCGGATCCGCCGGCCTACCGCTCGAACCCTATCTCACCTTTATCGGTCGCCGACGTTGGCCTTATGCTTTCGCCTGGAAGACACTGGTCGATGCTGGCGCGAAAATCGTCTTCGCCACGGATTGGCCCGTCTCGCCGCTACCACCGCTTCATTGCATCCGCGATGCGATGACACGCAGACTTTGGGACAACGACATGCCGGACCACCGACTGAGCCTTGACCAAACACTCGCCGCCTACACGAAGACGAGCGCCTGGGTCGAGTTCATGGAAGACCGGAAGGGCATGCTGAAGCCGGGATATTACGCGGATATCGTCGTCTTGACCGGTGATATCGCAACCGTGGCCAGCGAGGAGATTGCGAACATCGAGGTGGCTCTGACGATCTGCGATGGCAGGATCACACACAAGACACAGTCGGCATGATGCGCGAAACAAAACCGAAAACTCGGACAAAAACTGCGCCAGCCGGCGCCACGCGCAAGGGCGTCGAAACGCGCAACAGGATTATCAAGGGTGCGCGCGAGGCTCTGGAACAGGGTGGAATGGAAGCGCTCACCACACGCCGCATCGCCGCCTCGGCCGGGGTGAAGCTCGCAACGCTCCACTACTACTTCGACAGCAAGGAAAGCCTCTTGCTCGCCGTGCTCGAAGATCTGATCGCGGACATGGAGGTCACCTATCGCCAGGACGTCGCACTTCCCGAGGCGCCCGAGGACCGCGTTGAGGCTCTGATCCGCGCCAGCTGGCGCTATATCCAGCGCACCCGCAACAAGCAGATCTCCCAGACGGAACTGACCCTCTACGCGCTGCGCACCAAGGGCTCGGAATGGCTCGCAGCCCGCCAGTACAACGCCTATATCGACTTCTACGGGCACCTCGTCTTCGCCGATGACCGGGATGAGGACCTGCGCCGGATCGGCAGAGCCGTCGCCCGCCAGATGCTGATCGGCATCGACGGCATCATTCTGCAGAGTTACGCATTGCAGGACCTCTCTGCCTCGAACGATGACATCGAGGCCCTGATCACGGCGATGCGCGGCTACCTCCGCCGTCTGTTGGTCGAACGCGACAAGGCGCGCTAGCCGAGCTGCCAGAGCTGCCTGGCATTGCCGGAGAAAAGCCTGTTCTTCTCTTCCACCGTGCAACCGTGCAAAAGCGCTTGCGTCGTCGCGACCCAGGTTGAAAGCCCGCCGCCAAGCGTGCAGACCGGCCAGTCCGAACCCCAGATCGCCCGTCCGAAACCAAAGGCGCTGATCGTGTGCTCGAAATACGGCTTGAGGTCTTCGAGTGTCCAGTTGTCGAGATCGCCATAGGCCGGGATACCGGAAATCTTCACCAGAACATTGTCCCGTTTCGCAATCTCCGTGATCCCCGTCTTCCAGACATCATAACCATGGCCCTTGATGTCGGGTACGCCGCAGTGGTCCAGAACGAAGGTGACATCAGGAGCGAGATCGATCAGCGCGTTTGCCTTGTCGATCTGGTGCGGCAGCATGCAAAGGTCGAAGGTGAGGCCCGTTCCGGAAAGCCGCTTGATGTTCTCCCGGAACAGCGCCCCCTCCGAGACATCATCAGGCACCACATGCAGCACGCGGCGAAAACCCTTGACGAAGGGATTGGCCTGCTGCGTCTCAAGATAGGAAGCAAAGCCCGGGTCTTCCGGCCGACAGGATGCAATCACGCCACGCAGCAAACTGCCCGGCTCACGCGACAGGTCCTCGACAATCCTCGTTTCGGCTGGAATATCATCGGGCCTGACATCCACTTCCATGTGCAGCACTGAGGAAATCCCGAGCCGCGCTGCTTCGCTGATGTAGCGTTCATAGGTGAAGTCGGCATCCAGCGCCGGCACCTCCCGCAACCAGGGATAGGACAGGCGATCCCGGTAGATGAGATGTAGATGGGTATCGATGATCATGTCTGGCCCCTCCGAAGGCCGTTTCAGCGGATCCGTCAATCCGGCAAGGCATCACTGACGATACCTGCCCCGGCAAGATCGGACAGACGTTTGGCCGTCTCGCAAAGGCTGAGAATGGTGGTGTCGATGTCAGCGGCACCCGGCGTGTTGATCAGCGTGATATAGGGAACCGTCAGTGCAGCAATCGCAGTGCCGTCGGCGCTGACGATCGGCGCAGAAAGGTTGATGACACCCGCCGTCTGGGCGCTCGGCATCATCTCGTAGCCGCGCTGGCGGATCTGCTCCAGCCGCGCCTCGAAGGTTTCCGTCATCCGTCCCTCCGGTCCGCCGCTTCCGACATGTTCGGCGACCATCATCGCCCGCAGCTCCGGACTGCGAAACGCGAGCAGCACGTGGCCGGATCCGGTATCGAACAGCCCCATACGCGAACCGACACGGATCGAGATACCCCAGTAGCCTGGGGCCTCCTGCTGGGCAATGACAACGGGATGGCCCCGGTCATAGACCACGATATGGTTTGCCTGCTGGGTTGTTTCTCCAAGCTTGCGCATCAGGGGCGTGGCGAAGGAGGCAAGCCGCCGCGTCGGCGCATGCATCTGCGCCAGGCCGAAGAGCTTGAGCGTCAACAAGTAGCGGTCGCCCTCCAGCCGCGCGACGTAGCCGCGCCGCACCAAGCGGTCGAGCATGCGGTAGAATTCATTCGGGCTGCGCTCGAGCCGCTTGGCAATTTCCGCCTGGCTCAATCCCCCATCGACGCCCGCGAGCAGCTCGAGAATGTCGAGCCCCTTGTCCAGTGCCGGCGCTCGGTAACGATCCCGATCCAGGTCATTCACGCATTTCTCTCCTTGAAGTCTGGCGACTGGCCTTGACGTTCATGAATAAATGTTTTGCATATGAATGATGCTCGCATCGAGAGATCGAATATGCAAGGGGTCGTTTGACGCGGGAGGGAAGACAGTGGATCGGCTGGAGGAACCAAGAGGATGAACCTACCCCTTGAAAACAAGCATGTGCTGGTGACGGCAGCCGGCCAGGGCATCGGGCGCGCGAGCGCGCTCGCCTTCGCGCGCGCCGGAGCAACAGTGGTCGCGACCGATATCAACATGGATGCGTTGGCAAGCCTCGCCGGTGAAACCGGCATCACGACGCACCGGCTCGACGTCCTGGATGACGATGGGGTCAAGGCTCTCGTTTCGCAAAGCGGTCCCTTCGACATACTGTTCAACTGCGCCGGCGTGGTCCACGGCGGGACTGTGCTAGACATGGCCGACAAGGATCTCGACTTCGCCATCGACCTCAACGTCCGTGCCATGATCCGCACCATCAGGGCAGTGCTGCCAGCCATGCTCGAACGTGGCGATGGATCGATCATCAACATGTCTTCGGTGGCGAGTTCGATCAAGGGTGTGCCGAACCGCTTCGCCTACACCGTCACCAAGGCCGCCGTCATCGGCTTGACCAAGTCGGTCGCCGCCGACTACGTGACGCAAGGCATTCGCTGCAACGCCATCTGCCCGGGCACCGTCGAAAGCCCGTCGCTTCAGGACCGCATGCGCGCCCAAGGCGATTATGACGCCGCCCGTGCCGCCTTCATCGCCCGCCAGCCCATGGGGCGGCTTGGCACCCCGGAAGAAATCGCCGACCTCGCCGTCTACATCGCCGGCGCCACCTATACCTCCGGTCAGGCCTTCGCCATCGACGGCGGCTGGACCATCTGAACAATGCCAGGAAAAGTGTGAAGCGGTTTTCCGCCCGGTATTGCGAACAAAAGACACTGAGCGGCTGGGCCGCGACTTTCGGAAAGGAAAAAGACCATGAAACTCATGCGCGTCGGCCCGCTTGGCCAGGAAAAGCCGGCCATCCTCGACAAGGACGGCAAGATCCGTGACCTCTCCGCCCACGTCGCCGATATCGGCGGTCATGCCATCTCACCGGAAGGCCTGGCAAAGATCGCCGCGATCGATCCGGCTTCCCTGCCGGAGATTGCCGCCGACCGCATCGGCGCCTGTGTCGCCGGCACCGGCAAGTTCATCTGCATCGGGCTGAACTATTCCGACCACGCGGCAGAAACCGGCGCTGCCGTGCCGCCGGAGCCGGTCATCTTCATGAAGGCGACTTCGGCCATTTGCGGTCCGGATGACGACGTGCTGATCCCGCGCGGCTCGGAAAAGACCGACTGGGAAGTCGAACTCGGCGTCGTCATCGGCAAGACGGCGAAATATGTCTCGGAAGCCGATGCCATGGATTACGTTGCCGGCTATTGCGTCTCCCACGACGTTTCCGAACGGGCTTTCCAGACCGAGCGCGCGGGCCAGTGGACCAAGGGCAAGTCCTGCGACACCTTCGGCCCGATCGGCCCCTGGCTCGTCACCAAGGATGAAATCGCCGATCCGCAGAACCTCAAGATGTGGCTCTCGGTCAATGGCAAGATGATGCAGGACGGCTCGTCCAAGACCATGGTCTACGGCGTCGCCCACCTCGTCTCCTACCTCAGCCAGTTCATGAGCCTGCATCCCGGCGACGTCATCTCCACCGGCACCCCTCCGGGCGTCGGCCTCGGCATGAAGCCGCCGCAGTTCCTCAAGGCCGGCGACGTGGTCGAGCTTGGAATCGAGGGGCTCGGCACGCAGAAGCAGACGTTCAAGGCGGATGTCTGAACCCCGAACGTGATCACCGGACCCCGCTCATGTGGCGGGGTCTTGCGTTTCTGGGCCGAACACAGAAAAAGCCGGGCGTCACCACCCGGCTTCTGTTGCGGTCCTGACTTGCCACGCACCTGAGCGCGGATCAGAATCTGTAATTCACGCCCACCCGGATCAGATGGCTCGACGGGTCCGACTCGTAGCTGTCCAACGGGCTGACCGTGCCCAGCGGCGACGTGCGCTTGGCATAATCGGTGTAGAGATACTCGGCCTTGAAGCTCAGCGCGTCGGTCATCGCATATTCCGCACCAACGCCGGCGACATAACCGAAATATGTCTGCTGGTCTTCGCCCTCGATCGCACCGACGATCGGGTCGACGCCACCATTTCCCTCGGCGACGGCAAGACCGCCCGTCACGTAGAACAGCGTCCGGTCCATGGCGACGCCGACGCGCGCACGCGCGGTGCCCTGCCAGCCGAGCTCGTAGCGGCACGTCTGCGACGGGAAACCCGCACATGCCTTGTCACCCTGGACCTTGGCCCAGGAAACATCCGCTTCGACGCCGTAGACCATGTTGCCGCTCTGGACGTTGTAGCCTGCGGTCACACCGACAAGGCCGCCGCGCAACGGGGTCTCGGAAAAGAGCGTGCCGGATCCGGTCTGTGTTTCCACTTCGCCGACCGCGCCGCCACCGACGACGCCAACATAGCCGCCGCTCCAGTCGTGAATGATATCGGCAACCGCACCTTGTGGCGGGAGCGGCCGGGGCGCATCAACCGAACCGAGATCGGCGGATGTCGCAGTCGTGGCAATTAAGCCGACGGAAAGACTAGCAAAAAAGAACTTGGTGCTCACGAAAACTCCTGCGGTCACACTCGCCACCAGTTAAGCGACACATGGTTAACGCCCGGTTTCGTCAGCAACCTTTGCAAGAAAAAAAGCCGGGCACTACCACCCGGCTTTAAAGAGCAAAACTGATCCGAAGCTTACTTGATCAACGGCAGGATGCTGTCGATCGACTTTTTCGCGTCGCCGTAGAACATGCGCGTATTCTCCTTGTAGAACAGCGGGTTCTCAATGCCGGAGTAGCCGGTGCCCTGACCGCGCTTGGATACGAAGACCTGCTTGGCCTTCCAGACTTCCAGGACCGGCATGCCGGCGATCGGTGAGTTTGGATCTTCCTGGGCAGCCGGATTGACGATGTCGTTTGAGCCGATGACGATCGCGACATCCGTCTCGGGAAAGTCCTCGTTGATCTCGTCCATTTCCAGGACGATGTCGTAGGGCACCTTCGCTTCCGCGAGCAGCACGTTCATGTGACCCGGCAGACGACCCGCGACCGGATGGATCGCAAAACGCACGGTCTTGCCGGAGGCCCGCAGCTTGCGGGTCAGTTCCGACACCGACTGCTGCGCCTGCGCCACCGCCATGCCGTAGCCCGGGATAATGATCACCGAGTCCGCGTCGTTGAGTGCATTGGCGACACCATCGCCATCGATCGCGATCTGCTCGCCCGTCACCTCCATCTGCGGTCCCGTCGTGCCGCCGAAGCCGCCGAGAATGACCGAGATGAAACTGCGGTTCATCGCCTTGCACATGATGTAGGAGAGGATCGCACCCGACGAACCCACCAGCGCGCCGACGACAATCAGAAGGTCGTTCGATAGCGAAAAGCCGATGGCCGCCGCCGCCCAGCCGGAATAGCTGTTGAGCATGGAAACGACGACCGGCATGTCGGCGCCGCCGATACCCATGATCAGATGGTAGCCGATGAAGAGCGCCAGAAGCGTCATCAGGATCAGCGTCCAGCTGCCGGCGCCATTAAAATAGAGCACCAGCAGGATCAGGGAGCCAAGGGCGGCACCGGCATTCAGCATATGACCGCCCGGCAGCTTCTTCGCCTTGCCGTCGACCTTGCCTGCGAGCTTGCCATAGGCGACGACCGATCCGGTGAAGGTGACCGCACCGATGAAGACGCCGAGGAAAACCTCGATCTTGAGGACGGCGATTTCAGGCCCCGTCTTCTCGGCGATTTTCAAGGCGAACCCGGTGAAGTCCTTGAAAAGCTCGGTGTGCCCGGCCTGCATGGCACAGGCAACCGCATTGACGGCGGGGTCGCAAAACGCGATGCCGGCTTCGGTGAGCGCGCTGGCGATGCGCCACATCTCGATCTCGGCATTGAAGCCGATGAAGACGGCGGCCAGACCGACCAGAGAGTGCATGGCCGCGACGAGCTGCGGCATTTCGGTCATCTGCACCCGCTGGGCGACGACCCATCCGATCCCGCCGCCAACGGCGATCATGAGGACAGAGATGAACCAGTTGCCGGCACCGGGACCGAGAAGGGTCGCGACGACCGCGAGCCCCATGCCGACGATGCCATACCAGACGGCACGCTTGGCGCTTTCCTGACCCGAGAGCCCGCCGAGCGACAGGATGAAGAGAACGGCTGCGACGACGTAGGCCGCTGTGGTGAATCCATATTCCATGTGTGTGTCCCCTCCCCTAACTCAAGACTTCTGGAACATGGCGAGCATGCGCCGCGTCACCATGAAGCCACCGAAGATGTTGATGCCGGCCATCAGGATCGACAGCGCCGCGAGGATGATCACCAGGAGGTTCCCCGATCCGATCTGCATGAGGGCGCCGAGGATGATGATCGAGGAAATGGCATTGGTGATCGCCATGAGCGGCGTGTGGAGCGAATGGCTGACATTCCAGATGACCTGGAAACCGACGAAACAGGCGAGCACGAAGACGATGAAATGGCTCATGAAGCTGGCAGGTGCATAAAGACCGGCAAGCAGGATCAGCGCGCCACCGCCGGCGAGCATCGCCACCTGGTTGCGGGTCTGCATCTTGAAGGCGGCACTTTCCAGCGCCCGCTTCTCGTCAGGCGTGAGTTCCTTCACCTTTTCCTTCGGCTTGGCAGCCGCGATCGCCTGGATCTTCGGTGGCGGCGGCGGGTAAGTAATCCCACCATCCTTGGTGACGGTCGCCCCACGGATGACGTCGTCTTCCATATTGTGGACCGGCACACCGTCCTTGCCGGGCGTCAGATCCGTCATCATGTGGCGAATATTGGTCGAATAGAGCGTAGATGCCTGTGCGGCCATGCGGCTTGGGAAGTCGGTATAACCAACGATGGTCACGCCATTATCGGAGACGATCTTCTGGTCGGCAATGGTGAGGTCGCAGTTGCCGCCGCGCTCGGCGGCAAGGTCGATGACAACGGAGCCCGGCTTCATCGCGGCAACCATATCAGCGAGCCAGAGCTTCGGCGCATCACGACCGGGGATCAGCGCCGTGGTGATGACGATATCGATTTCGGGCGCCAGTTCGCGGAACTTTGCGAGCTGCTTTTCCCGGAACTCCGGCGAGGACGGAGCGGCATACCCTCCCGTTGCGGCACCATCCTGGGCAGCTTCGAATTCGAGATAGACGAACTGCGCCCCCATGCTCTCGATCTGCTCGGCGACTTCAGGACGAACGTCGAACGCATAAGTGATGGCACCGAGCGAGGTTGCCGTCCCGATGGCGGCAAGACCGGCAACGCCCGCACCGATCACCAGAACCTTGGCCGGCGGCACCTTGCCAGCAGCCGTCACCTGGCCGGTGAAAAAGCGGCCGAAATTGTTGCCCGCCTCGATCACGGCGCGGTAGCCGGCGATGTTTGCCATCGACGAGAGCGCGTCCATCTTCTGGGCGCGCGAAATGCGCGGCACCATGTCCATGGCGACGACGGTCGCACCCTTGTCCTTGGCCTGCTCGAGCAGAGCCGAATTCTGGGCCGGATAGAAAAAGGAAATCAGCGTCTTGTCGGGACCGAGGCGATCGACCTCCGAAGTCTCGGGCGGGCGCACCTTGGCAATGATGTCGGCCGTTTCAAACAGGGCAGCGGCTGTCTCCACCACAGTCACGCCGGCGGTACGATAGGTATCGTCCGAAAAGCCCGCCGCCTTTCCGGCGCCGCTCTCGATCACACAATCATAGCCGAGTTTCTGCAACTGGACGGCGCTATCAGGCGTCATCGCGACGCGGGCCTCGCCGGCATAAATTTCCCTTGGCGCTCCGATCTTCAATCCCATCTCCCCAACTCCGTTCGAACGGGTTCAACCACTGTCCCTCGTCTAAAGTCGAAGGACGCTCCGGTCGCGGACACGAACAGAAGTAAGGCCCCCTGTCTAGTCCAGCAGGCGAAGCATATGACGGTTTTCGATCAGGAGGCGACGGCTTTAAACGATTTTTGTTGCGATGCACACGAACGGGTCGGGCGGCAACCATGGAACAATTCGATCTGCTTCCTGTTGTCTGAGGGAACAACGCAAGGAGACACACATGCTGCAATGGATCCTCATTCTTCTTCTCATCGCCGCAGTCGCGAGCCTTCTCGGCTTTCGCGGTGTGGCCGGCGCTTCCGCCGGCATTGCGAAGATCCTGATTTTCATTGTCCTGATCGTCATGATCATCGCGCTGTTTACGGGCGTGATCATCGTCGCGTGACGCCGATTTCATCGACAGCAGGAAGCCCGCAACGCCAACCGCGTCGCGGGCTTTTGAATATTGAAAGGCGCTGTTTCAGATAAAGGGTCTGACGCGAGCTTCTTCGGGCTTCCATTTGGCGAGATCCTGAAGCCCCGCCGGATCCAGCACGTCACAACCACGATCGCGCCACCGGATAAGTCCCCGATCCGCAAGTTTCTTCAGCGTTTTGTTGGTGTGCACGATGGACAGGCCGAGCGTATCGGCAAAGTGCATCTGGGTCACCGGAACATGCCGGTGATTGTCCCCGAGTATGCCGGCGCCCATCCCTCGGTCAAACAGGAAAGCCAGCAGATAGGACGCTCGTTCCAGTGCCGAACGACGGCCGATACTGAGCAGGTGTTCGTCGAGAATGGATTCTTCACGCGCTGCAAGCCACGTCAGATCGAAGCTGAGCCCGGGATGAAGCTCGAACAGGGAAAACAGCCGGCTTCGTTCGAAGACGCAGAGCGTCATCGGCGTCAAAGCCTCCACCGAATGCTGCATCTCCGCCATGACCGCACCCTGCAGGCCGACCATGTCTCCCGGCACGACATAATTGAGGATCTGCCGACGCCCGTCCTCGAGGATCTTGTAGCGGAACCCCCACCCAGCCAGCACCGTGTAGAGATGGGCGCTTCGCGCGCCTTCGGCGAGCACGGTGGTGCCGGTGTCGGCGAGCAGTTCCCCGCGCTTGAAGGTCGAGACAAATTCCAGTTCCGAATCGGAGAATGGCCTGAAACGCCTCATGTGTCGCAAGGGACATTCGAAACAACTGACCCTGGTCGGATTTTGGCGTGGTTCGATTGCCATGGGATCACCTCGTTTGTCTGCCAGTATGTTCCTTATGGAACAACAAGACTTCGACATGTCTTTTTTAAATGACGTTGATCAGGTGGCACCCCATAAAGCGTCCCTGACAAAAGGAAAATTTATGAGCCCAGCGCCGCTCCGTGTTCTCGTTGCAGAGAACCAGTATCTGATCGCGATGGAAGTGGAGCGGTTGCTTGGCGAGACTGTACCATGTGAGGTGACGATAACCCCATTGGCGCATCTTGGCGAAACATTGGCCAGAGAAAAGTTTGATGTGGTGATCGTGGAAGCCGTTCTGGCGGAATCCGAGAACGTTGAGCGAACGCGCGCCATCATCGACGCCGGCGCCCGACCGGTCTTTTTGTCGTCCTATGATCACGTGGCGGCCAAGGGCACAGTGGTCTCTGCCCATCCAGTTGTGCCGAAACCGCCGCAATCCGAAGAACTGGCTGCGGCGGTCTTTGAAGCGGCGCATCGTCGCTGATCCCTAAACGGCAAAGGCCTTCTTGATCACTGCAGAACTGTGCGAATCGGGGCCATAGTCGCCCTCGCCGCTAACGCCGAGAATTTCCTGCAGCTTGTTGCGCGCCCGATTGATACGGCTCTTGATCGTACCGACGGCGCAACCGCAGATTTCGGCAGCTTCCTCATAGGCAAAGCCCGAGGCACCCACGAGGATGATGGCTTCACGCTGGTCGCTCGGCAGCTGGTCGAGTGCGCGCTTGAAATCCTGCAAGTCGAGCGACCCATATTGCTGCGGATGCGTCGACAGCTGCGAGGTGAAAATACCGTCCGTGTCGGACACCTCACGGCCGCGCTTGCGCATCTGCGAATAGAATTCGTTGCGCAGGATGGTGAACAGCCAGGCCTTCATGTTCGTGCCGGGCTCGAAATGGTCCTGCTTGGCCCAAGCCTTCATGATCGTATCCTGCACCAGATCATCCGCAACATGATGACGTCCGGTCAGAGAAACGGCAAAGGCGCGAAGATTTGGCAGTGCTGCCAGAAGGTCGCGCTTGAACGAGTGGTCGGTCGACTGATCGCCAACGGTCATCGAGCAGTGTCCTTGATGCGGTTGTCTTCACCGGCCTGGCGTTCCGCCATATCCAGCCGCTCGAGAAGCTGGAGAAACCGGTCCGGTATCCCCTCCTCCTCTACCGATTGATAGAATTCGCGCAATTGCGCGGAGACACCTGGATGAAACGCCGCCAGTCCAGGCAGGCCGTTCGAGACAGGCGCTTTCTTCGAATGTTCTGTCATTGGGTCCAACGGGTTTGATACAGTATGGCCTGACAACGCCTCGAATCCTAGAAGGTTCCGTGGCGAGGAAGTTTTTTGAACGCATTCCGGCACTTGCCCTCAGGCTGGCGAAACCCGGGTCAGGATGGAACAAAGCCTCAGATTCGACGTTCTCCCGACATCGAAACAGGGAGAACCAAACATGCTTTATTACGCCCTTGTCTTTCTCGTAGTCGCCCTCATCGCAGGTGTTCTCGGCTTCGGTGGCATCGCAGGCGCTTCCGCCGGCATCGCCAAGATCCTTTTCGGCATCTTCATCATCCTTTTCCTGATCTCGCTTGCCATGCGCCTGTTCCGCCAGGCGTGATCGGAAGAGAGGATCATGAAAAGAGGCCGTGCCCAAGGGCGCGGCCTCTTTCTATTTGAGAATGCAAAATCAGATGAGGATCCAGATCAGCGCGGCAAACAACAGGACGAGAATGACACTGAGCGTTGTGACCGTAAACGCGCCATACCGGGGCGGAACCTTAGATTCGAGATCCAGATCCAACCCGGCCTGTTGCGCGATATGACGGTTTTGCGCGTCGATACCGGGCGCCTCGGAGGGTGTCGAAGTGGGTGAATTCATCGCATTGCTCCATACCGTTCAGCGGGGATGGGTGGGACCAGAGCCAAGGCCTGGGCCTGGGCTTGGGCCGGACCTCCCGAAGCGGCGGGGCCGTCGAGAGCGGCAAGTTTTTCGGGACTGATGGTCTGACGAATGCTGCGCCCCGCGACGAGATCAGCGGCGACCGGGAAACAGTCTCCATAGATCACGTCAGCCATGGCCTTCGCGCGCTGAAGTTCCATCGGCAGCGCCTGATAGCAAGCTTCGTCGGTATCGTAAGAAATGACAGCGACCGGATCCTGCAGACAAGTGGTGTCTTGGGGATGGCAGGCCACAATGACCAGTAGGGCAGCCATGCTATTCATCATCGGTCTCCGTGTTACTTAAACGTTAACGCAGAGACTTGGCAGAGGTTCCGGTTGGGCCTCCAAGTAGAGCCCCACTGTCGATCAGAAGTGGATCAGGAGTGGATGAGAGCGTGAATGAACCTCAGCTTGTTGAAAACAGGTTCGGATAAAACGAAGGGATAGAGATCCGGCTGCCCCATGCTGCGATTGATACTGTTGATCGCAAGCGTGAGCGGCACCCAGGCGCGAATGAGCGCCTCAGTCCTCTCGACGGTATAGCTGTCGAAGGTGCGCTTGAGTTCGACTTCCGGCATGTCGGCTTCGATATCGGGGTTCGTCCTCAGCCCGAAGGCATCGGCGGTGTCCAGCGCGTCGACGATATGGAAGTAATGGGCAAAGGTCTCTGCAAAATCTTCCCACGGGTGACTGGCCGCATAAGCAGAAATGAAGTTGTTCTCCCAGCCAAGGGGAGGCCCTTCCGCATAGTGCCGCTTGAGCGCTGCGCCATAGTCCTGGCGCTCGTCGCCGAATACGGCGCGGCAGGCATCGAAAGCACCGCGATCGCGCACGAGCACATTCCAGTAATAATGCGCCACCTCATGGCGAAAGTGACCCAGCAGCGTGCGAAACGGTTCACCCAGCGCCACACGCCGCGCTTCCCGCTCGGCATCGGAAGCCTCTGCGATGTTAAGTGTGATCAGGCCTTCGGAATGGCCGGTCAGCACCGGCCCCTCGCCTCCCACCGCAGTGTCATCCGCCAGGAATTCAAAACCGAGCCCGCTTTCGGGAGCAGCGGTCCGCGTGGTGATCGGCAGCTTGAAACGGAGAAGCGAATAGAAGAGGCCGCGCTTGGCGAGTTCAATTCTTTGCCAGTTGTGAAGGTTTTCAGGCAAAGACAGGTCTGGAATTGTCACATTGTGCCGGCAAGCGACACAGAAACCGCTGTCGTCACCGTCATCGACGAGCCAGTTGCATCCCCCGAGCGCGGCATTCGCGCAAGGGCGGACAGGATCTGGTAGAACCTCGCCACGATCGAGGACATGTGTGCCCGACGCGTCCAGCGCCACCATGTCGAGCGCCGCCGGCCGAAAAGCCAGGCGAGCACCGCATGTGACGCAGCCGTCGTTTTCGAAATGCACGACATTGGCGCAATTGCTGCAGCTGAACAGGCGCATGGAATCGTTTTCTTTCAGGTAGACGCCGGACCTGGCGCGGGCAGGATCAGTCGAAGATTTCGAGGGGGAAGCGCAATTCGTACCGCACGCGGCCATCGCTCAATTCATGCCTGGCCTCACCATTGACCGAGGATGGCACAACGCGTTCCAGAACGGTGCTGCCGAACCGTGCGGCCTTGGCCTCTTCATCAGCGCGAGGCGTGAAGGGTTCGGTCCAGATGATCACGACCGCCGGGCCATTCTTCGTATCAATCTTTTCGCAGGAAACCTCGATGGGCTGGCGTCGCTGCAGGAAGTCCCCGTGACTGACCGCATTGACGACAAGCTCATGCAGGGCAAGCCCGATATGCAGCGAAGCGTTCGGGGTCAGCAACACATCGTCGCCGGAAACCTTCACGAGATCGGCATTCTCCTGGACATAACGGTCGACCTGCTGCTTGAGCAGATCGCGGAAATAGGCCCCACGCCAGCTCGAATCGGTGATTAGATCCTGCGACTGCGAAAGCGCATGCAGCCGTCCACGGAACTTGCCCAGGAACATGTCGAGCGTGCCGGAGTAACGCGCAGTCTGAGAAGCGATGCTCTGGATGATCGCGAGCAGGTTTTTCGAGCGGTGGCTGACTTCGCGCAACAGGGCACGCAACAGTCTCTCACGACGCCGGTCCTCGGTACGGTCGATCACCACGGTGATGAGGTGCAGGTCGTGATCCGTCATTTCGACCATGCGACAGCGGAACTCGAAGAAGGTATCGTCGCCCGCTTCGATTTCCAGCTCCGCCCGGTCCCCAGCCTTCACCAGTCCGGATTTGAGATCGGCCAGCTTTTGGCCGATCTCGGGTCCGAAGACAGCACTGTCGGAAGGGATTGTGCCGGGCGCCAGGCGCCAGCGGGCCGGCAATGATGTGATGCACACATATGTCCCGTCCTTATCCTGGAGGATAAGGCTGGCGCCCATGTCGATGAGCGCGGTTATGAAGAACTCCCGCAGCTGCTCGTCGCCGCGCTGAGGTTCAAACCATGTCAGTCGATGTACCAAGTGTCCTGCTCCGCCGTGTTCGGCTTATTGGCCCGGCGGGCAGCATGGCGCTGCAACCTCGCCCTTCAATCCCCATTCTGAGTTCAAGCCCGTTCTGTCACACGCTCGTTGAAGAACAGCGCCTGGCTGATCAAGGCCTTGACCATGTCGGGATTGAACGGCTTGGTCACGAGGAAGGCGGGCTCCGGTCGCTCGCCAGTCAGAAGGCGCTCCGGGAAAGCCGTGATAAAGATGACCGGGATGGTATCAACCTTGAGGATGTCATTGACCGCATCGATGCCGGACGAGCCGTCGGCAAGCTGGATGTCGGCCAGCACCATCTTTGGGCTGGTCCGTTTGTAGAGGTCGACGGCTTCGGCATGCGTGCGGGCGATGCCAGTGACCCGATGACCGAGATCCTCGACCATTTGCTCGATATCGAGCGCAATCAGAGGCTCGTCCTCGATGATCATGATATCGGTTGCGACCTGCCGGGAGATCTCCATCGACGCCTCGTTGAACAGGGCGTTGAATTCGCTTTCGCCGACACTGAGAATGGCGGCTGCCTCGTTTGTGGAGAAGCCTTCGACAGTGATCAGAAGGAAGGCGTGACGCGCACGTGTCGGCACCGATGCGAGATTTGCTGCGGCGCGCTTTTCCCACGCAAACGGCGAGGTGATCGGGGGAAGCTCGACCTTCGTGGAATCATAGATCGTCACGAACAGCTTGTAGAGGGCCACGCGATCGTCGCCGGTATCCGGGAAGATCGAGATGTCGGCAATGAGCGCTTCCAGAACGGCGGCGACATAGGCATCCCCGGATGTCTGCGAGCCGGTGACGGCGCGCGCATATCGCCTCAAATAGGGAAGATGGACAGCGACGCGGGCAGTAAGGGACATGCATTTCTCCAATCGATATGGAACAAGGTGCGGACTCGGTTGAAAACGTGGCTCCTGCAAAAAAGTTCCGGCCGTGTGGAACTTTTTTACATCCAAAATCTTATAGGGGTAATTCTCACTAGGCCTAGAAAAACAATGGAACCGATTGACCATGGCTGAAGGCCCCGCGGACAAGCTGGCTAAACCGAAAAAAAAGCCCTCTGAAGCACAACGCCAGAACGCCAATGCGATGATCGCCTCGAAGCTGCGAGGCTATTATGACGGCATCATCGATGAGGGAACGCCCTCTCATCTGCTCGATCTCCTGGAACGGTTGCACGACGCGGAATCCAAGACGAAGAAATAGTCACGCAGACAAAAACGGCCAGAGCCTTGCGACCCTGGCCGTGTAATTTTCGTTCGGCTATCAGTCGTCACGTCCGTCACGACCAACACCCTGCATTTTGGCTACGCCGAAGACGAGCGCGGCAATCGCTGCGGTGGTCAGCAAGGATCGTCCCTTCATCATTCCAGGAACGCCCGCGAGGAGTTGCAAGGTCATCGGATCCGGCAGCTGCGACTTCGCAGCGCGGCGTCGCGCCTCCATCCGGCGTTCGGTCGCCTTGTTCATGGCCTGAATCACGAGAATGACGATGACGCCACACATGGCGGTCAGACCGGCGATGATCAGTGCGGCATAGATCGCCCCAAGTTCACCGGACAGGTAGATCCCGAGAGCCAGGAGCAAAGCCACGTAGGCGGTGAGCGCCAGAATGCCGACAATCGCGCCCCCGATGAGGGAGCGCGTGATCCGGGTGGCCGTCGGCTGTACCTTGCCGAAGGCAAGGACGCCGAGATGTCTGAAGAGTGGCAGCATGATCAGCGCCGGGTGAGCAGTGCGAGCACGTAGCCGACGCCGGCTGCAATGGCGAGCGACTGGAACGGTCGTGCGTGCACATAGGCTTCCAGATCTTCCTCGACATTCGCGATGCCCTCGCGGGCGCTGTCGACATACTGCTGAGAGGTTTCGCCAGCCTGCCGGATCTTGCTGGTTCCGAACGACGCCATGGTCTGCGTCAGCGCGGCGATATCGCGGCGAAGGGCTTCCAGATCGGCCTGGATGTCCTCGCTGGTGGCGCCACCGACGGTGTCGGCTTTCGCTTCGATCCGATCGGCAAGGTCGTTCGCCTTGCTCTCTACCTTGTTGCCGGAAGCGCTCGGTATCTGGGCCATGGGGATATCCTTCATTCGTTCAATCGATTGCTGTTCCCCTCAGCAACGCCGAGCGCGGGGCGAGTGTTCCACCGGTTCCCAATATATTCTCGGAAGCATGGTTCTGGCGCGCGCGAGCCCTGACCGCCCGAAGATGGCGAAGGAACTTCCGAGGGCAGCCGGCGTTTCCAGACCCGAGGACACCGAGCCTCGACAAACACCAGACACGGGAGATTTCCGATGAATTGGAATGAGATCGAAGGCAATTGGGAGCAGTTCAAGGGCAAGGCCCAGACCCAGTGGGGCAAACTGACAGGGGACGATCTCGACGTCGTCGCCGGCAAGCGCAAGGAACTGTCTGGCAAGATCCAGGCAGCTTACGGCAAGACCCAGGAAGAAGCCGACCGCGAAATCGACGACTGGATCGCCCGCAGCTAAGTCCATCCAGCTTTAGTTGGAACAGACCCGGGGTCTCTGGCCCCGGGTCTTTCGCTGCGTTCAGTTGGCAGTCGTCGTCGCCCCGTAGGTCACACCCTTTTCCTTCAGCCAGCGGCGATAGGCGATCGAGGATGCATCTGCCCGCGTCGGGATTTCCTTGCGCGGCTCAAGTGGCAGGAGCACCGGCCGCTGATTTTCCAGAATGATCCGATCCTGGAGGAAGATCATCTGCTGGAAGTGAATGAGTTCTGTCGTCGTCGACACGTCGTCGATCAGGTACATGATCGGATGTGCCCGGCAACGGCCCGGATCGAGCGGCTGGACGAAGAGGCCGATGACATCCCAGCGATTGGCCGCATTCGGGCAGGTCTTGTAGAGGATCGTCGTAAACGGTGTCATCACCCGGTACATGTATTGCGTGGCAATGCCATCCTGCGCGGACAAGGCGGCCTGTGGCTGGAAGAAGGTGCAGTTCGTCGCCCAGACCTCATCCTCCTCGCGCCGGATCTCGACGTCATAGCTCTCGACTTCCGTGTGCGGCTCAGCGCCAAGCACATCCGTATGCACGAACGGGAAATGCGCCATGTCGAGAAAATTCTCGACGATCCGCAGACCGGACGCCTTCACCGTCACCACGCCGCAAGGGACGTAGCGGCGATCGGGCTCGTCGGCCTCGGGCAGCGGAAAGATCTCACGCTCCGGCTGGCCGAGCGTCGCCCAGAGAAAGCCGAAGCGATGACGGATCGGCAGCGCATGAGGACGTCCTTCCGCAAAGACCTCGATCCCCCCGTCCGCCTGTTTGACGACTGTCAGATCCGTTCCGAGCAGCCGGTTGCCCGACACCCCCACCGGAATGACCGTCTCGGTATCGAGCACATACCATTGGTCGAGCGAAGCCTTGTCAATTCCGTCCTGCATGGTTCAGTCTTTCCTCTGGAGCAGGGGAGAAAGCACTTGAACCCCCATCTCGTCGCCCGCTAGATTGCCCAAAAATTAGAGCGCGCACAATTGCAAGGCACCACTGATCCCCATCCGATGACGCCGAAGACCGGCGAGACGACGGTCGGCTTCACCTTTTCCGGTAGGCTGGAACCGGCTGGTTTCATCGCCTTTGCCGAGCACCGCGCAGCACGACTGTCGCTCGGGCTTGATATCAGCGCTTGCGACAACGAGCACTGTCGCCTGACCCTGTCAGGACCAGAGGCGCTGATCGACGCCTTCGAGATGGCCGCAAGCCTCGGCCCCTATGACAGCATCGTGCTCGACGTGACCCGTTTCTCTCCGTCAAAAGACACGCCCGAAAAGGCCCCATCATGACATCAGATTTTGCCTGGATCCCCGTTGCGCTCTCCGCCGACATCGAAGCCGGCACCTCCGCGGGCACGCTCGTCAACGGTGAGGAACGCGTCGTATGGCGCGACGAGAAAGGCGACGTGCATGTCTGGGAGGACCGTTGTCCGCATCGCGGCATGCGGATGAGCTTCGGCTTCGTGCGCGGCGACCACATCGCCTGCCTCTATCACGGCTGGCGCTACGATACCGGCGGACAGTGCCGCCACATTCCGGCCCATCCCGATCTGGAGGTGCCCAAGACCATCAAGGTCCCGACCTTCGCCGCCATCGAACGCGCCGGCATCGTCTGGATGGCGTGTGAAGGCGCCGACCCGGCCAGCCTCGCCGGATTGCCGGGAAGCGGCGAACCGGTCCGCAGCCTCTTCCTCGAACTGTCGGCAAATGCGGCGCTGCTGGCGGTGACGGCAGCCCCGCCCGAAGGGTATCGTCCCGTTCCAGGGGTTTCCGGCACGGTCACCCTGCAAGGCAATGAGGGGAGCGTGTTGATCGCGGCCCAGCCCCGCGATGCCGGACGGACAGCCTTGCACATCACGGTGTCCGACGACACCTCCGCTGCCACCCGCCGCAGCCTCGCGCTTTGGGCTGCGGACCTGCGCAACCGCATCGAGGCTCAGGCAATGGAGGCGGCGTGATGATCAAGCTTTACGACTACCACCTCGACGAAAACGGCTTTCGCGTCCGCCTCCTCCTCTCCATGCTCGGCCTCGCCGTCGAGACCGTTGCCGTCGACAAGGCACCGGGCCGCGAGCAGGAAAAGCCGCATATGCTGGCGCTCAACCCGACCGGCACGCTGCCCATCCTCGAAGACGGAGAGGTCAGGCTCTTCGGTACAGCCGCAATCCTTACCTATCTTGTTCGCGCCCATGCGCCTGATAGCCCCTGGCTGCCGGCAGATCCCGCCGATTTCGGTCGTGTCCAGCAATGGCTGGGCTTTTCCGGCCGCGAGCTGAAGCCCGCAATCGACGCCCGCGAGGCGGCGCTCTTCACCTCGGAGGGCGCAAGCGACAGCGACCTAAAGGCCGCGCGCAAAGCCTTCCGCATCATGGAAGAGCACATGACGCTGCGGCAGATCGACGGCGCAGGCTGGTTTGTCGGCGACACCCCGACGCTGGCCGATCTCGCGCTTCTGCCGAGCTTTGCGCTCTCGCGCGACTGCGGCATCGATCACGATGAATATCCCGCACTTCGTCGCTGGCTGCGCCGCTTCCGCGCACTACCGGGCTTCATCACCATGCCAGGCGTACCGGATTACCACTGACCTGCCTTGATGGCAGAGATCAGAGCGGCTAGGTCGGGGAACCAGCAGGGAGGTCCGCCATGATCCGCATCGTCTTTCTCGACCGGGATACGCTGTCGCCGGAAACTGTGGTTCGCGCGCCCGCGATGCCGCATGAGATGGTGGTGCATGACCGGACTGCCCCGCACGAAGTCGCCGAACGGATCCGCGACGCCAATGTCGTCATCACCAACAAGGCTCCTGTCCGAGCCGAGGCGCTGGCGGGAGCCTCGAAACTGAAGCTGATCGCCGTCTCCGCCACCGGCACCGACATTGTTGACCTTGTCGAAGCCAAGGCACGCGGCATCGCTGTCTGCAATATCCGGAACTACGCCAGGCACACCGTCCCTGAACACACATTCGCGCTGATGTTGGCGCTGCGCCGCTCCATCCTGCCCTATCGCCAGTCGGTGATCGAGGGACGCTGGCAAGAGGCCGCGCAATTCTGCTATTTCGATTATCCCATCGCAGACCTCGGCGGCTCGACGCTCGGCATCATCGGCCACGGCACGCTTGGCCAGTCGGTCGGGAAGATCGCCGAAGCCTTCGGCATGACGGTGCTGGCCGCCGGCCGTCGCGGTGCGACTGATCTGAAACCCGGCCAGACCGCCTTCGACGAGGTGATGGAGCGCGCAGATGTGATCACCCTGCACTGCCCGCTGACGCCAGAAACGCGCGGCGTGATCGGCGCCCGCGAATTCGCGCTGATGAAGCGCAAACCGCTCCTCATCAACACCGGTCGCGGCGGGCTCGTCGATGAACTGGCGCTGGAAAAGGCGCTCGACCAAGGCCAGATATCAGGCGCCGGCTTCGACGTAACGGACGGCGAACCGCCCGCGCCCGATAGCCCGATGATGCGCATTGCGAACCGTGAGAACGTCATCCTCACGCCCCATGTCGCCTGGGCAAGCCGCGAAGCAATCCAGGCGCTGGCCGACCAGCTGATCGAGAACATCGAGCTCTTTCTGGCGGGAACCCCACGCAATCTCGTGACCTGATCCTGCTATCGCAGCCCTTGCCCTTTCTCAGCGACGCATGTCTAACTCTCTCAAAAGACAGGGAGGACGGCATGCGCTATCTGGAGGCGGATTATCAGGGCAGTGAGATCCTGACGGCAAGAAAAGGTGCGCTCGGGCTAATTGCGCTCAACCGGCCCCGGGTCCTGAACAGCCTGTCCCACGACATGATCCTGGATTTCGGCAAGGCGCTCGACACATTCGAGGCCGATCCACACGTCGCGGCCGTGCTCGTCACTGGCGAGGGCGAACGCGGCCTCTGCGCCGGCGGCGACATCAGGATGTTCTACGAGAGCGGCAAGTCCGGCGATGGCAAGGCCTCCGAATTCCTCAAGGCCGAATACCGCCTGAATGCGCGTATCGCCGGCTTTAAAAAGCCCTATGTCGTCGTGATGGACGGCATCACCATGGGCGGCGGCGTTGGCGTCTCCAGCCATGGCAGCCACCGCATCGTCACCGAAACCACGAAACTCGCCATGCCCGAAACCGGCATCGGCTTCTTCCCCGACATCGGCGCCACCTGGCTGCTCTCCCGCGCATCCGGCGAACTCGGCACCTGGATGGGGCTATCAGGCGAGGCGGTGAACGGGGCCGATGCGATCACCGCAGGCTTCGCCGACTGGTATGTGCCGCAGGATCGGGTAGCCGAACTCCTGGAGCGCGTCGCCGCCCTGCCCGCCCCGGCGCTGGGTCAGTCGATCGCCTCGACGATCCGCGATTACACGGTGGACGGCCCGGAAGGCATCTTCTGCGAAGGCCGTGACATGATCGACCGCTGCTTGCGTTTCGACACCGTCGAAGAGATCATCGCCGCTCTCGAAAAGGAAGGCGGAGACCTTGCCGCCAAAACCCTCACCGCCATGCGCGCCAAGTCGCCGACCAGCCTAAAGGTGACGCTCAAGATGCTGCGCGAAGCGCGCCATTCGACGGACCTCGAAACCTGCCTGGAGCGCGAATTCTTAGGCACCCTCCAGGTGGTGAAGGTCCCCGATTTCTATGAAGGCATCCGCGCCGCGATCATCGACAAGGACAGGAACCCGAAATGGTCCCCGGCGGCGCTGGAGGATGTGGCGCCGGAGAGTGTAGACGCGTTCTTTCTGAAAAGGCGTGAGCGACTCTTCGGCTAGTCGGCCGTAGCTCGACTCTTACTGGCCGGGAGGCATGCGCTCGAACCTGGTCAGGGTCGGGTCAATGCAGTCCCATGGCTGGGCGGAGGCGGTCCAAGTGACGAACTGAGGTGCATATCGCTCCGGTTCGTCGAGGCTTGCCGCTCTAACGGAAAATATCTGAGGAGCATCGGGGAAGACCAGAAGAACCGGTGATCCGCAGACCGGGCAGAAGCCGCGGCGTTTGCGCGTTCCGCCATCTCCGACCAGATCCCAGGTCTGAGCCTCGCCCTCAAGCTTCACCTCGGCACCAGCGAAGACCACATGCGAGGCATGGCCGGTTCCGCTGTCCATCTGGCATTGCCGGCATTGGCAATCGACCATGGCGACAGGCTCACCGATCACTTCATAACGCACGGCTTTGCAGGCGCATCCGCCACGAAAGGGCTTGGACATCGCTGTACTCCTTGTTTGATGACGCAGTTTGAGTGAAGGCACCCCTAATCGGGTTGCCGGATTGTCGCTTCGAGGCGTGGCACGACCACTTTCCAGCCGTCCCCCATATTGCGGAAGGCAACCTCGTTCTTCGGAAGCTCGAAACCGGAATGAACGAGGCGCACACGGGTGCCGTCTGCCACCGGTTCCAGAGTCCAGGTCACGACCGTATCCAGCTTCGATCCATAGCCCGGATTGGAGGCATCGCCGCCCCGCCAGGCATAGGCAAAGCGGCTGTATTCAACGACCTCCAGCACTTCACAATGAATAGTGCCATCCCAGGCGCCGGCCGGTTTGGTCTGGTAGGTGAAGCGATTGCCGACAACCGGTTCAAAGCCTTTCGGCTCCATCAACCAGCGCGCCATGATCTCGCCCGAGGTCAGGGCACGCCAGATGACATCAGGCGCATGCGGAAAAAACTCGTCAACGACGATCTGCTGTCGAGAAGAAACGTGAGCGGCGTCGGTCATGGGTCGATGTCCTTGAGAAGGGTGCGGAGATTGCCGAAGCGCTCCCGCCAGAAGACGCCGTAATGACTCATCCAGTCGAACAGGGGTTCGAGACCTTCCGGGCGGACCCGGTAAAAGGTGCTGCGCCCGTCCGGACGCTCAACGACGAGCCCCGCCTGCTTCAACGTCTTGAGGTGCTGGGAAATCGCGCCTTGCGTCACCCCGCTGCCCCGGGTCAGTTCGACCACGGTGATTTCGCTCGTATTGGCAATGCGCTCATAGATGCCCCGCCGGGTAGGGTCGGCGAGTGCGCGCATGACGGTGTTGACGGCTGTTGTTTCGATCATGAGAAATCATTAGCACGGACTATTTGATAAGTCAACACTAATGATTTTTGACTACCCCTCTGCACAAGCTGGGATAGGATGCTCACTCAATCTCGTACGGCATCGGGTTCCTGACCCGGTGATCCACCACCAGCTTCCGCTTCAGCGGCGGCACGGCGCGGCTGGTGCATTTGACGCGCTCGCAGATGCGGCAGGAGATGCCGATGGGGTCGAAGGCACCGCGATTGCTGAGGTCGAGGTCGTCGGCATAGACGAAGGCGCCGGCATAGGAGATCTCGCAGCCGAGCGCCAAGGCATAACGCGGATTGGCGGCGCGGAAGCCGGCGGAGCCTTTCGACACCTGGGTGGCAATGCAGAGATAGCGCACGCCATCGGGCGTTTCCGCCGTCTGGCGGATGATCCGGCCGGGCGTCTCGAAGGCCTGGTGCGCATTCCACAGCGGACAGGCCGCCCCGAAGCGGGCGAATTGCAGGCGCGCGGCACTGTGCCGCTTGGTGATATTGCCGGCCCGGTCGATGCGGGCAAAGAAGATCGGCACGCCCTTGAGGCCCGGCCGCTGCAGGGTCGAAAGCCGGTGGCAGACCTGCTCCAGCGAGGCCTCGAAACGGGCGGCGAGCAGTTCGATATCGTGGCGCAGGTCGCGCGCGGCGGTAAGGAAGCTACGATAGGGCAGGATCAGCGCCCCGGCGAAATAGTTGTAGAGACCCATGCGACAGATCTCGACCGCCTCTTCACTGCGGAAATTCGCCTGTTTCAGCACCTGGTCGATCTTCGTGGCCGCCGCCAGCTGGGCGATCTGGATGGCGATCTGGAAATCGCGGGTCGGAGCGGATGCATAGCGGCTGACGGTCAGGATCCGCCCCACCGGATCAAAGCGGCGGATCGCCTCGTCGCCGGCCTCGCCGCGCACCACGCGCACACCGTGTTTCGCTTCCAGATGACCTGAAAGTGCTGCGTAATTCTCCCCCTCCCCGAGGGTCAGATCGTCGGCCAGTTGCTCGGCGGCGAGGTCGAGATCATGGATGTAGTTATCGACGAAGTGGAAGAAGTCGCGCACCTCGTCATAAGGCGTCACCTCCTGGCTGGGCGCTGCCCCCAGCCGGTCGTCGAGGCTCGCCAGCTGCTCGTTGCCACGCCTGTAGGTCTGATGCGCTGCAATCAGCGCATGGGCAAATCCCGGCGCATTCTGGGTCACAAGCTTCAGCTCCTGCAGGCTCGGCGAATAAGTCTCGAACAGGGGATCCGAGAGCGCCTCCGTCAGCGCCGACAGCAACCGGTCGTTCTGGCCCGACGACAGCTCGGTAATGTCGATGCCGAACTTTTCCGCCAGCGACAGCAGCACCGAGGCCGAGACCGGACGCTGGTTGTTTTCGATCTGGTTGAGATAGCTCGTGGAAATGCCGACCATGTCGGCAAACTGCGCCTGGGTGGCCCCGTTTGCCTGGCGGATGTCGCGGACCTTGCGGCCGATGAAGAGTTTCCCGATGGCCATTTCGCAAATTCGCAATTTTCAATTTGCAAATTCATAAATCCACAGATGCACCTGTTCAACCGTTTTCTTCTGCGGCACAGTGGAATAGGTGTCACATCAAGGCTCAGAAGCCAGAAGACCTTCGGGAGGACTTATGCTTACAATCCTGGACCAGCTCGAAGCCCGCCGCAAAGAGGCCCGCCTCGGCGGCGGCGAAAAGCGTATCGCCGCCCAGCATGGCAAGGGCAAGCTGACCGCCCGCGAACGCGTGGAAGTCCTGCTCGACGAAGGGTCCTTCGAAGAATACGACATGTATGTCACCCATCGTTGCGTGGACTTCGGCATGGCCGAGCAGAAGGTGCCGGGCGACGGCGTGGTCACCGGCTGGGGCACGATCAACGGCCGCCAGGTCTATGTCTTCTCCCAGGATTTCACCGTGCTCGGCGGCTCGCTGTCGGAAACCCATGCCCAGAAGATCTGCAAGATCATGGACATGGCGATGAAGGTGGGAGCGCCCGTGATCGGCCTCAATGACTCGGGCGGCGCCCGCATCCAGGAAGGCGTGGCCTCGCTTGCCGGTTATGCCGATGTCTTCAAGCGCAATGTTGATGCCTCGGGCGTCATCCCGCAGATCTCCGTGATCATGGGACCCTGCGCCGGCGGTGCGGTCTATTCGCCCGCCATGACCGATTTCATCTTCATGGTGCGGGACTCATCCTACATGTTCGTCACCGGCCCCGATGTGGTGAAGACGGTCACCAACGAGATCGTCACGGCGGAAGAACTGGGCGGCGCCTCCACCCACACGAAGAAATCCTCCGTCGCCGATGGCGCCTATGAGAACGACATCGAGGCGCTCGAACAGGTCCGTCTGCTCTTCGACTTCTTACCCCTCAACAACCGTGAAAAGCCTCCGGTCCGTCCCTTCCACGACGACCCGGCCCGCATCGAAATCCGGTTGGACACGCTGATCCCGGACAGTTCCAACAAGCCCTATGACATGAAGGAGCTGATCTACGCGCTGGCCGACGAGGGCGATTTCTTCGAGATCCAGGAAGCCTTTGCCAGGAACATCATCACCGGCTTTATCCGCATGGAAGGCCAGACGGTCGGCGTCGTCGCCAACCAGCCCATGGTGCTTGCCGGCTGCCTCGATATCGATTCATCGCGCAAGGCCGCCCGCTTCGTCCGCTTCTGCGATGCCTTCTCGATCCCGATCCTGACCCTGGTCGACGTGCCCGGCTTCCTGCCCGGCACCGCCCAGGAATATGGGGGCGTCATCAAGCACGGCGCCAAGCTCCTCTTCGCCTACAGCCAGGCGACGGTGCCCATGGTGACCCTGATTACCCGCAAGGCCTATGGCGGTGCCTATGACGTCATGGCCTCCAAACATATCGGCGCCGACGTCAACTATGCCTGGCCGACCGCCGAAATCGCTGTGATGGGCGCGAAAGGTGCTGCCGAAATCCTCTATCGTTCGGAACTTGGCGATGCCGAGAAGATTGCCGAGCGCACCCGGGAATACGAAGTCAACTTCGCCAACCCCTTCAAGGCGGCCGAGCGCGGCTTCATCGACGAAGTGATCATGCCGCACTCCTCCCGCCGCCGCATTGCCAGGGCATTCGCCAGCCTCCGCAACAAGCAGGTCGGCACCCATTGGAAGAAGCACGACACCATCCCGTTGTGAGGGGCCGACAATGACCTCCAGCTTTGCCGTGAGAGCATTCGCATCGTTTTTGTTATTGGGCACCCTAGTGGCAGACCTGTCGATGGCGCAGCCGACCGAAGTGGAGATGGTCCACATCGATCCTAGTCAAATCCAATCTCTGGTCGTGCCCCCTTGGGAAAGATCGACGAATGACAAAACGAGAGCATGGGAAGATAGTGTTCTAGCATCTGTCACCGATGAGTTTGGTGGGGACTTCAGGAAGGCAGCTGGTGCGGCTGCAAACAAAGGGTTCCAAGCTCTGGATGAGCTGGACTTCGCTTCGGCTTCGAAAGCTTTTAGCGAGGCGGCCGTGCTCGACCCCAAGAGCCCTTACCCATACATTGGTTTTGTAGACATCTATCGTTTGATGAACCAGTTGGAAAAGAAGGAATTTTGCCTACAAGCCGCTATCGACCGTAGTGAAAGACAAAGAGCAGCGCTGATCATGATCGGAACCCACCTGGGGATCGATGGTGATTACGGGAAGGCTGTGGAGTTCTTTAACTCGGTGTTGGAGCTTGACGCCAAGGATCAAGGGGCTCACCTGATGCTGGCGAAGACATATCGACTTCTCAAAGATCCCGAGCGAGCCGAGTATCACGAACAGCGTGCGAAAGAGTGAGCGGAAGTCGTCTTCGACCCTTCGTGAACCAAGGAACAGAGGCAATCCATGACCGACGAAAAATTCCCGCCCGAGAAGAACCTGCCGGCCGGCTATGTGCCGCCGAAGGTCTGGACCTGGGAGCCTGGCAATGGCGGCGCTTTTGCCAGCATCAACCGCCCGACAGCCGGGGCGCAGACCGAGGTGGAACGTCCGGTTGGCAAACATCCGCTGCAGCTTTATTCGCTCGCAACGCCGAACGGCCAGAAGGTGACGATCCTTTTGGAAGAGCTGCTGGCGGCTGGTCACAAGGGCGCGGAATACGATGCCTGGCTGATCAATATCGGCAAGGGTGACCAGTTTGGCTCGGGCTTTGTCGAGGTCAATCCGAACTCCAAGATTCCGGCCTTGATGGACCATGCCCCGAAGGACGGCGGCAAGCCGATCCGCCTGTTCGAATCCGCCTCGATCATGACCTATCTGGCGGAAAAATTCGGCGCCTTCCTGCCGTCGGAAACCCGTGCCCGCGCCGAGACGCTGAACTGGCTGTTCTGGCAGATGGGCTCGGCCCCCTTCCTCGGCGGCGGTTTCGGCCATTTCTATTCCTACGCGCCGATGAAGATCCAGTATGCCATCGATCGCTATGCGATGGAGGTGAAGCGCCAGATGGATGTGCTGAACCGCCACCTCGCCGACAACGAATTCATGGCCGGCAAGGACTACACCATCGCCGACATGGCGATCTGGCCCTGGTATGGTCGTCTTGCCCTGCATGGCGCCTATGACGATGCCGGCACTTTCCTGTCGGTCGACGAATATGAACACGTCCAGCGCTGGACCAAGCAGCTCGCAGCACGCCCGGGTGTGAAGCGTGGCGCCATGGTCAACAAGACCTCCGGCCCGCTTTCCGAACAGCTGCATGAACGCCACGATGCCTCCGACTTCTTGACGAAGACGCAGGACAAGATCGCTGCGGCGTAAGGAGAGACCATGCCGAGCTTGCCCGACATGACCAAACATCGCGGTTTCCCCGGCGGCATGCCGGGGACCGGTGTGCAATTCACCATCCGCCGCGCCAATCCGCGTGGCGTGACCCCCATCAAGGCCTTCCCCCGCAAGGCACGGCCAGGCACCAAGGAACACCGGATCGACGCGGCCTTCCTGCATGCGCTCTGGCACCATTTCGGCGCGGAACCCTTCGAGCGCGGCAATCTCGATGCCGCACGCCTGAGCCTTCTCTTCGGGCGCGAAGTGGTCCCCGCCACCAAGGAGTTCGACCCGCTCTCCTACGAGGCCATGCTCGTCATCGACGAAAAGGTGGCGCGCAAGAGCTTCCCCGAATCCTTCGACGACGTGTTCGAGGTGTAACGCCATGGCAAAAGATCCGCTCATGCCGAAACACCAGGGCTTCCCACTCGGGCTGCCTGGAACGCAATGGCAATTCACGATCCGCCGGCCGAACCCCAAGGTCACACCACTCACCAACTGGCCGCGCCACCGGACCATGGACCCGACCGTAGCACTGGCCGACCTCGGCTTCATGCAGGCGCTCTGGCAGTTTTTTGGCACGGAAACCTTCGAGCGTGGCAACCTCGACGGCGAACGCCTCTGCCGCCTGTTCGGTCGTGAAATCATCGCCGCCGAACGCGGATTTGATCCGCAATCCTACTTTGCCAAGCTGAAGATCAACGAGCAGCTGGCGCGCAAGAACTTCCCGGAAGCCTTCGGCGACGTGAAGAACGAGCAGAGCGTGGCGAAGGGCTTGAAGAAGAAGGCGCAGGAATAGCCCGACGTTTGGGATCAATGCTGGGAGAAGGTGGGAATGATGAATTTGACCTGTGACAAGTACGTGAGCGCCAAGGCGCTCATCATCGGGGGCGCTGCTCCCGGCGCCATCCCGCCTGCTCAAGCTGCCGAGTGACAACAATGATCGAGAAAATCCTCATCGCCAACAGGGGCGAAATCGCCTGCCGGGTCATCAAGACCGCCAAGAAGCTCGGCATCAAGACCGTTGCCGTCTATTCCGATGCGGACCGCAACGCGCTGCATGTCGAAATGGCCGATGAGGCCGTGCATATCGGCCCGGCGCCGTCGAACCAGTCTTATATCGTGATCGACAAGATCCTCGACGCGATCAGGCAGACCGGCGCGGATGCGGTGCATCCCGGCTACGGCTTCCTGTCTGAAAACGCAGCATTTGCCGAGGCACTGGAGAAGGCGGGCGTGACCTTCATCGGTCCGCCTGTGGGCGCGATCCAGGCCATGGGCGACAAGATCACCTCGAAGAAGCTTGCCGCCGAAGCCGGCGTGTCGACCGTGCCCGGCCATATGGGCCTGATTGCCGATGCCGACGAGGCGGTGAAGATCTCGGATCAGATCGGCTATCCCGTGATGATCAAGGCCTCGGCCGGTGGCGGCGGCAAGGGCATGCGCATCGCCTGGAACGCAGAGGAGGCCCGCGAAGGCTTCCAGTCGTCGAAGAACGAGGCGAAGAATTCCTTCGGCGACGACCGCATTTTCATCGAGAAATTCGTCACCGAACCGCGCCATATCGAGATCCAGGTCCTCGGCGACAAGCACGGCACCGTGCTTTATCTCGGCGAACGCGAATGTTCGATCCAGCGGCGAAACCAGAAGGTCATCGAAGAGGCCCCCTCGCCCTTCCTGGATGCCGCCACCCGCAAGGCTATGGGCGAACAGGCCGTCGCACTCGCCAAGGCCGTCGGCTATCACTCGGCTGGCACGGTTGAATTCATCGTCGATGGCAAGCAAAACAAGTTCTACTTCCTCGAGATGAACACCCGCCTGCAGGTCGAACATCCCGTGACCGAACTGGTGACCGGCCTTGATCTCGTCGAGCAGATGATCCGCGTCGCCTCGGGCGAGAAACTCGCCTTCGCCCAGGACGACGTGAAGCTGAATGGTTGGGCGATCGAAAGCCGCCTGTACGCCGAAGACCCTTATCGCAACTTCCTGCCCTCGATCGGCCGTCTCACCCGCTACCGCCCGCCGGCCGAGGGTACGACCGCCGACGGCACGGTTATCCGCAACGATACCGGTGTCTTCGAGGGCGGCGAGATCTCGATGTATTACGACCCGATGATCGCCAAGCTCTGCACCTGGGCGCCCGACCGCATCACTGCCATCGACGCCATGAGCGAGGCGCTCGACAGCTTCGAGGTCGAAGGTATCGGCCACAACCTGCCCTTCCTCTCGGCGGTCATGGGGCAGGAGCGCTTCCGCTCCGGCAAGATCACAACGGCCTATATCGCCGAAGAATTCGGGCAAGGCTTTACCGGCGTCACGCCGGATGCGACCTCCGCCGAAACGCTCGCGGCGATTGCCGCCGTCATCAACCACCGTCTGCAGGCGCGTGCCATCCAGATCTCCGGCACAATCGGCAACCACGCCCGCAAGCTCGGCAAGGACTGGGTTGTGAACCTTGCGGGGTCGGATCATGCCGTGACGGTCACCGAAGGCACTGGCAACACGCGCGTCTCGCTCGCCTCCGGCACCGAGTTTGTTATCGCCACCGACTGGCAACCCGGCCAAACGCTGGCGATCATCGACAACGGCGGCGACATGCTTTCGGTCAAGGTCGACCTCAGGGGTGCCGCCATTCGGCTACGTTGGCGTGGCATGGACGTGACCGCCCGCGTGCGCTCGCCGCGTGTCGCCGAACTCGCCAAACTCATGCCGGAAAAGCTGCCGCCGGACACCTCCAGAATGCTGCTCTGCCCGATGCCCGGCGTCATCACCGGGGTCGCGGTCAAGGAAGGCGAGACCGTGGAAGCCGGTCAGCCGCTGGCCACCGTCGAGGCAATGAAGATGGAGAACATTCTGAAGGCCGAACGGCGTGGCACTGTGAAGACGATCCTTGTCAAGCCGGGCCAGAGCCTGGCCGTCGATGAGCTGATCATGGAATTCGAGGGATAGCGTTCTTCTTTGAATGCAAATTCCTCATCCGGCTGCCGGCACCGTCTCTGCCCGGAACGGGGGCAGGCTGAGGGGCAAACAGGAACACTAGTCGTCGGCCCGCAGTCCGTGCGGAGCAGGGAGAAGACCGGATGACCAAGAAAACCATCGCCGACTGGCAGGCGCTTGCCGAGAAGGAATTGAAGCGTCCGGCAGACAGCCTCGTCTGGGAGACGCCGGAGGGCATTCCGGTGAAGCCGCTCTATACGGCAGACGATATCGCCGGCATCGACCATCTCGACAGCCTGCCGGGCTTTGCCCCATTCACCCGTGGCCCGCGCGCCACCATGTATGCCGGCCGTCCCTGGACGATCCGGCAATATGCCGGTTTCTCGACGGCAGAGGAGAGCAATGCTTTCTACCGGAAGGCCCTTGCTGCTGGCCAGCAGGGGGTTTCCGTGGCCTTCGATCTCGCCACCCATCGCGGTTATGACTCGGACCATCCGCGCGTCGAGGGCGATGTCGGCAAGGCGGGCGTGGCAATCGACAGTGTCGAGGACATGAAGATCCTGTTTGACGGCATTCCGCTTGAGGATATCTCCGTCTCGATGACGATGAATGGTGCCGTCATTCCGATCCTCGCCAATTTCATCGTGACCGGCGAGGAACAGGGTGTCTCGCGCGAGAAGCTCTCCGGGACCATTCAGAACGACATTCTCAAGGAGTTCATGGTCCGCAACACCTATATCTATCCGCCCGAACCCTCGATGCGGATCATCGCCGACATCATCGAATACACGGCGAAGGAGATGCCGAAGTTCAACTCGATCTCGATCTCCGGCTATCACATGCAGGAGGCCGGCGCGACACTGGTGCAGGAGCTCGCCTTCACGCTCGCCGACGGTCGCGAATATGTCCGCGCGGCCATCGCCAAGGGCCTTGATGTCGACGCCTTTGCCGGCCGCCTCTCCTTCTTCTTCGCCATCGGCATGAACTTCTTCATGGAGGCAGCAAAGCTGCGCGCCGCCCGTCTGCTCTGGACCCGCATCATGCAGGAGTTCGAGCCGAAGAAGGCATCGTCTCTGATGCTGCGGACGCATTGCCAGACTTCGGGCGTGTCGCTTGCCGAACAGGACCCCTACAACAACATCATCCGCACTGCCTTTGAGGCGATGTCCGCCGTGCTCGGCGGCACACAGTCGCTGCACACCAACTCGTTTGACGAGGCGATTGCGCTGCCAACCGAATTCTCTGCCCGCATTGCCCGCAACACCCAGCTGATCCTGCAGCATGAGACGGGCGTGACCAAGGTCGTCGATCCGCTCGCCGGCTCCTATTATGTCGAGAGCCTGACCAACGACATGGCTGAAAAAGCTTGGGCGCTAATCGAGGAGATCGAGCGGCTGGGCGGCATGACCAAGGCCGTCGATGACGGCCTGCCGAAGCGCCTGATCGAAGAAGCGGCGACCCGCCGCCAGGCAGCCGTCGACCGCGCCGAGGAGGTCATCGTCGGCGTCAACAAGTATCGCCTGGAAAACGAGGCCCCGATCGATATCCTCCAGATCGACAACTCGGCAGTCCGGCTGTCGCAGATCAAACGCATCGAGCAGACGCGTCGCCAGCGCGATCCGAAGCGGGTCAGCGAAACCCTCGCCCGACTGACGGAGGTCGCCAAGTCCGGTCAAGGCAATATCCTGGAAGCTGCCGTCGACGCCGCCCGCGCCCGCGCCACCGTCGGAGAGATTTCGGACGCCATGCGCGCCGTCTTCGGCGATCACGTCGCCGTGCCCGAAGTCGTGCACGACATCTATGGCAAGGCCTATGAAGGCGATCCGGAAATGGAGACGCTGTCGACCCGCCTCCAGGACTACGGCAAGGCGGCCGCCAAGCCGCGCATCCTGATCGCCAAGCTCGGCCAGGATGGCCATGATCGGGGGGCCAAGGTGATTGCCTCGGCCTTCGGCGATATCGGCTTCGATGTCGTGGCCGGTCCCCTGTTCCAGACACCGGAAGAAGCCGCAGACTTGGCCGTCGCCAACAAGGTGCAGGTGGTCGGCATGTCCTCACTTGCCGCCGGCCACAAGACGCTCGCCCCACAGCTGGTTGAGGCGCTGAAGGCCAAGGGCGCGAATGACGTGATCGTCGTCGTCGGCGGGGTCATTCCGCGCCAGGACTACGATTTCCTTCTGGAGCATGGCGTCTCCGCCGTGTTCGGCCCCGGCACCAATGTCATGGATGCCGCGCGCTCGGTGCTCGATCTGCTCGAGGGTCGCCTGCGCAACAGTTGAGGATGCCGACAATCGCAGACGGCATCACCCACGCCCTCCATGATAGCAGCCCAAATCCCCGACTGCGGTGATCTTTCAGGATCACCGCAGACCACTTCGATCAGCTGCGGTCGTCTGCATTGGCTCCGAGCAGCTTCGGCAGATCGCCGAAACGGGCAACGAGGCCGAAGACGACAGCCGCGAGCGCGACGAAGAGGATCGTCACCGAAGCCATGACCGGCGTATAGCCGTAGCGCAGCGCGTTGAAGATCTTGATCGGCAGCGTCTCCATCACGAAACCGACCGTCATGTAGGCGACGATGTATTCGTTGAGCGAGAGCACGAAGGCAAAGGCATAGCCGGAGACGAGATAGGGCGCGATCAGCGGCAGCACGACCGTGTGGAAAATTGTCCGGTCGTCGGCGCCCATGGTGGCGGCCGCCTCGACGAGGGAGCGGTCGATGGCCGAGAAGCCGAGTGACAGCGTCACCAAAGGCAGAGTGACGAAGAAGATCGCGTGACTGATCACGGCCGTCCAGGGCTGACCATAGAAACCGGTCGCTGCCCAGAAGGTGAGAAGGCCCAGCGCCGTGATGACGGGCGGCAACGTGAACGGGGCAATGCCAAGCAGCTGGAAAATCTGCGCCCAAGGGGCAAGACGCCGCCACAGGAACCAGGCCAGCGGCAGTGCGATGGCGACTGCAAGTGCAGCCGCGCAGAGCGCCAGGATGACCGAGGCGAATAGGGCCGCGCGCCAGCCCGGATCGGTGAAGATCGCGCTGTACCAGGACAAGGAAAAGCCCTGCGGAGGAAAATTCAGGCTCTGCTTGGCATTCACCGAGACACCCGCGACGACCACGATGGGGGCGGCGAGAAAAATGCCAATGAGGGTGAAGTAGAGACGCGTGAGGACCGTGTTCATGCTGCCTCTCCCTTGCGACCAATCAGCAGTGTCAATGCCACCATGCCGAGCGTGACAAGCACGAGGAACACCGCCATCGCCGCTGCGAATGGCATGTTGGACTGGTAGATCGCCTGGTCGGTGATCAGCACCGAGAGCGTCCAGTGAGAGGGACGACCGAGGATCTGCGGCAGGAGATAGGAGCCGAGCGCGAAGATGAAGACCATGATGAGCGTGGCGATCAGCGTGTTGCGCAGCGCCGGGACAACCACCGTGAAGAAGGCCTTGAGCGGCGAGGCCCCGAGCGTGCGCGCCGCTTCCGTCAGCGTCGGATCGAGCCGGACGAGTGCGGGATAGAGCACCAGCACCGTATAGGGTAGCGCCTGATAGGCCATGCCCGTCAGGACCGCACCGAAATTCGGCATCAGCGCCACCGGACTGTCCATCAAACCGATCGCGACCAGGAGATTGGTGATGCCAGCGGTTCGCGAAAGCAGTGTCGACCAGGCGAAACCGATGATGACTTCCGAAAGCGACAGGATGGAGAGCAACGCCACCAACCACAGCACCTGAGCCTTCCGCGACATGCGCGCGAGCAGATAGGTGAAGGGCAGCGCAAGGGTCACGCAGACCACGGCGACTGCGATCGCCAGGCCAAGCGAGAAGCTGAGCACGCCGCCGAAGAAAAACGACAGGAAGCGGGCGTAATTGTCGAAGACAAAGTCGGGCGAATAGAAGCCGGCCGGGTCACGGCGGAAGAAGGAAACGGCGATCATCGTCGCGAAAGGCACGACGAAGAACAGGATCAGCATGCCCGCCGGGAAAACGAGCGGCGCATAGTCGAGTGCAGTTTTCGGGGCCTCGCGTCTCATGCTGGCAGCACCACGGCAGTTTCCGGATCGATGATGATGCCGACATCCTGGCCGACGGTGACGACCGGCCGCTCGCGTGGTGTCGAGACTGCAACAACTTCGGTGCCGGCGACATCGAGAAAGGTCTCGATCGTGCCGCCGAGATCACGGATGAAGGTGACTTTGCCGGTAATCCGGCCTTCGCCGGGCGCAGAGAGCTTCACGTCTTCAGGGCGAACCGAAAGGCTGGCCGGCGCCTGGCCTGACGGTGCCGAGATCCCGGCGACGGCATGCCCGAGCACAAGCGCCGTTCCCGCCTGCGCTGTCAGCGGCAGCAGATTGGTCGAGCCGATGAAATCCGCGACGAAACGATCGGCCGGCTTGCGATAGATTTCGATCGGGCTCGCCGCCTGACGGATCTTACCGCCATTCATGACGACCACGGTATCCGCCATGGTCATGGCCTCGCGCTGGTCATGCGTGACGACGATGGTGGTGATGCCGAGCTGCTGCTGCAGCTTGCGCAGCTCCACCTGCATCGCCTCCCGCAGCTTGGCATCCAGCGCCGACAAGGGCTCGTCGAGCAGGAAGAGTTTTGGCGAGATCGCAAGCGCCCGGGCGATCGCCACACGTTGCCGCTGGCCGCCGGAGAGCTTGTGCACCGGACGGTCCGCATAACCGGTGAGATGGATCATCGCGAGCAGTTCGTCCACCCGCTTCACTTGCTCCTCCCGACCGATGCCGCGGATACGCAAGGGATAAGCGATGTTTTCGCCGACGGTCAGATGCGGAAAAAGCGCCAGCGACTGGAAGACCATGCCAAGATCCCGCTTGTGCGTCGGCACCTGCGTGATGTCTTGGTCGTCGAGTACGATCGAACCCTCTGTCGGACTGTCCAGCCCGGCGATCATCCTTAGCAGCGTGGTCTTTCCACATCCCGAGGGGCCGAGCAGACAGACGAAGGTGCCATGCGGGACGGAAAGCTGGACATTATCGACCGCCGTGAAGGGGCCGAACTGCTTGGTGATGGAATTGAGGGCGAGGCCGGACATCATGTCTCCGAAATCATAGGATGCAGGCTCGAAGCCCGTTGGCGCGGCGATAGCATCTCACGCACGAATTGTCTTGCAATGGTGAGCGGCCCTTCGAGGGCGTCACAGCGTTTTGGCATTTGAGGCTTTGCCTCACCCTAACCTCCCCCCGCAAGCGGGGAGAGGCACAGTTGGCGCCGAGTAGAAATCAGCCGACGATCAGCTCGGTCCACTTCTGGTTCAACCAGTCCGACTTGGTCTGGTAGAGGTCGTAACGCGGCGTGATCGGCTCGATATCCGAAGAGACGGACGCGAATTCGGCATCTGTGAGGTCGAGCAGCTCGCGCTTGACCGTCGGGGCCGTGCCAACCTTGCGCGACAGGGTCGCCTGGATCGACGGCTGGCACATGTAGTCGATGAACACATGCGCTTCCTCGGTCTTGGCCGAGGCGCGTGACAGCGCCCAGCAACCCGAGTCCTGAATGCCGCCTTCCTTCGGGAAGGTCGAGCGAACCGGCTGGCCGTCGGCAGCAGCAAGGCCCGTGACGTCATGGTAATACTGGCCCATCGGGATTTCGCCCGACTTCAGCGACTGCTCGAACTGCGCTTCGTCGCGGTACCAGAGGCGCACATTCGGCTTCACTTCCGCCAGCTTCTCAAGCGCCTTCAGGATACCCTCTTCGGTATCGAGTGCATTGGTGCCCCCCATATACGTCTTGGCGGTCACTTCCAGCAGGAAGGAGTTGGAGACGAGGGCAAGCAGGCCGAGCTTGTCGGCATTTGCCGGATCCCACAGCGCTTCCCAGGAGGTCGGGGCTTCCTTGAAGACATCGGTGTTGGTGACCAGCGTGATGTACCAGGCAACGGCACCGACGCCGGCGACGCGACCATCCGGATACTTGTTGACGAAGCGGTCGATCAGGCCTGAGGCATTCGTGATCTTCGCCATGTCGATCGGCGCCCAGAGCTCGGTCGCCTGGCCCTTCAGCATGGCCACCTGCGACATCATCGAGAGGTCGGCCGGCGCCTGGCCGGCCTTGGCGGCCTGCTCGAGCTGCACCAGCCAGGCTTCCCCCGTCGGCTCGGCGATCGATTCGACGGCAATGCCGGTCGCCTTGGTGAATTCCGGGAAGATGTTCTTGTCGAAGGAATCCTTGAAGTAGCCGCCATAGACGCCGATCTTGATCGACTTGTCCTGCGCCCTGAGGATTGTCGGCATGGCGAGTGCGCCGGCGGCTGCGAGCGAGCCGGCCAGCACGCCGCGACGGCTGACGGAAGTGGAGAAGATGTCTTTCATGGTCCTGTTCCCTTGTTGTGGTTGAGGCGTTTTCGCCCTTTGAACTGCCTCTGTAGCCGGCCAGCAAAACTGGCCGGGATAAGCGCCCTCAGCGCGCCTTGATGGCCGGACTATAGACCATCAGGCTGAGGATTTCGAAGAGGATTTGTGCGCCGACGTGAGCGGTATTGTGGTTCGCGTCATATTGCGGCGCGACTTCGACAACGTCGCCGCCGACGAGATTCACACCCTTGAAGCCGCGAATGAGCTCCAGCGCCTCGCGCGACGTCAGGCCGCCCACTTCGGGTGTACCGGTGCCGGGTGCCACGCTCGGATCGAGACTGTCGATGTCGAAGGACAGATAGGTCGGGCCGTCGCCGATCACAGCTTTGGCCTTCTCGATGATCGCGGCAATGCCGAGACCGTTGATTTCTTCCGCATGAATGACGGTCATGCCAGACTCGTAGGAGAACTCCCAGAGATATTCGGCCGGGCCGCGAATGCCGATCTGGATCGTCCTGACAGGATCGAGCACGCCGTCGAGCACGGCATTGCGGAAGGGACCGCCGTGGTGAAATTTGGTCTGGTCGAACGCGCCGCCGGTGTCGCAATGGGCGTCGATATGGATCATGCCGACGGGCCCATGCTTTTTCGCGATCGCTTTCATGATCGGATGGGTGATCGAGTGGTCACCGCCGACAGAAAGCGGCAGAACGCCTTGGCTCACAAGCTTCGTGTGATAGGCCTCGATGTCGTCATGGCTCATTTCCAGCCGGTATCGGCTGGAAAACGGCACGTCGCCGATATCGGCCACCTTGAGATCGAAGACCGGCGCACAATCGAGCACATGGTTATAGGGTCCGATGCGATCAATCGCCCGCAAGGCGCGAGGTCCGAAGCGCGACCCGGGCCGGTTGGTGACGCCGAGATCCATGGGCACGCCGACGATCGCGACATCGAGATCGCGGACATCAGGGTCACGCTGGTCGACCTGGCGATAGGGGGCAGACACGAAGGTCGGCACACCGGCATAGGGTGCCGCCCGCGTCCCGTTCGAAAAAATCTTCTCGCCGACCTTGGCAAACTTCGGGTCGAAGATCTCGCCGGCCTTGTCGTTTCCGTATTTCTCGCGCAGCGCCGCAAGGCGCTTTTCGTCGAAGGTCATGTCTCGTTCCCTGTTTGTGAACGACGGGCCAGCCACCGTCCATTTTTACGGCACGGTCCTTGCCTGCCCTTATTGTGAGCATTAACCCGCAACCCACTTGGAAAATCAATTCACGATGTTATAGCAATCCATGTGAGAAAAATTCACGGATATTGAATCGCCATGGCAAGCCGCCTGCCCCCGCTCAACCCCTTGCGTGCCTTCGAGGCTGCAGCCCGACGCGGCTCCATCTCGGCCGCGGCGCGAGAACTGAGCGTGACCCATGGCGCCATCTCGCATCAGATCCGCAGTCTGGAAGAAACGCTGAAGACGGCACTGTTCGAGCGCGGCGGCAAGCGGCTCAAGCTGACGCCGCAGGGCGCACTTCTCCTGCCGGCCGTGACCCAGGCCTTCGACGGCATCGCGGCAGCAACCGCCCTGATGAACCGACCATCGACCAGCGGCAACCTGCGCATATCCTGCGTACCGGCACTGCTCTCGCTCTGGCTGGTGCCCCGCCTCGGTTCCTTTGTCGATCGTTACCCCGAGATCAGCCTGACCCTGACATCGAGCAACGATTCCAGCCTCATCTATTCGCCCGACATCGATATCGCGATCCTCTATGGCCCTGGCGGCTGGAAGGATTGCTGGACGAGGCTCTGGAGCAATTTCGACCTTTTCCCTGTCGTCAGCCCGACGCTGCTCAACACGCGGCCGCTGCGCTCCGTCCGCGATCTGCACGACCATGTCCTGCTGCATGGCGATGACGGTCGGGAATGGCGCAGCTGGCTTGCCGCGGCCGATCAACTGGACATGCCCAGAGCGCGCGAACATTTCATGGGCGACGCCAGGCTCTCGACCGAGGCTGCCCGCCATGGCCAGGGCGTGGCGCTCGGCGACAGCATCACGGCCTCCAGCCTGATCGCCGCCGGCGAACTCGTGATCCCCTTCGATCTCGCCGTCCCCGCACCTGACGCTTTCTACGTCGCCGCCCGCAACGACGTGCGCTCAGCCCCGATCGCCAAGGTTTTCATCGACTGGATCTTCGACATGATCGAGACCGAGCGGGCCGCCCAGCCGCGCCCGGCAAGCCGCAGCGCAGGACGAGGCCTGACCTCCCCGCGCAAGCGCAACACCAATACCAATACCACTGCCACACTCTTGGAAGAGAGCTGACAAAGCCGAGGACCCCGCCATGCCCGCCGCCCCCTTCAATCCGCACGTTGCTGATCTCTCGGCCCCGCCAGTGCCTTCGGTGTTTGCATGGGCGCGCGCCTATGATGGCGCAGCCGGCCCGATGATCGACTTGAGTCAGGCCGTGCCCGGTTACCCACCACATCCCGATCTTTTCGCCTGGCTGGCGGAGGCCGCGTCCGCTCGCGCGAATGCCGGCTATGGCCCGATTGAAGGCGAGACGCCCCTGCGCGAGGCCTATGCGGCAGAGGTTGCCGCGGTTTACGGCGCACCGGTCAAGGCTGAAAACATTCACATCACGGCCGGCTGCAACCAGGCCTTCATGGCCGTGGTCTCGGCCATCGCAGCCAGTGGCGATGCGGTGGCGCTGACCGATCCCTTCTACTTCAACCAGGAAACCACGCTGGCGATGATGGGCATCCGCCGCGAGCTGATCCCGCTCGATCCGGCCACCGGTTTCGTGCCCGCCATCGAAGGCATCGAGGCGGCCCTGGCGAAAGGCGTAAAGGCCGTGGCGCTGGTGTCGCCGAACAACCCGACAGGCGCAATTTACCCGGCCGAGCTGCTGCACCAGGCCTTCGACGCCTGCCGCAAGGCAGGTGCCTTCCTCATCCTCGACGAGACCTACCGCGACTTCCTGGCCAGCGCAGACCGCCCGCATGACCTCCTGTCGATCACAGGTTGGGAAGAGAACCTCGTTCTCCTCTATTCCTTCTCGAAATCCTTCTGCATTCCGGGCCACCGCCTCGGTGCGATCACGGCCGGTCCCCGCGCCGTCTCCGAGATCGCAAAAGTCATGGACAATCTGCAGATCTGCGCGCCCCGCGCGCCGCAGGCTGCCGTCGCCAGGGCCATTCCGGCGCTGAAAGACTGGCGCAAGGAAAATCGCATCGAGATCCTGAAGCGCGCCGACACGCTGAAGAGCGTGATGGCAGAGCTCCCTGCCTGGAAGATGGACTCACTTGGCGCCTATTTCGCCTTCATCCGGCATCCCTTCCCCGGCAAGAATTCCGCTGATGTCGCGGAGAGGCTGGCGAAGAAGGCAGGCGTGCTCTGCATTCCCGGCGCCTATTTTGGCGATGACTGCCAGGACTACCTGCGCTTCGCCTTTGCCAATGCCGACAGCGCGACGATCGAAGGTCTGGTCTCCCGTCTATCGACTTTCACTCTGGACTGAGCAGACATGAAGAAAAGCGTGGCGATCATCGGCGGCGGTCCGTCGGGTCTGATGGCGGCGGAACATCTCGCCGGCAAAGGCCATGCCGTCACCGTCTATGACGCGATGCCCACGGTGGGGCGCAAGTTCCTGCTCGCCGGCAAATCCGGCCTCAATATCACCCATGCCGAGGACTATGCGCGTTTTGTTACGCGCTTCGGCGCGGCGAACGACCGGCTGCGCCCCGTGCTCGATCTGATGACGCCGACGGCGATCCGAAGCTGGGCCGCCGGCTTGGGTACGGAAACCTTTGTAGGCTCCTCCGGTCGGATCTTCCCGAAGGCCATGAAAGCCTCGCCTTTGCTGCGCGCCTGGTTGCGGCGGCTGGACGGAATGGGTGTGATTATTCTCACCCACCACCGCTGGACGGGCTTCGATGGAGATGCCCTGCTCTTCGACACACCCGAGGGATCGAAGCGCGTGGCCGCCGACGCAACGCTTCTTGCGCTTGGCGGCGCAAGTTGGCCGAAGCTCGGCTCGACTGCTGCCTGGGTGCCGCTGCTGCAAGCCTCAGACGTGGACATCACCGCGCTCCGCCCGGCCAATTGCGGCTTCGACTGCGACTTCTCCGACAGCTTCGACAGCCGCTTCTCCGGCCATCCGGTAAAATCGGTGAAGGCCACCTCGACCGCCGGCACCACCCAGGGCGAATTCGTCATCAGCCGGGGCGGGATCGAGGGCAGCCTGATCTACGCGCATTCGGCGGCATTGAGGGACGCGCTCGACCAGGAAGGTCATGCTGCGCTTACGCTCGATCTCACACCGGGGCGAACGGCGGAGAAGCTTTCCGCGGACCTCGCACGTCAGGATCGCAAGGCGAGTTTTTCGACAAGACTGAAAAAGGCCGCCAATCTCGACAAAGTAAAGATCGCCCTGCTGCGGGAGGTGAGAACCGACGCCAACCAACTCGATCCGGAGGGCTTGGCAAACCTCATCAAAGCCCTGCCGCTGACCGTAAATCGTCCTCGCCCAATCGAGGAAGCGATATCGACGGCGGGCGGAGTAGCGCTAGAGGCTATCGATGAGCGCTTCATGCTGAAAAGCCGCCCTGGCACCTTCATCGCCGGAGAAATGCTCGACTGGGAAGCTCCAACAGGGGGGTACCTGCTCACCGCCTGCTTCGCGACCGGCATTGCCGCGGCACGTGGCATAGACCAATGGCGCACGGCGCCGGACGGCTGAGCCTTAGCGGCGAGCCTTGTCGTCCTATTTTCCCGGCTTGCGGAACTCGACGGTGGTCTTTGCGACCGGGAAACCGAATTTGGTGACGAGCGCCGTGTTCAGCACCGTACCGTCCTTGCGCAGCACCATCTTGTCCCAGAAGTGAACCTTGTTGCCCTTCGTCTCGGGGCTCAGATAGACGAGGTAGTTGAAGCGGGCAACAGTGCCATTCAGAGTCACTTTCGTCTCACCGATGACATCCTCGCGCGTGCCCAGATAGGTGGTCGGGCTGGTCTTGACGAAACGCCATGTCTTGCGGTCCTTGGTGCCGTCGTCAAATACAAAGTCTTCGCGCAGTGTCAGCGTCTTGCCGTCCCACTTGCCGGTCAGATCAACGGTGAACTTGCGCTTCATCCCGTTGATCGCGCTGAACGAACCCACCGCTTCCGTGCGACCGGTGAAATAGTCCTCGAAAGTGAAATTGTCGGCGGCCTGTCCGGTGGACGGCAGCAGGCTCATGGCTAGCCCGACAAGGGCCAAGGTGAGCTTCGGCATGATTGGCATCTCCATCATTGACGTTGTGCAGACCACTACGCAAAGGATGGACGGCCGGATTTTGCCCCGGCCCGGCAAACGCGTTTGTGAAGGCGGCACACACGCCGCCTTTGCATCCTGTCAGCCGTTGTCGCGCTGGTAAATCCAGTCGTGTTCCGGATGATTCTGGAAGCGCCATTTGCGCAAGGGTCCGGCCATGACATTGAGATAATACATCTCATAGCCATGCGGCACGCCGCAGGGGTGATGCCCCTTCGGCACCAAGACGACATCACCGTCCGAGACGGCCATGGTCTCGTCCAGCGAGCCGTCCTCGGTGAACACACGCTGGAAGCCGAAGCCCTGAGCCGGATTGAGGCGGTGGTAATAGGTCTCTTCGAGATAGGTCATCTCGGGGAAATTGTCCTCGTCGTGCCGATGTGGCGGGTAGGACGACCAATTGCCCGAGGGCGTAAAGACTTCCGTCACCAGGAGGCTGTCGGCGACATCACGGTCTTCCATGGCAATCGGATAGATATGCCGCGTATTGGCGCCCTTGCCACGCTCGACAAGCGAAATGCCCTCTGGCCCGATCCGCTGGGCCTCGCGGCCCGGCATGGCGGGCGCCGTGCAGATTGCAAGCACGCAGTCGGTCGTGGCCTTTGCCGCCCAGTCGGCACCCGCCGGCACATAGACGCAATGCGGCGGCGTCTTTTCGAAGACCGACATGCGATCGCCGAGTTCGCCAAAGTCCTTGCCGCCACCGGAGACCGTTGCCTTGCCTTCCACGAGAACGAGAATGACTTCCGTCTCACCCGTGGCCTCTGCGGCACTCTCGCCCGCCTTCAGGCGATAAAGCCCGAAACCGACATAACCCCAGCCGGCGCTGGCAGGTGTGATGTCGTGCACCTTGCTGGATGTGCCCGTAGGCTTGCGCAACAGATCGGTCATTCCTCGTCTCCCGTGTCTTAAGCTCAGTCGGCGTCGGAGCGCTCGGCCTCTGCCGCGATCCTGATACGCTCGGCCTCCGCCTTGGCTTCGGCCTTTTTCATCGTGTGGTCGTACATGAACAGCAACTCATAACCCGCATAGAGGCCGGCCACGACGAAGACCATCGTCCAGCCGGTGGCGCCGTTCCAATACTCCACTCCGGCCCAGGCCAGCGGCAGCACAACACAGAGAATGCGGCGCCATAGCGGCTTGAAGAAAGGGTGGGTCGGGTCGAGGATCTGGAACTTCAAGGCTTTGCTCCCGGCAGTCTTGTGAATGGGTCGCCTGCAATAGAGCCCAAATCTTCCATCTGTCAAAACACGGGGCGAAGATAAGTCTCCGCCCCGGGGTTTCCATTCAGATCAGCCCGGCTTCCCTGGCAAAGCTCTTGAGCGACTTCAGACCCAGGCTTTGATACTCAAAGGGATTGCGCACGTCCGGATCCTGCTCGGCCTCGATGACGATCCAGCCCTCATAGCTGTGCTCGGCAGCGATCTTCAGGACCGGCGGGAAACTCACACCACCTTCCGTGTCGCCGGGCACGGTAAAGACACCGCGACGCACGCCTTCGAGGAAGGACAGATTTTCGCTGCGCACCTGATCCGCAATCACCGGGCGTACATTTTTCGCGTGGATATGGCCGACGCGGTGCATGTATTTTGCGGCAATCGCTTCCGGATTGCCGCCGCCGAAATAGCAATGACCGGTATCAAGCAACAGCTTCGTATGCGGGCCGGTGTGCTCCATCAGTTTGTCGATTTCGGTCTCGGTCTCGACCACCGTGCCCATATGGTGGTGATAGACCAGCGAGATGCCCTGAGAGGCCGAGAACTCGGCCAGCGCCTCGACGCCGGCGCCGAACTTTGCCCATTCGGCGTCGATGAGCTTTGGACGGTCGGCAAGAGCCGTGTCATCGGCGCCATGGATGGCGTTCGAGGTTTCGCAGACGATGATCACCTTGCAGCCCATGGCCTTCAGCACGTCGAGGAAAGGCTGCATGGCGGCCTTTTCCTCTTCGATCGAGTTCGTGAGCAGGTTCAACGAATGCCAGCCGGAGACGAATTTCAGGCCGCGCGGCTCCAGCACCGACGTCAATTCGCCCGGATCGGTCGGCAGCTTGTGACCCTTCTCGATGCCGTCGAAACCGATCTTTGCGGTTTCGTCGAGGCATTGTTCGAGGCTGATATGGGCGCCGAGGCGGCGGTCGTCGTCGTTGGACCATGCAATCGGATTGGTACCGAACAGGATCATCTCAGTTTCTTTCCTTGAGTGCGGCTTCATATGCTGCGCGGGCTTGCGTGACTTCCTTGCGGGCCGAAACCTCCGGCACCGCGACATCCCACCAGTAGCCGCCGGCTCCTGTGGTCGGATAAGGATCGGTATCAATGACGATGACGGTTGTCTCGGTCGCCGCACGGGCGGCATCGAGTGCGGTTTCCAGCTCTGATATCGACGACACCTTGTGGGACCGCGCACCCATCGACGCAGCGTGGGCGGCAAAGTCGATGGCCATCGGGCTGACATTCGTATGGGCGTAGAGATTGTTGAACTCAGCACCGCCGGTGCCCATCTGCAGCCGGTTGATGCAGCCGTAACCCCTGTTGTCGGTGATCACCAGCGTGATCTTCACGCCCATGCCGACTGCGGTCGCGAGTTCCGAGTTCATCATCATGTAGGAGCCGTCGCCGACCATGACGATAACGTCACGATCGGGCTCTGCCATCTTGATGCCGAGACCGCCGGCGATCTCATAGCCCATGCAGGAGAAGCCATATTCCATATGGTAGGAGAGCGGCAGCGTTGATTTCCACAGCTGGTGCAACTCGCCCGGCATGGTGCCGGCGGCGCACATGACGACGGTGTTGTCGCGCGACGCGCGTTGCACGGCGCCGATCACCTGCATGTCCGTCGGAAGCGAATTGCTATCGACCGGGGCAGCAGTGACGGCATCCGCCTTGGCGAACCAGGAGGCCTTGAGACCGGCATCGGGCGCACCGTACTTGTGATCGCCGAGCGCAGCCGAGAGCTTTTCCAGCCCGATCCTGGCGTCAGCCACGAGTGGAATCGCATCATGCTTGGCGCTGTCATACGCCTGCACGTTGAGCGCGAGGATCTTTCGGCTGGGGTTCTTGAACAGTGCCCAGGACCCGGTGGTGAAATCCTGGAAACGTGTGCCGACGCCGATCACGAGATCGGCCTTTTCCGAGACCAGATTGGCGCTTTCGGCCCCGGTCACGCCAACAGGGCCGAAGTTCAGACCATGGTCCCAGGCGAGCGCAGACTTGCCGGCCTGCGTCTCGACGACGGGGATCTGGTGCTTCTCGACGAAAGCCTTCAGCGTGTCCGTCGCGCCGGAAAAATGCACGCCGCCACCGGCCACGATCACAGGGTTCTTTGCGGAACTCAGGGCCTCGACCGCCGCCTCGAATTCCACGACATCGGGTTCGGGACGACGGAAGCGCCAGGTTTTCCTGGCGAAGAAGCTTTCAGGGTAATCGTAAGCCTCGGCTTGCACATCCTGGCAAAAGGCAAGCGTCACAGGACCGCAATCAGCGGGATCGGTCATCGTGCGCATGGCGCGCGGCAAAGCGGTCAAAAGCTGCTCCGGCCGCATGATCCGGTCGAAGTAGCGCGACACGGGACGGAAGCAGTCATTCGCCGACATGGTACCGTCGCCAAAATCCTCGATCTGCTGAAGCACGGGATCCGGGCCACGATTGGCGAAGACATCGCCGGGAATGAGGAGAACCGGCAGGCGGTTGACATGGGCGAGAGCCGCAGCCGTCACCATATTGAGCGCACCGGGGCCGATGGAGGATGTCACCGCCATCGCGCGACGACGGCCGAGCTGCTTGGCATAGGCGATAGCCGCATGCGCCATCGACTGCTCGTTCTGCCCACGATAGGTCGGCAGCTCCTCGCGTATGCCGTAGAGCGCCTCGCCGATGCCGGCCACGTTGCCGTGGCCAAAGATCGCCCACATGCCGGCGATATAGGGAACGCCATCCTCGTTCATCTGATTGGCGAGATAACGCATCATCGCCTGAGCGGCGGTCAGCCGGATCGTCTTCATGCTTGTCCTCCCTTGGCGGCAACCGCCGCCTTCCGCGCCGCATCCCAGATTGCACAGAGGCTTTGGTAACGCGCCGCCATATCCTCCACCGCCTGGGTATCCGTGATGCTTCCGGCAAGCCATTTGCGCGCCGCGTCACCGAAGATGGTGCGCCCGACAGCAAACCCCTTGACGAGATGAAAGCCGGCAGCAAGCTGGAAACTCGCCTCCAGTTCCGCCTGCGGCGCGTCGAGACCGAGCACGACGATACCGCGTGTATAGGGATCATGGCGCTCGATCGCCGCGCATGCATTCGCCCAGGAGGCCGTCGTCTTCATCGGCTCCAGCTTCCACCAGTCAGGATAGACGCCGATCTCGTAGAAGCGCTCGATGATCTTGGCCGTGGTCTCGTCATCACAGGCACCGACCTTGGACGGGATGACCTCCAGCAGGAATTCCAACCGGTTGCGGCGGGCCGCATGGAAGAGCCGAAGTACCGTCTGCTCCTGATCGGCTTTCATTTCGGCCGTGTCATCCGGGTGATAGAAGGCAAGAACCTTCACGACATGATCGATCGGCCATTCGACCAGACCGCCGAAATCCGGACCAATCTCCGGCTCCAGCGTCAGCGGGCGCGAGCCCGGCCATTCGACGGGGCGGCCAATCCACAGGCCCGTGCCGGCAGCGCGGTAGAGTGCATCGCGCCCCAGGCGGCTGTCGCAGAGCAGGCCATACCCGGCTTTGCCATCGGAAACCCGCAGGGCGGCATCGAGGCAGAGGGTCTTGAACGCGCCGATCCTGTCGTCCGAAACATCGGCCTCCCTGGCCATGGCTTCCAGCTGCATCCGGTGGTCGAAGGCGAACACCCGCATGGTCGACCAGTCAGCCTTGCGGTTGGTCGACCAATGTACCTGCTCGAGCGCTGCATCCTTGCGCAGCGCCTTGTTCTTGATGCCGGTCTTGAAGAAATACTGCAGTTCTTCCCAGCTCGGATAGGCCGGTGTGCAGCCATGGCGGGAGACGGCGAAGGCGCCGCAGGCATTGGCAAATTTCAGCGATGTCGGCCAGTCCTCGCCCGTCAGCCAGCCCTTGAGCAGCCCGGACATGAAGCCATCGCCGGCGCCCAGCACGTTGAAGACTTCGATCGGAAATCCCTCGCCGGCCTGCCCCTCGTCGAGACTGTCAGGGATAGCATCCTCGAAGACCACGGCGCCCATCGGCCCGCGTTTGCAGACCAGCGTCGCCGGCGAGACCTGCCGCACGGCTCTTAGTGCCTCGATCGTATCGGTCGAGCCGCCGGCAATATGGAATTCTTCTTCCGTGCCGACGATCAGGTTGAACAGATGCAGCGTCGACTGCAGCTTTGCTGTCACCTTTTCGGATTCGACGAACCGGCTTTCGCCATCGCCATGGCCAGCAAGACCCCAGAGGTTCGGGCGGTAATCGATGTCGAGTGCGGTCAACCCTCCCGACTGCCGGGCGATTTCCAGCGCCTTCAGAACGGCCTGTTCGGTCCGAGGGTTCGACAGATGCGTACCCGTCACACACACGCAACGCGCTTCGGAAACGAAGTCCGGGTCGATGTCCTCTTCCGACAGCGCCATGTCGGCGCAGTTCTCGCGGTAGAAAATCAGCGGAAACTGGTGTTCGTCGCGGATGCCAAGCAGCACCAGCGCCGTCAGGCGCTCCTTGTCGGTCTTGACGCCGCGCACATCGACGCCCTCGCGCACCAGCTGTTCGCGAATGAAGCGCCCCATATGCTCGTCACCGACTCGGGTGATCAGCGCCGATTTGAGGCCAAGTCGCGCAGTTCCGGCCGCGATATTGGTCGGCGACCCGCCAATATACTTGTTGAAGGAGGCCATATCCTCCAGCCGACCACCAACCTGTGCCCCGTAAAGGTCCACGGACGAGCGGCCGATCGTGATCAGATCGAGCGAAGCCAAGCGATTTCCTCCCTGTGACGCGGGATCTCGCGCCCCGCCTCGAGCCCCCGTCCGCGATTTGGAACGGCGCCCTTCTGAAATAGACTATAAATTCTATTTTTCAGAATTTCAATACGAACATTCAGTCATCCTGTCGCGCAGTGCCGACAGCAACCGAGAGCGTGATTGCCAGGCAAAGCGTGGCCGACAGCGAGCGGAATGCCCCGAAATCGACTTCCGACACCGACAGCAGCGTCGCCCCCATGCGCCGGAGCGGACTGACGACCGTATCCGTGACCGCAATGACGGGAATACCGCGCCCTCGAACCTGTTCGACGAGCTCGAGTGTCTCGGTCGAATAGGGCGAAAAGGTTACGGCGAGGAGCGCATCGCCTTCGCGGATTGCATGGTGATTGTCGAGCCGCCCGACGACGCTGTGCAACATGGCAGGAACGCCCATCTTCTCGAAGGCATAGGCCATGTAACTCGCGACCGGAAAGCTCCGCCGCAGACCGATGATATGAATCATCCGCGCCTCGGAAAGCTGCCTGACGGCGGCCTCCATCGTCGGCGGATCAACAGTTTTGACGAGATTTTCCAGCGAGAGTCGGCCCGCCTCCACAAATTCGGCCAACAGCGCCGAAGGTGAGCCCTCGGCCTTTTCTCGCAGATGCTGGAGGCGTGTCGAATAATCGGGCCAGCCCCCGACAAAGCTCTCGCGAAACAGCTTCTGCATTTCGGAAAACCCGGAGAACCCCATGATCTGGCAAAACCGCATGAAGGCAGACGGCTGCACGCCCGCACCCTCTGCCATCTCTGCAACGGTAGAGACGGCGATGCGGTCCTTGTTGGCTGCAACATAGTCAGCGCATTGCTTTAGTCGCTTGGGCAGGCTGCCGGAGACTTCCAGCAACCGGTCCTCGAACTCCTTGATCGTCTGCGCTCCGCCGCTTTCGCTCATTCCGCCCCTCACCCTCATCCGGACACATCGTCACGCTTGACAGAATCCGTGTCACGATCTAGCAAAATAGAACATATATTCCAAAACGCGGGTTTTGCCAGCGTGAAATGGAACATTGATCAGGTGTCTCCATATGGAGCGCCCAACGACATCACGATCGCCTCCTCTTGACGAGAGACCAGGGCGTGGCAGGGAGGGAATGAACATGGTCACGAGACTGGCACTTCTGGGCGCTGGCCGCATCGGCAAGGTGCATGCAAAAGCCATCGCGGAAGACAAGCGCGCGAAACTCGTCGCTGTCGCCGACGCATTCATGGAAGCCGCAAATGCCATCGCCACGCAGACCGGCTGCGTTGTGAAGACGATCGAGGAAATCGAGGCGGACAAGGACATCGACGCGGTCATCATTTGCACGCCGACCAATACCCATGCCGACCTGATCGAACGTTTCGCCAAGGCCGGCAAGGCGATCTTCTGCGAAAAGCCGATCGATCTGGATGTTAACAGGGCGAAGGCCTGCCTTGAGACCGTGCGTGCTGTTGGCGGAAAGGTCATGCTCGGTTTCAACCGTCGCTTCGACCCGCACTTCCAGGCCGTGCGCAAGGAAATCGACAAGGGCTCGATCGGCAAGGTGGAGATGGTGACGATCACCAGCCGGGACCCGGGCGCGCCTCCTGCCGAATATATCAAGGTCTCCGGCGGCATCTTCCGCGACATGACCATCCACGATTTCGACATGGCCCGCTTCCTGCTGGGCGAAGAAATCGAAACGGTCCAGGCCTCGGCCTCGGTGCTGGTTGACCCCAAGATCGGCGAGCTCGGCGACTACGACAGCGCCTCGCTGATCCTGACGACAAAGAGCGGCCGCCAGGCGATCATCTCCAACTCGCGCCGCGCATCCTATGGCTACGACCAGCGCATCGAGGTGCACGGCTCGCTCGGCTCGGTCTCGGCCGAAAACCAGCGGCCGGTCTCGATCGAGGTCGCCAACAAGGACGGCTATACCCGCCCGCCGCTGCATGATTTCTTCATGACCCGATACACGGCAGCCTACGCGGCCGAGATCTCTGCCTTCATCGACGCGCTCGACAACGGCACGCCGATGGCGCCGTCAGCCGAAGACGGCCTGATCGCGCTGGCGCTCGCCGACGCCGCAGTGAGGTCGGCCAGGGACAAATCCGCAGTCACCGTCGCCTACTGACGACAAAGAGCTCCCGCGCTGCCGCAAGGCGGCGCAGATTGGAAACGCCGCCCGAACCTCCTCGGGTGGCGTTTTCCGCTTCTCATGGTGATTGTCAGACGACGAGTTCGCGCCGTTCGACTTCGGTCAACATGGCAAGGTCGAGGATTTTCTGCAGGTTGGCCGCATGGCGGAAGCTCGGCTCCTGCGCATAGCCGGAACGGATCGCGGTGATGAACTTCTGATAATTCGTCTCCACCGGATCGACCTCGATCTCACGCCAGACGGCCTTCTCGACATCCTCCTGGAGGCAGGCCCTGAGGCTGGACTTGTCCAGACGATGAATGACTTCCAGCGCGCCTTTGTCGCCATGCACGCGTAGGCGAAGCTCGTTCAAATGGCCCGTTGCCCAGCGGCTCGCATGGATGACGCCCATGGCACCATTGGTAAACTCGGCCGTCATGGTGAAACTGTCATTGGCGTCGAGATCATATTCGCCGATCTTGTTGCCCGGCGCCTTTTCGAAGGCTTTCATCCGGGCAAAGACATGATCGATCTCCGTCACCGCGCCAAAGCCGACAAAGTCGAGGATATGGATGCCGACATCGCCGAGCACGCCGTTGGAGCCATGTTTCGTCGACAGCCGCCACAGCCACTGGCTTTCGGTCGCCCAATCCCCCCAGGCCTTGGAGACGAGCCAGCTCTGCAGATAGGAAGCCTCGATATGACGAACCTTGCCGATCTCGCCGGCCAGCACCATCTGCCGGGCCTTCTGCACCTGCGCCACATTGCGGTAAGTGAGGTTGACCATGTTGACGAGACCGGAATTCTCCGCCGCCGTCGCCATTTCGTCGGCCTTGGCGTAATTCTCCGCGAGTGGCTTCTCGCACATGACATGCTTGCCGGCAGCAATCAGCTTGAGCGTCGTCGGATAATGCACCTTGTCCGGCGTTACATTGGTGACGGCATCGAATTCACCCCAGGCGATCGCCTCGTCGAGCGAGGTGAAGGTGTTGGGAATGTGGTGCCGAGCCGCAAAGGCGCGCACTGTGGCCATATCGAGATCGACCGCCGCAACGAGTTGCACGTCGGATATCGTCGAAAAGTTCATCGCATGGGAATTGGCCATGCCCCCGGTGCCGAGCACCAGAAGACGGATGGGGGCAGTGCTCATTTATAGCCTTCCTCGCCAGCCTGGTGCAAACGCGGCCCTCGCTCGGTGATTGGCTCCAACGCCTCTTCGACCGGGACATTCGGCGCATCATGCACGGCGCCGTAACGCGGCATCGGATTATAGGCCCACTTGACCCCGTTGCGAATGACCTGCTGCACATTGGCATCGTGGTATGTCGGATAGGTCTCGTGGCCCGGACGGAAGTAGAAGATGTTGCCGGCCCCACGCCGCCAGGTCAGGCCCGAGCGAAACACCTCGCCACCGGCGAACCAGGAGATGAACACGGTCTCCAGCGGCTCGGGCACGGAGAAGAATTCGCCGTACATTTCTTCGTTTTCCAGGACGAAATTCTCAGGGATTCCGGCGGCAATCGGGTGGCCGGGATTGACGGTCCAGATCCGCTCGCGCTCGCCCGCTTCGCGCCACTTCAACGCGCAGGGAGTGCCCATGAGCCGCTTGAACGGCTTGGCGAAATGCCCGGAATGCAGGACGAGCAGACCCATGCCTTCCCAGACCCGTTTCGCAACCCGCTCGACAACCTCCTCAGAGACTTCGCCATGCGCCTTGTGACCCCACCACACGAGCACATCGGTCTCGGCGAGCCGGTCCAAAGGCAAACCGTGTTCCGGCTCCTGCAGGGTCGCCGTCGTCGCCTCGATCTCGGAATCCGTGTTCAGCGCAGCAGCAATCGTCGCATGCATGCCATCGGGATAAATCTCCCGGACGGTTGCGTTTTCCCGCTCGTGAATATTTTCACCCCAGACAACAGTTCTGATCGCCACGTGCTTCCTCCTTGGTTGAGACCGGAGCGACCGGCCATGCGCCACGCCTCCATGGGCCCGTCGCTCTGTCTCACCTAGGCATGAAAACGAACGAAACTAGGGCATGTCGGCAAATAATTGAAACCGCTTTGGCCGTCATCATTTGCAATCCGGTCAACGTCTGTCAAATGGCGATTTCCTGACTTCAAGCACTCGCGGGTGTGCCCTGCAGACAGCCCCTCTCTCCCGGATCAGAACCGCTTTGGAAGCGCTTTGACAGCCGGGGTCGAGAATTGCCAGATGTCCGGGAGCATGTGATAAGCGGCAGCAGCCGGGGTGTTCCCGCAGGAGTTCGACGGCACGAATGAAGCTCAAGGAATTCGCCCAGCAGATCGGATTGTCACCGACAACGGTGAGCCGCGCTTTGAGCGGCTATCCGGAGGTGAACGAAGCGACACGCACCAGGGTGTTGCAGGAGGCCGCCCGCCTCGGCTACCGGCCCAATATCAATGCCGTTCGCCTCGCGACCGGACGGGCGGGCGCCATCGGCGTTGTCATGACCAAGACCGGCGACTACCAGTTTTCCGAATTCATGAGCGGCATGGCCGACCGCCTGAGCGGCGAAGACATCGACATGCTGATCACGCCGATGGCCGAACACGACACGGGCGATGAAATTCAACTCTACCGACGCCTCGCAGAAAGTCGCCGCGTCGATGCTGTCGTCATTCATTCGCCACGCCCCAGGGATCCGCGCATCGCCCTGCTGTCCCAGCTGAAACTGCCCTTCATCGTTCACGGCCGCTCTTCCACAGAAGTGCCGCATGCCTGGCTGGATATCGACAACGAGGGCGCCATCCGGCGCAGTACCGAACACCTGCTCGATCTCGGCCACCGGCGCATCGCACTGTTGAACGGACGCGAGGGCCTGACCTTCACCCTGCATCGGCTCGCCGGTTACACGGAAGCGCTGCGCGACCGTGGCATCGACTTCGACCCGAAGCTTGTCACGCATGGCGACTTCACCGACGAGATCGGCTTTCACTTCGCCCGCGCGGCACTCGAGCAGCGCCCGCGCCCAACAGCCTTCGTCGCCGGCTCGATGATGACGGCACTCGGTGTATATCGCGCGGCCAGGACGAGGAACCTGGTGATCGGTCAGGACATATCCGTCATAGCCCATGACGACGTCTTCCCCTATCTGACCGCGGAGAACATGACGCCGTCGCTATCCACCACCCGTTCTTCGATCCGCGCTGCCGGAAGCCGGATCACTGACCTCCTTCTGCAGATTTTGGCAGGCCGTGAGACGACCGATGTCAGGGAACTCTGGCCGGTTGAACTCATCCTGCGTGAAACGAGCCGCCCCGTATCGAGGGAACAGTCGACATGACGGACAGAAGATCAACCCAGGTCGTCGTGATCGGCCACATCAACCACGATCGCATCTGGCGCCTGACCGAGCCGCTGCGTCCCGGCGGACGCATCGCTTGGTCGTCGCGCGATACACGCCTCGGCGGCGGTGGATATTTCACCGCCAAGCGTCTTCTCGACTTCGGCCATGACGTGGCACTTCTCTCGAACTTGATGACGGATGACCATGGCGAGACTGCGCTTGCGGACCTGGAGGCGACAGGCTTCGACACAAGCCTGATCGCCCGCCGCGAAGGCGCAACCGACTTTGCCGATATCCTGCTCGATCCGACCGGCGACCGCACCATCCTGTCGAGCGAGCGCCGCCTGTCTCGAACCTTCCTGCTCGACAAGCCCGTGCATGCCGATGCCTTTTACGTGAATGCGCCAAAGCTACCGCAGACCTTAGTGGACTCGCTCGAACGAGCCCCTCTTGTCGTGTCGCAGCTGCCGATACGTGAGGGTGGGCCGCGACCGGCCGATATCATCGTGGGGTCGAAGGCCGATCTTCCAGGGATGGCACTGGCAGATGTCTGGCGCGTTGCAGCAGAGCTCGGGACAAAGCGCCTGACACACCTCGTGATGACCGACGGACCGGATAGGATTTCGCTCTTTGACGGACATCTCGAGCAGACCGTATCTCTTGCCCGCACGGTCAGCGTTCCGGACACGATCGGCGCCGGCGACACCTTCAGCGGTGCCCTGCTGCATGGATTGCTCGAAGGTCGCGGCATTGTCGAGGCGACAAGGCTTGCAGGAGACACGACGACAGATTGGCTGGAGCAGCGCGAACAGGCTGCCCACGTCTCGGCAATCGAGAAATCAATCTCTTAACATCTTTATTTGATCGCCTTCCGGGAACCGGTGAGCCGCCTGTGAGTTCATGGCAGCGAAATGGAGGAAGGCATGACCGAAGCCGATATCACCTGGACCCGCCCCGTCGAACTGGAACTACCCTGCGGTCTGACACGGCGGTTCCTGAATGCCTATGACGCACTCGATTTTCTCGATGCCGAATGGCCGACGCGACGTGGCTACGCCTATGAGCGTGCCATTCGCCTGTGCAGGCAGGCCCTGCGTGGTAGCCGCTCCTCGGAACTGGCCCGCAGCGCTTTTCTCGCCGCGGCCGCCGAAGCCGGGATTTCACAATGCTTGAATCCGGCGCGCCACGTCAGCTTCCGTCCGCAACGTAATCGCGACGTTGCCTGACCGGCCTGTGCGCGGGCGCTGCCGCCCGCACCGAACGCTCTGATTTCTCTGCAGTCCGAACACAGCCAAACGCTCCGCAGTTCGCTCTAGCGCAGCGCCTCATGAGGCGGCGGCTAGCAAGGCCGCGCGCCCCTTCGGTGTTGCGCAAGCGTCGCCGAAGTCATTCATCAGAACTCAGGATAGCCACGGTCTGACCATCCATCAGATCCCGCATCAGCAAGGCTTCGCCCCCCGCCACTGATCGCCTTGAGAGAATCTCGCTCCACGTTCGATGGTGCATGTCCTCGGGCAAAGCGAGCCTGGTGTCACCCCAGAACTGATCCGCCTTCAACCCTTCGCCATCCCGCGTCATGGCCACGGGCCAACGGCAGGCAAGGGTGACGACCAGTTGCTCGGCATGCCTGCGCGCAAAGGCGATCACATGCCGCATTCGACGACCTTCGCAGCGCAGCGGAATATAGTCTCCCCGCAAGAAGAGATCCGGGCGTTCATTGCGCAGGGCAAGCCCGCGACCCACCAGGGCCTGCTTCAGCCAACCGGCCTCCAGTGCCTTACGATCGTTCCAGGACACCGGCGCAACCGGATCGAACTCCGATAGCGCGGAGAATGCCGGAGGGCGGCGGTTGTCGGGATCGACGAAACTGAGATCAATGCCCTCACTGCCTTGATAGATGTCGGGAATGCCCGGAGCAGTCAGCTTGATCGCGGTGAGGCTCAAGCCGTTGATCAGCCCACCCCGGATGATCGGCCTGATCTCTTCGGAGACGTCCCGAACGAAGGCATGGTTGTCGAGCATCAGGGACCGGACATGGTCTTTCACCACGCTCTCGAAGACATCATTCACGTCGTTCCAGTCAGTACGCAGCTTGGCCTCGCGCATGGATTTCTCCAGGAAAGCGAGCAGACGTTCGGTGAAATCGGCAACGCCTTCCCGATCTTCGACATCGAGTTCTGCTGGCCAATGCGCGATGATTGCCTGGAAAATCGCCCATTCCAGCTCGGGATCCGGAGCCGGGCCGCCATCTAGAACCTGGACAGTCCCCCTGTTCGTCTCCCGCCATCGTTGGAAGAGGCTGACGAACCGTCCGGCATCTTCCGCTAGCGCAAAGAGCCGCGCCCTCGCATCCTCGCCGCGCTTCGTATCATGGGTGGACGAGGCAGAAAGGCCGAAGGGCTGGGTCGCCCGCCGTTCTCGCATCAACGAATGAAAATGGTCGAGACCTCCCTCGTCCGGCTCCAGTTCGCCTCCCACCTCATTCAGGGCAAGAAACTCGACATGCCGGAAGAACAGCGTGTCCTCGAGTGATTTCGCCATCAGCGGCCCGGTCAACTGCTGGAACCGGCAGCGGAAGATATCATCCGCCACGCGATGATCCTCGAAGCGCCCGGCCCCCTTGAGAAGATCGACGATTGACCAGGCGGCATCGGCGGCGGTCTCGTCCAGCCGAGTTTTGATTGCGGCAAGCACCTGATCGAGGAGATGGTGGTCCGACGAGGACATCTCCCCCTGCACGCTGTAGGTCCGATAACGGGGAAAGGCCAGAAGAAGCTCTTCCAGCGCCCTGCAGATCGTTTCCTCGTCCAGCCCGAGCAGGTCTCTTCCCTGCTTGACCAGCGCATTGACTTCTCCGGCGAAGTTCACCCGGATCATCCGAAGCTTCGCCTCGCGCATGCGCTCCGGAATGGACAAGGTCTCACCGGCGAGCTGATTGTAGGTCTGGCGTAGCGTGATGAAGCCCTCCAAGTCGAGGAAGGCCGGCACCTGCGCCGCGATGAATTCGTATCCTGTCGATCCCTGGACAGGCCAGTCGGCTGGCAGCTGCTCGCCCGGTGCCAGGATCTTTTCGACGACAATAAACACGTCCTTGCCGACGCTGTGGCGCAGGCGCTGCAGATAGCCGGCCGGATCGGCGAGACCATCGACATGGTCGATGCGCAGTCCGTCCACATGGCCGGATCGGACCAGCTCCAGGATGGTTCGATGAGCATCGGCGAACACGTCCTCCGCCTCGACGCGGAGCCCGACCAATCCAGCGATTTCGAAGAAACGCCGATAGCTCAGGCCCTTGGCCGCCTCAGACCAGGACATCAGTCGATAGGGCTGAAGATCGTGCACCGACATGAGGAATTGCGGCTCGTGCGCGCGTTGGTTCAGAGCCGCAATCAGCGGTTCGCAGTCGTTCCCCGCGCAAAGCGCACGAACCGCAGCGTGAAAATCCTCCTCCGCGCCGGCATCGGCGTGCCGCCCCAGATCGGCAAGCCGTTCTGCGAGCGGATCGGTGAATTCTTCAAGGACAAGCGGATAGGTCGAAGGGTGCACCGGGTAGAAACTGTCGAAATACCGGATCGCCAGAACCCCGTTTTCGCGGTCGAGCGTAAGCGTGATCTCCCCCTCCGCCACCGCCTGCTCGAAGGGCTTGCCGAGGAAAGGCAAGGTCAGTCGCTGGCTCCAGTCGATATCGAAGTAATGACCATAGCGGCTCGCCTTCCCCCACTCGATCACGCTACGCCACCAGGGATTCTCCAGACTCGCCGCCATGTGATTGGGCACGATGTCGAGAATCAGGCCGAGCCCCTCTGCCTTCAGCGTAGCTGCGAGCTGTTCGAGGCCGTCGCGCCCCCCAAGCACCGGATCGACGAGATTGGCATCGGTGACATCATAACCATGGGTCGACCCTGCCGTGGCAGCGAAAACGGGCGCAGCATAGAGATGCGTGATTCCGAGCCGCTTCAGATAGGGCACCAGGCCGATGGCGCGGTCGAAATCCATGCCGCCGCGAAATTGCAGGCGATAGGTCGAAACGGGAACTCGCATGCTGGCATCCTTGGCGTGGGGGTGACCGACGTCAGCTAACGCCGACCTGCCACCCTTGTTCCACCCGGAACGATGGGATGCACAACTGCTCGTGCAAGCCGAGTTCTCCGTATGGCAACGCCGCTGAGCATGGCATGCGTCCGTCTTGCCATGGATGGGTTTTCTTGACCTTTTTTGGATCGCGGATTTAAATAATCGAGATAATCAAATATCTTGGAAAGGTGAGGTTGATTCGAGAAAGCCTCGCAGGCTAAATGATTTAGCTGGGGATGCGGACATGCGGGAACAGACGGATATAGAGACCTGGGCGATGGTCCGGGCTCATCAGATCATCATGCAGCAGGGCGCAAATCTGGTCGTGGCTGCTCAGAGACTGGACCACAAGAAGACCACCGCCAACACCTATGCGTTGCGGACTGCGATCATGGCATCGCTGATCGAGGCGCTGAAGTCTCCACCGGCAGAGACGGTCTCGCCGATGGAAGCACGGATCGTCACACCGGCCTGATCACCGGCAAGCGTCACGACCGGCGGGCAGGCAGAGCCCACTTGTCTCCGACAAGACGATCATATTCCGGCGGTTCAAACGCTTCGAAGCCGCCGCCGGGATAGAGCGTTAGCTCGCCGACATAGAGATTGTCGCCGGTATCGAACAGATCGACCCGAACGAAATCCAGGTCGCGTCCAAGAGCCTCCGACAGAGAGACCATCATCTCAAGCAATTGCGGACGTGGGATTTCATGCGGATAGGGCGGATAATAGTCCGGGTCATAGAACGGCAGGCGCTCCCAATCGCGGGAATAGGTCGCTGAGTAGCCCTGATTGTCCGTGCGCGTATCGATCATGATGTACGACAGCCGCCCATTGAAGACGAAACAGCGATAATCCCAGGGAATACCGCCGTCCTTGTTCAGCATCTGCTCGATGACCACCTTGCGGTCGACCTGTGAATAGGCCCATTCCCTGTTGTAGCGGGCATGGTCGATGGACAACCATTCGGCGCAGGGATCATTGCGCTTGAGCGCTTCGACATCCTCGGGCGTATAGAGAAACTCACCGAGCCCGCTCGCATGGTTTGGCTTGATGACGACCGGCAGCGGGATCGTCGACCAGTCGACATCCGAAAGCTTCGTGCCGGCCCAAAAGGTCGGGATCACATGCTGGGCTCCGACCTTCTCGGCGACGTAATCCTTCACCGCGAGCTTGTCGACCAGCTTTCCATAGAGCGGATTGCGGTCATGTATCTTCCGGTACTGGACCTTTTCCGAGAACGTCTTCGGCTGATCGACATCGGGCCATTCGCCCTTGATGCTCCAGAATTTGAGCTGGATATAGAGCTTGTCCGGCAGCGGCGCGATCAGGCGCCAGAAGATGCGCTTCATGAGATAGCGAAACGAATTCTGGTCGTAACCAGCCCGGATGAAGCTTTCCTTCTGTTCTTCTGCCAAGACCGCGTCTCCCGTTCCCGTTGCCGGCGAAGTCTAGAGGCCCCGGTTTATCGTCGAGTTAACTGGAAGCGCTGAATACAGGCTTTCCTTCAGCTTGATTGGAGACATCAGACATGCGAGCGTCCGGCCATGCGAATTCTGCTCGTGGAAGACACGCTCGACGTCGGAGAGGCAATTTCACGCCGCTTTGAAACCATCGGCCATACGGTCGACTGGCAGACCGACGGCCGTGCTGCGGCGGACATCCTCGTTTTCACCGAATACGACCTAGTCATTCTCGATGTCATGCTGCCGGGCATGGACGGCTTCTCGATCCTGAAGCGATTGCGCGATGGGGGCAGCACCGTTCCGGTTCTGGTGCTGACGGCCCGATCCGAAATCGACGATCGGGTCGGCGCGCTCGATCTCGGTGCCGACGACTATCTCGTGAAGCCCTTCGACTTTCGTGAACTGGAAGCCCGCGCGCGTGTCCTGATGCGGCGCCGTACTGGAGGCGAAGCGACCAATGTCATCGTCTGTGGCGATGTGCTGCTCGACAGAAGCCAGCGCTCCGTCAAGGTCGGCAATCGCGAAGTGCCGCTCAAGCGCCGGGAAATGACCCTGCTCGAAATCCTCGCGAGCCGGCCGGGCCGCGTGTTCAGCAAGGACCAGCTTCTTGACCAGATCTTCGGCTTCGACGAGCCCGCAGGGCCCAACGCCATCGAGCTCTATGTCGGACGCCTGAGGAAAAAGCTCGAAGGAGCAAAGGCACGCATCGTCACCGTCCGCGGTGTCGGCTATCAACTGGTGTCAGATGCAGAGGACTAGGCGCTCTCTTTTCGCCCGCCTGGTCATTCGCGTGGCTGCAGTATTGGCAGGCGGCGCAGCGATTCTGATGACCGCCGCCTGGTTCTATGCGCGGGCCGCCGCCGACGAGGCCTATGATCGCCTCCTCCAGGGCGCAGCCATCCAGATCCTCGACAGCCTCGTGGTCGAGGAAGGTCGAATTGCAGTCGATCTGCCGCCGAGCGCCTTCGAGCTGCTCGGCCTCGCTCCGCGCGACAAGATCTTCTACCGCGTCGTGGCACCCGATGGCACCACGTTGACGGGATACGAGGACCTCGACTTTCCCGCCGACGTGGCCAATGCCCGGACACAGGCGCTTTTCGAGACTGCGAGCTTCCGCGACCTGCCGGTTCGCATGGTTGCCGCGAGCCGCGCGATCGCGGATCCCTCGATCGGTGGCTGGGCGAATGTCCTGATTGCGCAGACGACCGAAGCCCGGCAGGAACTGACCACGGAACTCACCACCCGCGCGCTCGTTCTGGTCGGCGTGATGAGCCTTCTGGCCCTCGGCGGCACCATTTTGGCCGTGCGGTATTCGCTCCGCCCGCTGGATGCGCTCGGCGACACCCTGCGGCGCCGCGACAGCCAGGACCTGACGCCGCTGGCCATCGACGTGCCCCGCGAACTCTCTCCCTTCGTCGAGTCGATCAACCACTTCATGCGCCGTCTCGACGATCGTCTGCGCCTCCTGCAGCGCTTCATCGCCGACAGCGCCCACCAGATCCGTACGCCGCTGACGGCACTTTCGGCTCAGGTGAGCCTGATCGACGAGGACGCACTCTCCGATGACGATCGCCGCCACCTGAACCGGGTGAAGAACCGCGCCTCCGAACTTGCCCGTTTTACCACCCAGCTGCTCAACCACGCCATGGTCATCCACCGCTTCGACTCGGTCCAGCTCTCGCCGGTGGATGTGGTCGACGTGGCCCGCAAGGCCTTCCGCGCCGCCGTTCCGATCACCATCGATCCGGATATCGTCGTTTCCTTCGAGGCCCCGCCAGAGGCGCTGATGGTGCTCGGGGATGCTTTGAGTCTGCGCGAGGCCATCGTCAACGTCATCGACAATTCGCTCCGCCACGGCGTTATCTCCAGCCTTGCCGTTCGGATCGTCAGGCGCGGCAACTTCGTGCTGGTCGAGGTGGAAGACGACGGTCCCGGCATTCCCGCACAGGACTGGCCACAGGTCACCCGCCGCTTCGTCTCCTCGAAGAGCGGCGAAGGCAGCTCCGGTCTCGGCTTCGCCATCGCATCGGAAGTGGCCACGACATTGAGCGGGGCCCTCGCATTCCGCGAGCCCACGCCTCAGAGCGGCTTCACCGTCTTCCTCGAACTCCCCCTGCTAGACAAGAGGTCTGCGCCATGAGCCTGAAGCGCAAGATCGCGTCATTGATGGCTTGCCTGCTGACGAGCTCCCTCGCCTCGACGTCCGTTCTGGCGCTCGAGGGCGACCGGTCCATCTTCCCGGCGCCGGGTACGGAACGCGCCCGGCTGGTCATCAACGGCGTGACCGACGCGGAGGTGATCGCGCCCCTGATCCGCGACTTCCAGCAGAAGGCACCGGATGTCGCGGTCGAGTTCAACGACTATGTCAGCAACGATCTGTTTCGCGAGGCGGAATTGGCGTGTCGCGAGAAGCGCAGCCATGGCGACCTCTGGATTTCCTCCTCGGTCGACCATCTGGTGAAGCTCGCCAATGACGGCTGCGCCCGGTCCCATCGATCGTCAGAGACCGAACGGGTCTCTGCCTGGGCCAACTGGCGAGACGAGATATTCGGCTTCGCCTTCGAACCCGCCGTCATCGTCTATGACGCCTCCCAGGTCCCCCCGGAAGACGTGCCGCGTTCGCATGTGGAAATCGCCGAACTGCTGCGCCGCAAGCCGGACGAATACTGGACCCGGATCGGCACGTACAACGTCAAGCTCTCGGGCGTCGGCTATCTCCTGGCCTTCCATGACGCCCTGCAGGCCCCGACCAGTTACGGCCGGCTTCTGGAGAGCTTCAGCCGTGCCGAAGTCGTGACCAGTTGCTGCAACAAGGAAGTGCTCGACCTGATCGAGACCCGCCGCCTGAAGATTGCCTACAACATCCTCGGTTCCTATGCCTATGCACGCTATCTGCGCAACAACGACATGCGGGTCGTCGTGCCGCGCGATTACACCCTGATCTTGACAAGGGGCGCGATGATCCCGACCCACTCGCCGCAACCAGACCTTGCCGCCCGCTTTGTGGATCATCTGGTGTCGGAACGCGGGCAGAAGGTCGCGCGAGAAAAGGCCTTTTACTTCGCCGAAAACGCGCCTTTGCCACCCGGGGTAGACGGGCCCATCTCGCTGATCGAATCCGGTATCGGCCGCCCCATTCGCGTCGGCCCCGCGCTCCTCGCCGCGCAGGACCGAGCGACCCGGGAAGAATTCATCCGCAACTGGACATCGCTGCTGGCGCCCGGCGCCCAATAGAAACGCAGGAATCCAGGCCCGTACAGTCAACATCAACGGAAGAGGCGGCGCCGTCGGATGACGGCGCCGCCTTTATGGTCTTGTCGAAGCCGATGGCGCCAGCTTAGTCGACGCCGCGAGCAATCACCACGGGGGTGACGTATCGTCTTTGATAGGCAAAGAGCGAACCGCCGACCAACAAACCGATCAGATCCGAGATCAGACCGCCGCTGATCATGCTGAGGGCGGCGACTAGCAGCACCAGGCGAAGCGGCACCCCAAGCCGACCGAAGAACCAGCCCTGAACCGCGGACGCGAGCATGTAGATCCCAAGGCTTGCCGTCAGGAACACGTGCAAGATCTCGAGCCAGGTTCCCTGCATCAGCATGGCCTGGGAATAGAAGAACATGAACGGCACCACGAAGGCGGCAAGACCGATCTTGAAGCTTTCCACGGACGTCTTCATCGGATCGGACCCCGAAAGGGCTGCCCCTGCATAGGCGGCGAGCGCCACCGGCGGCGTGATCGCGGACATCACGGCGAAGTAGAACACGAAGAAGTGCGCCGTCAGAACCGGAATGCCGAGATTGACGAGACCCGGTGCAACCACGGCTGCCGCGACCGCATAGGCAGCGGTCGTCGGCATGCCCATGCCAAGCACGATGGAAATGCACATCGCGAAGAACAGCGCCAGCAACTGGTTCTGTTCCGCAATCCCCAGCAGAAGGCTGGAGAAGCGCGCCCCGACGCCGGTCAACGCAATGACGCCGACGATGATGCCTGCGCAGGCGCAGACTGCCACCAGCTGTATCGACATGCGTGCGGCGATGTCGAATGCCTTCGCCAGCAGCCGCGGCCCCATGCGATGCGGCGTCAACCAGCTGACCGCGGCGGCCGCCATCATCGACACTGTGCCGGCGCGGATGACAGAGTACCCCGCAAACAGGGTGTAGATCAGCATGATGATCGGGATGAACAGGTAGACCTGCTTCAGGAGCTCCTTGAAGACCGGCAATTCTTCCTTCGGAAGACCCTTCATGCCGAGTTTCGTGGCCTGCAGATCGACCATGAAGTAGACGGAGGCAAAGTAGAGGACCGACGGGATGATCGCCGCAATCACGATGTCCGTATAGGGAATGCCCGTCACTTCCGCCATGATGAAGGCCCCTGCCCCCATGATCGGAGGCATGATCTGGCCGCCGGACGACGCAGCAGCTTCGATGGCCGCCGATGTCTTGGCCGGATAGCCGACTTTCTTCATCAGCGGGATCGTCAGCGAACCGGTCGAGACCACGTTGCCGGCAGAGGTTCCATTGATCATGCCCATCAGACCGGAGGCGAGAACGGCCACCTTCGCCGGGCCACCTCGCGCACGTCCAGCGGCGGCAAAGGCGAAGTTCACGAAGTAGTCGCCGACTTTCGACGCCTGCAGGAAGGCCGCGAAGGTGATGAAGAGAATGATGTAGGTCGACGACACCGCCACGGGATCACTGAGGATGCCCTGATCGGTGAAGATATAGGTGAAGAAGCGCCGCGGGTCGTATCCGCGATGCGCCAGGAAGCCGGGCAGATAGGGACCAGCGAAGGAATAGAGAATGAAAATCGAGGCGATCACGACAAGGGCGAGACCCGCAACGCGACGCGTCACTTCGAGAATGAGGATGACGCCGACGAGGGCGGCATAAAAGTCCGCCGGCTGCGCCATGGCCGTCCCGGCCCTCAGACGAAGCGGTCCGACGTTGAACAGGATGTAGCCGAGGACGGCGATCGAGGCGAGACCGAGCGCATAGTCTGCCCAGTCGACACGCGTACGGTCACGGCTGGGGAAGAACCACACGGCCGCGAGGGCTGCCACCGTGCCGGCCAGAAGCGGCAGACCGAAGCTCGAGAAGACGAAGACGGGTGGCCGGGCATTGCCCGTCATCCAGTAGGCGCCCCAGGCATAGGCAATCATGGCGAAGCCATAGCCGATGCCACCGATGCCCACCAGCAAGAGAAGCCATGCGATCGGGTTGCGTCGCGACTGCCCAGGTGCGGTGGTCGGCAATTGCACGGCAGAATAGATCAGGAAGCCGAGAAGCAGTCCGCCGCAAACGTGGATCAGGCGATAGGTCCAGGTTTCGAGCGGATAGAGGTTCATCACCCCGATGTGGAAAGCGGTATAGGCGATGCAGAGAACAATGATGGCCTTGTTGAGCCAGCCTGCATGGAGCCGCTGGTTGCTCGCAACCGGCTCCTCATCGACATTGTGAGCCAGGATGGGCCCAGCGGCTTGCTGCGCTGAGATATTGTCAGCTTGTGTCATGATTGTGTGTCCCGATAAGGAAGCCGGATCTAGCACGAAGGAGGCGGCAGCCGATGCTGCCGCCTCCTGCCTGCGCATCAAGGCGCAGGTATGGGCGTTACTGGCCCTTCAGAGCATCGGGAATGGTGATGCCTTTTTCCTCGAAATAACGCACGGAGCCGGGGTGGAACGGCAGGAACGAGTTCTTCTCGATGTTCGCCGGGATGGTTTCCGCAGCCGTGGCATGGATCTGCATCATGCGATCATTGCTTTCCATGACCAGCTTGGTGATCTCATAGGCAAGCGATTCCGGCATTTCGGCATTGGCAACAGCGAAGTTCCAGAGGCTGACAGTGCTCTGCGGATCAGGGAAGCCCTGATACAGGCCGCCGGGCACTTCGAAGGCTGCCAGTTCCGGCATGGCTTCGAGGATCTTCGTCTGCTCGTCAGCATTGAAGCCGAAGATGTTGACATCGTTTTCAGCCGCGATCTGCGCGAAGGCAGAAATCGGAACGCCGGCAGCAAAGGCGAAGGCATCGATCAGGCCATCCTTGACCTGGCTCGTTGCGTCGTTTGCACCCGAGAACGAAATCTCAGGCTTCACGCCGACGCTTTCGAAATAGCGCGGCCAGTAGGTCGCGGCCGTGCCACCGGCCGGACCGACGGAGACGCGCTTGCCATCGAGATCTGCAACGGAGGTGATGCCCGACGACTTCAGTGCAACGACCTGAAACGGTGTCTGGTACATCGGGAAAAGGGCGCGCAGGCTCTTGTGCTCGACGCCAGGCGCAAGCTCGCTATTGCCGGTCCAGGCCTCGTATGCCGGGCCCATCGTCACCAGGCCCATGAGGTGGTCACCGGTTTCGATCAGCGTGGCATTCTGCACCGGGCCACCTGTCACTTCAGCCGATGTGTTGACGCCGAGCTTCTCCGTAATCAGGCCGGCGAGACCCGTGCCATAAATGAAGTAGGTACCGCCCTGGCTGGCGGTGCCAATGGTCATGCTGCCCGGCCAGTCGGCCTTGTCCTGAGCGGAAACGGGTGCAGCAAACGTCAGAGCCATGGCACCGGCCATAGCGATCACGAACTTTTTCATGAAGTCCTCCCTGTATATTGAATGCGACTGAATTCGGCGCCTCCTCAGGGCCGAACCTGATATGAGCTAAGCCTCGGCTGGGTCGGAGAGGCAACGCGCGACCGGGCGCGTCAGCCGTCTCGCGCGATTTTCACGCAGGTCGTGGGGGGAGATCGTAACATTTTGTCGAGTCCGTGGGTGGAAAGTCACCCATCCGACGATCAAGAGTGAGCCTGTTGATCGATCGCTAGTCGCGTCCATCCAGGGCCAGGCTCTTGTCCAGACCGTGCTTCTGCATCTTCTCGTAGAGCGTCTTGCGAGAGATGCCGAGCTGTTCGTAGACCGGCTTGAGCGCTCCACCATGCGCCGCGATGGCGCTGGCTATCAGCTGCTTCTCGTAAGCTGCCATCTTTTCTGCAAGACGTGTCGCAACCGCTTCGTGGTCTGCCGTACCGTCAAGTCCTGTCTCCAGGCCGAGCACCAACCGGTCAGCCGCGTTGCGCAACTCTCTGACGTTTCCGGGCCAGTCACGCTCCGCAATCTGGGCGAGGATCTCCGGTTCGACTTCGATGTCTTCGCGGCCGTATCGCGCCGAGGCTTCACGCACCAGATGCAGGAAAAGCAGCGGAATGTCGGCGCGACGCTGTGCAAGCGACGGGACATGGATTGTCACGACATTCAGCCTGTAGAAGAGATCCGCCCGGAAGCGACCCGCCGCCACCTCGCTTTCCAGGTCCACCTTGCTTGTGGCAAGGAAACGCACGTCGAGCGGAACCGTCTCGTTCGACCCCAGACGCGTGATCGTGCGCTCCTGCAGGACCCGCAGGAACTTCGCCTGCAGCTCGAAGGGCATCGAGCCGATCTCGTCGAGCAGGATGGTGCCGCCGCGTCCGTGCTCGAATTTTCCGTAGCGCGCTCGGAGCGCACCGGGAAAGGCGCCAGCCTCGTGACCGAAGAGTTCGCTCTCGATCAGGGTTTCAGGAAGCGACGCACAATTGATCCCGAGGAAGGGGCCCTTCGAACGGGAACTGACATCGTGCAAGCCGCGGGCGACGACCTCCTTGCCGGCACCGGTCTCACCAATGATCAGCGCATCGGCCTCGGTCGCTCCGATCGCCCGGAGACGGTAGCGCAGGTCGACCATGACCGGCGTGCGCCCGGGAAGCCGCGTCTCGATATCATCGCGCTTGCCCGCAACAGCTCTCAGCCGTCGGTTCTCCAAGACGAGCGAACGACGGTCGAGTGCGTGTCGAACGACGCCGGCCAGCGCCTGGCTGGCGAAAGGCTTCTCGATGAAGTCATAGGCGCCTTCGCGCATTGCCTTGACCGCCAGTTGCACCTCGCCATGCCCGGTGACAAGGATGACCGGGATCTCGTGATCGAGCTCCCGGATCCGATGCAACAGCGTCATGCCGTCGAGCCCCGGCATGCGGATATCACTGACGACGACGCCATCGAAACCGAAGCCGACCCGCGACAGGATTTCCTCGCCCGATGCGAAGGCCTTTACCTGGAGCCCGTGCAGTTCCAGAGCCTGACTGGTGGAGAAGCGCAGCTCCTCCTCGTCATCGACGAACAACACCTGTCCTGAGCTCATTCCGCCGCCTCATTCATTGCTTCCGCTTCCAGCAGCTCGATGCGGAACAGCGCCCCACCACCGTCACGCTGCCCGACCGTCAGGCTGCCGCCGAAATCCTTGATGATGTTGTAGGAGATCGACAGACCGAGGCCGAGCCCCTTGCCCACGCCCTTGGTCGTGAAGAACGGGTCGAAGATGCGCTGCATGATGGCGGGCGGAACGCCTGGTCCCCGATCCCCGATCTCGATCACCACGGAACCGCCTGCCTTGCGGGCGGAGAGCTCAATTTTGCGGTCGTCCAGCCCTTCCACGGCGTCGCAAGCATTGGTCAGAATATTGACAAGCACTTGCTGGAGACGAACGGGCCCGCCTCGGACTGACGGCAGGGCAGGCTGCAGATCAATGATGAGGGTCGCATCGGCCGTGCCAAGGCGGGCCGAGACGATCTCGAGCGTCTCCTCCACCACGTCCTCGATGGCAATGGCGCCCAGTTTCTCATTCGGCTTGCGGGCAAAATTGCGCAGATGCCGCGAGATCGAGGCCATCCGATCGATCAGGTTGGAGATCCGGCCCAGATTGTCGCGCGCTTCCGAAATCCGGTCTCGGTCGATCAACATCGTGGCGCTGTCGGCATAGGTCTTGGCGGCAGCAAGCGGCTGGTTGAACTCGTGTGACAAAGCGGCCGACATTTGTCCGAGCCCGGCGAGCTTGCCGGCCTGAATGAGGTCGGCCTGGGTCTGCCGCAGCTGCAGGTTAACCCGCGCGAGGTCGGATGTGCGCTCCTCGACGCGGCGTTCGAGCTCAGCCTGCGCCTCGATCTGCATATGCATGCGCTCCTGCAGCCGTGCGCGGCGCTGGATGACGACGGCAAGCCCCAGAACGAAGAGGCAGAGGAAAAGAAGGATGGCGACCAGCATGGTCCGCGCCTGCGCGTGAATGTTGCCCGTGTCGAACAACACCTTCACCGTCCAATCTGCATCCGGCATATATTGTTCGAGCACCAGATATTCCCGCGCCCCGCCCGCCTGGTCGACAGTCATCAACGTGTGCTCGCTGATCCTGCCGGCCCCGATGGGCAGTTCCCGGAGCGTCGCGTCGGAATATCGCCGGGACGCGGTCGTGCGCTCCAGCCGTTCGGGCGTGAGCGGAAGTACCGAGGCATAGAGCCATTCCGGATTGCCGGTCATGAAGATGATCCCTTCGGGATCATGAACGAGGATCTTGTACTCGCCGCCCCGCCAGGATGTCTCGATGTCCTCGATGTCGACCTTGAAGGCGATGACACCCCGCACGGCTCCGTTTACCCTGATCGGGGAGGAGAAATAATAGCCGCGTTTCGCCGAGGTCGTGCCGAGGGCGTAGAAGCGCGCCTGCATTCCGGCCGCCGCTTCGTAGAAATAGGGCCGGTAGATGAAATTCTCGCCGACGAAGCTTGCCGCACCGTCGAAATTGCTCGCCGCGACCGTGTTACCATCCATGGTCATCACATAGATGTCCGAGGACTCCAGCAGGGCGTTGATGTCCTTGAGATAGAGATTGGCCGCCTGTCGAAGCGCCGGGTTGGAAGGGTCGAGCACAAGCTCCTTCATGTCATCATGGTCGGCGATCAGGGCCGGCAAGGTCTCATAGCGGCTCAGATGACCGGCCAGGGCCGACGTCGCAAGACGCAGCGCGCTGTTGGCCTGCAGCGAGGCTTCTTCCATGACATTGCGGGTCAAGAACCGATTGCCGACGGTCAGCAGCGCCAGACTTGCCGCAACGAGAACCAGAACAAGCGCCATGATCGTGCGTCGGGCAGCAGCCAATCGTCTTGCGGGTGGTACCGTTGCCGTCATCAAATGCGCTGTCCTCCTGGCGTGAGGATAACCGCCTGTCCGCCGCATTCCAAGCGGACTTGCGAGCGCGGCCTCCTGGCCGCGAAAAAGCCGCCGGCTTTCAAGGTCCGGCGGCTCTGGATTCTTGCGGCACCTGAACCAGTCATGCCGCGTGGCGTTGCGACTGCGTCGCCGGACGGCCGGCCTCCGGCGCGAGCTTGAACTGATTGATCAGTTGCATGAGTGCATCGGCCTCGTCAGCCAGTTGCCGGGTCGCAGCATTGGTCTCCTCGACCATGGCCGCGTTGCGCTGGGTCATCTGATCCATCTCGTTGACCGAGGAATTCACCTCCGCCAGCGCATTCGACTGGTCGCGGCTCGCCATGGCGATGACCGAGACGCGGTCCGCAACCGTGATGATGTTGGCCGAGATGTCGGCAAGCACTGATCCGGTCTGCTGCACCAGCTTGGCCCCCGAGGAGACTTCCGTGCTCGACTTGTGGATCAGGTCCTTGATCTGCTGGGCAGCACCCGCCGAGCGTTGGGCGAGTTCGCGGACTTCCTGGGCCACGACCGCAAAGCCCTTGCCCGCCTCGCCCGCACGCGCCGCCTCGATGCCGGCGTTGAGCGCAAGCAGGTTGGTCTGGAAGGCGATCTCATCGATGACGTCAATGATCTGGACGATCTGCCCCGAAGCGTCCTCGATCCTGCCCATCGCGTCGATGGCGCTGGCCACGACGGTGGACGAGGTGTCCGCTCGGCCCTTCGTGTCGGCGACGATGGTATTTGCTTCTTCGGCCCGTTCGGCAGACGATTTCACCGTGACTGTGATCTCCTCGACGGCAGCCGCTGTCTCTTCCAGTGAGGCGGCCTGCTGTTCGGTGCGCTTGGCCAGTTGGTCGGCCGCAGTGCTCATCTCGGCAGCGTTGCGCTGGATCATGTAGGTGTTCGAGCGGATCTGCCTCATCGTATCCTGCAGATGCTCGAGAGACTGATTGAAGTCGTTGCGCAACTGCTCGAGACGGCCGTGGAACGGCGTATCGATGGTTTCCGAGATATCGCCTTTGGCGAGCCGACCGAGGCCGGTGGCAAGCGCATTGACCGCAAAGTCGATCTGACGGTCGATCTCCTGCTTTTCGAGATCGTTGCGGCGGCGTTCGTCCTCGGCCTGAACCCGCTCGGCTTCGCTGCGGCTCTCGATTTCGATCTTCGACAGGGCATTCTGCTTGAACACGCCAAGCGCACGGGCCATCTCGCCGATCTCATCGACGCGGGCCTCACCGTTGATCTTGGTGTCGAGCACGCCTTCGGCCAGCCGGCGCATGGCACCGGTGATCTGCCCGATCGGGCCCTTGAAGGTAAGCACCAGACCGATGCCGGCAAAGATCGAGATCAGGATGCCGAGTCCCGTCGCCCCGAGGGAGATCGAATTGGCCTCCTGCCGCTCCTGGCCGGCCGAGACCTTCTGCATCTCGGCAAAGGCGGTGAGTTGCTTCCAGATGACATTGAGTTCGGAAGCGGCCTGCTCGAAGCTTGACTTGCGCTCCTGACTGACCTTCACCAGTTCTGCACTCGCGCCGAGCATTGTGTCGACAGCCGGGCCGAGATCCTTCTTCACCTGCATCAGGATCGGCTGATCGGCGGCGGTCTTGTCGAGTTCTGCAAGGAACTTCTTCACAGCATTGAACTGCTGCGCAAGCAGCATGCGGTTCTGTTCGGTAGGATCGAGAAGGAAGCGCGCCATCATGATCTGCAGCGCATAGCCTGCCGCCATGACCTGACGACCGTCTTCGATGACGGCCTGAGCCTTGGCCAGCGGCGCATCGAGTTCCCCGAACTTGATCGTCGCATCCTTCATCTTCTGCTGGGCGGCAAGGCCGAGATAGGCATTCAACTGGGTGAAATTGCGCAGTTTGCCGGCGAGATCCGTGATCACGGCCTCGGACTTGTCATTGGCGGCGACCGCCGCTTTCAGTTCGCCGCCGATCTTGTCTAGCGTCTTGGCGGCCGATTGGTTCGCCTTTGGCAGGACAGCAGCCAGCACCTGCTGGCGGGCGATGATTTCATCCACCCGTCCCGCTATGACCGCAAATTTCTCGTCCGGTGTCTTCGCCTTGGTAAAGGCGGAATTGGTTTCGGTCAGGAAAGTGCCAGTGCTGCGGATGCTTTCGGCGTCGCGCAGCATGGTCTTGGCGGACGCATCATCGGCCTGCACCGCACGCTCCATGGTCGCCATGGCAGCGTTCACGCGACCCTGGGCGATGATGACCTGCTTGCCTCCGTGCTGCAGCGTATCGACAAGGCCCGTCTCGCTGGCATGCAGCGTCCAGAGATCGTCGATATGCATGAAGACCTTGTCGATGAGCTTGCCGGCCTCTTCCAGTTCGGCTCGACCATCGGCATCCGGAGCAAGCTGGGCAAGGGTTGCATCGAGGTCACGCCGCTGCTGTTCGAGCCGCCCTGTCAGATCGGCCTTCGCCTCGTCTGTCGTATTGGCGAGGAAGGTGGACATCGAGGCCGAGACATCGCGGAAACCGCTCAGGGACTGAAGCACACTGTTGGAAATCTCGATCCGCCCCTGCAGCAGGCCCGATGCATAGAGCCCTGTAAAGCCGACGGCGGAAATGCTGATGACAAACGGCAGGATGAAAATCAGGACCTTTGTCTGAATGTTAAAGCGCGACAATACACGATCGATGAACACGAAATGTCTCCTCCAACGCCGACGGTCCGCAAATGGCGGAGCCGAAGCGCCCACGTCTAAATCCTGCTGATCATGGGCAAGGAAGACTAATAGGCGCTTAATGGGGGGCCTCACTGACCCATCCCCCGAGGCAAGGATGAGGGGGAGTACCGGCGGCAAAGCCGATCACCCACCACTGCGGCAGGCGACTTCCGCGTTCCTCAACTGGATCAACGTTTTCCTAGGACCTCTCCCCTATATTTGTCTCGGCCCGGACGACTTTCCTCATCGCTGGAACTCCCCGTCGGAAGCAACAGGGAAGAAGTGCATTGCAGGCAAGCCGTCATCGTTCCAATTCGGGAGGACGCAGAATGAGAACCTTGATCATCGCCGCCGTATTTGTCGCGGCAAACGGCCTTGCTACGGCCTCTGCCGCGGATCTGCGCATGTCATGGTGGGGCAGCGAGGACCGCCATATCGCCACGCAGGAAGCGTTGAAGTTCTGCGGCGACAAGTTCGGCCACACGATCGCGCCGGAAATGACCGGCTGGACCGGCCATCAGGAGAAAATCGCCACCCAGCTCGCCGGGCGAACCGAAGCCGACATCATGCAGATCAACTGGCCCTGGCTCCCGATCTTCTCGAAGAGCGGCAACGGCTTTGCCGATCTCAACCAGTTCAAGGACGTCATCGACCTCGATCAATGGTCGGAGGCCGATCGGAAAAGCGGCAGTGTCGATGGCAAGCTGAATGGCCTGCCGGTGTCCATCACGGGCCGCGTCTTCATGTTCAACAAGGCCACCTATGACAAGGCTGGCCTTGCCATTCCAACCACCTGGGACGACTTGTTCGCCGCAGCCCCTGTCATGAAGCAAAGGCTCGGCCCGGACTACTATCCATTCGAAGGAAACGGCCCCGACGCGCGTCTCATCGTCATTCTGCGCACCACGCAGAAGACCGGAAAGGATCTGATCGACCCGGCCACCCGGCAGGTCGCCTGGACCGTGGAAGAACTGGCAGAAAGCCTCGACTTCTATCAATCCATGGTCGAACAGGGCGTCGTCAAGTCCTGGCAGGACGAGGCTGCCGGAGGCAACGCGCCGCTGCATGAAAACCCCGAATGGGCCAGCGGCAAGATTGCCGGAACATATCAGTGGAGCAGCACATACAGCAAGATCGTCGGCCCGATGCAGGAAGGCCAGCAACTCGTGCCGGTCGAAATGCTGAAGGTCGATGGCGCAACCACGGAAGGCATCTATCGCAAGCCCTCGATGTTGTTTGCCATATCAAAATACAGCAAGGAGCCGAAAGCGGCGGCCGAGATTGTCAACTGCTTGCTGAACGATCCCGAAGCGATCCGTAAACTCGGTGCAACGCGCGGCTTGCCCTCCAGCAAAGTCGCCCTTGAAGTACTGACCAGGGCGGGCACGATCGAGCCGGCGCAGATCGAGGCAAACAAGATTGTCATGCAAAGTACGGGCGTCGACGTCTCTCCGCTGAATGAAAATCCGCGCGTCGCAGAAGCCTTCGACAGCACTTTCGAAGCTTTTGCCTACGGCCAGCTCAACGCCGAGACTGCGGCCGCCGGTATTATCGACAGGATCAACGGCATCTTGACGGGCATCTGAGCAACGGTCTCGAACGACAGCTCCGCGAAGCTGCAGCTTCGGCCGAAGGCAGCCCGTGGGTCCAGGGGGGCACGCGGCCTCAGCGGCTCCGGCCGGCAGCCGCAGGCCGGCCGGAAGCCATTTCGCAGGCGTTGATCAGCTCGCGGCCTTCTGGATGACGTCAGACACTGCATCCTGGCGCATATCCGTCCAGGCGAGACTGCCAGTATAACGCCATGCCATCTGGCCCCGTTCGTCGAGCGCAAACAGGCTGAGCCAGCCATTGTCGAACAGCGCCTGCACCTGGGCATGCCGTTTGAGGATGTCGGTGATCGCCTCTTTCGGCGCCTCGACGGCGACCGTCAACCGCAGCGGCTCATGCACGAACTGCTCGCCGTCATGCACCGACTGCCAGGGAAGCCCTGCGCGCATATTGCCGCCATTGCCCTCGACCACGCCGATGCCGCCGACGACATTGTGCAGGAGCTTGTTGCCGGCCCCGAAAAGCGAGGGCGCGACGCAGGAGCCGAAATATTGCAGGCTGATCCAGCTCGCGACGACGACGGGTGCCGTCAGGATGAGTTCGAGAATCTTGAAGCCCTCGTCCGTCTTCCAGACATAGTCGTGCAGGAAGGCCTGGCCTTCCAGCGATCGACCAGCCGTCCGGGTGCGCGGTGCGGCGATGAAGGCACGGCAGCCGGCAAGCCCGAGTTCGGGCCGCACTTCCGACCAGTCCCGACTGCGCTCGATGACGCTGTCGGCTGTCGCCCGTGGCAGCCGCCGTGCCCGCTCCGCGCGCGTCAGGTGGCCAGCCTGGGCCAGCCACTGCCGGATGCGGACAATATCCTCCGGCTGAATGTCGGTCTCAAGGTCGTCCTCGAAAAGCGTCACGGTATCGGTCGTCGTATCATGCAAACCACCGAGGAAGACGGTGTCGGCCGGGATGGTCATTCCGTTGATCGCCAGCGTCTCCCGCACGGCGCGGTCGTTCAGAAGATCAGCCAGCAGACGCGCGTTGACGTCACCCGCATAACCGCCGCAGGCGCCGCAGTGAAGTGCGCTGGCATAGGGGTTGTTGACCACATTCGCCCCATGACCGGAGATCAGCACGAAGCGGCCGAAACCTTCCGTCAGCGACATGGCCTTCAGCACCGTTTCGGCGATGACGACGCGCGTGTCGAGATCAAGGCTGGGCGCAAGGCGAGGCTTGGCGGCATCCGGCCCCTTGCCCTTGTGGAAGCCGAGACCATCGCGGATCAGCTTGCCGGCATAGACCGGCCCCATCGCTTCGACAAAGGCGAAGGAGGAAACGGCGGCCAGCTTGAACCGTCCCCAGGCGCGGGTGGCGCGGGCGCTGAACCGCGCCTGCTGATCGGCATCGCCGTCGTGATCTACCGCGCTGCAGCTGAAGACCGAGGGCTTCAGGAGAACCGGCAGACGATGCTCGGAGACGTCGGAGGCAAAGCCCTTGTGGCTTGCGCCGAGCCCAAAGAAACCGGCGAAGCCGAGCGTCCTGACGCCCGGATCAACGCTTTCGAGCGATCGGCGAAAGACCTCCGAGCGCACGTCGATGCAAAAGGCAGCCTGCAACACCGGCCGCAACTCGGCAACCTTGATCGTCGAGGGTGCGGCGAGCGTCGCGGCGAGCTTCCGCTGTGCTGCCCGCTCGGCAGCAACCCGCAGCAACCCGTCAATGACGGTATCGAAATCCGGGCTGACCGGCTCGACATGCTTGTGTCGCACCTGCTGCCACTCGCGCTCGATCTCAGTCTTGTGCCGGGCATACAGCACCTCTTCGAAGACGAGCCGGATCGCCAGCAGTTCGAGCGCCGTGGTATCCGTGCGGCCCTCGATCTCGGCCTTGAACTGGATGTGTCGCGCATACTGCGCCCAGCCGCCGACGGTCAGCAGCAGTTGGTGGAAATAGGTGCCGGGTTCGGCGCCGAGGCCCAGCGAAACGGCCGCCCGCTCGATCGCCCCGTCAGGGGTTTCCGGCGTTTCATCGACATGGATGCTGAAGCCCTTCAGTCCCAGAATTTCCGGCGTCAGATCATGGGTCGCAAAGGCACGCCAGGCGGCATAGAGCCCGTTGCGCCGGGACGCAGCCCAGAGGGCCTGCCCCTGGTCGAAGAAACCGGCTGCAAAGGTCCCGATCCGCTCGGAGACCAGCCCGGGCCAATCCTTGCCCGTGGCCCGCGCGGCAAGATCCGCGATCGTCGGCAGTGCGATAACCGGCTGCGGTTCTTCGCCAACGGCCGCCTTGAGCGCCGGCAGGTCGATGCGGTTGAAGAGCGCGCTCGACTGGAGGGCAGCGATCAGGTCCTCATCGGTGATCTCCCCCTTGGCGATCTTGTCGGCATAGTGCTTGCGCGGCAAAGCGAGCCTGACGCCACCGATCCGGGCAAGCCGGGCCGCGGTGTGGTCCAGCGTTTCGCTGACCTGGCCGAGGAAGGGGTTGACGGCAACGGTCGCCGTCAGCGACCAGGCCGGCGGAATCGCCCGCACCGCCTGATTGGCTGCCCGGGCAAGCGCTTCACCATGCAGTGTATCGACTGTGGTCATCCTGGTCATCGGTTCACTCTTTCACGAAAGCGGGCGTTGCGGAGGTAGTGCGTGGAAGCGTCCAGCCACCAAGCAGGCGATCGAAGAGGGCATTGACGTAGAGGCCGTTGGCGAGATGCACCCTGAGGCCCGCCGCTGCCGGATGATAGGCCCAGAGCGGGAAGAGCGACTGGGCGACCGCCACCACACCGAAGGTGACGACGGCCAGCAGCATCAGCGTCCATTCGAGCGGCCCTGGCTGTGGGGTTGCGGGCAGCGTGTCGAGCATCAGCTTGTCGGTGATCCGCTGCAGGGCGAAGTAGGCCGTGGCCGCCGAGATCGAGTAGAGCGAGGTCCGCCAGGTCAGCGCCCAGGGCGCCGCATCCGCCAAGCCTTGCGCGATCAGATAGGCCACGCCGAAGATCAGGATCGCTCCCAATGCTAGGGCCTGCGGCGCCTTGTCCGCAAAGCCGAAGAGCACACCGATAACGGCGTAGATGGCCAGCGCCAGCAGAAAGGCGCGTCCGACAGCCTTCGCGTTGGGGATCGCGACCGGACCGGGGCGCCGGATCGAGGCGACCGTCTCGATGGCCGAACCGGATGCGAGGAAGGCATGCGCCTTGTAGAGCGAATGGGCGACGATGTGCAGAAGCGCGATCGGGAAGAGTGCCAGACCACATTGCAGGATCATGAAGCCCATCTGCGCGACCGTCGACCAGGCGAGCGAGGTCTTCACCGCCGACTGGGTGAGCATCACGAGACTGCCGAACAGCGCCGTGAAGCCACCGATCATGACCAGCACCGCAAGCACCACGGGGGCCTGCAGCATGACATCGGCAAAGCGGATCAGCAGGAAGCCGCCGGCGTTGACGACACCGGCATGCAAGAGGGCAGAGACAGGGGTCGGCGTTTCCATAACTTCCGTGAGCCAGCCATGGGTCGGGAACTGCGCGGACTTCAGAAGCGCTGCGATCGCCAGCAGGGCCGCAGCGGCAATCGTCAGCGGCAGGCCCTCGCCCTCGCGGGCAGCGGCGAGAATGGTCGCAATGTCGCCGGTGCCGAAGGAGATGGCGAGCAGGATGACGGCGCCGATCAGGGCGGCGTCACCGGTGCGCGAGACGATGAACTTCTTGCGCGCGGCGCGTTGGGCAGCGATCCTGTCAGGATAGAAGAGCAGGAGCTGATGCAGGAGTAGGCTGGTCGCGACCCAACCGACGACAAGCTGCAACAGCGTGCCGGACTGGACGAGCAGAAGGACGGCGGCAAGTGTCGCCGTCATCCAGCCGGTGAACTGACCCTGACGGACCTCACCGTCGAGGAAAGTGCCGGCATAGCGCAGCACCACCCATCCGATGAAGGACACGAGCAGCAGCATCACCAGGCTGACAAGGTCGAGCCGCGAGGCGAACGCGAAGGGGCCGTAGCCGAGGGCCGGGCTCGTGCCCGGACCCTGCAGAGCGAGGACGACGCCGGACAAAAACACGACGAGCATGGAACCGAGGGCAGCGAGTTCGACAACGCGGATCGCCCGGCGCGGGCGAAGCCCCGGCGCCTTGAATGCGTAATACGAGGCACCGGCAAGCAGGAGCGGTGCGAGAAGCGGCAGCATGTGGATCACTTGACGTCTCCGGTCTGGACCGCTGCTTGGGAGGAGGCAACGGCGATCTCACGGACCTGTTATCAGCGACGTGATCACAAGAAAAATTCATTGTTTCTCCAATTTCGTTCTATAAAATAGAACAATGTCCGAGCTGAACTATCACCACCTCCGCTATTTCCGCGCCGTCGCCCATGATGGAAATCTGACGCGCACGGCCGAACGGCTAAACCTGTCGCAATCGGCGCTCTCCATCCAGATCAAGCACTTGGAGGAGCGTCTGGGCCACGCTCTCTTCGAGCGTCGCGGACGACAGCTTTATCTCACGGAAGCCGGCCGCATCGCGCTCGACCATGCCGACACGATCTTTTCGGCCGGCGAAGAGCTTGTCGAAACACTGAAGGAAACAGGAAGAACCCGCCGCGCGATCCGCATTGGGGCGCTCGCGACCCTGTCACGCAACTTCCAGATGGAATTCCTGCGGCCAATCCTCGGGCGATCCGATGTCGACATGATCCTGCGCTCCGGCAGCACCAGCGAACTGCTCGGCGCGCTCGAAGCGCTCAATCTCGACATTGTCCTGCTGAATCAGGCGCCAATGACCGATTCCGTCACGCCCTTCATCGCCCAGCATGTCTACCAGCAGCGGGTCAGTCTCATCGGCAGGCCATCCTACGGCAAGCCGGGCGCTAACCTTGCCGACCTGCTGGGCGAGCATCCCGTCATCCTGCCCACGCTCGAAAGCGGCGTGCGCTCGCAGTTCGAGGCGCTTGTGGCAAGGCTTGGGATCACGCCACAGATTGCCGCCGAAGTGGACGACATGGCGATGATGCGTCTTCTGGCACGCGAAGGCGCGGGCCTTGCCGTTTTGCCGCCAATCGTCGTGAAGGGCGAACTTGAGGCGGGTACACTGGTGGAGTTCGACGCCCTGCCCGGTATGATCGAAGCCTTCTTTGCGGTAACCGTAAAGCGTCGTTTCCCCAATCCGCTCATCCGGCCGTTGCTCGAAGCGAATGGCGACGGCAAATCCACTGATGCCGGATCTACGTAAATTTTGAGCGTATAAACGCTTGAAAAGGGGACATCGTGAAGACTTCCATAGCCATCATCGGAGCCGGCATCGCTGGTATCACCCTTGCGCAGGCGCTTGTCCCATACGCAAACGTCACCATTTTCGAGAAGAGCCGAGGCCTCGGTGGCCGCATGGCGAACCGCCGCCGCGAGGGTTTTGCTTTCGACCATGGCGCCCAGTATTTCACCGCACGTTCGCCAGCCTTTCGCGCGGTTGCGGAAGCAGCGGTTGAGGCGGGCCATGCCGGTATCTGGCCAAGGGCGGTGCACACGCTGAAGTCCGGCGGATTGCTGACCGACAATCGCCCACCGGAACCGCGGTATATCGGCTTGCCCGGAATGAGCGGGTTTGCGAACGGACTGGCTGACGGTCTTGAGATCCGCAAGCAAACGACCGTTGCAGGGCTTCAGCAGTGCGGACATGGCTGGGCGTTGACCGACGGCGAAGGTCAGGATCTTGGCCGCTTCGACACAGTCATCTCCACGGCGCCGGCACCACAGACAATCCGGCTGATGCCCGAGACATTTTCCGGACACGACGCTTTGGCCATTGTCCGGATGAGTGGTTGCTTCACCCTGATGATCGGTCTCGACGAGCCCCTGCACCTCGACTTCCACGCCGCCCGTATCGAGGACGACATCCTGAGCTGGATCGCCGTCGAGGACAGCAAACCCGGCCGCCGCGACAAGCTGGCGCTCACCATCCACAGCCGAAACGACTGGGCCGAGGCAAACCTGGAACGCGACCGCGACGAGGTGAAATCGGAGATGCTTGCGTCGCTGAAGCGCCTGCTTGGACTAGACTTCTCGAACGCCGCCTGGCTCGACCTGCATCGCTGGCGCTACGCCAATGTCGAAGAACCCGCCAGCCAGCCCTTCCTCTTCGATGAAGTCCTCGGCCTTGGCGCCTGTGGTGACTGGTGCCTCGGCAACCGGGTCGAGGCAGCCGTGGAAAGTGCCACCGCGCTGTCGAAAAGGATGATCACCCGCCTGCAAGGAGCCTGACAATGTATCGCGATCCGGCGCTGACGAAACTTCTCACCTATGCCGGCGCCCTGCCCTTTTGGGCGCTCGCTCTGGCCCAGGTGCTCGGCGGCGATCCAGCGCTCACCGCTGAGGCCTTCATTGCCTACGGAACCGGCATCGCCTGTTTCATGGCCGGCACGCTCTGGAGCCAGGCGCAGATCCGCACTCAGGATCCGGGGCTCATGCTGATCGTCAGCAATATTGCAGCCCTCGCAGCCATCGGGGGCCTGCTGGTCTACGCCCATGCTCCGGCCGTCACGATGGCATTGCATGTTACGGTATTTCTGGTCCTGCTTGCCGCCGATCTCCGCATTCACAGAAAAGGCGCCCAACCCGCCTGGTATCTGGCACTTCGGCGCAATGTCACACTGCTGGTGATCGCCGCTTATGCCGTGGTCATGATCCTGACATGAGATTTTCAGGGTAAGTGCTGTAAGATGGCAATGAATTCCGCGAGGAACGGAGGCGTGCTGCGGGGCGCGCCGGATCTTGACAGGCGCGGCCAATGTGCGGGGGATCATGATGGGGAATGCGGGCGAGCAGAAGTTGAACCGCGGAGACGGTGCGGCAGCGCCGTTTCTGGCCGATGCGACGTATATGGCGGAACTCCGTCAACGCATGCTGAAATTCGCAAGCCTCCAGCTTGCGGATCCCGGCTTCGCCGAAGATGCTGTGCAGGAAGCGCTGGCCGGTGCGCTCCGCAACGCCGACGCCTTTGCCGGCCGTTCCGCTTTTCGCACCTGGGTCTTCGCCATCCTGCGCAACAAGATCGCAGACCAGATCCGCTTCAAGCGCAAGCAATCTCAGATGATCGCCATGCCGCTCGGTCACCTCCCCGACGAGGATGAGCCTCGCTACTTCGACGCCAATGGCTCTTGGGCTCCGGAGAACCGCCCCAGCGGTTGGGGCAATCCGGAAGTCGAACTCTTGGGCAAGGATTTCTGGCGGGTCTTCGAAACTTGCCTCGATCATCTGCCGCCCGACCAGGGCCGCGTCTTCATGATGCGTGAATTCGTCGAGATGGACACAGCCGAGATCTGCGCCGAGGTCGGCATCACCAGCACCAACATGCATGTCCTGATGCACCGCGCGCGGCTTCGCCTGCGCAATTGCCTAGAAGGACACTGGTTCGCGCCGGAGGAGAAATTATCATGATGTGCGACAAGGCGACCAAACTTGCCTCGGACAAACTCGACCGGCGCCTGTCCATTCCTGAGACCATCCGCCTGCGCCTGCATCTTGTCGGTTGCGATGCCTGCTCGGGCTTCGTCCGGCAAATCGGTGTGTTGCGCAAGGCAAGCCGCCGCTACGTCGCGACCGACGTATCCGATCCGGGAGAGACCTAATCAGCGGGTGCCGAGTTGCTCGATCGACTGCAGGATCTCGGTGCCAAGCCGCGTGGCGGCACCGGTGGCGATCGCCATCTGCGGCAGGATCATCCACTCAAGCGTCCAGGCCGCCCCAGACCGTTCCTGTTCATGCACCAGGGACTGATGCAGACCCGAGATCTGCACGGCGTTGAACCGGGCAAGCGTTACCAGAACTTCCGCCTTCACCGGATTGCGCTTGTGCGGCATGGCTGAGGACGCGCCGCCGCCGCCGATCAGCGCCGTGCCATTATCCGCCATCAGCGCCAGATCTTGACCGATCTTGCCGAGGACGCCGGTGACCTGGGAGAACAAGCCACCGATCTCGGTGATTATCGCCCGTTGACTGTGCCATTGCGGCCGATCAGACAGTTGAAGGAGGTCGGAGAGCCGGGCTCGGACAAACTGCGCCTTGCCACCGAGCTTGTCGAGTGTGCCGGCGGCACCCCCGAACTGAAGCGGCAGGCCGGCTTTCAGCATGCCCTGCAGCGCTGCCTGGTGGGCGACGATCGGCCCTTTCCAGCTCGACAGGCGATCTGAAACCGTGATCTGGATCGCCGCCTGCATGCGCGTGCGCCCCATCAAGGACCGGGTGCCAAAGCGCTGCTCCAGCCCCTCGAGGGACGAGATGATGGATGTCAGCCGCTCATCGAGGATCGAAAGCACAGCACCCAGACGCAGCATCAGACCTGTATCGATGGCGTCCTGGCTTGTGGCCCCGAAGTGCAGATGCTTGCCCTGTTCTGCGAGCATTGCCCGCCACTGACGAACGAGATCCGGGATGACGACCCCATCGCGGCCGATCGCCTGTTTCAAGGCGTCGAGATCGGCAAAAAATGCTTCCGGCAGGGCCGCGATCGCCCCGGCCGCCTCGACAGGGATAACGCCTTCCGCTGCCTCCGCTTCCGCCAGTGCCACCTCGAAACGCAGCATGGCCGAAAGCTCGGCAGCGGCCGAGAACTGAGCACCGATTTCCTCATCACCCAAGAGGCCGGACAGAAAAGGATGGTCGAAGACGGATGCGGTCATGCTGTGCCGGTGCCCTTTTCAGATATCGAAGAAGATCGTCTCCTTCTCCCCCTGCAGGTAGATGTCGAAGTGATAGGTCGATCCCTCGCGCTGTGCAATCAGTGTCGGCACGCGCACGCGGTGCTCGATGCGCGCAAGGATCGGATCCTCGGCGTTGGCCGCTTCTTCGTCGCCAAAATAAAGGCGCGTGTTGAGGCCGAGATTGATGCCGCGCGCCACGATCCAGAAAGATATATGTGGCGCCATCAGGCGGCCATCCCGGAAAGGCACCCGACCCGGCTTGATCGTCTCGAAACGATACTCGCCGGTCGAGAGGTCGCAAGGGCAGCGCCCCCAGCCGGTAAAGTTTGGATCAGCGCTGCCGCGCGTTTCCGAGGGACTGTTGTAGAGGCCATCGGCATCTGCCTGCCAGATCTCGATCAACGCATCCTTGAGCGGCGTGCCGGATCCATCGATGACACGACCGGTTACGGTAATCCGCTCGCCGCGCGTCCTGTCATTGACCATGGTGGTGCCGAGATCGACGGGATAGACACCCTTGATATCGGCAAAATTTGGCGTCAGGCCGATATGAACGTAAGGGCCGGCCGTCTGCGAGGCACTTTCCTTGAGGTAACCGAGATCCTGGACCATCAATTTCCCTCCATCCGGTTTTCGAACAGGGTCGAACGCCGACCACGCAGCACGATATCGAATTTGTAGGCGCGCGCATCCATCGGGATGGTTGCCGACCAGTCGAGGGCTGCGACCAGTTGCTCGATCGCGGCGCGATCCGGGATCGTCAGCACGATCGGACATTTCCAGATCAACGGGTCGCCCTCGAAATACATCTGGGTGATCAGGCGCTGCGAAAAACCATGGCCGAATATGGAGAAATGGATGTGCGCCGGGCGCCAGTCGTTGACCCCATTCGGCCAGGGATAAGGACCCGGCTTGATCGTGCGGAAGGCATAATACCCGTTCTCGTCGGAGATCGTGCGGCCGCAACCACCAAAATTCGGATCGAGCGGCGCCAGATAGCTTTCCTTCTTGTGACGATAGCGCCCGCCGGCATTGGCCTGCCAGAATTCGATGAGAGCACCGGCAACGGGACGACCGCGTTCGTCGAGGACGCGCCCATGCACGATGATGCGCTCGCCGATCGCGCTCTCGCCCGGCTTGGCAAAATTATGGATCAGGTCGTTGTCGAGTTCGCCCAGCATAGAATGACCGAAGACCGGGCCTGTGATTTCCGACTTCGTGCCGTCCAGCGACAGAAGCGCCTTTTGCGGCGAGCGCAAAACGGAGGTCTTGTAGGTCGGGGTATAGGCCGGCGGATGCAAACTCCGGTCGCGCGGGAAAAAGGCGCCCGTCTCCGGCTTCTTGTTCGAAAGATCAGTCATGGCCCTCTCCCCCGGTCTCGCCGGCATCCACCATGTCAAACACCTGCTTGGCGATCTTGAATGCCCTGTTTGCCGCGGGAACGCCGGCATAGACGGCAACATGCATCAATGCTTCGGTGACGTCTTCCCGGCTGGCCCCGGTATTGGCGGTGGCTCGGACATGCATGGCGACCTCTTCGTCATGACCCAAGGCCGCAAGCAGCGCGATGGTGATCATCGAACGTTCGCGGGGGCTGATACCGGCCCGTGACCAGACGGTCCCCCAGGCTCCCTCGGTGATCATCTCCTGAAAGGGTTGATCGAACGCCGTGGCCGACAAGGAAGCGCGATCGACATGCGCATCGCCCAGCACGCGGCGACGCGTTGCCATGCCCTGCCGGTAGCGATCTGATGAACTGCGGGCATCAGCCATGAGCTGCCTCTCCTGATATGATGGGCGCGAGGAAGGCCTCTATGATGGTTGTGAGCATTTCCGGCTGCTCCACACAGGGGAGATGGCCGGCATCCTTTATGACTTCATAGCGCGCCTTCGGCACGAGCTTGGCGAGCGACAGCACGAGATCGGGTGGCGTCGCCCCGTCCTGATCGCCGACAACACAGAGTGTGGGAACGGCGATCCTCGTTGCGGCCTCGGTGAAATCCGCATCCCGGATCGCGGCACAGGTGCCAGTATATCCCTCGACCGGCTGGCGGAGCATCATGTTGCGATAGCCCGGGTAAGCCGGATCGCTGGCGCGGAAGGACGATGTGAACCAGCGCTCCATCACACTGTCGACGATGCCCGAAAGCCCGCCTTCTTCGATGGCTGTGATGCGCGCTGCCCACATCTCCGCGGTCCCGATCTTGTGCGCTGTATCGCAAAGGATCAGCGCCTTCACCAGATCCGGACGCCGCGCGCAGAGGCCCTGGGCGATCAGCCCTCCGACAGACAGTCCGCAGATGACGGCGCCAGAAACATTGAGGTGTTCGAGCAAGCCGATCAGGTCGTCGACATGGTCATCGATCGAATAGGGCGCTTGCCCGACATCCGACAGGCCGTGCCCGCGCTTGTCATAGGTGAGCAGAGGATGGCTGCCAGCGAGCCGGACGATCACGTCGCGCCAGATACGAAAATCGGTTCCGAGCGAATTGATGAAGACGATGACCGGCTTGTTGCCCGGCCCACCGATGATCTGGTGATGCAGGCTGACGCCGTTGATCTGAACGAACTGCACGGGTTCCTCCCTCCGTTGCCGACATATTGCTCATGCGGTTTGGTTAGGTAAAATGATGTTTTCCATCTTATTCCTAACCGTAGGGTTATGTTTCCACATGATCGACAACAGAGTGAAGTTTCGCCACCTGCAGACCTTCGTCGAGGTTGCACGCCAGAAGAGCGTCATGAAGGCGGCGGAACTCCTGCATGTCAGCCAGCCTGCCGTAACCAAGACCATCCGCGAACTCGAGGAAGTCTTGGGTGTCGCCGTGTTCGAAAAGGACGGTCGCGGCATCCGGATCACGCGCTATGGCGAGGCCTTTCTCAAGCACGCGGGTGCGGCCCTGACCGCGCTCCGCCAAGGCTTCGATTCCGTATCGCATGCCCTTCATGCGGATGCGCCACCGATACGCGTCGGGGCCCTGCCAACGGTCTCGACCCGCATCATGCCGCAGGCAATGACCCGGTTCCTGCGCGAGGACGTGCCCGCCCGCATCAAGATTGTCACCGGTGAAAATGCGGTCCTTCTGGAGCAGTTGCGGGTCGGAGACCTCGACCTCGTCGTCGGACGGCTGGCCGCGCCCGAGCAGATGGCAGGCTTCTCCTTTGAACATCTCTATTCGGAACAGGTGATCTTCTGCGTTCGCGCCGGTCACCCGCTCCTGCTGGCCGCTTCCGACCTGTTTGGCGAACTGGAAAAGTATCCAGTGCTGATGCCGACGCGGGCCTCGATCATTCGCCCCTTCGTCGAGCGCTTCCTGATCGCCAACGGCATTTCCGGCCTGCCAACCCAGATCGAGACGGTCTCCGACAGCTTCGGTCGCGCCTATGTCCGCCAGACGGATGCGATCTGGATCATCTCTGCGGGCGTCGTGGCAACGGACCTCGCAGACAAAACGCTGGCGGCATTGCCGATCGACACCAGCGAGACAAAGGGCCCGGTGGGCCTCACCGTTCGGGCGGATGCGGTGCCGTCCATGCCGCTGGCGCTCCTGATGCGGACGATCCGCGAGGCCGCGCACGAGGTGGCCAATGCCTGACGATCAGGGCAGCAGCGGCGTCAGCCGCGCTTGAAGCTCCAACATCGCGGGCAGGCAATGGGCAGGCAATTCGGCTGCTGGCAGGATCGCAGCCGGCGCACCGACATTGATGGCAGCCACCACACGACCGCGATCATTCCGGACCGGCACGGCAATTGAACAGAGACCAATCTCAAGCTCTTGATCGATGACGGCATAGCCTCGCTCCCGGACACGTGCGATCTCTGCCTTGAGTGCCGACGGCTCGATGAGAGTAAGCGGCGTATGTGCCTTGAACTGGGTTGCCGCCAGAATGACGTCGATCTCTGCATCGGATAGCGCGGCCAGCAGCACGCGCCCCATGGAGGCGCTGTAGGCCGGCAGGCGCGAGCCCGGCATCAGGTTGATCGACATGACGCGCTTCTGTGCAGCGCGTGCAATATAGACGATCTCGGTGCTGTCGAGAATGGAGGCCGAGGCGCTGTGGCCGACGCGTTCCGACAACTGATCGAGATGCGGTTGCAACAGCACAGGCAGTGGCGTCGCCGACAGCCAGGAATGGCCGATACGCAGAATCTTCGGCGTCAGTGAGAAGAACTTTCCATCATAGTCGGCGTAACTGAGATCCGCGAGCGTCAGCAGGCAGCGACGCGCAGTCGCCCGGTCAAGACCACTGGTTTCGGCAGCCTCGGTGATGCTGAGCCTCTGGCGCTCGGGGCCGAATGCTTCCAGCACCCTCAAGCCTTTGGCGAATCCACCCATCAGGTCACGTTCGCCCGCTGCCATAAACCACCTCCAATTTCGTGCGATTATCGAACAAATATCAAATATCGCACAAACCACTTGCTGTCGATGGTTTCAAGGTCATATTTGGCGACAGGTTTACGAGGCAGACCGCGCTTGAGGAGACGGGAGTTCCCATGAACAAGACAATTTCAAGCCTGGTGGAAGCCGTGGCCGAGATCCGCGACGGCGCGACCGTCATGATCGGTGGCTTCGGCGGCTCCGGCGCCCCGATTGAGCTCATTCACGCCCTCATCGACAACGGCCCGAAGAACCTCACTGTCATCAACAACAATGCTGGCAATGGCCGCATCGGCATCGCGGCCATGATCGATGCGGGCTTGGTGAAGAAGATGATCTGCTCTTTCCCGCGGTCTTCCGATCCCCGCGCCTTTACCGATCGCTACCTTGCTGGCGAGATCGAACTGGAACTGGTGCCGCAAGGCACGCTGGCCGAACGCATCCGCGCCGGCGGTGCCGGCATTCCGGCCTTCTACACGCCGACCGGCTTCGGTACGGAACTGGCGGAGGGCAAGGTGATCGCGGAGTTTGACGGCCGCAAATACGTGCAGGAACGCTGGCTGAAGGCCGACTTCGCCATCGTCAAGGCGCATCTCGGCGACACCATGGGCAACCTCACCTATCGGATGGCCGGCCGCAACTTCAATCCGCTGATGTGCATGGCCGCCGCCAAGACCATCGCCCAGGTTTCGAAAATCGTGAAGCCCGGCGAGATCGATCCCGAGCAGGTGATCACCCCGGGCATCTTTGTCGATGGCGTCGTCGAAGTCGCCAACCCGCAACAGGAAGAAGAGCTCATCCGAGCCGGAGTGGCCTACGCATGACCGACGCAGCCGCAATCGACACCCGCGAAGACATCAAGCTCTCCAACGCACAGATCGCCTGGCGTGCCGCCCAGGATATCGCCGACGGCGCCTATGTGAACCTCGGCATCGGCTTCCCGGAAATGGTGGCCAAGTTCCAGCCTGAGGGCCGCGAAGCGATCTTCCATACCGAAAACGGCGTGCTGAACTTCGGCGAAGCACCGGCCGCAGGCGAAGAGGACTGGGACCTGATCAATGCCGGCAAGAAGGCGATCACGCTGAAGCCGGGAGCCGCCTTCTTCCACCATGCCGACAGCTTCGCCATGGTTCGCGGCGGCCATCTCGACGTCGCAATCCTCGGCGCCTATCAGGTCGCCGAGAACGGTGACCTCGCCAATTGGCGCGTCGGTTCCAAGGGGGTTCCGGCCGTTGGCGGCGCCATGGACCTCGTACATGGTGCAAAGCAGGTCGTCGTCATCACCGAACACGTGACCAAGGACGGCAAGCCGAAGCTCGTCGAGCGCTGCACGTTTCCGCTGACCGGCGTCGGCTGCATCACCCGCGTCTATACGAGCCATGCCGTGATCGACATTGCCGATGGCAAGTTTATCGTGCGCGAAAAGCTCGCTGCCATGAGCATGGACGAGTTGCAGGCCATGACCGGTGCAAAACTGCACACAGATGGTCCCGTCGCCGACCTCGTCGTTCCCAAATTGTGAGTTCAAGCCATGTCAGAAGCCTATATTTGCGACTACATCCGCACGCCCATCGGCCGTTTCGGCGGCTCTCTCGCCTCGGTGCGCGCCGATGATCTGGGCGCCGTACCGCTGAAAGCGCTGATGGAACGTCATCCCGGCATCGACTGGGAGGCAGTAGAAGACGTGATATACGGCTGTGCCAACCAGGCAGGCGAGGACAACCGCAACGTCGCCCGCATGTCAGCCTTGCTTGCCGGCCTGCCAGTCTCGGTGACAGGCACCACGATCAACCGGCTGTGCGGCTCCGGCATGGATGCCGTGATCACGGCTGCCCGCGCGATCAAGTCAGGCGAGGCAGAGCTGATGATCGCCGGCGGCGTCGAAAGCATGAGCCGGGCACCTTTCGTCATGCCGAAAGCCGAGACCGCCTTCTCCCGCAATGCCGAGATCTACGACACCACGATCGGCTGGCGTTTCATCAACCCGCTGATGAAGAAGCAGTACGGTGTGGATTCCATGCCCGAGACGGGCGACAATGTCGCCATCGACTTCGAGGTCTCACGTGAGGATCAGGACGCCTTTGCCGTGGACAGCCAGGCCAAGGCGGCAGAAGCGCAAGCCAATGGCAGATTGGCCAAGGAAATCACGCCCGTCACCGTGCCCCAGCGCAAGGGCGATCCTGTGATCATCGACCGCGACGAGCATCCGCGTGCGACCTCGATCGAGGCGCTGGCCAAGCTGAAGCCGATCAACAGACGAGAAGGGGCCACTGTCACCGCCGGCAATGCCTCGGGCGTCAACGACGGAGCCGCCGCCCTGATCATCGCCTCGGAAGCCGCGATGAAGAAATATGGCCTCACCCCGATCGCCCGCATTCTGGGTGGTGCAACCGCAGGCGTTCCGCCGCGCATCATGGGCTTTGGTCCGGCCCCGGCCTCCAGGAAGCTGCTCGCCCGTCTCGGCCTGACACAGGAGCAGATCGACGTCATCGAGCTGAACGAAGCCTTTGCGTCCCAAGGCATCGCGACACTCCGTGACCTCGGTATCGCCAGCAACGATCCACGCGTCAACCGCAATGGCGGCGCGATCGCGCTCGGCCACCCGCTCGGCATGTCGGGCGCTCGCATTGCGGGAACGGCAGCACTGGAGCTAAAAGAAACTGGCGGGCGCTACGCGCTTTCCACCATGTGCATCGGCGTCGGCCAGGGCATTGCAATCGCGCTGGAGCGCGTCTGACATCCGAAGGCGGCGGGAAACCGGCGCCTGTCTGCTCAAGGATTGAGGAAGGCCAGGATGAGCTGATGCACGGCCCCGCCGGGTGACATTTCCACCCGATCATATTCGCTGTGGCGCGCCACATGCGCATCCGAGATGGGCTTCAACTGGGCCTGCAGCGCTGCACGCACTTTCTGGCAGCCCGGGTCGTTTTCGTGGCGAAGCCCGATCGACACATCCTGAATCTGCTGCGTCAGATCCCGCATGAATTCACCATGCAGCTTCTCGTGTGCGACGATACCCTCGTAAAATGCGTCCCACTTCGCCGCCACGTCGGACGGAAGCTTCTGTGCGGGCTTCGGCAGGGTGTAGGTGACGACAAGCTTGGGTTTCGCCGTTGCGAGCACGCAAGCCGCCCCCTGCTGCTGATAGTCGCGCTGCCAGGTCAGCTTGAACGTCGTATGGGCGATCACCCGCCCGAGGCTGAGCTTAGGCCCCCGCTCGCCGACCGACTGATACAGGGCCATCGGCGTTGTTCCGTTCACCGGGTAGTGGGCGACCTTTTCTGTGGCCTGCCACTCCTGGCCGGCAGCCGGAAACGCTGCAACCATTGATACAAGAAGGCCGTTAAGCAGGCGAAAGACAGTGGTCACGGACAAAAGGCTCCCAGGATCATTGAACCTGATACCGGTGGCCATGCCCGACCGCAATGACCAACTGCAACCTCGACAGCCGCCTCGCCGTATTTCGATTGACCGCAGTTTCCGCAAATTTAACTGATCCTCATATATATGAAACCGGACAGGAGAGACGGGGAGAGTACAAAGGCGTGGAAAAAAAGGTGACGAAGCATGCTTTCCTGAGCCGTGCAGCGGGATGGGTGGACCTGCTCAAGGTTCCCAATGGCAATCCGGCGCTGACCGCAGCTCAGTTCGAGGCCTTCTCCAAGCAGGTCCCGCTTCTTTATTTCATCCTCGCGACGAACATGATCTCGCTCTCCTGGACCCACCTTGGTTCAGCGCCGGATTACCTGGTCGTTTATTTACCCGCCATTCTCACCACGCTTTTTGCACTCCGATCGCTGATCTGGCTGCGTGGCCGTAATCTCCAGCGCACGCCGCAGCAGGCCTATCGCCAGCTCCGGGCCACAAACCTCCTGTCTCTCCCGATCGCCGTCTTCTGCACTGCCTGGTCGATTTCGCTCATACCTTATGGCGACGCCCATCAGCAGGCTCATGTCGCCTTCTTCATGGCGATCACGGTCATCGGCTGCATCTTCTGTCTGATGCACCTGCGCTCGGCCGCCCTGATCGTTACGGTGACGGTCAACTTGCCCTTTTTCGTGGTCATGTGCCTGAGTGGCGAGCCCACCTTCATCGCGACGGGCGTCAACGTGATCCTCGTGACGATGGCAATGATCATGATCCTTGTCTCGCACTATCGCGATTTCCGCCAATTGCACGAGTCTCGCAACGTCCTGATGCTGCAGCAGCAGGCGCTGCAGGAGCAGAACAAGGCCATGCAGGCACTCTCGGATGAAAACCTGCGCCTCGCCAATCTTGACAGTCTGACCCTGCTCGCCAACCGCCGTAGCTTCTTCCAGATGCTGGAGACGACCTTCAGCCGAGCGAGTGCCGCCAGTGGCAAGCTCGCGGTCGGCGTCATCGATCTCGACGGCTTCAAGCCGGTCAATGATCTCTATGGCCACTCGGCAGGCGACAAGGTGCTGATAGAGATCAGCAACCGGCTGTCCACGCTCGCGGACCAGCGCCTCTCCGTCTATCGCCTCGGCGGCGACGAATTCGGCCTCCTGCTCCAGGGGGATGTTGAAGAAGCCGATGCCATGGCGCTCGGTGAAAAGGTTTGCGAACTGATCGCCGAACGCATCAACATCGGCAGCGGCATGGTCCAGGTCACCGGCTCGGTCGGCTTTGCGCTTTACCCCGATGTCGGCCAGACCGGGCAGGAAATCTACGAACTCGCCGACTACGCGCTCTATACCGCAAAGCGGCACCACCGCGCCGGGACGGTCATCTTCAACGCCGTTCAGGCGAACGAACTGAACCGCCAGAAGATTGTTGAGGAAGCACTGGTCGCTGCCGATCTGGAGCAGGAACTCTCGCTCGTTTTCCAGCCGATCACCTGCGTCGACAGCCGCGTCAGCATTGGTTTCGAAGCCCTTGCCCGGTGGGAAAGCCCGCGTATCGGTCAGGTCTCGCCGGCCGAATTCATCCCGGTCGCCGAGCATAACGGGCGCATCACGCTGATCACCCGCCTTCTGCTCGAACGCGCACTCGAAGTGTCCTGCCTGTGGCCGGACGACGTCTACCTCTCGTTCAACCTTTCGGCTCACGATCTCAGCTCGCCGGAAAACACCTTGAAGATTGTCTCAATCGTGCTGAAAAGCGGCTTCGACCCGCGCCGGATCAATTTCGAGATCACTGAAACTGCGGTCATGCACGACTTCGAACAGGCGAGCGCCTCGATCCAGATGCTGCGTGAACTGGGCGCCGGCATCTCGCTCGACGATTTCGGCACCGGTTATTCCAGCTTGAATCATGTACACAAGCTGCCGCTCACCAAGATCAAGATCGATGGCAGTTTCGTTCGCAACATCCACACCCGCAGGACCAGCTTCAACATCGTCAAATCGGTGCTGGCGCTCTGTGCCGAGATGGAACTGGAAGCGATCGTCGAGGGTGTAGAGACAGAAGAGGAACTACGCATCCTCGAAAATCTCGGCGTCCGAGCGGTTCAGGGCTATTACTTCGGGAAGCCGATGGTCGCCGCTGAGGCCATGAAGCTACTGTTGGCGCAACGGCAGGCACGGGCCTCGTAAGCTTCAGCTCGCCCGCACATTGATTTGCGCCTTGAGCTGCCGCACGATCGCGGCATCCGTTCGCCGCGGCATCTCGCTCAAAAAACCGAGTTCGACGAGCCGCCCAGCGCCGACATACGCCCCGCTGCAGGAGGCATGCAGCTCGGTTACTCCGGCGATCGCCAGAAAGCGTGCCACATTTTCTGGTCGTACGCCACCGCCCGGCATGATCGAGATCTTGCCTGTACTGCGCTCGACCAACCGCGCGATCATGTCGATCCCTTCTTCCGCGTGACGCGCGCCCCCCGACGTCAAAACACGTGAGAAGCCCAGGCTGATGGCGAGATCGAGGGCGCGCTCCATATCCGAGACGACATCAATCGCCCGATGCAGGGTAAGGTCCAGGCCCATCGCTGCGTCGACGAGCTTCCGGTTCACCTGTTGATCGAGGGCGCCGTCGGCAGTCGTGGCCCCTATCACGACACCGGCCAGTCCGGCGTCACGAGCGGCCGCAATATCGGCCTCCATCACCGCCACCTCCGCCTCGGAATAGACGAACCCACCGGCGCGCGGACGGATCAGGGCAAAGACGGGGATCGGCACCTGCGCGGCAGCGGCCATGAAGCCGCGAGACGGTGTGAGTCCACCCGAACCGAGTGCAGAGCAGAGTTCGATGCGGTCCGCGCCACCGGAGACGGCCGCCTGAAGGCCTGCGATATCATCGACGCAGACTTCGAGTAGAGGAGCTGAAGCTTTTTCCTGGGACGTCATGAACCGATCCCTCAACCCTGTGCTTTTTTCCGTGACTTCCCGTCAAGCAGCCAGAGCAGGCAGACCCCGACAAGACCGGCAATCGAGGCAATGATCGCCGTACCCGCATAGTCGCTGATGCTGGTGCCCAGCGCAAACATCAGCGAGGCCATACCGCCGCTCAGGAAGATGTTGACCGCAATCAGCGAACTGCCGAGACCGGCGCGGTCGGCGATCAGGTTCTGCAGATAGGTGATCGGGATTGCAATGATACCGGCGGCGCCAAGCCCTGCAACCAACGTGAGCAGATAGACATCGACCGGACGATCGGCGAGACCGAGGAAGACGAGATAGCTGCAATAGATGAGTGCTGCGGTGACCATGGCGAAGAGGATGGAGGTTCGCGCTTCGACCCATCCCCAGAAGAGGATGAAGATGATCTCGAGAAAGGCGACGATCCCGACGATGACGCCGACATCAGCTGGTGTTCCACCCGCCTTGCCGGTGACGATCAGCGGCAGGACGGTGCCATTGGCATGCAGCATGGCCGAGATCAGCGAAATCGCCAGAAGCCGAGGCAGGACGCTTGCCGAGCCGATCTGGCGGATGGAACGGAAGAAGGAATAGTGCTGCCGCTCTCCCTCCTGCACGGGCTTTTGACGATCAAGCCCGAAGACGAAGAGCAGGAGGCAGACGGCAGAAGCGAGGCTCGCGAGCAGAAAGGCCGGCAGCATGCTCGGCTGACCGATCAGAAGAGCACCGACGATTCCGGGTACCAGTACCCAGGAGGCAGAGAGAATGGCCCGGACGGCAGAATTCACCGCCATCAGTTCGCGCACCGCCATGCCGGTGGAAACCGCACGGATATTGGCGAAGATGAGCGAATTGATCGTGCCGAAGACCGGGATCAGGACCAGCGTCGCGATCGCAAACATCACCGGCGTCGGGACCACATAAACCAGTCCGAAACCGACGATGCCGAAGACGGCGGCCAGGATCATCGGCGACCGGAAATGTCCGAGCCGATCCGCAATAATGCCGGCAGTGACGCTGGCCGAAACATTCACCACGGCAGCCAGGAAGATCAGCACAGAATAGACGGCGTCTGACAGTCCGAGTTCCCGGATGCCGATGAGCGACATGTAGGGCGACGTCGCGGCGCCGGAGAAGCCGAAGAAGAAGATTGCGGCCGCACTGACCCGGATCGGCTTGTGGCGATAGACCACCGAAAAGGAGGACAACATGAAGGGAACTATCGGTCTGGAGTTCGTGCCGCCGGAAGGACGGCACGGTGATCATGGTCTCAAGGGAATCGCGTCGAGAAAAAGACCTTTGCCGTATAGCCGAAATCCTTGACGAAGGGATAGCTCGGCTGATGTCGGCGATGGCTGGGCAGGTTCTCGATATCCTGGTTGATCACGCCGTCCGTCAGCGCCATCAGGTTCGGATTGGCGACCGGCGAAAGCTCCGGCGACAGATAGCCTGACTTCACCACCAGCAGCCGCACCTTGGTCGGATCGAGGCCAAGCCGGGTGAAATCCGCGATATTGTGATAGGGCCGACGCCGCGCGGCAAGCACCAGCGTGATGTCTCCGATCCGCACGACCGCCTGCTGATCGGCAGCGGAGCCGGGATCGTCGAGAAAGACGACAGTTGCCTCCACTTCGACGGAAGGGCTAGCCGGGTCCAGAGACCCGCCGACCATGAGCGTGACCCGCGAACCGACGCCGGCTGTAAAACAGCGTTCGATGGCAGGTCGATCCGTGATACCGGCAATCAGAACCTCGTCGATTGACCGCCTCAGAAGTGCCTTCAGCACATCCGCTCGATCGCCGACGCCACCCCCGGTCGGGTTATCCCCGGAGTCGGCGAGGATAATCGGCCGTGTCTCGGTGCTTTCGGCAATATCGAGCATCTTCGCCAGCGGGCCGGTCACGGGACCGAAACGGAAATCCTCGCGCGCATCCCAGTATGACTGCGCGATGGCAGCCGCGACCTTCTCAGCCGCAGCCTTGTCGACCGCCGTGACCACGGCACAGGCCGTGCCGCGCGGTTCGTCGGCCCAGACATAACCAACCATCAGATTGGCGTCCCAGATACCAGGGACTGCATCATGCTCAGGCAGCTTCAGATAGAGGCTCCTGGCCGGCTCGTCCTCGGTCGAGGTCCGCTCGCCGGGCAGGAGAACCGGCACCGGCGCCCAGGCGACACCGGGTTTTTCGCCCGTGCGCAACGTGCGGACCAGCATCGACCAGGCCCGCACCATGGTCTCCCGCACATCGATATGCGGCGCCGTGCGATAACCGGCGAAGATGTCCAGCTGGTCGACGATCTTCTGGGTGACGTTGCCATGCAGGTCATAGCTTGCCGCCACCGGCACGTCCGGACCGACAACGGCGCGCGCCGCCGAAATCCAGTCGCCCTCGGCATCATCCATGCCTTCCACATTCATCGCGCCATGCATGGCGAGATAGAGCCCGTCGATCGGCAGTGTGGCCCTCAGCTGCTCCAGGAATTCCGCCTTGAACCCCTCGTAAGTGGCGCGCGCCAGAGGCCCACCGGGAACGGCACGAGCATGCAAAAGCGGAAGGTGCTCGACATCCTCGGCATCGAGGAAGTCGAAATACTCATGCGCCAGCAGATTCGGCCCGCGCAGCACACGGAAATCCTCCGGCTGCATCAGGACGGGAGACGAGGTCGAGCATTCGGTATGGATACCGCCAACGGCAATGCGGAATGTCATGGGACTGGGATCCTCAGTAGCGGGGGCTCAAACGGACGGTGGCGGCAAATCGCAGCCAGTCCTTGTTTTCCTTCGGCGTCCAGGCCGCCTCGGCAATGGCTGGAAGCCGCGGGAAGACGAGGTGGTTGAAGTAGTCGCGGGTCAGAAAGTGTTCGCACCAGATGCAGGCCTGGACACCCCGCATGCGGGCCGCAAGCTCGGCTGGAAACTCGGCGACCGCCTCATAGGCGTAGGTGTGCTTCGGCGGCACGGTGCCGGCCCAGCTCGCACCCGGCTCCTGAAACGCCTCGTCCTGCACCATGTCGAGATAATAAGCCTGGCCCGGCGTCATGACGACGTCGTAGCCCTGTTCTGCCAGTTCCAGCCCGACCTCCGGCTTCTGCCAGGCCATCAGCACTGTCCCCTTGGGATCGACGCCGCCGCCATGACTGACTTCGTCCCAGCCGGCGAGCTTGCGGCCGCGCTCGGCCAGCATCTTCTGGATCCGCTTCATGAAATAGCTCTGTAGCCCGAAGGTCCCCTCGATACCCTCCTGCTCCATCAGTTTCTTGGCGAGTGGCGATGCCATCCAGGTATTGGCCGCCACTTCATCACCACCGATATGGATGAGCGTCGATGGGAAGAGCTCGACCATCTCGTCGAAGACCTTGCCCAGCACCTCGTAGGTATATTCGATCGCCGGGTTCAGCGCATTGTTCGGATAGCCCTGAACCGAGCGATAGCTGTCGGGCGCTTCCTGGCCATCGACGAGCTCCGGCAGGGCAACAAGCATGGCCGTGCTGTGGCCGGGGACGTCGATCTCCGGCACCACCTCGACCTGCAGGGCTGCTGCATGGGCAACGATATCGCGCACCTCGTCCTGCGCATAGAAGCCGCCGACCGGTTCGGCCCCGTTGCCAAGCTGCGGCAAGAGCGGCTCGTCGGGTCCGCGCAAAACGCCAAGCGTTGTCAACTGCGGGAAGGCCTTGATTTCGAGACGCCAGGCTTCGTCGTCGGACAGATGCCAGTGGAAGGTGTTCATCCGGAACCAGGCGAGGATGTCGATGAGCCGCTTGACGTCGGCAACGGGGAAGAACTGGCGGGAGACATCGAGATGGCAACCGCGCCAGCCGTAGCGCGGCTTGTCCGCAACGACGCCGGAAGCCGGGAAGCGGAAGGTATCCGGCTGCGTGCGGGCTCCATGCAGCATCTGGGCAAGCAGTGTCAGCGCATATTGCAGGCCGGCGACATCACCATAGGCGAGCGTGATGCCGTCACCCGCAAAGTCCAGCCTATAGACGGAGACACCAAGGGCCTCGTCCGACTTGAAGGAAATCGCCCGCCCTTGGTGAACCGGCGCCAGCGACAGCGGCGCATGGCCGACGGCAAAGAGACGGCAAAAGAGACGCAACACGTTCTCGACGGCGCGCAACTCAACAAGCGAGGCACCGTCGGCAGGATAGAGCGCGACAGGGAAACCTTCACCCGGCACCAGTTCGGCCGACGCCGGCCAGGGCAGCATGGCGAAAGGCTGGGAGACTTTGCCCTCAGGCAGGAGGGCCGGCGGCGGTGCGCTGTCGCCAGCGCCAAGCATCAGGTCGGCCACCGCAACGGCCGTATGCTGGCCGGTGGAAAGGGTGATGAAGGCGGATTTCGCCCCGTCCGTCCGATGCTTCGCCGGTCGCCACAGACCGCCGACGCGGAAAGTCCAGGAGGCTCCCGGCTGCAGCACGAAGCCGGCAGGTGGCGCAAACTGGTGGAAATTGGCATTGCGCTTCAGAAAGACAGCATTCTCCAGGATCGGCTCTTGCACGTCTTTCACGCGGGTGAGTGAGGTGTAGGCCAGCTTGAAATCGGCAAGCGCGACATCAGAGAGATTGACCAGCGTGAAGACGAAGGCGCCGCAGTCATCGCCCTCCACGGGATGCCACGCATTTTCGAGACGGAACTGAACTTCGTTTGCCATGGGGGAATGCTCCGGGCTTTTCGGTATCAATAGTTGTCGGATTGCGAGAATGTTCGCGCGAGTTCGGCCTGACCGGCCGTCAGGCCGCAGTCGACGGGAAGACAGACGCCTGTGATGGCAGCCGCCTGATCGCTCGACAGGAAGAACACGGCATTTGCGATATCTTCAGAAGTCGCGATGCGTTGCAGCGCGTACCAGCGTTTGGCCTCTTCGAAGACATCAGGGTTGGCGGCGGCCCGCGCCTCCCAGGCCTGGGTGCGCACGGTACCCGGTGCGACCGCATTCGACCGGATACCATGTTTGCCATATTCGACGGCAATCAGTTTGGTGAGGTGAATAAGCCCTGCCTTGGCCGCGCTATAGGCCGGGTGACCGAAGACGGCCATGCCGTTGACCGAGGAGATGTTGACGAGCGAACCTTTGGACGCCTTGAGCGCCTCCTCAAACGCGCGGAAGCAGAGGAAGGGCGCTTCGAGATTGAGTGCACTGTCCTTGCGCCAGATCTCGCCATCGGTATCACCGAGGCTGACGGCCCGCGCCGCACCGGCATTGTTGACCAACGTATGCACGAGGCCATGGGTCGCGATGCGCGCGGCGGTCTCGGCAAGATCCTTTTCGTCCGTCACATCGCAGACGAGCGAGACGAAGCGAGCTTCATCATCGAGCTCGATCATCGCTTGTTCCAGCGCCTGACGATCCAGATCCAGCAGCACGACAACGTCGTGGCTGTCGGCAAGGCGCCTTGCGATCGCCCGACCGATATCTCCGGCAGCTCCGGTCACGACAGCAACCTTATGCGTCACGGCGGGTCTCCGACATCGATGCGGGCATGGTTCAGTCTCCGAGAAGTTGCCGGTCATCCCCACCATCGCGGTGCTCGACCAGCTGTTGTTTGATATGGCGCAGCGTCACCTGCGACTGCTTGCGATTGCGATAGGCAACCAGGCTTGCGATCACGTCGACGACGGCGAGATAGGCAAAGCGCGTAGAGGTCGGCCGGAAGATGTTTTCGCCCTCCGGGAGGTCGATGCCGATGACAAGTTCGGAGGCTTCCGCCACCAGACTGTTGCTCTGGGTGAGCGCGATCGTCGTGATGCCGTTCTCGCGCGCGAGCCTGAAACACTTCACCAGCTCGGTATTGCGCCCCGAAAACGACGAGCCGATCAACACATCATTCGAGCGTGCAGCCGCTGTCAGCATCAGTTGCATATTATGGTCTGCTGAGGCGGTGACCCGCGAGCCGAGGCGAAAAAGACGGTTCTGCAGTTCGCCCGAGATCATCGAGGAGTTGCCGCCTGAGCCAAAGGCATAGACCATCTCCGCCCGCGCAAGCCTGTCCGCGACCTTATCAAGCATCACGGGGTCGAGCGCCCGATGCACCATGAACATGGCATTTTGCGCCTTGGTGATTACATCGGTCGCGACATCGGCCGGCTCGGTGCTCTGTGCTTCGGGATTGAGATAGCGCACGCCGACATAGGCAGTCCGCGCGAGGCTCACTTTGAAATCTGCGAAGTTGTGGCAGCCAAGACGACGGCAGAAGCGCGTGACCGTCGGCGGTGAGACCTCTGCTTTTTCGGCCAGTTCGATGATCGAGGCATTGACCGCGAAATCGAAGGAATTGAGCAGGATATCCGCGATGCGTTGCTCGGAGGCCGAAAACTGCCCTGCCTCTTCCTGAATGCGTGCGAAGATATCCAATGCCCTGCCCTCTCTCTTATTTCGAAGGCTTGAAGGCTACGCAGTCGATTTCGACCTTGCAATCGACCATCATCGAAGCCTGAACACAGGCGCGCGCCGGCGGGTGCTCGCCGAAATACTGCTGGTAGATCTTGTTGAAGGTCCAGAAATCGCGAGGGTCATCCAGCCACACGCCGCAGCGCACGACATGTTCAAGGCCGTAGCCGGCCTCGTCAAGAATGGCGATGACATTGGCGATCGTCTTGTGGGTCTGCTCGACTATGCCGCCCGGGATGATTTCCCCGTCTTCCATCGCCACCTGACCGGAAACATAGAGCCAGCCATCGGCCTCGACGGCGCGCGCAAACGGCAAACGCTGACCACCTGCACCCGCCTTTTCGGCCCCGTAACGCTTGATCGTCATGGATACCCCTTATGCAAATTATTTTCTTCGATCGTTGACAAGCGACCATAAAAAACCGATTTTGACCAGAGAAAATTCACATCCATGAAAAGAATTTAAAGACGGGGAAGAAATGCGCGACCCATTCCAGAATCCGTTTCCGGCCACGGACGAAGCCCGCCATGCCATTTGGGAGATGCTCGTCCCTCGCGACATCGATGCGTTTCTGGCCGCCGACTGGAGCATGGTCGCACATGATTTCGTCGAGGACGGCTTTATCGGCATCAGTGGCAATCGCGAGGAGGATGCGGACAAGTGGACGCTGGCCTTCCCCAATCTCGCCGCCTATCGCGACGAATGGCTGAAGCAGGCCAAGGATTTTGCCGCCCAGAGCTACGGCGAGGATCCGCGCACCGCGATCTTCACCACGACGACACTCGAGGAGATCGAGATTTCCGGAGAGACGGCCCTCGTGCGCAAGAAGTTCGACGGTGGCCTCAAGAAGGCCGACGGCACGCTCGATGTCATGCGCTGGCAGACGCTCTATTATTGCCGACTGCATGAAGGCCGCTGGAAAATCTCCGGCTTTACCGGTTATCTGCCCAATCCGATGGGCAAGCGCTGAACCCGCCCTCGAACCCTCAAGACCCCGGAGGTCGGCCCTTGCGCATCTTCACCGCCGCGCTTGCAACGGAAACGAATACCTTCTCCCCGATCTGCATCGACCGGCGCGCCTTCGAGGATTCGCTCTACGCGCCTCCGGGTGAGCACCCCGCGACACCAACGCTCTGCACGGCGCCGATCACCGTCGGCCGCAAGGTCTGCGCCGAGAAGGGCTGGATGCTGATCGAGGGCACCGCAACCTGGGCGGACCCGGCGGGTCTCGTCAATCGGCAGACCTATGAGAGCCTGCGCGACGAGATCCTCGACCAGTTGACGGCAGCACTGCCCGTTGATGCTGTCGTGCTCGGCCTGCATGGCGCCATGGTCGCCGACGGTTATCTCGACCCGGAAGGCGATCTCTTGACCCGGATCCGCGAGATCATCGGCCCGGACATCCTGCTCTGCGCCGAACTCGATCCGCATAGCCACCTGACGGCGAAGCGCGTCGCAGCCGCTGATTTTTTCGTCGTCTTCAAGGAATTCCCGCACACAGATTTCGTCGATCGCGCCGAAGATCTCTGGCGTATCGCGGTCGACACGCTGGAAGGCCGGGCGAAACCCGTCATGTCGGTCTTTGACTGCCGGATGATCGATATCTTCCCGACATCGCGCGAGCCGATGCGCAGCTTTGTTGACAGGCTTATGGCCATCGAGAAAATGGATGCAGAGGTTTTGTCGCTCTCTGTCATTCATGGTTTCATGGCGGGCGATGTGCCGGAGATGGGAACGAAGACCATAGCCGTGACCAACGGCCATCCGGAAAAGGGCGCCATGCTTGCCCGCGACCTCGGCCTCGAACTATTCGCCCGGCGCGGCACCTTCATGATGCCGCAGATCGACGAAAAGACGGCCCTCGACCATGCGCTCGCCTATCCGCAAGGGCCCGTGGTCATTGCGGACATGTGGGACAATCCGGGTGGCGGCACGGCGGGTGATGCGACCGTGATCCTCGCGGAAATGCTGGCGCGTGGCGTGACCAATGCTGCAATCGGCATGATCTGGGATCCGATCGCCGTGCAGATCTGCATGGCGGCCGGCGAAGGTGCTGAAATCCCGCTGCGCTTCGGCGCAAAGTCTGCGCCCGGCACCGGCCATCCGATCGATGGTCTCGTCAAGGTGGTCAAGGTCGTGGCCAATGCCGAGATGCGCTTCGGCGACAGCATCGCGCCCTTCGGCGATGCGGCCCATATCCGGCTTGATGGCATCGACATCATCCTGAGCTCGGTCCGGGTGCAGAGCTATGACCCCTCTCTCTTCACGGCCCTTGGCATTGACCCGACGAGCAAGCATCTCCTCGTCATCAAGTCGACCAACCACTTCTACGCCGCCTTCTCGCAGATCGCCTCGGACATCCTGTACTGTGCCGCCGGCACGCCCTATCCGAACGACCCGGCCAAGACAGCCTATCGCCATGTGCGCCGCGATATCTGGCCGATCATGGCAAACCCGCATGATACGCCCGAGGGCAATGAGGCCGCATGATGCAACTTCCCCGCCCGAGGATCGGTCAGCCGATTGCAGAACTGTCGACCCCGCTTCCCCTGGTCGATGAGGACAGGCTTGCCGCCAACATCGCCCGCGTCCAGGACTATATGTACAGTCATGGCCTCGCCTTCCGTCCGCACATCAAGACGCACAAGATCCCGGCGATCGCCGCCGAACAGGTCAAGGCGGGCGCGAAGGGCATCAACTGCCAGAAGATCACCGAAGCAGAGGTCTTTGCCGATGCCGGCTTCGAAGACCTGCTGATCACCTTCAACATTCTTGGTCCCGAGAAGCTGAAACGCCTCGTTCCGCTCAATGCCCGCATTTCCGGCCTGAAGGTTGTGGCAGACAGCGAAATCACCATCCGCGGCCTCTCTGCCGCCTTTGCTGCTGAACGCCCGCTGAGCGTTCTCGTTGAATGCGACACGGGTGGCGGACGCTGCGGCGTCCAGAGCCCGGAGGCGGCCATTGCGCTCGCCGAGACGATCGCCGCGGCCCCCGGCCTGACCTTCGGCGGCATCCTGACCTATCCAAAGGCGAATAGCGAAGAAGCCGTGGAGGCCTTTTTCGCGACGACACGCGAGGGCCTCGCCACCCGTGGCCTCCCCTGCCCCATCGTCTCCAATGGCGGCACGCCCAGCCTCTTCTTCGCCCACAAAGTACCCTCGGCGACCGAGCACCGGGCCGGCACCTATGTCTACAACGACCGCGCCATGGCAAGGGCCGGCCATTGCAGCCTTGACGACTGCGCCATGTCTATCCTTGCCACCGTCGTCTCCCGCCCGACCGAGGATCGTGCCATCCTCGACGCAGGCTCCAAGGCCCTCACCTCTGACCTCCTCGGCTTCTCTGACTACGGCGTCATAGTCGAGTATCCGGACGCCGTAATTTGCGGCCTCTCCGAAGAGCATGGCACGGTTGATCTGTCGAAGGTTCAGGGACGGCGACCGGAGATCGGCGAGAAGGTCAGGATCATCCCCAACCACACCTGCGTCGTCTCCAACCTCTTCGACCTCATGACCTTCCACCGCGACGGCATCGTCACCCGCGTGGAAGACGTCGCGGCTCGCGGGCTCGTCTGGTAGCAGCAGCGACTGTTGCAAAGCCGTTCCCGAGCGCATGCCGGCGGGCGACTTGCGGATCTCGGACGCATTCCAGGTGGAGAAGTCCGCTCCCTCCATATAAAAAAAGGTCCGCCCGAAGGCGGACCAGGGGATTGGCCTTTGGCAGGGCCGGGAGGAGCTTTAACTGGCGGCCTTGACGGACGCCGGGAGGTCGAGGGTGCGCCAGTCGATGCGCCGTTCCAGAGCCTGGCCGTTGGCGTCGAACAGATGGCAGTCGGCAGCCATGATGCCTGTTGTCATAGGCTGTTCGGGACGCACCGGGGCAGAGCCAGGGAGCAGCGCGCAGTAAGGCTCGCCATTTGGCAAGGCCGCATAGGCAATGGTATTGATGCCAAGCCGCTCGATGACGGCGGGCGTTACCATGATGTTGATGTCACCATCGCTCAGACGTGTGTGTTCGGGGCGAATGCCGAGCGTCAGCGTCTGGCCGACAAGATCGGAGCGCCCGTCGACCGGGATCAGCGCCGTCTGGCCTTCATAGGAAATAGTGACCCCAATGGCATCGACACCGACACAGGTGACCGGCACGAAGTTCATCTTGGGATTACCGATAAAGCCGGCAACGAAGGTGTTTTGCGGCTTGTGATAGAGTTCGAGCGGCGCGCCTACCTGGGCGATGTTGCCGGCATTCAGCACCACGATCCGGTCTGCCATGGTCATGGCCTCGATCTGATCATGGGTGACGTAGACCATCGTTGCTTCAAGGTCGCGGTGCAGTTTGGTCAGCTCGATACGCATGTCGGCACGAAGCGCCGCATCCAGGTTGGAGAGCGGCTCGTCGAAGAGGAAGATCTTCGGTTCGCGCACGATGGCCCGGCCGATCGCGACACGCTGGCGCTGGCCGCCGGAAAGCTGGCCGGGACGCTGCTGCAGACGCTGATCAAGCTGCAGGATCTTCGCGACAGCCCCCACTTTCTCGCGGATCGTCGCCTCGGAGAGCTTCTCGACGCGCAGTGGAAAGGCAATATTCTCGAAGACCGACATATGCGGATAAAGCGCATAGGACTGGAAGACCATGGCGATGCCGCGCTCGACAGGCGGCTTGTCGTTGACACGCTCGCCATCGATCACGATGTCACCATCGGTTGTGTCGTCGAGACCCGCGATCATGCGGAGCAGCGTGGACTTGCCACAGCCCGATGGCCCGACGAAAACGACGAACTCACCGTCATTCACCTCGAGATCGACACCCTTGATGACCTCGAAATGCCCGTACGACTTGCGCACCTTTTTCAGAAATAGCTGACCCACGACCCTTAGTCTCCACTGCCGGTCCGTCGTTGACCGGCCAAATATGCCTGATGAAATCCGCGGGCCGGACCCGGCCCGCGGAGCCTCGGTCGCCCGAGATTATTTGTACTGCTCGAGATCAGCTGCAGCCTTCTTCAGCGCATCGGCCGGCTCGGTCTTGCCGGTGACGACCGACTGGACCATCTCGATCATGACATTCTGGAAGCCCTTGTAGTCGGTGAAGAGGGGCTCGGGACCGCCATAGGCGATGCCGTCAATGAAAGGCTTCCAGAAAGGCTCGTTGGTGACGAACTGGTCGACGACCGCACCGGGGCGCAGCGGGGTGAGGCCAGCGCCGCCCTGCAGCTCGTATTCGTGCTGGATATCGGTCGAGGTGATGTACTTGGCGAACTCGATCGCCTTTTCCTCGACGCCCGAACCGGAGAAGATCGCCAGGCTGTCGGTGATCAGCAGTGTGCCTTCACCCTGGGCCGATGGGCCGCGCGGCAGCGGGGCAACACCCCAGTTGATCTTCGTGTCTTTCAAACGATAGGCGGCGCCCGAACCCGACTGGATCATACCGACCTTGCCGTCGAGGAAGATGGCGCGAATTTCGTTCTGCTCATACGCGGTCGCACCCTCGACGGAGTAAGGTGTGATATCCTTGTAAGCTTGGAGCGCTGCAAGTACTTCCGGGCTGTCGATGACGATCTTGTCGCCGTCGATGACCTTTCCATTGTTGGTGTAAACCCAATGCATGAACTGGTGCATCGTGTTGTCGAAGGTCTTGGCGGGCAGACCGTAGCCGGCGACGCCAGCCTTTTCCGTGATCTGCTTGGCAAACTCGATCTCTTCAGCCCAGGTCTTCGGCGGGGTTTCCGGATCGAGGCCGGCAGCCTTGAACAGATCCTTGTTCCAGTAGAGTGCCTTGGTCGAGAAGGCGACGGGAACACCCCACTGCGTGTCTTCGAAGGTCACTGTTTCGACGATGTTCGGGTAGTAGGAGGCTTTCTCCTCATCCGTCATCGGAACCGGAACGATCAGTTCGTTCTGGGCGAATTCCTTCAGCGTGCGCGAGCCGACATAAGCCATGGCAACGGGCGTACCGGCGACGGCAAGAGTCGTGGCCTTGTCCTGGCACTGTTCCCAGCCGACGACCTCGGGCTTGACCTTCCAGCCCTCGTTCTTGCCTTCCCATTCGGCGATGTACTTCTCGTGGATCGGGTCGATCTTGTCGCCGCAATAGATCCAGCTGATCTCCTGGTCAGCCGCCAGCGTGGTGAGCGCGGAGCTGGCGAGCAGGGCAAACGAGCCTGCGAGCATGGTCAGTTTTCTTGTCATCGATAGTTCCCCTTTGTTGACAGGTTGAAAGCGTCCGGTTGACCCGAATTTTGTTGGCAGCCCTACTTCACCGCACCGGCGGTAAGCCCGCTGACGAGGTAGCGTTGCAGGAAGAAGATCACGATCATGGCAGGCGCGATCCCGACGAAGCTCGCCGCCATCAGCTCGTTCCAGATGACCTCCTGACGGCCGAAATAGGCAAAAAGCCCGATCGGCAGCGGCATGTATTCGGTCTTGGAATTGAAGGTCAGGGCGAAGATGAACTGCTGGGCATAGGCACCGATGAAGGTGGTGATGGCGACGACGGCGATGCCCGGCATTGCGAGCGGCAGAACGACCCGACGGAACGTATAGAAATAGCTGGCACCATCGACATAGGCTGCTTCTTCCAGCTCGCGCGGGATGCGCATCATATAGGTGCGCAAGAGCCAGATGGCGGTCGGGATGAGGAAGGCGACACCCGGCACGATCATGGCAAAATAGGTGTTGAGGACCCCCATTGAGCGCATCAGCCGGAAGAGCGGGATAAGCAGCACCGCGCCCGAGAACATGTTGACGGCGAGGAAGGCCCCGAGCAATTGCCCCCGGCCGCGAAACTCGAACCGGGCGAAGGCGTAGGAGGCCGGCACGACAAGCAGCAGCACGACAAGGGTCGCGATCGTCGAGATGAAGAAGGAGTTGAAGATGTATCGCGCAAAGCCTGGCACGCTGTCCCACATCGTGATGTAGGCGTCGAACGAACCATTCTCCGGGAAGAACCGATAGGGCGAGGAGAAGAGCTGGCTGAGCGGCTTCAGCGACACCAGGAAACCTTCGACGAAGGGCGCGAGCACAAAGGTCAGGAACACGGCGATACCTGCATAGATGCCGACCAGTTCATACCAACGATAGCGGTTGATCAGGGCTGTCTTGTCGTAGCTCATCGTGCATGCTCCTGCGAAAGACGGCTGGTCACGCGAAAATAGGCGACGCAGAAGATCGAGAGGAAGATACAGATCAGGACTGCCCGGGCAGCACCCTCGCCGTATTTCTTGGACCCGATCGCCGTGTGATAGGTGTCGATGATCATTGTCGTGGTCTCGCCGCTCGGGCCACCGCGCGTGAGGATCCAGATGATGTCGAAGGAGTTGAAGGTGGAGATCAGCGAAATCATCGACATGGTGATCATGGCGGGCAGGATCAGCGGCAGGGTGATCCGGCGAAAGCGGTAGAAGCGCCCCGCGCCATCGGTCCAGGCAGCTTCGTACAGATCCTGCGGGATCGCCTGCATGGCGGCGAGCATGTAGAGCGTCACCATCGGCACGCCGATCCACACATCCGTGAAGATCGTCGCCCAGAAGGCCGTCGAGCCATAGGCGAGGAAGGCAACCGGACCATCGACCACGCCGGTGCGTTGCAGGACGCCGGAGATCATCCCGAACTGGCCGTTATACATCCAGCCCCACATGAAGATGCCGATCGCCATGGGTACGATCCATGGTGGCATGGTGAGCACGCGGAAGAGCGTACGACCCGGCACGGCCGTGTTCAGCATGGCAGCCCCGAAGGTGCCGATGATCATCTTGATCGACACCGAGAAGAAGGTCCAGATAAACGTCCTGACGATGACGGTCGCGAAGGTGTCGTTGAAGATCTTCTCGTAATTCACCCAGCCCACCCAGTTCGTCGTCTTCCTGAGCGAAGCGTCGGTGAATGAGAGAATGAAGGTGTCGACCAGCGGATAGGCTACGATGGCCGTGATATAGAGAAGGGCCGGCGCGATCAGCAGCCAGGCGAAGGTGATGGCGCTTTGGCGAGCTTGCATCCGACCGCTCCCTTATGCCGAACGCGCGCGGGCGGAAACGCCGGCGGGTCCATGAAGGCATGCATCGAACTTTTCCCAGACGGGTTTCAGATCGACAACCTTGCGGCCGAGGCGGGCCTCGTCCATGGCAAGCGCAAGCATGCCGGCTTCCAGCGCATCGATTGCAGACACCGGCTGCTTTGCCCCCGAATTGACGAAGGCGATGACATCTTCGGCCATCTGCTCATCGGCGCCGTAGTGCTGGGAAAGCGCGGAAGGCGCCTTGTAGGTGTTGGCAATGACCTTCTCATTGGTGCGGGCGTCATGCACATCCATGAAACCACGCACGAAATCGCCTTCCGCCATGCCCTTGGATCCGATCACGCAGAAGCGGCGGAATTCGTCCGGCACATTGAGATTGGTATGGAAGGTCATCGACACGCCGTTCTCGTATTCCACGATGGCAGTCTGGTAATCGATGATGTCGCCGTCGCTGTCGAAGACCTTGTCGGAGCCCTGCCAGCCGCTCGGCTTGCGGTGATAGACATTGAGGTCGTTGATACCGGTGGCCTCGGGCGCATTCTCCGGCACGAAGCTCTTGCGGCCGCCAAAGCTTGCGACGAAACGCGGACGGGCACCGACCACGCCGTTGTAGAGGTCGAGGTCGTGGCAGCATTTTTCCAGCATGAAACCACCGGCATATCGTCCGTAGCGGCGCCAGTCGCGCATGAAGAAGGCACCGTGATAGGGCTGAATGTGCTCGGAAGCTTCGATCGACACGACATTGCCGAGACGCCCCTCCTCCTGCGCCTTGCGCAGATCGCGATAGAGCGGGGAATACCGCAGAACCAGGCCGACGAGCAGCCGGTCATGTCCATGCGTGTGGAGCAGCGAGGCCAGCGCATAGCTCTCCTCGATGCTGGTGACGATGGGTTTTTCCGTGAAGACTGTGAGCCCTGCCTCGAGACCGAGACGAATATGCTCCAGATGCATGTGGTTCGGCGACCCGATCATCAGGAGGTCGAAGCTTTCGCCTGCGATGAGCGCCTCGGGGGTGCCATAAGCTTTGCCGGGGGAAATACCGTATTCATCGAGCGTCGGCATGCCGGCCGGAGCCGGATCGACATAACCAACGATCTCGAAGCTCGGATCAATCTCCCTGAACACCCGACCCAGATATCCGAGACGGAATCCGAGTCCGATAATCGCGACCTTCATGATACATTCCCCTGCTTTCGTAATTATTTTTCGCAGACTGCGTCACTTTTCCAAGATCGTCAACACAGGAAGCGAAAATCCCAGCATTGATGAAAATTGTTTTCATGACCGTTCGCGATACTGGATGAAGATCTGGCACTCCACTTCCCAGCCACGGCAGAAACCTCAAGGGCATGCCAGCGCAAAGGATTTGGATTGCGATCTTCCCCAATCGTTAATTTAAGATACCAAAACTAGTCCAATCGTAAAGCTGAGCTCGCCGAAAATCTTTGAAAAACGCGCAAAATGCTGTTTTCACGGCGAAATTTCTAAAACGCCTCAGAAATCAGGTCAGAGCTTCAAAACCATTTGCGAAATAGGTCTCTGGTTGGTATTGTTTCGCAAAGACCAACGCCGGGACGGAAGCATGCAGAAGTTGATGAGGATTGCCGTCGCTGCCATCTGCTTGCAGCCACGCCATCGCTGGGGCAGATTTGCCGCATGAGCACAGCCCTCCCCCTTGAACAGCTCCAGATGGTGCGCGGCGGACCGCTTTATGTGAAGCTTCGCAAGATGATCGAGGACGCCGTCGCCTCGGGGCGCCTGAAGCACGGCGATGCCCTGCCGGCAGAACGCGACATTGCCGAAGCGGCAGACATCAGCCGCGTGACTGTGCGCAAGGCGATCGACGAACTGGTGGAAGAAGGCCTGCTCGTTCGCCGCCGCGGCTCCGGGACCTTTGTGGTCAAGCCCGTCCCGCGCATGCAGCAGCCGCTCAGTCAGCTCACCTCCTTCACCGAAGACATGCGCCGGCGCGGCATGGTCGCAGGCTCCCGCTGGCTGGGGCGCGGCCTGTTTTATCCCACGGCCGAAGAAACCATGATGCTGGGCCTTGTCAGCGGCGCGCGCGTCGCGCGGATCGACCGCTTGAGAACCGCCAACGACATGCCGATCGCATTGGAACGCACCAGTCTGCCGGATGACCTTCTGCCGGATCCGGAAAAAATAGAGGATTCCCTCTACCTCTGCCTGCTCGACGCCGGTATCCGGCCTGTACGCGCCAATCAGCGTATTTCCGCCGTTCTGCTGAAGGACGAGGAAACCAAGCTGCTCGGTGTCCCGCCGGGCTCTGCGGCACTGTCAGTGCAGCGCATCGCCTATCTCGAAACCGGTCGCGTGATGGAAATGTCGCGCGCCCTTTATCGCAGCGACGCCTATGATCTGGTTGCCGAACTCGGCATCGGCTCGCCCATGAAGCCCCAAGACTGAAAGCGCGTACCATGACCACCAAGATGCGTGAGGAGATCAACGAGATCCCCGCAGCCGCCGCCCGTTTGCTGGACAGCTCGAAATCCGTGATATCAGACGCGGCGAACGCATTGCGCGACAAGGATCCCGCCATCGTGGTGACGATTGCCCGCGGCTCGTCCGATCATGCGGCATATTTCCTGAAATATGCGATCGAGCTGCAGATGGGCCTGCCGGTCGCCTCGCTCGGCCCCTCCCTCGCCTCGATCTACGAGGTTCCGATGAAGCTCGGCAGCGCGGCCGCCTTTGCCGTGTCCCAATCCGGCGCCAGCCCCGATATCGTTGTTATGGCCAAGGGCGCCCGAGACGGCGGCGCCACGACGATCAGTCTGGTGAACACGCTCCCCTCGCCGCTGGCGGACGCGGCGACATTCGCCATCGACATCAAGGCGGGTCCTGAGATCGCGGTAGCTGCGACCAAGTCCTACGTGAATTCGATCGTCGCGGGGCTTGCGATCCTCGCGAGCTGGAGCCGCGACGTAGCGCTCACCCGCGCTGTCGAGGCCCTGCCCGAGCATTTCGAACAGGCTCTCGCCCTCGACTGGACCGCGTTGCTCGAGCCGCTAAAGTCGGCCGACTCTCTCTACATGCTCGGTCGCGGACCCACGCTGGCGATTGCCGCTGAAGCGGCCCTGAAATGCAAGGAAACCTGCGAACTGCATGCCGAAGCCTATTCCTCGGCAGAAGTGCTGCACGGCCCGGTCTCGATCGTTGGCCGCAACTTTCCCGTCGTTGCCTTTGCGGCAAGGGACAAGGCCGAGGCCTCGATCGCCGGAACTGTCTCGAAGCTCGCGGCCAGCAATGCCACCTGCTTCATCACATCGGACCAGGCGGCGGCCGGGCACAAGCTGCCGATCATCGCAACGGGCCATCCGATCACGGATGCGCTGGCTCTGATCGTTCCCTATTATGGCTTCATCGAATCCCTCTCCCGTGCGCGCGGTTTCAATCCCGACAAGCCAGTCGCGCTGAAGAAAGTCACCGAGACACAATGACGTCCGCCTTCGCCATCACCGCACGCCGCATCTTCGATGGGCACATGTTCCACGAGGATGCTGCACTCCTGGTCGAGAACAGCCGGGTGAAGGCTGTTCTCGCCAGAGCGGATTTGCCCGGCGGCATGATGCACCACGATGCCGGCGATGCACTGATCACCCCAGGCTTCATCGACCTCCAGGTCAATGGTGGCGGTGGCGTGCTCTTCAACAACGATCCCACGGTGCCGGGCATCCGCACGATCTGCGAGACCCATGCTCGTTATGGCACGACCGCGCTGATGGTCACGCTGATCACCGATGCACCGGAACTCAAGAGAGAAGCGATCGCCGCCGGCGCGGCCGCAGCCGCAGCGGGAGAGCCCGGCTACCTCGGCCTGCATCTCGAGGGACCGCATCTGTCGATTGCCCGCAAGGGCACGCATGATCCGGCCCTGATCCGCCCGATGATCGAAGCCGATCTCGCCTATCTTCTCGAACAGGCGCCGCGTTTCGGCATACCGATGATCACGATTGCCCCCGAGAGCGTGACGCCGGATCAGGTCCGGCGTCTGGTTCAGGCCGGCTACCGGGTGAGCCTCGGCCACACCGATACCAGCTGCATTGGCGTTGCGGCTTACATCAAGGCGGGCGCCACCCTCGTCACCCACCTCTTCAACGCCATGAGCCAGCTCGGCAACCGCGAGCCTGGCCTTGTCGGCGCTGCCCTTGCTTCCCCCTCCCTGCATTGCGGCCTCATTGCCGATGGCTTCCATGTCGATCCGGTCACCATGAAGATCGCGCTCGCCGCAAAGACAGGGCCCGCCCATATCTTTCTGGTCACCGATGCCATGTCGACCATCGGCACCGGGGAGAACGGCTTCGACCTGAACGGCCGAACCGTTTACCGCCGTGATGGCCGGCTGACGCTCGCCGACGGAACGCTGGCCGGTGCGGACATCGACATGCTCTCCTGCGTCCGCTACGTGCACGAACAGCTTGGGCAGCCGCTGGAAGAGGCGCTGCGCATGGCGTCGCTCTATCCGGCCGAAGCGATCGGCGCCCCGAGCAAGGGCAGCCTCATTGCCGGCAAGGATGCCGATTTCGTCGTGCTCGGCGCAGACCTCGACATCAGATCCACCTGGATTGCAGGCACTTGCGTCCATACTGCTGACACCAAACCGAGCTGGGCCTTCGCATGATCGTCTGCTTCGATATCGGCGGCACGGCCATCAAGGGCGCCCTGGCAACGAGCCCCGAGGATATCCGTCCCTTCCCGCGCCAGCCGACTCCCATTCATGATTTCGACGCCTTCGTGGCCACACTCGCCTCCGTCATTGCGGAAGCCGAAGCACTCGCTGGCAAGCGCGCTGCCTGCATCGCAATCTCGATTGCGGGCGTAATCGACCCCGACACCGCGAACGCCGTCGTCGCCAATATCCCTTGCATCCACGGCCGGCCACTGCAGGCCGATCTCGAAGCCGCCTTGGGCCTCCCGGTGATCGTCGCAAACGACGCGGACTGCTTCGTTCTCGCCGAAGCCGGCATTGGGGCGGCCCGCGGTCATCGTGTCGTGTTCGGCGTGATCCTCGGCACCGGCGTCGGCGGTGGACTCGTCATCGACGGCAAGCTGATCAACGAAAGCGGCTTTGCCGGCGAATGGGGACACGGTCCGATCCAGCCGACAGAGGCCGGCTCTCCACCAATCCGCGTGCCGCGCTTCCAGTGTGGCTGCGGCCAGATTGGCTGCATCGACGCGGTCTGCAGCGCCAGAGGCCTCGAGAAACTGCACAAGCATATCCATGGCAAACATCTGACCAGTGAGCAGATAATCACCGACTGGCAGAAGGGGGAGGCCATGTCCGAACGCACGATCGACGTTTACGTCGACATCCTCACGGATGCGCTTTCGGTCGTCGTCAACGTCACCGGCACGACCATTTTACCCGTCGGCGGCGGCCTTTCGAATGTGCCGGCGCTTCTGGCACGCATCGATACGGCCCTGCGTGCACGCATTCTGCGCAAGTTCAAGGACCCGATCGTCGTTCCCGCCGCCTGCGGCGTGGAGCCGGGCCTCATCGGGGCCGCGATCCTGGGGCTCGACTTCGCCAAAGAGCATGGAGGAGGCTGAGAATGGCTACGGACATGCTCGTAAAACTCTACGATCTGCAGCCAAACCCCGACCTCGACAGGCGCATGCAGGCCGAAGGCGTAACGATCCGGCGCGCGCTCGTGCCGGAACTCTCGGGGATCTGTGCCTGGATCGAGCCGCGTTTCGGCGCCGGCTGGGCAGCCGAGGCGACGGCAGCAATCATGCGCCAGCCCGTCACCTGCTGGATTGCCCATGAAGGCGAGACCCTGCTTGGCTTTGCCTGCCACGAGGCAACGATGAAGGGCTTCTTTGGCCCAACCGGTGTGGATGAGAATGCCCGTGGTCAGGGCATCGGCCATGCGCTGCTGATCCGCACCCTTCTCGACATGCGCGATCAGGGTTACGGTTATGCCATCATCGGCGGTGCCGGCCCCGAGGGTTTTTATGAGAGGAGCGTGGGTGCAATCGCAATTCCCGGCTCGTCGCCTGGCATCTACAAGGACATGCTGCCGCTTGCCGCACCGGCAGGCATGACGGACTGAAGCACCTCAGCCGAAGTCCGATGTCGGGGGATGCCGACGCCCGGGCACATAGAGGCCGATCTCGGACCTGTCGATGGCAGAAGCTCCGATGCTCAAGAATGCACTCGCCCTATGAACCCACCAGCCCGGTCTGGGACTAGCCGGACCGCTGCGCCACCATCCGGTCATGTTCGATGGTTTCGAGCATGGCATTTCGCGCTCCGGCTTCGTCGCCATATTCGATCCGGTTCACCAGGAGCCGGTGCTTGTCGAGGATTGCGTCCAGCACACAAGCGTCAGGAGCAGTCATCAGTGCCTTGTAGGCCAGCGCATGCGCGAGCTCGATGACACCGTAAAGCGCCCGCACGAATGGATTGTGAGCGGCGTCCGCGATGATCCGGTGCAGCTCGAAATCGGCAAGCGCGAAGTTCTGCAGGGAGCCCAGCGAGGTCTCCATCTGGTGGATCCAGTAGAGCATCAGGCGGATCTGGTCCGCCGTGCGGCGTCTGGCAACTTCAGCTGCCGCCTGCGGTTCCATCGAGCGGCGCACCTCATGCAGGCCGGAGAGAAACTCCGGGTCTAGCGGCGCTTCGAGATGCCAGGCCAGCACCTGAGGATCGTAGAGGTTCCAACGGCTTTTCTTGGCAACCTTGGTACCGACTTTCGGCCTTGCTTCGAGCAAGCCCTTGGCCTCCAGGGTCTTCAATGCCTCGCGCAGAACCGTACGCGACACCTCGAACTCTTCCATGAATTTGGCATCATTCGGAAGGGTCGTCCCAACGGGATAGCGACCGGAGATGACCCCGGCCCCGATCTCGTTGATGACATGCGAATGATAGTTACGCGCCGTCAACCGCCCTGACAGGGAGCGAAGAAGGCTCCCCGGCTCGCTCATGCAGGGGCCTTCTTCAGGCGCGTACGCCCGGTCTGTGCGGTAAACACCAGCTTCTGGAGCAGGATGAACATGAACAGCAGGAACCCGATGGCGATTTTAGTCCACCAGCTGGAGAGCGTTCCGTCGAAGACGATATAGGTCTGGACGAGGCCCTGCAGCATGACCCCGATCAGGGTTCCGAAGATGAAACCGTAACCGCCCGTCAACAGGGTCCCGCCTATCACTACGGCTGCAATCGAGTCAAGTTCGATACCCACCGCCGCCAGCGGATAGCCGGCCGAGGTGTAGAGCGAATAGACGATGCCCGCGAGCCCGCCCAGGAAGGACGACAGCGCATAGATGCCGACCGTTACCCGCCCGGTCGGCACCCCCATCAGCGACGCCGAATTGATGTTGCCGCCGATGGCATAGACATAGGAGCCGAACCGCGTCTTGTGGGCGATAAAACCGAAGACGAGGAAGGTGCAAAGCATCAGCAGTCCGATGAAGCTCAGGCGGCCGCCACCGGGCAGCCGGTAGTAGAGGCTGGAGATGGTCCGGTAGAACTCGTGGTCGATCGGGATCGAATCCTGGCTGAGCACCGAGGCCAGACCGCGCGCCAGGAACATGCCGGCCAGCGTCACGATGAAGGGGGGCACCTGCAGAAAGTGAATGACCGCTCCCATGGAGGCCCCGAAGGTGGCCGCAAGCGCAAGCACGATCGCAAAGACCGCCAGCGGATGGATGCCGACCCAGGAGATCAGGATGGCCGTGATGACCCCCGTCAGGCCGATCACCGCGCCGACCGATAGATCGATGCCGCCGGAAATGATGACAAAGGTGGCGCCGACGGCGGCGATGCCGAGAAAGGCGTTGTCCGTCAGGAAGTTCCCGAACACCCTGGTCGACCACATGGCCGGGAACTGGAAAATGCAGATGGCATAGGCGACCACGAAGATGAGGGTGGTCGCAGCGAGTGGGCGATAACGCGGATTCATCGTGCCTGTCCCGAAGTTTGGCCTGAGGTCTTGGGGGGTGTTGTCGCAACGGCCTGGCGCGGACCGAACTTGCGGCCGAGCAGATGGGCGATCCGGGCCGACTGCAGCACCAGGATGATGATGATCATGCCGGCCTTGACGATCAGGTTGAACTCCGGCGGGAAGCCCGAGACGAGCACGCCTGTGTTCATCGCCTGGATGATGATCGCGCCGAGCACCGACATCGGGATCGAGAAGCGTCCGCCAAGCAACGAAGTGCCACCGATGACGACCGCGAGGATGGCGTCGAGTTCGAGCCAGAGACCGGCATTGTTGGCATCTGCCCCGCGGATGTCCGCAGCGGCGATAATCCCCGCTGTCGCCGCACAGAAGCCGCCGAAGGCATAGATGCAGAGAATGAAAATCTTGCTGCGCAGCCCGGTGTAATTGGCGGCGGAAAGATTAATGCCGATGGCCTCGATGAACAGACCGATCGCCGTGCGCCGCATCACAAGATGGACGAAGAGCATCAAGACGATGGCGATCACGGCCGGCATGGGCAGACCGAAGAGATTGCCGGTGCCCACGAAGATCAAGGCTGGGTCGGAAAAGGTGACGATCGACCCCTCCGTGATCAACTGTGCCACCCCGCGCCCGGCCACCATGAGTACCAGCGTTGCGACAAAGGGCTGGATGCCGAGATAGGCGACGAGAATGCCGTTCCACATGCCGCACAGGATCCCGACGGCAAGGGCAGCGACGAGGGTGACGATCAGCGGCTGGCCGGCAACCGCACAGGTCGCGGCAACCGCGCCGGCCACCGCCATGACCGCACCGACCGAGAGATCCACGCCCTTGGTAGCGATGATCGCGGTCATCCCGATCGCAAGGATCGCGACGGGGGCGCCACGGTTCATGACGTCGATCAGGCTGCCGAACAACCGGCCATCCTGCCAGGTGATGTTGAAAAAGCCGGGAAAGACAAGCCAGTTGAAGAACAGCACGCCGGCGAGCGCCAACAGCTGCGGGGAAATGATACGGGACATAGAAAGCCTTTTCATGCCTCGGCCTCCGCCGGAAGGGCGGCAATGGTCTGGACAATGACGCCGGGCGTGATATCGGCGCCATGCAGTTCTGCGACCATCTTGCGGTCGCGCATGACGACGACGCGCGAGGAATAGCTGACGATCTCGTCGAGCTCGGACGATATGACGACGAGTGCGAGACCGTCTTCACGCAACCGGCTGATCATGCGGACGATTTCGGCGTGAGCGCCGACATCGATACCGCGCGTCGGTTCGTCAAGGATCAGGAAGCGCGGATCGGTGGCGAGCCAGCGGGCAAGGATCACCTTCTGCTGGTTTCCGCCGGACAGGAGCTTGACGGGTAGCTCGGCCGATGCCGTGCGGATGTCGAGCGCCTCGATAAAGTCACCGGCGATCTCCAACTGCTCGTCACGGTTCAGTGCCTTGAACCAGCCCAGCCGCGCCTGCATGGCGATGACGATGTTCTCGCGGACCGAGAGATCACCGAATATGCCGTCGATCTTGCGGTCTTCCGGGCAAAAGCCGAAGCCGAGCTCCACCGCATCGCGCGGATTGCGCACCTGGCGTGTCGCGCCGTCGATCTTGAGCGAGCCACTGTCGGCATGGTCGATGCCGAACATCAGCCGTGCCATTTCCGTGCGTCCGGAACCAAGGAGACCGGCAACACCGACGACTTCACCGCGATGGATCTTCAAATCGAAGGGTTGAACACTGTTGGAAAGCCCGAACCCCTCGAACTCCATCAGCGTCTCGCCCACCTCGCCCTCTTCGCCCAGCACCTCGGGATGATGGAAGGCCAGATCCTTGCCAAGCATCATGCGCACGAGGCTGGTGCGGTCGAGCGAGGCGATGGCCTCTGTCCCGACGAGGCGCCCATTGCGCAGGACCGTCACGCGATCCGACAGCTCGAAAACCTGATCGAGAAAATGGGTTATGAAGACGATGGCAAGGCCACGATCACGCAATTGGCGGACGATGCCGAAGAGCTTTTCGACCTCAGAACGATCAAGGCTCGCGGTCGGTTCGTCGAGGATCAGAACCTTGCCGGAGAGTTCGACGGCACGTGCGATCGCGATGATCTGCTGGACAGCGACGGAAAAGGTCGAAAGTTCGGCCTTCACGTCGATATCGAGGCCATAGCTCGTCAGGATCTCGCGAGATTTCCGCTCCATGTGGCGCTTGTCGACCAGACCGAAGCGGTTGGTCGGCTGGCGACCGATGAACAGATTGTCGATGACGGTCATGTTGGGCAGGAGGTTGACCTCCTGATAGACCGTGCCGATGCCGAGCGCCTGGGCCTGCTGCGGCGTGGTAAAATGGACGGTTTCGCCATCGACGGAAATCGTCCCGCCATCGGGAATATACGCTCCCGTCAGGATCTTGATCAGCGTTGATTTTCCGGCACCGTTCTCACCGAGAAGCGCATGCACCTCGCCGCGATGAAATGCGATGTCGACGTCCGCGAGCGCCGTGTGATTGCCGAATGTCTTGGTGATGCCCGCCGCCGCAAGCACGATCGATGGATGCTTGGTCATTGCCTCTTCCCCCTCTCCCTCGAAGCTATCCCCTGCTGACGCCGGGAGAAAGCGACAGCGACCCCGCCACGAGTATTTGGCGGGGTCCTGCCGGGAGGGTTACCTTAGTAACCGAGGCCCTTGCGGTTGTCATACTCGCCCTGCGGATTGTCGGCAGGCGTGTAGAGCTTGGATTCCGTGATGATGAACTTCTCCGGCTGCTTGCCGTCCTTCATGAAGGCATCGATCGCATCGAAGGCAGGTCCTGCCATGTTCGGGGTCAGTTCCACGGTCGCATTGGCTTCGCCAGCAACCATGGCGGCGAAGATATCCGGAACAGCATCGATCGACACGACCAGAATGTCTGTACCCGGCTTCAGCCCGGCATCCTTGATTGCCTGGATGGCGCCGACGGCCATGTCGTCGTTATGGGCATACATCGCGCAGATGTCCTTGCCGCCATTTTCAGCTTTCAGGAAGCCTTCCATGACTTCCTTACCCTTGGCGCGTGTGAAATCGCCGGTCTGGCTGCGGGCAATGCTGATGTTCGCCTTGCCTGCAATGGCTTCTTCAAAGCCCTTTTTGCGGTTGATGGCAGGCGTCGACCCGACGGTGCCCTGCAGTTCAACGACCTTGCACGGCTTGTCGCCGACGGTGTTGACCAGCCATTCGCCTGCAACACGACCTTCCTTCACCTGGTCGGATGCGACAGAGGTCAGGTAGAGATCCTGCGGAGCATCGACGCCGCGGTCGAGCAGGATGACCGGGATCTCGGCTTCCTTGGCTTCCGTCAGAACATCTTCCCAGCCGGTTGCGACGACGGGAGCAACGAGGATGGCATCGACCCCCTGAGCGATGAAGCCCCTGATAGCCTTGATCTGGTTTTCCTGCTTCTGCTGTGCGTCGGCGAACTTCAGTTCGATGCCGCGCTTTTCAGCTTCCTGCTTGGTGACGGATGTTTCAGCAGCGCGCCAGCCCGATTCAGAACCGATCTGCGAGAAGCCGACGGTGAGGTCTGCCGCCAGGGCAGACGAGCAGCCGAGTGCAATCACGCTTGCGCTAAGCGCAAGCTTGCGAAGAAATGTCATGATGTCCTCCCTTGAAAAGACACCGCCTCCACGGTGCCTGCCATTATGCATAGGCAACGGCTCAACCGCTGTAAAGAGAAAAAGTACTATTATATGTTGTGCACCGCAGCATAGACTTACGACACGCCCCTGATGCAGGCCACTCTACTTCAAGATGCCGAAAGTTAATATCCATTCACTGCGAGGCTGAACGGTCGTCCGCGAAAGGCCGAAGGATGCTTGAAGTTTAGCCAAAGTGCATAACCTCCCTAAAAATCGCAATATCTTATTACCCACGTTTCTTTACAACTTCGACTGCACGATTCCTGTGCCTTGCATGAGCAATTCCGGCTCCCGATACCCGAACCAGGAATAAACCATGGCAGTAATCACTTTCGCAAACACGAAAGGCGGCGCAGGCAAGACGACCGCAGCCCTTCTGCTCGCCACCGAACTCCTGCATCAGAATCATCGCGTTTGCGTTCTGGACGCCGACCCGCAACGGTGGTTCTCGCGCTGGCAGGAAGGTGCACCACTCATTCCACGCCTGTCTGTCGAAACCTATGTCTCCGCCTCAACCATACAAAAGATCGTCCACGAACGCCGGCAGGAATGGGATTTCGTCATCATCGACCTTCCCGGCATCCAATCCCCGCTTCTCGCTTCCGCAGTCGGCCTCTCCGACCACGTCATTGTTCCGATCCAGGGCAGCAGCATGGATGCGCAAGGCGGTGCACAGGTTCTCGATCTGCTGCGCTATCTCGACCGCAAGGCCGGTATCTGCATCCCCCATTCGGTCGTGCTTTCCAGGGTCAACCCCGCCATCACCACTCGTTCGATGACGGCCGTGAAACGCCTTCTGGCCGAGCAGCAGATCAATGTTCTCGACACGCCGATCGCCGAAAGGGCAGCCTTCCGGGAGATGTTTGACCTCAATCGCCCCCTGCGCAAGCTTGAGGGCACGACGACGAGCGGCGGCGAAAAGGCAATCCGCAACGCAGAAGCCTTTGCCGCTGAAATTCTCACCTTGGTCACGCCCGGCAAGACCCAGGACCGATCCCCGATGAGCCGGCGGAATATGGCCCGTTACGAAACGGCTGCCTGACGCCTTTCGAAACAAGTTGGATTGTCGTCCTGAATGGAGGCCCGGCGCTCGTCGGCGGACAGGAAGCCGGGCTACCAGTCTTGTCCGGAGCGAGCCGATCGGTCACTCGTTGCGAGACCGAGAAGTCAGCCCACAGAAACCATATCAATTGCGGATATAGCGGCGTCGTCCAGAAGACCCTTGAGGGTCTCCGCTGACGGCATGAGATCGCATGTCTTCGTGGCCGCTGCTGATGCGCCGCATCACGTCACAAATTTGGACAAAAGACTGACGGGAGATCGGGCGCAATTGTCGCCCTGAAAGGAAACGGGGCTTCAATCGCCCCGCCCCGAATGATCAGGCTGCCATGCCCCAGGAAGAAGGATCATCCTCGCCAAACATGCGCTCGAGGCTGAGGAAGCAGATCATGCTCTTGTCATGCGCGATAATACCGTCGGAGAAGGCGGCGCTTGGGCCGGTCGCGGCTGGAAGCGGCTGCAGCGTGCTGCCGGCGACGGTCAGAATGTCCGATACGCCATCGACGAGAAGGCCGACCGTCATGCCATTGACTTCAGTGACGACCACGGCGCTGCGTTCCGTCGCCTGCGCCGCCGGCATGCCAAGCTTGACCGCCAGATCGACGATCGGGATGACCGTGCCGCGCAGGTTCATCACGCCGAGGACTTCGTAGGGAGAATGGGGGATCGGCGTCACCGGTGCCCAGCCACGGATTTCGCGGATGGAGGTCGTCTTGACACAGAATTCCTGCTGGTGAAGGCGAAAAGCGATGATCTCGAGGGCATCTGTGGCATTCGACGTCGTGTTCATCTGCAATTTCTCCTCGGCAAGCCCGACCGGCTGGCACCTTGTCACGATGATGATCGCCCGGTTGGACCGGCGTGCAATCCTGAGTCTGCAACTCGGAATCAATCTAGCCCACCAGCAATTAAATAATTTCTAAATCAACGCATAGATTCTGCCATATACGTCAACCAGACGACAATTCTCGCGCAACCATCTGATAATGCGCCATCTGTCCGGCGCTCCACCAGAAGAACTCGGTGAGCAATCCTCCGTCGACATCCTCGATCCGGCCGTTCTGGATGCTGAAGAGACCACGTTTCACGGAGGGCGTCAGGACATTGCCCACGTGCTGGCGGGAGACCTGAAAACGCTGCGAAAGAGCATCATAGCTCAGCTGAAGGTCCCAGCTTTCGCCTCCGGATCGGGAGAGATGAGCGCCGATCACGGCGCACAGAATGAGATAACCGCTATCCCGGCCGGAGAAATCGACGATTGTCGGAAAGGGAGCGAAAAGCACGTCCTTGGTCAGGATGGCATCCATCGATCGCGCGAGGAGATCACCCATCCGTAAAGGATCAACGGCCACCCAGTCATGCAACGCATGCTGTTCGAGCAGAGCGGACGACGCGAGGAAGGCCAGGGGCGAGCGGGCGATCTTGAGGATCAGCGCTTCGGTCGGGCGAAGGATTAGTTCGCGCCGATCGCTCGGATTCTGTTCGGCTGTGACATAGCCGCCTGCCCTCAGGCCCGCTATCAGATCGCTGGCTTGCCGCCCGCTGCCCGGCACGACGCTCTTGAGCAGGGTCATCGTCGGCGCCGGGCCGATCCCAAGGTCGAAACGCCCCGCAAGTGCGATCAGCATGTAGCAGGTGATGTAGCGCGTTTTCTGTGCGAAGATCTTGTTTGCCGGCCAGCGAAAGTCGTTCGGTTCGACCATTCTGCGGCAGTAGGCGAGCACTGCGCGCTCATAGCCCGGTCGTGCGAGAAGCGGCATGGCGGCCTGCCAGACCGGCTCCTGGAGGTGTTCTTCGACACCGCCGTAAACGATGCGTGGATTGCCTGCAAAGTGTTCTGTATGCATCTGATCCATTGCCGCCGCTCCTCGATTGACGGACATAGGAGAACAAATCGCCGGCTGCGTCGAGCCCTGGCCTTGTGCGCTGCCTCACCGAGCCCAACTGCAGGCAGCTGGGGATCCGCGCAAATCAGGCCCGCTTGGCAAGGTCGTAGGCAGCGATACAGCGCATGCCGGAGGCACAATAGGCGAGAACCGGGCCAGTTTGCCTGGAGAGCAGATCCCTGAGTTGGCGCGCCTGATCGAAAGAGAGCGATCCGGGAACAACAGGCAGGTAATGCGCTTCCAGCCCGACACCGCGCGCTGCCTCCTCCACTTCCCCGAAGGAGGGCTGGAAAAAGCCTTCCTTGTCCGGACGCATGCAGATCACGGTCTTGAAGCCAAGATCTGCGAATTCGCGCAGTTGCGAAGGTTTGATCTGGCCGGTGACATGAAAACTGGGATCGATGCTGCGAATGCTCATGCAGGGCTCCTTCGAGAGATAAATGCGGACGCGAGGCTGTCAACGCACAACACATAGTATTTTTATTATATTTATAGCGCCCCCGCGGCATGTCAACACTTGCCAGCACTGATTAATGATATACATTCGTATCTATGAAGATTGATCCTGAACAGATGAAGCTTGGTGCCGATATGGCCAGCGAACTCCTGAAGTCGTTATCGAACCGGTATCGCCTGCTGATCCTCTGCCGCCTCGCTGATGGCGAGCATTCCGTCGGCCAACTGGCGGAATTCCTTGGGATTCGCGACAGTACCGTCTCCCAGCACCTGGCACTCCTGCGTCGCGAGAAGATCATTGCGGGGCGGCGTGACGGCCAGACAATCTGGTATCGGATTGAGAGCGAACCGGCCCGAGCCGTGATTGGCACCCTCTACGACAGTTTCTGCAAGACCTCGGATTGCGTCACCTGACAGCCGCGACCATGGAATGAGGCCCGCCTCCGCTTGACTTCCGCTTGCCCATTATCTACGTATTGTCGTAGATATGTACATTAAGGAGAAAAATATGTCGATCGATCGCGCCGTCCTCGCCTTTGCCGGCCTCATGGTCCTCCTGTCGCTGCTGCTCACGCACTTCGTCCATCCAGGATTCATCTGGTTTACCGTCTTCATTGGCGTGAACATGCTACAGTCGGCCTTCACCGGCTTCTGCCCGGCAGCCATGATCTTCCGCAAGCTGGGTCTTCGACCCGGCACCGCATTCTGAGGACATTTGTCATGCAGCCCACCGCCTTCATCACCCTGATCGCTGCCCTCACGGCAACCGGAATGAGCGTCTCCCATGCAGCCGACACCGAGCTGAAGCCGGTCAGCATACCGGAGATGAAGGCGGTCTATGGCCAAATCCAGCCGCGCAACAGAGTATTGGCACGCGCAAGACTCGGCGGCACGGTAGCACGCCTCACCGTGACCGAGGGCGACCTCGTCAAGGCCGGCGACGTGATTGCCGAGGTCAAGGACGACAAAATCGACTTCCAGATCAAGGCTGTGGATGCCCAGCTTCAGGGCCTGACGGCTTCGGTGAATGATGCACAGGTTGAACTCGACCGTGCAGACAGGCTGGTCCGCAGCGGCGCGGCCAGCACCCAGCGGCTCGATCAGCTTCGCACCCAGCTGGACGTGATCACCAATCAGGTTCGCCAGGCCGAAGCCCAGCGATCCCTTCTTGTCCAGCAATCCTCCGAAGGCGCCGTTCTTGCGCCGTCGGACGGCCGCGTCATCTCAGTGCCTGTCACCCGCGACGCCGTGGTCATGGCCGGTGAAACGGTCGCCACGATTGCTGGAGGTGGCTTCTTCCTGAGACTCGCAGTCCCCGAACGGCACGCCCATGAACTTTCTCAAGGCGCACAGATCCGCATCGAGGCCGCAGGGGAAAAGCTCGAAGGCGAACTCGTGAAGATCTATCCGCAGATCGAAGGCGGTCGGGTCACGGCGGATGTGGAGGTCGACGGCCTCGACACCGATTTCGTCGCAGCGAGAGTGCTCGTTGAACTGCCCGTCGGCAATCGCCAGGCGCTGTTGGTGCCTCCGACATCCGTTTCCAGCCGAGCCGGCATCGACTTCGTCGCCGTCCGCGAGGGCGACAAGGTGGTGGATCGCGCCGTGGTCGCCGGCAATGCCGTGGAGATCGACGGGGAGGAAAAGATCGAGATCCTGTCCGGCCTCGCGGCCGGTGATGTCGTGGTGACGAAATGACTGATCATATCGATAGCGCCCCTGGTGGCGCGGACCCGGAAAACGATACCCCCATGGGCAATCTGGGCATTGCCGGCAATCTCACACGCGCCTTCATCAAGTCACCGCTCACACCGCTTTTCCTGATCGCCGCCTTCGCCTTTGGCCTGATCGCGCTGCTGACCCTGCCGCGCGAAGAGGAACCGCAGATCTCCGTGCCCATGGTCGACATCATCGTCGAGGCTCCGGGATTGCGCGCCGACAACGCCCAGAAGCTGATCTCAGAACCACTGGAAACGATCGTCAAGAGCATCAACGGCGTCGAGCACATCTACTCCCAGTCCATGGACAACATGGTCATGGTGACCGCCCGTTTCCTTGTCGGCACCTCGTCCGACACGGCGGTGCTGCGTGTCCACGACAAGGTCCGTGCCAATATCGACCGTATTCCCGTCGGCATTGCTGAACCAAGGGTTGTCGGGCGCGGCATCGATGACGTCGCGATCGTCACGCTCACCTTCTCCCCGACCAAGGTCGCCAGTGACCATATCGGCGCCAACGACCTGACCCGCATCGTGCGCGAAGTCCGCAACGAGATCGCCAAGGTCCCGGACGTCGGCCTGACCTATGTGGTGGGCGAGACCAACGAGATCATCCGCATTTCTCCCCAGCCGGAAAAGCTCGCCCTCTATGGGATCACCCTGCAGCAGCTGGCCGGCAAGGTTGGCGGCGCAAACACGGCCATGCCGGCCTCGCAGGTGCGGGAACAGGGCCGCCAGATCGACGTCATCGCCGGTGAGACCCTGTCCACCCCGGCCGAGATCGGCAATCTGCTGCTGACGTCCCGCGATGGTCGCCCGGTTTATGTCCGCGACGTGGCCATGATCGACTTTGCCACCGACACCAGCGAAGCCCTGGTGTCCACGCTGAGCAAGGATGGCGAGAGCGTCGAGCGCGTGCCCTCGGTCACGCTCGCCATTGCCAAGCGCGCCGGCTCGAATGCCGTGATCGTGGCGGAAACCATCCTCGAGCGGATCGAAGCCCTGGAAGGCAAGCTGATCCCTGAGGACATCCATGTCGAGGTGACCCGCGACTATGGCGAAACCGCCAACGAAAAGGCGAACGAGCTTCTCTACCACCTCGGCCTCGCAACCGTCTCGATCATCGCCCTCGTCTGGCTGGCGATCGGCCGTCGCGAAGCTCTGGTCGTTGCCATTGTCATTCCCGTGACGATCCTGCTCACCCTTTTCGCCTCACGCCTGATGGGCTACACGCTGAACCGCGTCTCGCTCTTTGCCCTCATCTTCTCGATCGGCATTCTCGTCGATGACGCGATCGTCGTCATCGAGAACATCGCCCGTCACTGGGGCATGGGTGACAAGCGCTCGCGCCGCCGCAGCGCCATTGAGGCCGTCGCCGAGGTCGGCAATCCGACGATCGTTGCAACCCTCACAGTCGTCGCCGCCCTCCTGCCGATGCTCTTCGTCTCCGGCATGATGGGTCCCTATATGAGCCCGATCCCGGCCAATGCCTCGGCGGCGATGATCTTCTCCTTCTTCGTTGCGGTCATGGTGACGCCCTGGCTGATGCTGAAGGTCGCAGGCAACGCGCCCGTCCACGCCCATGAGGCCCACGAGACGGGCGGGAAACTCGGACGGCTCTATGCGGCGACCGCCCGCCCCATCCTCGCCACCAAGACCCGAAGCTGGATCTTCCTGGTACTGGTCGGGCTGCTCACGCTCGGTTCGCTGAGCCTGTTTTACACCAAGCATGTCACGGTGAAACTCCTGCCCTTCGACAACAAGTCGGAACTGCAGGTGACGATCGACCTGCCGGAGGGCTCGTCCGTCGAGGCGACCGATGCCATTGCACAGGCCGTCGGCCGCACCGTCCTCGACATGCCGGAAGTGGTGTCCGTGCAGACCCATGCCGGCACTGCCGCACCCTTCAACTTCAACGGCCTCGTGCGCCACGCCTATATGCGTGCGGCCTCCTATCAGGGTGACGTCGCGATCAATCTGACGCCGAAATCGGACCGTGATCGTTCGAGCCACGATATTGCCCTCGACATCCGTCAGAAGATTGCATCGATCCCGACACCCGAAGGCACAAGCCTCAAGGTCGTCGAGCCCCCACCGGGTCCGCCGGTCATGGCCACCCTTCTTGCGGAGATCTACGGCCCCACGGCGGAGATCCGCCGCCGTGTCGCGGCCAAAGTCGAGGCGGCCTTCCGCTCGGTCCCCTTTATCGTCGACGTCGACAATTCCTACGGTGTCGAGGCCCCGCGCAAGCGTCTGGTCATCTCGACCGACGACGCAGAATTCTACCGCGTCGAAGAGGGCGACGTCTTCGATACGATCTCGATCCTGTCGAACGGCAAGACCATTGGTTATTCCCATCGCGGCGAAGGCCGCCCGCCGATCCCGATCCGGCTTGAGCGGGCGAAAGGCGAAAAGGTCATCGACGAGCGTTTCCTCTCGACCCCGATGCCGGCCAATGTCTTGCCGGGCGACAAGGGCGTGGTCGAGCTCGGCGACGTCGTGCGTGTCCTCGATGAGAAGACCTCACTGCCGATCTTCCGTCACAATGGCATCAGCGCCGAGATGGTGACGGCCGAGCTGGCCGGGGACTTCGAAGCGCCCCTTTACGGCATGCTCGCCGTTCAGGACGCGATCGACGCGCAGGATTGGACGGGCCTCCCCAAGCCGGTCATCTCCCTGAACGGTCAACCGACCAACGAGGAGGAGGCAACCCTGCTTTGGGATGGCGAATGGGAAGTCACCTGGGTGACCTTCCGCGACATGGGCGCTGCCTTCATGATCGCGCTGCTCGGCATCTACATTCTCGTGGTCGCCCAGTTCGGCTCCTTCAAGGTGCCGCTGGTCATCCTGACGCCCGTGCCGCTGACCTTCATCGGCATCCTCGGCGGCCACTGGCTCTTCGGCGCGCCGTTTTCGGCGACATCGATGATCGGCTTTATCGCGCTCGCCGGCATCATTGTCCGCAATTCGATCCTGCTTGTCGATTTCATCCGCCATGCCGACCACACGGGAAGGAGCCTGACAGACGTTCTGGTCGAGGCGGGTTCGATCCGCTTCAAGCCGATCCTCCTGACAGCACTTGCCGCCATTATCGGTGCCGCCGTGATCCTCACCGACCCGATCTTCCAGGGGCTTGCGATCTCCCTGCTCTTCGGCCTGATCTCCTCCACACTGCTGACGGTGCTGGTCATCCCCGCGATCTACCGGGTGCTGCGAACCTGAAGCAGGAATGGGTCCTGATGCCAACGGCCGCGCCTCGAGCGCGGCCGTCTTCGTTCAGGTCCGGGGCTCCCCATCGCCACCATGAAAGGAAGGTGGGGGCGAAAATTCATACTAGGGCCGAGGCAGGACCCATGGCCGACCGCGACTGAAACCTGGTCGCAATACGGCTCCCGAAAGCAAGACAGGACGTGAGATGTCGTTGTCGGCGGATGGCGCGTCCCCGGAGATCGCGCCATCGCCGATGCCCATTCAGCGTGGCGCGAACGAAAGCGGGAAGGTCACAGCCTGGCCGGTCTGCGCCGATTGTTGGGCCGCGAGGCCCATGGCCACCGCCCACCAGCCATCGTCGAGAGCAACGTCCACCACCCCTTCACCCCGCACGGCCTTCTGGAAACGCTGGTGCTGATAGAAGGTGGAGCCGTTGTGATCACCGGCTTCCAGCAGTTCCGGATCGACCGGAATTTCCACCACATGGGGTCCCTTGGGATCGCGTGGCGACACGATGACCTGGGCGATCGGCGGCTCGCCGAGATGTTCCGGCCAGAAGCGACCGGGACCGGGAACCAGGCATTCGATCTTCCCTTCCGGTCCCACGGCCGAGATTTCCTCCTGATAACGAGCGCCTTCCGCGAACATGCAGAGCTCGAGCATGGCCCGGGCCCCCGACGCAAAATCGACGATGACATAGGCATTGTCCCAGATGTCAGAGGACTTGCCCTCGTAGACTTCGTCGAGATGGTTCACCGCCTGACCGCCGGACGCCATGACACGCACCGGATCCGATTTCAGGATGTGCCGCATGAGGTCGAAGAAATGGCAGCATTTCTCCACAAGCGTCCCGCCGGTGTTGCGGTTGAACCGGTTCCAGTCACCGACCTTTTCGAGAAAGGGAAAACGATGCTCGCGAATGGTCAGCATCCGGATGCCGCCAGTCGCCTCTTCCGCCTGCGCGATCATTCGCGCGACGGGTGGCATGTAGCGATATTCCATGGCGACCCAGATGGGAGCCGGATAGGCGGCACGCAAGGCGGCGAGACGCGGCGCATCGGCCGGATCGGTGAAAAGCGGCTTTTCGACCAGCACCGGCAGCGGGCGGATCGCGGCAATCTTTTCCAGCTGGTCGAGATGGAGGAAGTTGGGGCTCGCGATCAACAGGCAGTTCACCGCCTCGACGGCGAGCAGTTCCTCGATCGATTCGACCATTTTGGCCATAGGAACCGCCTCTGCCGACAGTGCACGCATGCCGGCATCCGGCTCAAAGATCGCCACCACCGTTGCATCCTGCAAAAGGGCGATGTTGCGCAAATGCTCCTGCCCCATCATGCCGCAACCGATGATTCCGTAATTCAGTCCTGCCACTCTTTCCTCCTGGGTTGGTCTGCCTTGTGCCGTGCCGTCATTTCAGCCGCGACACGTAGCGGGCAATGTTGTGGTCGAGCCAGGTCCGCGAAACTTCGGCGCGAAACCCTTCCTGATCCTGGCTGATACGTTGAATGTGGGTGACCGCTGCTCCGGGCGCCTGGCCGAAGATCGACGGCGCCCAGTCGGGCACGAGATCGAGGCCGATCTGGTCCTCTGCCCGCGCGATCCACAGCGACAGTTTGGTCCTGTAGAAGAGATAGAGCGATTCCGACACCGCCTCGCGCTCGATCGCCTCGATATAAGATCCGTCCAGCCAGATCTCCTCGAGCGCAGCGGGCTTGCCTGAAAGGCGGCGCAGACGGCGGATGCGATGCGCCTGGCCGGAACGCCCAAAGGCAGGCAAATCAGCCGGTTTTTCAAGGCGATCAATGGTCAGGATCTCTGCCGTCGGCAATCCACCTCCGCCCAGCAGTTCAAGCCGGAACAGCGCATAGACCGACTGCGGATCCGAGATCGCACGGACATAATTGCCGGACCCCTGGACTCGCTCGAGAAGCCCCCGATTTTGCAGCTCAGCCAGAGCCTTGCGCAACGTTCCCACGGCGATGCCGAGTTCCTCGGCCATGTCCCGTTCCGGCGGCAGCTTCTCCCCGTCGATCAACCGCCCCGCCGCGATATCGCGAACGAGAAGTTCGGTGATCTGCACATAGATCGGAAGGCTGCCGGGCGGCTGGGTCGCGTGGTTCTGTGGCATTTCTGTATCGCCGAGAAAAAATTGATACACTATTGATCTACATCAAATCCGGTGTTAGGCAAGAGGAAAGTTGGAGCCTTGGAGGAGACCTCAATGACCATCGTACCCGTTACATCGGCAGACCTGGATGGCGCGGAAGTGTCGTGGTTCGCCGCGCTCTGCTCTGACGATTATCAATTTCTCGGCGTGCCGGACGGAGGCCTGCGCTCGAGCTTCGAACACTGCTCGGACATTGTGCAGAAGGCCGAACAGCTCGGCTTCCGCAACATCCTTTGTCCTTCCTCCTATCAGGTGGGTCAGGACACGCTCAGCTTCGTTGCCGGTTGCGCGCCGATCACCTCCAGTATCAACATGCTGGCCGCCATCCGCTGCGGCGAGATGCAGCCGATCATGCTGGCGCGTACGGTCGCGACCCTCGACCACATGCTGAAGGGTCGCCTGACCCTCAACGTGATCAGCTCGGATTTTCCGGGCGAAGTGGCAGACAGCGCCTTCCGCTACAAGCGCAGCCATGAGGTCGTGGAAATCCTGCGCCAGGCCTGGACACGCGAGACGATCGACCACGAGGGCGAAGTCTACCAGTTCAAGGGTGTATCGACAGAACCCGCCCGTCCCTATCAGCAGAATGGCGGCCCCCTTCTCTACTTCGGCGGCTACTCGCCCGACGCGCTCGAACTCTGCGGTGCGCAATGCGACGTCTATCTGATGTGGCCCGAGACGAAGGACCAGCTTGCAGAGCGGATGAAGGCCGTCCATGCCAGAGCCGAGGCCCATGGCCGCACACTGGATTATGGGTTGCGAATTCACATGATCGTCCGCGACACCGAAAAGGAAGCGCGGGAATACGCCGAATACATCGTCTCGAAGCTCGATGACGAATACGGCAAGCTGATCCGCGACCGTGCGCATGACTCGATCTCGCTCGGTGTCGCGCATCAGGCCCGCGCTCGCGAACTCGCCGACCAGTTCGGCTATATCGAACCGCACATGTGGACCGGTATCGGCCGTGCCCGTTCCGGCTGTGGTGCAGCCCTTGTCGGCTCCACGGACCAGATCCTGTCCGAACTCGAAGCCTACCGGAAAATGGGCATCCGCGCCTTTATCCTGTCGGGATACCCGCATATCGACGAGGCCGTCCACTTCGGCACCAAGGTGCTGCCGGAACTCAAGACCGTCTCGCTCCCCCATGCTTATGGCCGCGTTCCCTCGGAAACGCCGCCCACACCTCTCGGAAATGGAGTTCGCCGCTAATGCAGCGCGTCAATCTCACCCCAGACCTTACCTTCAGTCGCCTTGTCTACGGCATGTGGCGCATCGGCGACGATGCCGACACGTCGGCGAAACATGTCCAGGCCAAGATCGAGGCCTGCCTCGCCCAGGGCATCACCACGATGGACCAGGCTGACATTTATGGCGGCTATACGGCGGAAGCCGTGCTCGGCAACGCCTTGAAGGCCGCGCCTGGACTGCGCGACAAGCTCGAAATCGTGACCAAATGCGATATCGTGGCACCTGCCGGCCGCCATCAGGCAGCACGCGTTAAGCACTACGACACGTCGGCTGCCCATATCACCGCGTCCGTCGAAGCCTCGCTTTCTGACATGGGCACGGATCACGTCGACCTGCTCCTGATCCATCGTCCCGATCCGCTGATCGATCCCGACGAGACGGGTCCGGCTCTCGATGCGCTGGTCGCCTCCGGCAAGGTGCTCGCGGTCGGCGTTTCCAACTTCCGCCCTTGGGACATCTCGCTCCTGCAGTCTTCGATGGAGAACAATCTCGTCACCAACCAGATCGAGATGAGCCTGCTGGCAACAGACACCTTCGTAAACGGTGATCTCGCCTATCTGCAGGAGCGCATGGTCCCGCCCATGGCCTGGTCTCCGCTCGGCGGCGGGCGCCTCATGGATGGATCAAAGCCGGAGCTGTTGGCCGCCCTCAAGCGGATCGGCGTCGAACACGGCGTCGATGAAACGGCGGTCGCCGTCGCCTGGCTGCTGCGCCATCCGGCGACCATCCTGCCGGTCATGGGCACCAATTCGCTCGATCGCATCGCCAGGATCGCAGACGCGACCAAGGTGGATATGGATCGCCAGACTTGGTTCGAACTTTACACACTCGCGATCGGACGGGAGGTTGCCTGATGATGGCTGCCAATGACATTCATGCACTGGAAGCCGTCTTCGTTCCAGGAGGCGACAATCATCGCGCCTTTCGCAACGCGCTCGGCAGCTTCACCACGGGCGTAACCGTGGTGACCGCCATGACCGACGACGGTCCGATTGGCATGACCGTCAACAGCTTCGCCTCCGTCTCGCTAGATCCACCGCTGGTGCTGTGGTCGCCGGCCAAGAGCTCGTCGAGATATCGCGCCTTCACCGGCGCCGGCCATTTCGCGATCCATGTTCTGGGCGCGGATCAGGATCATCTGAGCGCCGCGTTCACACGCGGGGGCAGCGGTTTCGATGGCATCGAGGTTTGCCTCAACGACGAGGAGGTACCAGTCCTGCCGGGCACGCTCGCGCGTTTCGAATGCATCCAGCAGGCACAGCACGACGCAGGGGATCATACGCTCGTCATAGGCAGGGTGTTGAGAGTTGCGCATCGGCAGGGAGAACCGCTGTGTTTCTCGGGTGGACGGTTCGGACGCTTCGCCGTCTGAGTTAAAATGGGAGGACGTCGTCGGCGCATGCCGTGCATGCTGCGGCGAGACGATCGAGGAACACAGGAACAAGTGAACGCGGGAGATTTTGCTCCCGCGGAATCTGGAACCGGAACGACCGTGCTTGCACGGGCTGGAGTTGTCTTCGATCGTTTTGCCGATTTGACCGATGACAAGAAATGGGTGGAGTCATGACGGCACTTTCGAATCTGACCAATCTGCTCGGACGGCTGAATGCCGCCGTCCTGACCCTTGGTCTCTGGCTGGGAGCCGGAGCTCTCGGCATTATGCTCGTCTTCATATTGGTGCAGGTTTTCTTTCGCTACATTCTCGGCGACGCCCTGGCATGGAGCGAAGAAGCATCACGTTTCCTCATGCTCTGGATGACCGGATTGATGGTCCCGACGGCCTTCCGTCAGGGCGGCTTCGTCGCGATCACGATGATCCTCGACATCTTTCCGCGCGTGATCGGCACCATCATTGCCTTGCTCTTTCTCGGCCTCTCGGCCGTGCTGCTCTTTGTCGGCATGCGTATCGGCTGGGCCGAAGCGACAGGCTTGGGCGGGCGTTTCGCCATGCCCGCGATTGCCGTGCCCACGTCGCTTGATCTGAGCACGTGGATGAAGGTGCCTCGTAGCTGGATGATGGCGTCGCTCGCGGCAGGCGTAACCATGATGTTCGTGGTCAACATCGAACTGATCCTGCGCGGCCTGCTGGAATTGTTTGGACGTGGTGAGAGGCTGCAGCCCATCACCACTTTCGGCGGCCTGGGAGCTGAATGATGCTCAGTCTGTTCCTTCCGCTCTTCATGGTTCTTCTGCTGCTCGGTTTCCCGATCGTCTTCGGCCTGATCGCAGCACCCGCCATCCTGCTCTGGCTGAATGGCCAGGAGCGCGACATCGTGCTGCTTTACCGAAACGTCTATAACGGGATGGATAGCTTCCCGCTGATGGCGATCCCCTTCTTCATGCTGGCCGGAGAGTTGATGAACCGGGCCGGCATTACCATGCGCCTGGTCGAATTCGCCCAGGCCGTCATAGGGCACCTGCGCGGCGGGCTTGCCCACGTCAACATCCTGTCGTCAATGCTGTTCGCCGGTCTCTCCGGCTCGGCCGTTGCGGATGTTTCGGCGCTGGGCTCCATGCTGATCCCCGCCATGGAAAAGCAGGGCTACAGCCGTCGATTTGCAACGGCCGTCACGGCAGCATCGTCCATCATCGGTCCGATCATCCCGCCATCCGGCATCATGATCATCTATGCCTATGTCATGGGTGAGAGCGTCGCGGCCCTGTTTCTCGCCGGCATCGTGCCCGGTGTCCTCATCGGCATCAGCCTGATGGTGATCGTTTATCTTCTGGCGGACCGCGAAAACCTCCCGGCCGCGACGAAGCGTGCCTCCTGGTCGGAGCGCGGGCGCGCAAGCCTCAACGCATTCTGGCCGCTGATGACCCCCGTCATCATCATGGGCGGCATTCTCGGCGGCATCTTCACCCCGACGGAAGCGTCTGCGGTTGCCGTCGGTTATGCCATCTTCATTGGCCTGTTCGTGCTGCGCACCCTCAATGTCGCCGACATGCCGAAAATCCTCATGCGCGCAGCAATGACGTCGGCCGTCGTCCTGTTGCTCGTGGGAGCGGCAATGGCGTTCAAGACTGTCGCCAGCCTGTCGCACACGCCGGAACTGCTCGCTTCGATTATCCTGAGCCTGAGCGACAATCCGCTCGTCCTGCTTCTGCTGATAAACCTGCTGCTGTTTGTCGTCGGCATGTTCCTCGATGCAGGCCCCGCGATCATCATCCTCGGACCGATCCTCGGCCCGATCTTCACCCAAATGGGTGTGGACTCCGTTCACTTCGCCATCATCATGGCGGTGAACCTGACAGTCGGCCTCCTGACCCCACCCATGGGTCTGGTGCTCTTCGTGTCCTCGTCGGTTTCGGGGCTTCGCGTCGAGACGATTGCAAAAGCCACCTTGCCATTCCTGGCGGCGGAAATCGTGGTGATCTTCCTGATCACCTACTTCCCCGCCTTGACCCTGACGGTCCCGCGCCTTGCGGGCTTCGTTGACTAACTTGAGAAAACGGGAGGAACCAGAATGCTCAAGTCCATGTTTAAGACCCTGCTGCTCGCCAGCGCATTGACAATCACGGGAGTGGCGCAGGCAGCAGACATCACGCTGCGCGCCACCGCCAATTCCAACGAGAACGACGAGGACTATGACGGTCTCGTCGTGTTCAAGAACTATATCGAGAACGCCTCGAATGGCACGATGGCCGTCGAGCTCTTCATGGGAACGCAGCTGTGCGCCACCGGCGAGGAATGCCTGCAAGGCGTCGCCGACGGCTCGCTCGACGTCTACATCTCGACCTCGGGCGGGGCTGCCGGCCTCTTCCCCTATATCCAGGTGCTCGACCTGCCCTACCTGATGAGCGATGACCGTATTGCAGAGGAAGTGCTGACCGGTGACTTCACTCGCAAGCTGCGCGAGAAGGCACTGGCCGACAGCGACAACAAGATCCGCCTGATGACGATCGGTAACACCGGCGGCTGGCGCAACTACGCCAACACGAAACAGCCGGTAAAGTCGCCGGAAGACCTCAAGGGTCTGAAGATGCGCACGGTCCCGGCAGACCTGCCGCAGCAGGTTGCGACCGCCGTGGGTGCAGCACCCACCCCGATCCCGTGGCCGGAGCTTTTCACCTCGCTGCAGACGGGTGTAGTTGAAGGAACCGCCAACGGCATCACGGACATCATGTCGATGAAGTTCCCGGATGCGGGCCTGAAATACCTGACGCTCGACGGCCACAGCTACATGGGTGCCTTCTGGTGGATGTCCAACGACCGTTTCCAGGGCCTGACACCCGAGCAGAAGCAGATCGTCGTTGACGGCTTCGCCGCGCTTCAGCAGGCGACCTTTGCGTCACCGAAGCGCAAGGAAATCGCCGCCTATCAGGACTTCCTCAAGGCCGGCGGTGAGATCTACGTGCCGACACCTGCCGAGAAGGAAGCCTTCAAGACCTCCGTCTCGCCTGTCTTCGACTGGTTTAAGACAAACGTCACTGGCGGAGCTGAAGTGTTCGACCAGTTTACGGCAGCGGTCGCCGATGCTCAGGCGAAGGTCGACGCCGACCGCGCGGCTGATCTCAACTGACAACCAGGGATGCGCGGTATACCCGCGCATCCCACCCCCGCCCCCGGCATCTGGTGATGCCGACAACCCCCCGGGCGAAATTCCAGAGGTGATCCATGCCAGAACCGTCAAACGTCTCGCCCGATCCGGAGCGGGAGCGCCAGTCTCCGACCATGAGCGCGCGCTGGCAGATGCTGTTCCCCGGACTTTCGGTGACCGTTCTCATCGCATTGGCATCGGCCTTCCTGTCGGAACACTATGGCGCACCGGCCATGCTGCTTGCGATCCTCATCGGGCTTGCCCTGCATTTCCTGGCCGAAGACCCGAAGACTACAGCCGGTCTCGACTTCGCTTCGCGTACCGTTCTTCGCCTTGGCATCGCCCTGCTCGGCCTGAGGGTGAGCGTTGCAATGTTCGCCGAACTGGGTGCCGCAGTGATCGTGATGATCGTCAGCGCCGTCCTTCTCACCATCGCATTCGGCATCCTCGCCTCACGCCTCTCTGGACAAGGCACGCCCTTCGGCGTCCTGACCGGTGGCGCGGTCGCCATTTGTGGCGCTTCTGCCGCCCTCGCGATTTCGGCGGCCCTCGGCAACCGCAGCAAGGAAGCCGACCAGCAGATGGTCTTCACGGTCATCGGCGTCACGATGCTGTCGACGCTCGCGATGATCTTCTACCCGATCCTCGCAAGTCTGGCGGGACTGGATGATCACCAGACCGGCATATTCCTCGGTGCGACAATCCATGATGTCGCGCAGGTTGCCGGCGCCGGCTTCTCCGTATCCGTGCCAGCAGGTGAGACTGCCGTATTCGTCAAGCTCATCCGCGTCACCATGCTTGCACCTGTGGTTCTGGTGGCAGCACTCGCCTTCCGAAGCACTGTCTCCGGCGATCTCAAGCGCCCGCCGCTGTTGCCGGGCTTCGTGGTGGCCTTTCTGCTGCTTGCCGCTGTGAACTCGATGATCGCCATTCCGCCAATCGTCGCGGATTGGGCAGGCACACTTTCCCGTTGGGCCCTTCTCGTCGCCATTGCTGCCGTTGGCGTGAAAACCTCCCTGCCCGAAGTCTTCAAGATCGGTGGTCGAGCCATTGGCCTTCTCGTCGCAGATACCGTGTTCCTGGCCGCACTCGTGCTCGCAGTTCTGCTTTTCGTCGGGGTTTGATCGGGCACGTTGCCCATTGGGTACAGGGTCAAAATCCGCTAGAGCATGAGCTGAAGCCGGCATTACTGGCGAAGCATGTGGAGGACCGATGGCCAAGACCCCGAAGGCAGCGCCGAAAGAACGTAAGCCTGCGCTGACGCAGGATCCCCATGCCGTGCGCGAGCCCCGCGCCAACAATCTGGAAATGGCAATCGGCCACGAGGTCCGCACATATCGCAAGAAACTCGGGATCACGGTCGCCGATCTCGCCGCATCCACCGGCATGTCGGTCGGCATGCTCTCGAAGATCGAGAACGGCAACATATCGCCTTCGCTGACAACGCTTCAGGCGCTGTCGAAGGCGCTGGGCATGCCGATCACGGCCTTCTTCAAGGGATTTGAGGAGCCGAAGTCGGCAAGTTTCGTCAAGGCGGGCGAAGGTGTGAATCTTGAGCGCCGGGGAACCCGTGCCGGTCACCACTACAGCCTGCTCGGGCATATCGAGAACAATAGCTCAGGCGTGGTCGTCGAGCCGTATCTCATCAGCCTGAATGCTGAATCCGACGTCTTCCCGACCTTCCAGCACGAAGGCATGGAGTTCCTCTACATGCTGGAAGGCGAAGTCGTCTATCGTCACGGGGACAGCCTCTACCGCATGCGGATGGGCGATAGCCTCTTCTTCGACGCCGATGCACCGCACGGCCCGGAAGAACTCGTCACCCTGCCTGCACGCTACCTTTCGATCATTTCCTATCCCCAACGGCGCTAGTTGCCCACGAAGAAAACTTTATTCCTTACGATTGATTTTCACCTGTGTGACTGCTAGCCCTACCTCATCAAGTACGGAGGTCGCAGCATGTGCGGAATCGTGGGTCTGTTTTTGAAAGACAAGTCGCTGGAGCCTCGGCTGGGCGAATTGCTCTCTGACATGCTGATCACCATGACCGACCGTGGGCCGGACTCGGCCGGCATCGCCATTTACGGCGGCGTGGATGGAAAGACCGCCAAGATCACCATCCAGTCGGCAACTCCCGAAGGCGATTTCGCCGGGCTGGTCGATGATCTCGCCCAGGCCGGCATCGACGCCGAAGTCTGCCTCAAGAGCACCCATGCGGTCATCGCGATCGACATGGGACAACTGGCGGCAATTCGTCCGGTCCTTGCCGAAATCCGGCCGAACGTCCGCATCATGGGCTCCGGCGAGAGCGTCGAAATCTTCAAGGAAGTCGGTCTGCCGAAGGATGTCGTTCAGCGCTTCGGCGTCCGGTCCATGGGCGGCACGCACGGCATCGGCCATACCCGCATGGCAACGGAGAGCGCCGTAACCACCCTTGGCGCACACCCCTTTTCAACGGGGGCAGACCAATGCCTGGTGCACAACGGCTCTCTGTCGAACCACAACAACCTGCGCCGCGAGCTGATCCGTGAAGGCATGCGTTTCGAGACGCAGAACGACTCTGAAGTGGCCGCCGCCTATCTCACGGCACAAATGGCAAAGGGCAAGGACCTCGGCCAGGCCCTGACCGGCGCGTTGGACGATCTCGACGGCTTCTTCACCTTTGTCGTCGGGACCAAGACAGGTTTCGGTGTCGTGCGCGACCCTATCGCCTGCAAGCCCGCCGTCATGGCCGAGACCGACCAGTATGTCGCCTTCGGTTCCGAGTATCGCGCCCTCGTCAACCTGCCGGGCATCGAGACCGCCCGAGTCTGGGAGCCGGAACCGGCTACCGTCTATTTCTGGGACCACGACAAGGCCGCCTGATCCGCTCCCCTTCGAGAAAGCTTGCCGAATGCCAGTCTTCGACCTCTCCCAAACCCCGCTTCGAGAATTGAACAGCGCGCTCCACAATCTCGGCGCAGGCTCGAACGACACCCTGTTCGAAGTGGTAAACCCGCGCGGTCACCATGCGGTTGCCGTCGGCATCGATGGTCCTGTGACGGTCGAGGTCAAGGGTTCCGTGGGCTACTACTGCGCCGGCATGAATGATGGCGGGACGGTCACCGTTGATGGCTCCGCCGGTCCGGGCGTGGCCGAAAACATGATGTCCGGCACTGTCGTGATCGAGGGCGACGCCAGCCAGTATGCCGGTGCCACAGGTCGCGGCGGCCTGCTCGTCATCAAGGGCAATGCAGCCTCCCGATGCGGCATCTCCATGAAGGGCATCGACATCGTCGTGCACGGCTCGATCGGCCATATGTCCGCTTTCATGGGTCAATCGGGTCACCTCATTGTCTGCGGCGACGCAGGCGAAGCGCTGGGCGACAGCATCTACGAAGCAAAGCTCTTCGTTCGAGGCTCGGTGAAGAGCCTCGGCGCCGATTGCATCGAGAAAGAGATGCGCCCGGAACATCTTGAAAAGCTCGCCGAACTCTTGGGCAAAGCCGGTGTGACGCAGGCCAAGCCCGATGAGTTCAAGCGCTACGGATCGGCCCGCAAGCTCTACAATTTCAACATTGACAATGCCGACGCGTATTGAGGCGAGGAAAAGCTCATGAGCTACCACAACCCCTTCACCCCGCCGCGCAAGTCCGCCACCTTCGATGACCATACGCTCGCCGAGATCCGCCGTGCGGCCGCAACCGGCATCTACGACATCCGCGGCGGCGGCACGAAGCGGAAGGTGCCACACTTCGACGACCTGCTCTTCCTCGGCGCCTCGATCTCCCGCTATCCGCTCGAGGGTTATCGCGAGAAGTGCGACACCTCGGTTGTCCTCGGCACCCGCTTTGCGAAAAAGCCGATCGAGCTGAAGATCCCGATCACCATCGCTGGCATGAGCTTCGGCGCGCTCTCGGGCAATGCCAAGGAAGCGCTCGGGCGCGGCGCGACGCTCGGAGGCACATCGACGACGACGGGCGACGGCGGCATGACCGACGAGGAGCGCGGCCATTCCGAAAAGCTGGTCTATCAGTATCTTCCGTCCCGCTACGGCATGAACCCGAAAGACCTGCGTCGCGCCGATGCGATCGAGATCGTGGTCGGCCAGGGTGCCAAGCCCGGCGGCGGCGGCATGTTGCTCGGCCAGAAGATTTCCGATCGCGTCGCGCAGATGCGCAACCTTCCGATGGGCATCGACCAGCGCTCCGCCTGCCGCCACCCGGACTGGACCGGCCCCGATGATCTGGAGATCAAGATCCTCGAACTGCGCGAGATCACAGACTGGGAAAAGCCGATCTATGTGAAAGTCGGCGGCGCCCGCCCCTATTATGACACAGCCCTTGCCGTGAAGGCCGGCGCGGATGTCGTGGTGCTGGATGGCATGCAGGGCGGAACGGCTGCAACGCAGGACGTCTTCATCGAGAATGTCGGCATGCCGACGCTTGCCTGTATCCGCCCCGCCGTTCAAGCGCTGCAGGATCTCGGCATGCATCGCAAGGTCCAGCTGGTGATTTCGGGAGGCATCCGCTCTGGCGCAGATGTCGCCAAGGCTCTGGCCCTCGGCGCAGACGCCGTGGCAATCGGCACGGCAGCACTCGTTGCGATCGGGGACAACGATCCGCAATGGGAAGAGGAATACAGACAACTTGGCACCACCGCTGGCGCCTATGACGACTGGCACGAGGGCAAGGACCCGGCCGGCATCACCACCCAGGATCCCGAGCTTGCCGCCCGCCTCGATCCGGTCGCTGCCGGACGCAGGCTCGCCAACTATCTGAAGGTGATGACGCTGGAGGCGCAGACCATCGCCCGCGCCTGCGGCAAGAACAAGCTGCACAATCTGGAGCCGGAGGACCTCTGCGCGCTCACGATGGAGGCCGCCGCCATGGCCCAGGTGCCACTCGCCGGCACCAGCTGGTTTCCCGGCAAGGGAGCTTTCTAGAAATCCTGATGGCCGCATCCGACTCCCACGGATGCGGCCATTCTTCTTATCTGAACATGTGTCTCAATCCATAAAAACAGGGGAACGACGTGACACAGGATCTGGCAGGCTTCGCTGCGGAGCGGGGCATCAAATATTTCATGATCAGCTATACGGACCTCTTCGGCGCCCAGCGCGCCAAGCTGGTCCCCTCACAGGCAATCGCCGAGATGCAGAGGGACGGCGCTGGCTTTGCGGGCTTTGCCACCTGGCTCGATCTGACACCGGCCCATCCCGACCTCTTTGCCATTCCCGATGCATCATCGGTCATCCAGCTGCCGTGGAAGCAGGATGTCGCCTGGGTCGCCGCCGATTGCATGATGGACGATCAGCCGGTGGCCCAGGCGCCACGCGTGATGCTGAAGAAGCTGGTCGCCGAGGCAGCGGAGCTCGGGCTTCGCGTCAAGACCGGCGTGGAACCGGAATTCTTCCTGATTTCGCCCGATGGCGAGGCGATTTCGGACCCGTACGACACCGCCGAGAAGCCCTGCTATGACCAGCAGGCGCTCATGCGTCGCTACGATGTGATCGCCGAAATCTGCGACCACATGCTGTCACTCGGCTGGAAGCCCTATCAGAACGACCACGAGGACGCGAACGGCCAGTTCGAGATGAATTGGGAATATGACGACGCGCTGAAGACCGCCGACAAGCATTCCTTCTTCAAGTTCATGGTCAAGTCCGTGGCGGAAAAACATGGGCTGCGCGCCACGTTCATGCCCAAACCCTTCAAGGGCCTGACGGGTAACGGCTGCCATGCCCATATCTCGGTCTGGGACCGCGATGGGAAGGTCAATGCCTTCGCCGACAAGGACATGCCCTTCGGCCTCTCCGCCAAGGGCAAGACCTTCCTTGGCGGCATCATGAAACATGCTTCCGCCCTGGCCGCGATTACCAATCCGACGGTCAACTCCTACAAGCGCATCAATGCGCCACGGACGGTTTCCGGTGCCACATGGGCACCGAACACGGTGACATGGACCGGAAACAACCGCACCCACATGGTCCGCGTGCCCGGTCCTGGCCGCTTTGAACTGCGACTGCCTGACGGCGCCGTGAACCCCTATCTTTTGCAGTCGATCATCATTGCGGCGGGCTTGAGCGGGCTGAAGAGCAATGCCGATCCCGGACCGCATTATGACATCGACATGTACCGCGAAGGACACATGGTGAAGGATGCGCCCCGGCTGCCGCTGAACCTCCTCGACGCGCTCCGCGCCTTCGAAAAGGACGACGAGTTGAAAGCTGCGCTCGGCACGGAGTTTTCAGAGGCCTATCTCAAGCTCAAGCATGACGAGTGGAACGGCTACTGCACGCATTTCACCGTCTGGGAGCGCCAGACGACGCTGGACATCTGACGGTCTGGCTGTGGATCATTCCGTGAGATCGATCCGCGTTTCGGTGACGGCATCGAACAGATGCAGATGCGCCGGATCGAAGCCGAGCGACATTGTCTCGCCATGCCGGAGAGACTGCCGCTCCGAGACGACCACATTGATTTCCGATTGACTGGCCGACGTAATGTAGGTCATCGAGCCCGTGCTCTCGACGACGCCGACAGGGAGCCGGATTTTGGCCTCGTGATCGGGCACCAGTCGCAAGTGCTCTGGCCGCAATCCGACGATCAGGTTTGAAGCCGTCGGGATGGGTCGATCGAGAGCGATGGTCTGGGGGCTTTCGAGATCGAGCACGAGCGACTTGCCATCTGCACCGATCGTCGCCGGAATGAAATTCATGGCCGGCGAGCCGATGAAACCAGCGACGAACTTGTTGACCGGCCGATCGTAGAGCTCAAGCGGCGGCCCCTGCTGTTCGATCACACCCTGGCGCATGACGACGACATGATCCGCCATTGTCATGGCCTCGATCTGGTCATGGGTGACATAGACGGAAGTCGCGCCGAGCCGGTCATGCAGCGAACGGATCTCCTTTCGCATGTGAACGCGCAGCGCCGCGTCGAGATTGGAAAGCGGTTCGTCGAAGAGAAACGCCTTGGGATGACGGATGATCGCCCGGCTCATGGCGACACGCTGGCGCTGGCCGCCGGAGAGTTCGCGCGGGTAGCGATGCAGCAGGTTTGAAAGCCCCGTGGTTGCCGCCACCTCCTCCGCGGCCTTCCTGGCTTCGGCCTTCTTCACGCCGCGAATGCGCAGCGAATAGGTAAGGTTCTCCTCGACGGTCATATGCGGATAGAGCGCATAGGACTGGAAGACCATGGCAAGGTCGCGCTTGCGCGGCGGGACCCCGTTCATCCGCTTGCCGGCGATCACCAGGTCGCCGGCAGAAATGCTCTCAAGACCGGCCAACGACCGCAGAAGCGTGGACTTGCCGCAGCCAGACGGGCCGACAAGCGCGACGAAAGAGCCTTTGCGGATCTTCAGGTCGATGTCGCGCAGGGCGTGATAGGCGCCATAGTATTTGTTGACGCCGGATAGTTCGATCTGATGGGTCATTTGAGAGCTCCAGACGTGAGCCCGGAGACAATCCGGCGCTGCAGAAGGACGAAGGCTGCGAGGATCGGCGTCACATAGATCGAGGCAAAGGCCATGATGTTGTTCCACTCGTTGGTGTTTGGCCCCATGAAGGAATTGAGGCCCACGCTCGCTGGCTGGAATTCCGCATCCTGAATGATCGACTTCGAATAGACGAACTCGCCAAAAGCCTGCATGAAGATCAGGATGGCGGCGACCAGGATGCCGTTGCGAGCAAGCGGCAGCGCGATGTGGAAGAAGGCGCCGATGCGCGAATTGCCATCGACAAGTGCAGCCTCCTCAAGTTCGATCGGCACGCTCATGAACGTAGCGCGCACGAGCACGACGAAGAAGGGCATGCTTTTCGCGGCAATTGCGATGATGACGGCAGTCCTGGGATATTCCAGCATCCCGACCTGCGAGAAGCCGACAAAGATCGGCGTGATCATCAGGGAAGCCGGCAGAACCTGCAGCATGAGGATCAGGAAAAGCCCGACATCGATCCAGCCGTTGCGGTAGCGGGCAAGCACATAGGCACAGCCCGTCCCGAGCAAGGTGATCAGCGCCACCGCGCCGAATGCGATGACGAGCGAATTCCACATGTACCGGGCGAGGTTTCGGCTCTCCCAGACATACACGTAGGCGCCCCACTGCGGATCGCTCGGCCAGAAGCTGGGCGGAGTCGCAAACATCGCTGAACCCGTCTTCAGCGTGGTGAGGTACATCCAGTAGAGCGGGAACAGATAGATCGCCGCAAGCAGGATCGCGATCGTCAGCATCAGTCGGTTGCGCCAGATCTCGCTCATCCGCGCACCTCCTGCCGGGTCGAACGTACATAAACGACGGAAGCCAGCATCACGAAGATGATCATGATGACGGATATCGTCGCACCGCGGGCAAAATCATATTGCCGGAAGGATTGGTCCCAGGCCCAGTACTGCGCGACATTCGAGGCGTTGTTGGGCCCGCCGGAGGTAATGGCGGCGAAGAGGTCGAACTGCTGAAGCGTGAAGATCAGCCCGAGCGAGATGATTGCACCGATCGTGGAGCGCATCATCGGCAGGGTGATCGTCCAGAACCGCTGCCAGACATTGGCGCCGTCGAGTTCGGCCGCCTCGTAGAGGTCTTTCGGGATGCCGGACAGGCCGACGGAGAGCAGGATCATGTTGAAGGAAGTCCCGAGCCAGATATTGGCGATGACCACGGCCCAGAGCGAATAGTTCGGGTCAGAGCGCCAGAAGATGTTTTCCGAGATGAAGCCTGCTTCCCGAAGAAAGAAATTGAGGACACCGAAGTCACCGGACAGGATCCAGTTCCAGACCGCGCCGACGACAAGGCCGGGCATGACCCAGGAGACGAGAAACAGCCCGCGCAGCCAGGATGCTCCGGGAAAATTCGTCCAGAAGAACAGGGCAAGCCCAAAGCCGAAGAGGAACTGGCCGGCGATCGAAGCGCCGACGAAGATGGCGGTGTTGGTAAAGATCGGCCAGGTCTCCCGCTGGGAAAACAGCGAGACATAGTTCTTGAAGCCGACAAAGGGGCGAAAGAACGTGCCCAGCGAAAACATGTCGACTTCCTGGAAACTCATCAGCACATTGTAGAGAAGCGGCAGGCCGGACAGGACAAAGAGAAAGGCGAGCGGCAGTCCGACGAGGCCGATGTCGAAGCCACGGCCATCAGTCAGGCTGGACAGGATCTTGCGCATGAGGGTCTCCGCATCGCGATGGAAATCTCCGGTCGGGCCGCCCCCGCGATTTGGGAACGAGGACGGCCCTCCGGGAGGTTGATGAGGTACGGGCAGCCTTTTCCCACATGGACAGGGAAAGGGTCCGTACCGTTTTGTTACCCGGTCACGGCAGCGATGGTTTCAGCCGCCTGGTCGAGCGCTTCCTTCGGTGTCATCTGGCCGGTCAGTGCCGCCTGAATGGCATCCTGGATCGCCTTGGAGATCTTCGGCCATTCCGGATGCGGACCACGAGCCTTGGCGAACTGCAGCTGCTCCTGGAAAACCTTCAGCGCTGCGTCCTTCTTTTCGTTGCCGGTGGCCGGCAGCGTGATGTCGGAGCGGGCCGGGAGCTGACCGTATTTCTCGAACATCACATTGTCCTGCGAAGCAAAGTACTCGAGCGCCTTGAAGGCTTCCTCAGGATGCTTGCTGTTCGAAAAGATCGCGTAGTTGAAGTCACCCATGGCCGAGGAGCGCTCGGCGCCGGGTTCCGGCACCGGCAGAAGCGTCACACGCCAGTCGAACTTGGCTTCGTCCGACATGCGGTTCAGCTCCCACGGGCCGGAGACGGCCATCGCTGCATTGCCGGAATTGAAGGTACCGGTTGAGTCCCACTGTCCACGGGTCAAACTATCAGGCGAGGCAAGCTTCTCGTCCATGATTGTCTTCCAGGCTTCAAGTGCCTTCACGGCACCATCAGCATTGATCTTCTCGTAGCCACCGCCGCCCATCTGCGCCCAGGGCAGGAACTGGAAGGTGCCCTCTTCGCTGGCCTTTGCAGAGAAGGCGAGGCCGTAAACGTTCTTTGCGGGATCAGTCAGTTTGCGCGCGGCATCGATGAGTTCTGCCCAGGTCTGCGGCGGCTTGTCGGGATCAAGCCCCTTCTCCTTGAACATGTCCGCATTGTAGTAGAGCGCAATCGTGTTCGTCGCCTTCGGCACGCCAAAGATCTTGCCGTCCCAGGTGACGGAATTCAGCGGGCCAGGAAAATAATTGGCCGGACTGATGACTTCGGATTTGGCAATGCGGTCCGTCAGGTCGAGGAAGGCGCCACGCGAGGCAAAGAGCGCATGCTCCGGATTGTCGACGGCAATGATGTCGGGCGCCTGGCCTGTCGAATAGGCGCGCATGGCTTCGCTCACCACATCGTCAAACTGCACGAGGCGATATTCGACCTTGATGCCCGGCTCCTTCTCGTCGAATTCGCGGGCGAGGTTCCAGGCCGGCTGCTCCGGCTTGTCGAGGCTCCAGATGGTGATGGTGACTTCTTCCTGTGCATGGGCCGCCATAGCGAGCCCGGACACGGAAGCCAGCGCCAGCGCGCCAGCCATCAGGCAATTCTTGATAGACATGCTCTCCTCCTTGGGGTTTGACCTTGTCGTTTCGCCGGCTTCCTCCAAGCCGGCTGGCAGTCTCATTGCGGATCGGCGACGAAGTCTCCGCCCCGGCAATTCTTCAGATAGTTCAGGCCATGCACCTGACCGGTCATCTCCAGCGCGTCGCGATAAACGGGATCATGCCAGCCCTCGATATCGATCGAGCCGGACCAGCCGGCGAGCCGAAGCTCCGAGATCACATCCGTCCAGTTGGTGTCGCCGAAGCCCGGCGTGCGCATGAAGACGAAGGGATGCTTGCCGAAGACACCGTGTTCGCGAATGACGTCCCAGCGGATCGTCGCGTCCTTGCCATGGACGTGAAAGAACTTGTGCGCCCATTTGCGGATCTGCGGGATCGGGTCGATCAGATAGACCATCTGATGGCAGGGCTCCCATTCGAGCCCGATATGATCATCCGGTATCTCGTTGAAGATCAGCTCCCAGGCATCCGGATTATGGGCAATATTCCAGTCGCCGGTCTGCCAGTTACCGTCCATGGCGCAATTTTCAAACGCGATCTTCACGCCCTTGTCGGCTGCGCGCTTCGCAAGCTCGCTCCAGATCTGGCGGTAACGCGGAAGGCTATCCGTCAGTGGACGGTTACGAATGCGTCCCGTAAATCCGGCGACGCAGGTCGCGCCGAAATGATGCGCATTGTCGATGCAGTCCTTCCATCCCTGCAGCGTCTGAAGGTCCATGTCGGTTTCCTCGAGGGGGTTTCCGAACATGCCGAGCGTCGAGATCGTGATGTCGCGATCGCCGATCGCCTCGACACAACGCTTGCCGAGCTCGGCGAGATCCTGGCCATTCGTCGTCTGCCAGAAAAATGGCTCGAAGCTCTCGAACCCCATATCGGCGATCTGACCGATCCGCTCGGCCGCCTTGCCGCCGCTGGCGCTGACCATGGTTCCGATGCGGATGGATTTTGCAGGAGTGCTCACGGGCTCAATGTCCTTCGACTGAAATGCTGACGGGAAGTCCGGTCCGGGCGCTCTCGATCGCGCCGAACACCATGGAAAGGCTCTTGATATTGTCGTCGCTCGCGGTCTCCGGTCGACGTCCGGATTTGACCGCGCGGATGAAATCAACGAGCACGCTTGCGTGCCCATGTGTTTGGTTCTCGTCGGGTGCCGAGGGCATGGGCAGAACCTGATGGCCGCGCAGCAAACCTGGCTCGCCGCCGGCGATTGTCGCCTCGAAGGCCTCCTCCCCGTCCCAGGTGATCATGCCCTTGGAGCCGACCAACCTCCAGGCGCTCTCCCAGCTCGTACGTCGACCCTCGGCGCACCATGAGCCGCGATAGGTGAAGACGGCGCCGCCGGAAAGCTTGAAAATGGCATTGGCCGATGCGCCGTGCGCGTACCAGGACCCCGAAGGATTGCTTTCGACACAATAGACCGAGAGCGGCTGCCTACCCGAGATGAAACGGGCCGCATCGAAGGTGTGGATGGCCATGTCCAGCAGGAGGACATTGTCCATCGCCTCGCGGAAACCGCCGAAATGAGGCCCGATGAAAAAGTCGCAGTGTATGCCGCTCACTTCTCCGACGAGCCCGTCCTCCACGGCGCGGCGTAGGCGCCGGACACCGGAGATGAAGCGGCGGTTCTGCACAACGGCATGCACCCGGCCAGTTTCCGCAGCAAGCGCGAGCAGAGCCTTTGCCTCCTCCATGGAAGCCGCAAGCGGTTTCTCCGAGAGAACGTGGCAGCCGCGCCGGAGTGCCGTCGAGACGACGGTAGAGCGGGCAGACGGCACGACCACGTCGAAAACCATGTCCGCCTGCGTCGTGTCGATAACGGTGGCGAGATCTGTTCCGATATCGGCACGATCAAGACCGAACTCGGCTGCAAGTGTTCTTGCCACCGAAAGGTCGAGATCCACGAGGCCGACGATCTCGACCTCATTCCGAAGCTCGGAAGACTGAAGCGCCCGGAGCCAGCCCTTGGCCATAGCTCCGCATCCGCACAAAACGGCCCTTAACGTCACGGCTATCCTCCCAAAGGATGAGCGGAACTCCCTCTCCGCACATCTCGTAAACGTTTACGACACTATGAAGCAGACGATCGATGTGTCAATAGAGATTTCGTAAACGATTACGGACGGCGTTTCAGCGGAGGGACAGATGAAGGGCATCCGGCAACTGGCCGAACACCTCGACATATCGATTGGCACCGTGTCCCGCGCCCTGAACGGCAAGCCCGATGTCAATGAGGAGACGCGGCGGCGCGTACTGGAAGCGGCCGAACAACTGGGCTATGTCGCGAACCAGGCAGGACGCTCTCTGCGCAAGGGCGCGACCGGCATCATCGGCTTCATGATGCAGACCGGCCACGACATCAACGGCCAGGGCGATACGTTCTTCTTGCGCGTCTTCGACGGCATGCAGACGGTGCTCACCCGCCACAAGCTTGATCTGGTCGCCCTGCTCTGCTCGTCGGAAGAAGATCCCGATGACTATCTGAAACGTATCGTTGCGCGCGGATTTGCCGATGGCATTATCCTGTCGGCGACCCGATTTCAGGATCCGCGCTTCGAGCTCCTGCAGAAAACGAAGATTCCCTTCATCACGCTGGGGCGAAGCCAGACCGATGTCGGACAGCCCTGGTACGATCTGGATTTCGAGGGCATGGCGGAAGATGCAGTCGAACGTCTTGTCGCCAAGGGTCACAGGCGGATCGCGATGAGCCGACCGCATGGCGACATCAACCTTGGCCACGTCTTCGAAAACCACTGCCGCGTCGTGCTTGCCCGCCACGGGCTCGAACTCGACCCGGCCAATGTCTATCGCTCGGGCCCGAACGAGCCGGGCGGCTACAACGTTGCCCAGCAGGTGATGAAATCGCGCGATCGGCCATCCGCGATCATCCTCCTCAACGAGGCAACCGTGGTCGGTTTCTACCGCGGCCTGCAGGAAGTCGGATTGAAGCCTGGAAAGGACATCGCCGTCATTGGCCAGTACAGCCCCCAGGCACAGTTTCTGAACCCGGTTCTCACCTGCTTCCGTCCGGATTTGAGGGCGCTCGGCGTGGCACTGGCCGAAAGCCTGCTGGCCACCATGCCGGACTTCGCTCATCACTACCCAGACGCTGTCCGCCGCCGCCTTTGGCCGATGACGCTGATCGAGGGTGAAAGCGGCTGACGCGCCGCGCACGCCTTGTGCTTAGACGCGACGCGCTTCCAGACGATAGCCCGTGTCGATCGTGACGTTGCCGCCCACGGCCCGCGAGACACAGGCGCACATCTTCTCGCCTTCGTGCCGCTCTTCGGGAGAGAAGAACACATCGCGATGATCGAGCGGCGCCGAGGCGTCGACGATGTTGACAGCGCAGAGCCCACATTCGCCGCGCCGACAGTCATAGACCATGTCGATGCCTGCCTCCGTCAGCGCATCCAGCATGGTCTGGTCGGCACGCACCTCGACCGTCCGGCCATATTGCGGAATGGTGACCGAGAAAGGCTGCTCGGCGAAACGCCCACTGTCCCCGAAGACCTCGAAGCGCAGACGGCTCATGGACCGCCCACTTTCCCGCCAAGCATATCGCGCAGCCTCGAGCAGACCATGCGGACCGCAGATATAGGCCTCGCCATCGGCCGGCAGCGCTGCGAACTCGGTTGCGAGATCGAAGGTCCGCCCTTCATCCTGGATGTAGGCCTCCAGCCCGTCCCCGAGCAATTCGCCCAGTTCGTCGGCAAAAGCCATCTGCCCCCGGCTCTTGGCGCCATAGATCAGCCGAACGGATTGCCCGCGCCCGACAAGCGCCTTCGCCATCCCGTAGATTGGCGTGATGCCGATACCGCCGGCGATCAGCAGGTAGCGCGAGGCCCGCCAGGACAGCTCGAAACGGTTCTCCGGTTCGGTCATCTCGGTTTGGTCGCCAATTGCCATAGCCCAGACGAAGGCAGATCCGCCGCGGCTGTTGGGGTGCAGTTTCACCGCAATCTTCAGGGTGCCTGGCGCACTCGGCAGCACCGTATAGGTCCGGATGGCCGGCTCGCCTCGAATGACGACCTTGATATTGGTATGCGAGCCGGGATCGAAGGCGGACCGCAGCCCCTCGACCGCAAAGGTCACTGCCCGCACATCCTCGGCAGGGGTCTCGATCTGAATGACACGCGCCGGGCGCCATTCCAGCTTGGAACGCATGAAGTCCTCCCTCAACTTTACTTTGCCAAACCGATCAGCCCGCCATCAAGACAAGCGCCAGCACCTTACGGCGCAGATCGGGTTGCTCCTCCAGCACGAAATCCAGGTTCTGCCGCGCCAGGCGCGCATGTTCACGCGCCAAGGCCTCGGCGCGTGCCCCCTCCCGCAATTCTATCGCCGCCACGATCGCCTTGTGCTGCGCCTGCGCCACGATCAGCGTTCTATGGAAGGCCGGCGCATTTGACTCCGTGTTCACGAAGGCATTGGGGCTCGCAAAGGGCAGGCTCGTCATGCGCTCGACTTCCCGCCGCAAAACCTCACTGCCGGCGAGATCCCAGAGCAACCGATGGAACTTGCCGTTAAGCGCCTCGTAACGCTCGAAATCCATCGCGTGGGCCTCGGCTTGCAGGACCTCGTCCAGCTGGGCCACAACCTCGCGAATGGCCTTCATCCGCGCAGGCGTCACACCCCGCTCGGCCGCCAATCTTGCAGCAGTGCCCTCCAGAACACCGCGCAACTCGATGGCATCGATCACCTCTTGCCGACTGAACGAGCGCACGGCATAGCCGCCGGAGGGGATGAGCGCGACCAGCCCCTCCTGCTCCAGCCGCTGCAGGGCGGCACGCAGCGGTGTGCGGGACACAGAGAGGCGCTCCGCGAGTGCGACCTCCGACAAGCGTTCGCCCGGTTCGATCTCGCCGGTCAGGATGAGATCCCGGAGCCCCAGAAGTGCCTTGGCAGTCTGCTGCTTGGGGGCTTTTTCTGTATCGGGACCCATGCCGTTACTCCGTCGCAACGGAATGGGGGCCACGCTGCGGTGTAAGCTCCGCATCGATCATCCGGTCGATGAGCTTACGGGCCCACATCGACCCGGCATCGATGTTGAGGTTGTAGAACTGATGATCGGGATTGGCCTCGATCGCCCGCTGCTGCGCCTCGAGCACAACCTCATCCTCACGAAAAACACCAGCGACCCCTTCCCGAAGCTCATGGGTACGTGCCTGATTGCCGAGATCATAGTTACGGGCAAAGGCCCAGAAGTAGAGACAGGTCTTGTCCGTCGACGGCGTGATCGTGTTGAGCACATAACCGTTCACACCCTGGGACCGGTCGCCGTGTTTGGCTCCGGTGCCGGCCTCTGCAACACCGACGTCGATGGTGACCGTGCAAGGGGCCTCGAAGCGGATGATCTGCCAGCGGTCGACCTTGCCCGGTCGGCCATACTGCTTGCGCCAGAAGGGCGGCGGCTCGATGTCATCCATCCAACGGGTGATATAGGCGAAGCGATCCGAATGGCTCGCCTCGAACGGCGCCTCGGCGACAGCACGATTGCCGATGGAGGACCCGTGCACGAAGGTTTCGTGGGTGAGGTCCATCAGGTTGTCGACGACGAGGCGATAATCGCACTTCACCTCGATCATTTTGCCGTCGGCCGCCCAAGCGGGATCATTGTTCCAATGCATGTCGGGCACGAGCGCGGGATCGGCGAGAGCGGGATCGCCCGGCCAGATCCAGATGAAGCGATGCCTCTCGGCGATCGGATAGGACTTCACACAGGCCGACGGATTGATCGTGTCCTGCGAGGGCATGTATACACAACGGCCAGTATCGTCGAATTCGAGGCCGTGATAGCCGCAGACCACATTGTCGCCCTCCAGCCGCCCCAGCGACAGCGGCACCAGCCTGTGCCAGCAGGCATCGGCAAGCGCGACGGGCGTTCCATTTTCCTTGCGATACAGGACGACAGGCTTGTTGCAGATGGTGCGCGGCAGAAGCTGACGCTTCAGTTCGACGTCGTATGCCGCAGCATACCAGGCATTCAGCGGAAAGGTGGGTTTGGACATCACAGCTCCTCCTCAATCGCCAAACAGGAAGCCATAATGTATACAATGAGTCAACCCCAGCCTGCCTCAATGCATATAACCTGCCAAAACACACTCAGGATTGGCCATGCTGTATACACCCCGGACTACGCTCCGACATACGCAGCGCGCCGCGTCTGCCGGTCAGGTCGCCATCTCCATGAACGGCGCTTTACTGCCGGTTGATGGCAACAGAACCGATGAGCGTCGAACCGGGCGGGCGCGATCACCCCAGCGAGGTCGACCGTCATCACGAGCCGGCGCCCCAAGGGGCGTGAAGTGTTAAGCGATTAGCCTTCGCCCATGCCCGTCAAATTGACCCAATCGGGCCCTGATCGCGCATCCGATCGGACTGTCCTTGCCGACCGGGAGGCGCAAGGCGCCCGGTTCCTCAGGTGCGCATCAAGCGTTCGCAATTCTGGATCGAAAGCGCTCGGCGCCCGTCGCGATATGGTCGAGGATCGTTTCCACGGCCCAGTGACGCTCCGTGATATCGTGGGGAACGGCGCGGCTGTGGACATGGGCGAAGGTGCCCATGCGCTGGTGATAGTGCTTGGCGAGCTTCGGGTAACCGAAACTCTCCGACATTGCGGACAGGACGAGGAATGTGTCGAGTTCCGCCGCCAGCTCCGGATGAGCGGCACCGTGATCATACAGCCAGCGATAAAGGTCGGGATGAAAATTGTTCATGACGCCCGAGAAACCGTGACCGCCAGACTGCAGGAAGGGCCAGGCAATTGCCGCATTGGCATTGTTGATCGCCAGCGGCGTGTTGTCGACAATGGCAAGACGGCGCTTGATGTGGTCGAGATTGCAGGAGACATCCTTCAGGAAGGCGAAGCGGCCGCTCTCGGCACACCATCTCACCTCGTCGTCCGTCAGCAGGCGGCGATACGGCGCCGGGCACTCGTAGAGACCCAGCATCATCTCGGTGGGCAGCGACCCAAGCAGGTCCTGCATGCGCGCCATGAAGACGGACGCATCTTCGTCGGCGGCCGCGAGCCGGTTTGTGACCAGCACGACCGCATCGACGCCCGTCTGCGCCATGGCCCGCAATTCCGCCTTCTGGTCGTCCATGCTCTGCGAGATATGCCCGGAGGCAACGACCGGCACGCGCCCCTTCACCTGCCGGACCGTGAAGTCCGCCAGGGCGCACCGCTCTTCCAGCGAGAGAAACATCATCTCCGAAGATTGGCAGACCGCAAACAATCCATGCGAGCCGTGGTCGATGTACCATTCGATCAGCCGGGAATATCCATCCCAGTCGATCGTATTGCCTTCGTCGAAGGGCGTGATCACCACAGGGAAGATCCCGTGAAAATTATGCGGCATGGGAGGCACCTCGAAATGGGAAGTAATATTGATCAGCCGGCATAGCCGAGGGCTCGCGGCAGCATCAGGGTGATGTCGGGTATGAGGATCAGCAGCAGGAGCGCCACGAGAAGTGCGGCGAGGAACAGCCAGATTTCACGGATGATTTCCGCAAGCGGTATCCGGGTCACGGCGTTGATGACGAAGAGCAGGATACCGTAGGGCGGGGTGATCAATCCGATCATGCAATTCACCACAGCGACCACGCCGAAATGCACGAGGTCGATACCAAGCGCACGGCATGTCGGGATGAACAGCGGAATGATGACGAGGATGATCGTCGACGCATCGAGGAAGCAGCCGAGAACCAGGAGCAGAAGGTTGATACCAAGCATGAAGACGAGAGGATGCACATCCAGCCCGACAAGCGCATTGGCGACCACTGTCGGGATGTTCTCGGACGCAACGATGTAGTTGAGGATGAGTGCACCGCCGATGATCAGGCCGACAGCCGCCGACGAGCGCGCACTGCTGACCAGGATCTCGTAGAAATGCTTGAAGCTGAGAGACCGGTAGAAGATCGTGGCGAGGATCAGCGCATAGAAAGCCGCAACGGCCGCAGCCTCCGTCGGCGTCGTGACGCCGCCATAGATCCCATAGAGCAGGATCGCAGGCATCATCAGCGCCGGACCTGCATTGATCGTGAGCGCCGGGAAATCCTTGAGCGGAACGGGTTCATGCTTGGCAAAGCCCCGCTTCCGGGAAATCCAGGCATTCATGACCATCAGCACGCCCCCCATCAGCAGGCCCGGCACAATCCCGCCAAGAAAGAGGAAGCCGATTGAGGTGTTCGAGACCAGCGCATAGAGGACCATCGGGATTGACGGGGGAATGATCGGCCCGATGGTGGCAGAAGCTGCCGTGATCGCCGCGGCATAGCCGCGCGTGTAGTGGCCAGACTTCACCATCATGTCGATGATCATCTTGCCGATACCGGCGGCATCGGCAATGGCCGAACCCGACATGCCGGAGAAGACGAGCGAGGAGAGGATGTTCACATGGCCGAGGCCACCCCGGAAACGTCCGACCAGCGCCACGCAGAACTGCAGCAGGCGATCGGATACAGACCCGGCATTCATGATGTTGGCCGCGATGATGAAGAGCGGCACCGCAAGCAGGATGAAGCTCTGATAAAGCCCGTCGATCAGGATCTTGCCACTGATGCCGACGCTCTGGCCGGTGGCCGCCAGATAGGCAAAGGATGCAACCAGGATCGCATAGGCGATCGGCGTCCCCATGACGGCCAGGCCCAGAAGAATGACGATGCAGAGAAGAAAGGCGACGCTCATGCCTGGCCTCCCGTCTGGCCCGGATTGGCAGGATCGTTGAGGCTTTCGCGAAGCGCCCTCCAGACCTGCCAGAAGTAGCGAACCGCAACGGCGACGAGGAAGACAATGTAAATCATGTAGACGTCCCGCATCCGGATCCAGTCGCCGAACAGATCTCCCAGGGTAGCGGTCTTCTTCAGCCGAAGAATGTAGAGCCGATCCCAGGTCGGGGCGATGGAGATCAGAAGCGCTACCGCGACAGCAAGCCCGGTAATGACTGTGAAGATGCGCTGGACCCTGGGGGACACGGACACAAAGAGCACATCGAACGTGACGTGGTCCTCCACTCGAACGACAAAACTGTTCCCCCAGAAAATCAGCCAGACCCATACGGCAAGGCAAAACTCGAGCGTCCATCCGAAATTGGCCGGCTCCAGGAACGGGATGTTTTCGGCCACCCAGGGCATGCGCGCCGTGTAGCGCACGAGCACCTGCAGGATGAACGTCGCGAACATGGAGGCCATCAGGACTGCAGCGACCGCCTCTGCAGATGTACGAAACAGTTTGGATAAAGAGGACACATCGTCACCTTTGCCAGGACGCAGCGTTGGACGAGCGGGCTGGAGATGTCTCTCCAGCCCGCTTCACTGGTTATGTCGCTCAGTCGGCGAGAGCATTGATCTTGTCGAGCATGCCTTCCGGCCAGGCCTTGGCGAACTCCGACCCGACATACTGTGCCTGCACATGCGTGCGGAAGGCATTGAGATCGGGCTCGTAGACTTCCAGACCCTGCTGCGTCAGGAAAGCGACCAGCTCGTCTTCCTTCTTCAACTGACCTTCACGGCCGGACTGGGCCGCGTCTTCGGCAGCCTTCTGAACCGCCGCCTGCTGTTCTGCGCTCAACTTGTCCCAGACCGCCTTGGAGAAGGCGATGTAGTTCAAGTCGACGAGATGGGCCGTCAAACTGACCTGCTTGGTCACTTCGTAGAATTTCGCATCGACGACGGTGGGCAGCGGATTGTCCTGGCCATCGACGGAGCCGGTCTGCAGACCGGTGTAGATTTCGGTGAAAGCCATGGGCGTCGGGTTCGCACCGATGGCACGACCGAGGAACTGCCAGGCGTCACTGCCGGGCATGCGCAGATTGACACCAGCCAGATCAGCCGGAGTCATCACATTCTTTTCCGAACGCGGGAAGCGCAAGTTTACATGGCGCTTTCCGAGATACATGACGGCGAGCAACTTCACGCCGAGATCGCTTTCCACCTTCTGCTTGAGAGGATCCATCAGGGGGTCGTTGAACACGTTGACCTGATGCTGTGCACTGCGGTGAACGTAGCCGGTGGCGAAGATGGAGAATTCCGGCAGAAAGTTCGCAAGCTCCTGCGCCGATGTGATCGACATTTCCAGGTCACCCGCAGCGATTGCTTCGAGTTCGGACCCCTGCGGCACGAGCGAGGCGTTGTAGTGCGGCTGATAGGTAGCAAATTCGTCGATCGCAGGACCGAAGACGGTCGCAAGCGCGACTGAACGTTGATCGGTCTCGGATGCCGGTGTGGACATCCGGATGACCGGCTTGTCCTGCGCCAGCACGGACGAAAGCGGGCCGCCTGCCGCCAGAGCCGTGAAAGTGATGGCCGATGCCATCAGGAAGCGGCGTGTCATTGTAAGTTTCATATCGTAGTCTCCTCCCGTTTTGACTATAGAAAATGCCGGATTTCTTCGTTGCCTTTCCGCGCTCCCGTTCCTCCAAACGTTCTGAAACGCGCTCTGGACAGCGATCTTGCCTTACTGATATCGAACTAACATGTTAGTGTGCTGCTATCAACCCCGAACGCGAACAGTGTGAAGCCATGAAAGACAGATCGACGGCACGGCAAGCCTCGGCCGGAAGCGAGAGCTCCCTCCGGCAACTGGCCTACAGCCGGATCGAAGAACTTCTCAACTGGGGCCAACTCAGGCCGAGCCAGGTCATTTCCCAGCGCGAACTGGTCGAGACGACCGGAATGACGCTGAGCGCCATACGCGAGGCCGTCCCGCGCCTCGAGGCCGAGGGCCTTCTGCAGACCCTGCCCCAACGAGGACTGATGGTGCCGAGCCTCGACGTCACCTTCATTCGGGAAGCCTACCAGATGCGGCGCGTGATCGAGCTCAGTGCGATTCCAGATCTGATCCAGCGGCTCGACCGGGTCATCATCCGGGACTGGGTGGACTGGCACAGAGCGGCAAGCGTCCGGCTGACCACGGACGACACGGTCGATCTCCAGACGTTCCTGCGCGACCTTCAGGTCTATGACTGGCAAATGCATGCGGCCATGGTCGACTCCATGGAGAACAGCCTGATCTCGAACGTCTATCGGGTGACGGCCATCAAGATCCGGATGACGGCGCAGGCCAGGGTTCGAGTAACCCGGGACAATGCAAAAAGAGTGATCGCGGAGCATATCGCCTTCCTCACGCCCATGCTCGAAGGCTCGGCCGATGCCGCCGCCTTGGCGCTTTCCCGCCATATCGATCAATCCCTGACGATTGCGCTCGGAGGGACGGTGGCAAACTGAAGCTGCGCACAGGCCCGGCAAGGAAGCAGACAAGCGATGCGACCCTACGGATCGGAGCATACGGGCTGTCATCTTGGCATCCCCTTCGGACGAAGGTGACGCTTGAGGGCTGCGATCCGGAAGATTGCGTTCGGCGCGCCATAGCCCCGATAGCCGCGCCGCTCGACGATTTCGAAGAAGAAGCCCTCCCCATAGGTCGGCGAGTAGAGCTGGAAATACTCGCCTGCATCGTCACGATCATAGAGAATGTTGGCAAGCTTCATCCGCTCGACCACCTGCGGATCGAGACCGAACCGCGCCTCGATGTCGTCGTAATAGTTGGGAGAGATGGTGAGGGCGTTGAAACCCCTGGCGGCGAGAGCCGCAGCCGTCGCAAAGATATCATTCGTTTCGAAGGCGATATGCTGGATGCCGGAACCGAAGGTCTCGGCGATGAAGCGGCCGGCAAGCGTGTTGCGATTTTCGGCCCCGTTGAGGGTAATCCGTAGCCGCCCATCCCGTGTCTCGACCACCTGGCTCCGGACGAGGCCCGCCGGGTCGACAATGTCCACCACCGGCGTCTTGTCGGCGTCGAGCTGTGACGTGTAGAAGAGAAGCCAGGTCAGCATTTCATCGTAACGCGTCGTCTGGGCGAGATGGTCGATCCGGGTCAGGCCGACATCCGCATCTACTCCAGGCCGCCCTTCGATCTTGACGAATTCCACGTCGAAGATGCGAGCGAGATCGCTCTTCTGGTCAAGGAAATAGACGATACCCCCACCCACACCGCGGATTGCCGGCACCTGCAACTCGCCCGGCCCAACCGACTGCCTGAAATCCTCGGCTCCGAGTTTCAGGGCACGCGCATGCGCCAGAGCCGCATCGTCGACCATGAGGCCGAACGCATAGGCATTGGCACCATGAACGAGATAGGAGGCGTTGGCGAAGCCCTTCTCCTCCCTGTTGAGGATGAGATTGATTTCGCCCTGACGGTAGAGTGTGACGGCCTTGCTGCGGTGCCTGGCGACGGCATCAAAGCCCAGCACGCCGAACAGCGCCTCCAGCTCCCGCTCCTCGGCGTCGCCAGCTGCAAATTCGATGAAGGAGACACCCGAGACCTTCGCACGATCCGGCATGGCCGGGACCGGAATGCGGATCCCCGGCTCCGCTCGCGCCACCTGGTCCATGAGATTGACGAGCGAGCGTCGACCATCCTTTGAAATGGCATCGGGCGATCCGCCACGAAACTGGTCGTTGAAGATCTCCAGCGAAAGATAGCCGTTGTAGCCGGTTGCCGCGACAGCCGCCATAAAGGCCACAACCGGCAGGTCCCCCTCGCCCGGCATGTTGCGGAAATGGCGCGACCAGTAGAGCAGATCCATCTCGATCAGCGGCGCGTCGGCAAGCTGCACGATGAAGATACGATCGCCAGGGATCGTGCGGATCGAGTTCAGGTCTATCTTGCGCGACAAGGTATGGAAGCTGTCCAGGATCAGGCCGATATTGGGATGATCCGCACGACGTACGATCTCCCAGGCGTCGCGGTGATCATGGATATGCCGCCCCCAGGCGAGGGCTTCAAAGCCCACTTTCAGGCCACGGTGGGCCGCCCGCTCGCCCAGCGCATGAAAGTCCTCCGCAGCGCGATCGACCCCACCGAGAGAGACAGGTGACGTGTTGGAGCAGATCAGCATCATGTCCGTGCCGAGCTCAGCCATCAGATCGAACTTGCGCTCGGCACGATCGAAATTGCGTGAGCGGAACGGTTCGGGCATGCCCTCGAAATCGCGGAACGGCTGAAACAGCGAAACGGCGAGGCCGTGATCGCGGACCATCTGACCCACTTCCGCTGGCGACCGATCGAAGGCGAGGAAGTCGTTCTCGAAGATCTCGACCGCATCGAAACCGGCCCGCGCGATCGCTGCGAGCTTTTCTTCGAATTCACCACTGATGGAGACGGTTGCAATCGAGGTCTTCACGCCGGCTCTCCCTGGGTCAGAGCCTGGAAATGATCAAGCATCCGGTGCGCATCGGGCTCGATACCGGTAAACAGGGAGAATGCCCCGACCGCCTGGAAGACGGCCATGCCGCCGCCGTTCGCCACCCGACATCCACACCGACGTGCCGCCTGCAAAAGCGCCGTCTCCAGTGGAAAGTACACGATCTCGGCAACCCAGAGCGACGGGCTGAGCAACTCCGCTGGCAACGGCATGCCCGGATACTTGTCCATACCCATCGGCGTAGCATGCACCAGCCCCGTCGCCTTTTCGATCCCGGCCGAGAGATCACGAACCGGCTCTACGCGCGCGCCGGGGAAAAGACCGGCCATCAGCGACGCCAGCTCGGCAGATTTCATCTCGTCGATATCGAAAATCGCAAGCGCCTTCGCCCCCATCTCCAGCGCGGCAAAGGCCGTAGCCGCACCAGCACCCCCGGCACCGATCTGGACCACGAAGGACAGGTCCGCCTCAGGCAGCTGCCGTCGCAGACCCTGGGAAAATCCCCACCAGTCTGTGTTGTGACCGATCCGCTTCCCGTCCCGCAGCACCACGGTGTTCACCGCACCCAGCTTGCGCGCATCGTCGGTGATCTCGGTAAGCAGCGGCAAAATCTTCTGCTTGCAGGGATATGTGATGTTCAGCCCACAGAAACCCCGCTCCTCCGCCTCGACAACCAGGCTTTCGAGGTCATCGGCACTGCGCTTGCGCTCGTTGAGATCGAGAAGTTCGTAAGAATAGTCGAGCCCATGAGCCCGCCCCTCCCGCACATGCATGGCAGGCGTCAGTGACCGCTGGATGCCATATCCGATCAGACCGGCCCGCAATGTGTCACGCTGTCTTGTCATGACGGCTCCCATTTCCGAAGCAAGACGATGCCATAGCCTCAGGCCTCCCAACCTGCGTCTGACGATAATGTACTAACTAGTTAGTGTCAATGGCGGGCGGCTTGATGCGTTGGTGCGGTGGCTCTATGAACGAGAAGATCGGTGCGCAGCATGAATGCCGGGAGCGCCGACCTGGATGGAGCAATATGACGAAGACGGCGAGGGAAACGCGCAGGAATGATCCCGAACGGACGCGGGAGGACATTCTCGATGTCGCGACGGAGGAATTCGCCGAATTCGGCCTGTCCGGCGCACGGGTCGATTCGATTGCGGAAAAGACGCGCACATCCAAGCGGATGATCTATTATTACTATGGCAGCAAGGAAGGCCTCTATCTCGCCGTTCTGGAAAAGGCCTATCGCAAGATCCGTACGCTGGAAGCGGACCTGCAGCTCAAAGAACTACCGCCGGATGAAGCGCTTCGCCGATTGATCAGCAGCACCTTCGATCACGACGAGCACAACCCCGACTTCGTCCGTCTGGTCAGCATCGAGAACATCCACCACGCCATGCACATGAAGCGATCAAGCGAAATCGCCGAGCTCAACATTTCCGTCATTCGCACCCTGCAGGACATTATCGACCGGGGTCTGGCAAGCGGGATCTTCAAACGCCGCGCCGACGCGATCGATGTGCATATGCTGATCAGTGCCTTCTGCTTCTTCCGCGTTTCCAACCGCTACACCTTCGGGACGATCTTCAAGCGTGACCTGTCCGAACCGGAACTTTACGGCCGCCACAAGTCGATGATTGCGGATGCTGTCCTGGGATATCTGCGCACGAGCGAGACTGCTGCATCGTGATTGGCGCCGACGGAGAACTGTTGGGCCGGCGCTCGCCGCGCCGACACCAGACCGCCCCCCTGACTAGACGATGCCGCCGGAACCACCCTTGACGGCCGGCCGTTCGCTGGCCACCTGCGCACGATAACCGCTCGCCCGATAGGCGGCCACAGGATCGATGGCGCCGCCCGAACGACGCCGAGCTTCGGCCAGGATCGGTTCGACATCGGTCCGATAGGCCTTCTTCAACGTCTCGGACGCCATGAGAGCGTCATTGTCGCCCTGATAGCCTTCCAGGGCGACCCGATCCACCAGCAGGGCCTGTGCATAGGCGCGGCGGATTTCGTTGGCGCTGGAAATGAGGCTCTCGATCGGATCGGTGACGTTGTGGCTCTGGTCGATCATGTGGGCCGGATGGAAACCCTTCACTCCGCGATATTCCGCATCCACCAGCTCGTTGAACACCAGGAACAGGCGATAGGGCTCGACCGAACCGGCATCGAGATCGTCGTCACCATATTTGCTGTCGTTGAAATGGAATCCGCCGAGCTTGCCGAACTGAATGAGCCGGGCGACGATCATTTCGATGTTCGTGTTCGGCGCGTGGTGGCCGAGATCGACGAGGCAATAGGCCTTTTCGCCGAGGGTCTGTGCGATCAGATAATTCGTGCCCCAGTCCTGCACGACCGTCGAGTAGAAGGCCGGCTCGTACATCTTGTGCTCGGAGAACAGGCGCCAGTCGTCCGGCAATGCCTTGTAGATATCCGCCATGGCAGCCAGGTAGCGCTCGAACTGACGGGTGAAACTGGCCTGTCCCGGGAAGTTGGACCCGTCTCCGATCCAAACGGTCAACGCCTTGGAGCCGAGCGCACGGCCGATCTCGATGCATTCCAGATTATGCTCGACGGCCTGGCGGCGCGTCGCAGCGTCCACATGGCTTAGGGAGCCATACTTGTAGGAATGCGCCTGATCCGGGGCGTCCGAGAAGGTGTTCGAATTCATCGCATCGAAACCAAGCCCGAGCGCATCCGCCCTGTCCTTCAAGGACTTGGGGTCCGCCTTGTCCCAGGGGATATGCAACGACACAGTCGGTGTCGCGCGGGTTAACTGCTGGATCACCCCGCAATCGTCCAGCTTGTCGAAGATGTGACGCGGCTCGCCCTGCCCCGGGAATCGGGCAAACCGCGTCCCCCCGGTGCCGACGCCCCAGGAAGGGACAGCGACAAAGAACTCGGCGACCTTTGCCGTGACCGCCTCGATGTCGATCGAGCTGCGGGCAAGCTTTTCACCCAGCCTCTGATAGTCGCTGCGATGTCCGGCCTCGCGCCGATCATTGTCGGCCGCGACAACCTCGACGGCAATTCGTGTCTCGCTCATTCTTTCCTCCACCTCGCGCGATCGACTGTGATCAATGCGCGCCTGTCTACAGCGCCGATGGCGCCACCCTCGCCATCAGGTTCAGTCTTGGCAAACCGCCTTCCGCCGCGGCGCCCGCGCGAAATGTCAGCGCGGGAAGCTCTGTGCATTGCCGGCATCGACATTGATGATGTTGCCGGTCGATTTCGCCGAAAGATCGGACGCAAGGAAGTAGATGGCTTCGGCAATGTCTTCCGGGAAGACGTTGAGCTTCAGCATCGACCGCTTGCGGTAATGCTCTTCGAGATCGTCCACCTCGATCTTCGAAGAGGCAGCGCGCTGTTCGCGCCACTCACCGGTCCATATCTTCGAGCCGCGCAACACGGCATCCGGATTGACCGTGTTCACCCGGATGCCGGCATCGGCGCCTTCGAGCGCCAGGCAACGGGCGAGATGAATCTCGGCCGCCTTGGCCGTGCAGTATGCCGACGCATTTGGTGACGAGGCAAGGCCGTTCTTCGACGCAACAAAGACGATATTTCCGCCGAGCCCCTGACGCCGGAACAGGCGGAAGGCTTCCCGCGAAACCAGGAAGTAACCGGTTGCCAGGATGCTGATATTCTTGTCCCACATCGCAAGCGTGGTGTCTTCCACCGGTGCCGACGAGGCAATCCCGGCATTCGAGACGAGAATGTCGGCGCCACCGAATTCCACGCAGGTCTCCGCGAAGGCCTTGATGACCGCATCTTCGCGCGTCACGTCGAGTTGCGCAGAGCGCACGGCGTCCGCACCGTGACGCTTCCGGAAATCCGCCACCGTCCGGTCGAGCGCATCGGCATCGATATCAGCCAGCACCACGCAGGCCCCTTCGGCCATCAACCGGTCCGCCGTTGCCCGACCAATCCCGCCGGCACCGCCCGTGACGATGGCAACCCGCCCAGCAAGGCTCTTCGGCTTCGGCATGCGCTGCAGCTTCGCCTCTTCGAGGAGCCAGTATTCGATGTCAAAGGCTTCCTGCTCCGGCAGCCCCTGATACTCGGAAACGGTCGAGGCACCACGCATGACATTGATCGCATTGACGTAAAACTCGCCGGCGATCCGGGCTGTCGCCTTGTCCTTGGCAAAGGAAAACATGCCGACGCCGGGAACCAGGAAAATCACCGGGTTCGGATCGCGGATGGCGGGCGAATTGTCATGACGGCAAGCCTCGTAATAACGCGTATAATCGGCGCGATAGGCCTCGAGCGCCTTGTCGAGGCCAACAAGAACGGCGTCCACATCAGGCTTTGCCGGATCGAAATCGACGATGAGCGGCCGGATCTTTGTGCGCAGGAAGTGGTCCGGGCAGGACGTCCCGAGCGCCCCGAGCGGCTGCAGGTTCTTCGAATTGACGAATTCGAGCACCGCATCCTGATCGTCGAAATGACCCAGCTTGCGCTCACCCGTGCCAATGCGCCCCCGTATTTCCGGCATCAGGCGCGCAGCAATCGCGCGACGTTCCTCGGCGGGCAAGGCCTTCGACACTGCGCCGCCGAAGATGGTCTTGCCCTGGGTTTCTTTCGCAAACCATGCGATCGCCTTGTTGATGATCTCAAGCGTCAGCAGATAGCAGTCCTTGGCATCATCGGCCCAGGTGAACAGGCCGTGGCTTTCGAGAACCACGCCCTTGGCAGCAGGGTTTGCCTTCACGAAGGCTTCGAGATCGAGACCGAGCTGGAAGCCGGGCCGGCGCCAGGGCAGCCAGCCGATCTCGGATCCGAAGATCTTTGCGGTCAGTTCCCTGGAATTCTTCGAAGCCGCGATCGCGATGATCGCATCAGGATGCATGTGATCGACATGTGTGAAGGGCACGAAGCCATGCAGCGGCGTATCGATCGAGGCCGCGCGCGGATTGAGGTTGAAGGTGCAGTGCGGGAGGAAGCCGACCATGCGGTCTTCGTCCGCGACGCCTTGGTAGATGCCCTTCAACGCTTCCAGCTTGTCCTGATAGAGCGTCGCGAAACCATCGATCTTGATCGTGCCAACATCGCCGCCCGATCCCTTGACCCAGAGAACCTTGACCGTCTCCCCCGACAGCGGATCGATTTCCATCACCTTCGCGGATGTGTTGCCGCCCCCGTAATTGGTGATGCGCTTGTCGGCACCGAGCAGATTGGAGCGATAGAGAAGCTTGCCGGGCTCATCGAGCGTTGCAGCATGCTCATCATCCCAACGGCTTTCGAGAAGGCGGGTTTGAGCCGTCATGTTCTTCCTCCCTGCAAATATGCCTCACGGACCGCCATTGGCAGACCATCTTCCTTGTGTCCGAAGGTATCGCGCAGGGCTCGGCCAATTGTCAATCAATTTCGATCATTTCTTTTCATTGTGCGTTGCAATATTATTATTTTTGATCGTTTCTGATTGACAGCGTAAAAACATTGCGAATAAATCACCATCAGGAGGACCCCATGCACGAACGTGAACGCCATCGCATTATTCTGAGCGCGATCCAGGAAAAGCCTGTGATCACGGTGCAGGATATTGCCGAGCTGACCGAGGCTTCGGAGGCCACGATCCGCCGCGATATCGCGTCGCTTCACGTACAGGGAAAACTGAGACGCGTACGGGGTGGCGCGGAAGCCGTCCATCCGCCGCAGCTCGGAAATCTCGCCGCCCGCCCTTTTCGCGTCTCCGAATCGGTCAACATCGACAAGAAGCGCGCAATAGCGCGCGCTGCCGTCGATCTGTGCGAAGAAGGCGATTCGATCATCATCAATGGGGGCACCACCACCTTCCAGATGGTGCATTTCATGTCGGCCCGCCGCCTGCAGGTCATGACCAATTCTTTCGCAATCGCCGAACATCTGGTGAAGCACTCGAAATGCACGGTCTCGGTTCCCGGCGGCGCGATCTATCGGGATCAGAGCCTGATCCTGTCCCCCTTCGAAAACGACGCGATCCGCAATTTCTACGCCCGCCGCATCTTCATTGGGGCGCAGGGGATCAATGCGCTGGGGGTGATGGAATCGGATGCGCTCGTCATCCAGAGCGAGCAGAAACTTGTCCGCCAGGCCGAAGAGCTCATCGTCATGGTGGACTCGAGCAAGTTCGCCAAGCGATCAAGCCTGATCCTGTGTGCGCTCGACAAGGTCTCCACGATCATCACTGACGACGGAATTTCCGACGAGGCGGCCGCCATGGTCACCGACGCCGGCGTAAGGCTCATGACCGTGAAGCCGATGGCTTCATCGGCAAGGGAGGATACCTCGTCGGTCGCATAGAGGAGGCGGCCGGGAGGAAGGGAAAAGCAGTTCATCAACCTGGGAGGAAAACATGAAACTGACGAAAATCTTGCTGGCCAGTGCGGCCATTGCACTCGCGACCATGGGCTCGGCTGCGCAGGCTGCCGACATGAAGATCGCACTCGTGGTCAAATCGCTCGGCATCGGCTTCTTCGAAGCTGCCAACAAGGGCGCTCAGGAAGCCGCCCAGGAGCTGGGTGGCGTCGAAGTCATCTACACCGGCCCGACCTCGACGACGGCTGAAGGCCAGATCGAAGTCATCAACTCGCTGATCGCCCAGGGCGTCGATGCCATCGCGATCTCCGCCAATGATCCGGATGCAGTTGTCCCGGCTCTCAAGAAGGCCATGGACCGCGGCATCAAGGTCATCTCCTGGGATAGCGGCGTCGCAGCCGAAGGCCGCATCATGCACCTGAACCCGTCCTCCAACGCGCTGATCGGCAAGATGTGCCTGCAGCTCGCGGCAAACCACCTGCCAGACGGCAAGGGTGACTTCGCCATCCTGTCGGCCACGACGACCTCCACGAACCAGAACATCTGGATCGAGGAAATGAAGGCGCAGCTGAAGGACTTCCCCGGCCTGAACCTCGTCACGACAGTCTATGGTGACGACCTGGCCGACAAGAGCTACCGGGAAGCCAATGGCCTCCTGACCTCGCAGTCCAACGTCAAGGTCATCGTCGCCCCGACGACGGTCGGCGTTCTCGCGGCCTCGCAGGCCGTCAAGGATGCAGGCAAAATCGGCGACGTCTATGTCACCGGCCTTGGCCTCCCCTCCGAAATGGCGGGTGCCATCCAGTCGGGTGCAACGAAGGAATTCGCCATCTGGAACCCGATCGACCTCGGTTATTCCGCAACCCAGATCGCCTATCGCCTTGCCAAGGGTGAGACCGATGCTGCTCCGGGTTCGGAAATCGAAGCCGGCCGCATGGGCAAGATCAAGATCGGTGACGGTGGCGAAGCCGCCATGGCTGATCCCTTCGTCTACAACGCCTCGAACATAGAGGAATTCTCCAAGATCTTCTGATCTCGGCGGACCAGACCCGGCGGCCCGAGCCGCCGGGATTTCACTCATTTGGTAAGCACATGATGACCGTTCAATCTGCCAAGCTCGCGGCGGGCGCGATCCCGGCTGGCGAGCCCGTACTCGAAATGCGGGGCATCTCGCAGATCTTCCCGGGCGTGAAGGCCCTGGATCGGGTCGACATCGCCCTCTATCCGGGCAAGGTGACGGCACTCATCGGCGAGAACGGCGCCGGCAAGTCGACGCTCGTCAAGATCCTGACCGGCATCTATCGCCCGAACGAAGGCGAGATCCTGATCGACGGCAAGCCGGCCACTTTCGCCAACGCTCAGGATGCGATCGATGCGGGCGTCACCGCCATTCACCAGGAGACGGTGCTGTTCGATGAGCTGACCGTCGGCGAGAACATCTTTCTCGGCCACGCACCGCGGACCCGCTTCGGGCTGATCGACTGGCGCACGATCAATGAGCGCTCCCGCGTCCTGATGAAGGCGCTGGAAAGCGACATGGATCCCACGACGAAACTCAAGGACTTCTCGATCGCCCAGCGTCATCTGGTAGCAATCGCCCGCGCCCTTTCGGTCGACGCCCGCATTGTCATCATGGACGAGCCGACGGCGGCACTTTCCCGCAAGGAAATCGACGATCTCTTCCGTATTGTCGAAGGCCTGAAACGCCAGGGCAAGGCGATCCTCTTCATCAGTCACAAGTTCGACGAACTCTACGAGATCGCCGACAACTACGCCGTCTTTCGGGATGGCCGCATGGTCGGCTCCGGCGTTCTCAAGGACACGCCCCAGGACGAGATTGTGCGGCAGATGGTCGGTCGCGACGTACACGACGTCTTTCCCAAGACCGAGGCCGTGATCGGCGCGCCGGTCCTGAGCGTCCGCGGTTACAGTCACGAGACCGAATTCCGCGATATCAGTTTCGACCTGCGCAAGGGCGAAATCCTCGGAGTCTACGGCCTGATCGGTGCGGGCCGCTCCGAACTCTGCCAATCGATCTTCGGCATCACCCGCCCGAAATCCGGAACGCTGCAACTCGAAAGCCGGGAGATCACCATTCGAGACACCTCGGACGCGATCGCAGCCGGCATCGTCTACGTGCCCGAGGAGCGTGGCCGTCACGGCTTGGCGCTCGAACTGCCAATCTACCAGAACATGTCCCTGCCCTCCCTGATCCGGACCTCGGTCTCAGGCTTCCTGAAGGCGGCCAATGAATTGAAGCTGGCGCGCCGCTTCGCCGAACGGCTCGACCTGCGGGCCGCCGCGCTTTCTGTTCCGGTCGGCACGCTCTCGGGCGGCAATCAGCAGAAGGTCGTGATCGGCAAGTGGCTTGCCACCTCGCCCAAGGTCATCATTCTTGATGAGCCAACCAAGGGCATCGACATCGGCTCCAAGGCGGCTGTTCACGGCTTTATCTCCGAGCTTGCCTCGGAAGGCCTCTCGATCATCATGATATCCTCCGAGCTTCCTGAAATCCTCGGCATGTCCGACCGCGTCCTGGTGATGCGCGAAGGCCTGCAGGCTGGCATCTTCGAGCGTGAAAGCCTGACGGCCGAGACGCTTGTGCGCGCAGCGACCGGCAATGCGTAAGGAATGACAATGCAAAACCTGCTCAAGAACCGGGAAATATTGCTGGCCCTGATCATCATCGGCATGATCCTGAGCTTCACCACGCGCGCGCCGAACTTTGCCTCGCCCGCCAGCCTGGCCAACATCTTCAACGATACCTCGATCCTGATCATCCTGGCGCTCGGCCAGATGGTGGTCATCCTGACCAAGTCGATCGATCTCTCGGTGGCGGCCAATCTCGCCTTCACCGGCATGGCTGTCGCGATGCTGGACAGCACCTATCCCGGCATGCCGCTTGCCCTCCTCGTTGTCATGGCGATCGCGATTGGCGCAGCGCTTGGCGCGATCAACGGCTTCCTCGTCTGGGCTTTGCAGATCCCCCCGATCGTCGTCACACTGGGAACGCTCACCATTTACCGCGGCATGAGCTTCGTCCTGTCGAGCGGCGCCTGGGTCAATGCCCACCAGATGCAGCCCGACTTTCTTGGCGTGCCGCGCCTGCCTGTGCTGGGCCTGCCGATCCTCTCCTGGGTCGCCATCGCAGTCATCCTGCTGATTTGGTTCATCCTGGCCCGCACCCCATTCGGTCGCTCAGCCTATGCCGCTGGCGGCAATCCGGTCGCTGCCATCTATGCCGGCATCGATGTCGGTCGCGCCCGCTTCCTCGCCTTCGTGCTGTCAGGCGCTCTTGCTGGTCTCTCCGGCTATCTCTGGGTCTCGCGCTACGCCGTCGCCTATGTCGATATCGCTGCAGGTTTCGAGCTCGACAGTGTTGCTGCCTGCGTCATCGGCGGCATCTCGATCGCCGGCGGGATCGGCACCGTGATCGGCACGGTGCTGGGCGCCCTTTTCCTCGGCGTGATCAAGAATGCCTTGCCCGTCATCGGGATTTCTCCCTTTGCCCAGATGGCGATCTCCGGCATCGTCATCGTTCTTGCCGTAGTGTTCAACGCGCGAGCCGAACGCAAGAAGGGACGTATCATCCTGCGTGATCGCGCGGCCAGAACAGAGGGGGCAGCATGAGCGCGTCGACCAGCCAAACCCATGAGACAAGGGTCATTCCCGATCGTCTCCAGACACCGTTCCGCCGCCTGCTGGGCAGCTGGGAGGTTCTCCTCTTTGCTGTCGCCATACTGATCTTTGTTGCGAATTCGCTGGCCTCGCCCTACTTCCTCAATGCCTGGAACCTGTCAGACGCGACGTTCAACTTCACCGAAAAGGCACTGATTGCCTTCGCCATGGCGCTCCTGATCATTGCAGGCGAAATCGATCTCTCTGTCGCCGCGATCATTGCGCTCGCCTCGACCGCCATGGGATATGCCGCGCAGTTCGGGATCGGCGCCCCCGGCCTAGTTGCGATCGGAATTGCCACCGGTCTTGCATGCGGCGCGTTCAACGGCCTGCTCGTTGCCGGCCTGAAACTGCCGTCGATCGTCGTCACCATCGGCACGATGAGCCTCTTCCGGGGCATTTCCTATCTCGTGCTGGGCGATCAGGCTTTCGGCAAGTATCCGACAGACTTCGCCTTCTTCGGACAAGGCTATATCTTCTGGGTCATCTCCTTCGAATTCGTCCTTTTCCTGATCGTGGCCTGTCTCTTCGCCATCCTGCTGCATCGGACGAACTTCGGCCGCCATGTCTATGTGATCGGCATGAACCCCCTGGCCGCGCGCTTTTCCGGTATCCCGGTCGAACGGGTGAAGTTCATCCTCTTCCTGCTGACCGGACTGATGAGCGGCATCGCCGCCGTCTGCCTGACATCCCGCCTCGGCTCCACCCGCCCTTCGATCGCGCAAGGCTGGGAGCTCGAAGTCGTCACCATGGTCGTTCTTGGCGGGGTCTCGATCCTTGGCGGTTCCGGAACGATTGCCGGCGTCATGATCGCCGCCTTCGTCATGGGCCTCGTCACCTTCGGGCTCGGCCTCCTCAACGTGCCCGGCATCGTCATGTCCATCTTCATTGGCCTGCTGCTGATCATCACCATCGCGCTGCCGATCATCGCGCGTCGGATCAAGAATGCGAGGAACGCCGGATGAGCGAAACCGAGCGGCACGTCTTCAAGATGAAGCTCAATCCCGGCATGGAAGCGGAATACCGCAAGCGCCATGACGAGATCTGGCCGGATCTGGTCAATCTTCTGCATGAAGCCGGAATCAGCGACTACACCATCCATCTCGATCCGGAGACCAGCCTGCTGATCGGCGTCCTGACGCGCACGAAGACCCACGACATGGCAGACCTGCCCTCCCATCCCGTGATGCAACGTTGGTGGGCCCACATGGCAGACATCATGCAGACCAACCCGGACAACTCCCCATGGACGATCGACCTGAAGCCCGTCTTCCATATGCCATGACTGTATCCTTCGAGCGCATAGCCATCATCGACATCGGCAAGACCAACGCCAAGGTGGTTATCGTCGATGCCCGGACGGGCGCGGAAGTGGCAGTCCGCAAGACTGCCAATATCGTGCTCGCCGGCCCACCCTACCCGCATTTCGATACGGAGCGGCTATGGACCTTCATCCTGGAGACCCTGTTCGAATTTGCAGGCCATCCCGGATTCGACGCCCTATCCATCACCACTCATGGCGCGACCGCAGCCCTGCTCGACGACAAGGGCGCGCTGGCGCTCCCGGTGCTCGACTACGAATATGTCTACCCGGACGAGGTGAACCGGGCCTATGACCTGATCCGACCGAATTTCGACGAAAGTTTTTCACCCCGCCTCACCGGAGGGCTCAATCTCGGTGCACAGTTCCACTTCCAGCGCGACCGCTTTCCGCAAGAGTTCGCACGCGTATCGACCATCCTCACCCTTCCGCAATACTGGGCATTTCGCCTGACGGGTGTAGCCGCGAATGAGAAGACGTCACTTGGATGCCATACCGATCTCTGGCGTCCCTTCGCAGACAGCTACTCGGCTCTCGTCGACCGCCTGGATATTGCTGACAAGATGGCGCCCATCCGTTCCGCATTCGATATCCTGAGCGATATCCGCCCGGAAATCGCTCAAAAGATCGGCCTGTCGAAATCGGTGCCGGTCTATTGCGGCATTCACGATTCGAATGCATCGCTCCTGCCCCACCTCGTTGACTTCGGCCTTCCCTGCACGGTCGTTTCGACAGGCACATGGGTCATCTGCTTTGCGCCCGGCGCAAAGCCTGACGCGCTGGACAGCAAACGGGACACACTCGCCAATGTCGATGCCTATGGCACGGCCGTACCCTCCGCGCGTTACATGGGCGGCCGCGAATGGGAAATCGTGACGAAGGACCTGGCAGCAGTCACGGCGGAAGCGGAATGGGCGGCCGTCGCAGACGTGGTCTCGCACAAGCGCATGCTGTTGCCGAGCAGCGTGAGCGGCACCGGACCGTTTCCGCAGATGAAAGGCCGATGGCATCTGGAGCCGGAGAATGCGGCAGAGCGCCGGGCCGCAGCCAGTCTTTACCAGTCCTTGATGACCGTGACCTGCCTCGACATGATCAGTTCCCAGGGGCCAATAATCGTCGAAGGACCCTTCACATCGAACCGCGTCTTTGTTGCGGCCCTGCACAGCCTGACAGGAAGACCTGTCTACGCATCACCCTCCCAGACGGGCACATCCTCGGGTGCGGCCCTCCTCGCCGGGATCCGGCCATCATCACCACTCCGTCTTGTCAACGAAACCATTCCCGGGCTCGACAACTACAGCGCAACATGGCGGGAAATGATCGAATCTGAAATCAGTCGGTGAACTGTCCAATCCGTTTGGACGTTCCACGCTGCTCGAGCTCGTCCTGCCGGAAGCACGGCAAATGCCGGCGATCATAAATATGATAAGTTTAGTCATATTTCTTGACCCGCGACGTTTTTCCGGCAAATGCTACCGCTGTTTTTGAAAGCGGGGCAGGCGAGCGACGATGGGCGAGAGGCAAGAGAGTTGACCTATCTACACCAGATGCAGGCCGAGCTGGACGGAATTCGTGCACTCATGCCAGCCAAATGGCGTTGCCTCGACGGCATTGTCGGCGTCCATTGGGATGCGGAGGGCCATGCAGGTGCCAGTGGCTACTACGTGTCGCCCGATCCACGCATCATGTTCTTCTTCAACGATGTGAGCAGCCACATTCAGGTGGCCGATCAACGCGGAGCTACCGACCAAGGTGAGCGGGGAATGGCACGGGCAATCTACGTGCCGGCGGGTGTTCCGATGTGGACAAGGTTCACGCGGCGTCACCGCTTCTCCCACCTCGACCTGCATCTGCACCACGACCGCCTGATGCGCTACATCTCGCCTGTCATCGGCGCGTCGGCTGCTCGCGCAACACTGAAACAGCCGGCTGAACTGCACGACCCTGGACCATTGACCAGTCTCGCGGACCTCGTTGTCGAGGAGCTCTCGACCCACGTCCGGCACCCGGCCTTTGCCGAGAACCTGATCGGCAGCATCGTCACCGGGTTCCTGGATCTGCAGGCGGGTGACACAAGTGGCGCGGCCGCCGGTGGGCGGCTGACCCAGGCACAACTGAATCGGCTTTCGACCTACTTCGCCCATTGCGGCGGGCGGCGCCTCGCCGTGAAGGAAATGGCGGATGTGGTTGGCCTGTCGGAAAGCTGGTTCGCGACCGTATTCCGGCAGACCACGGACATGACCCCGCTCCAGTGGCAACTGGCGCGCCGCATCGACCTCGCCCGAAAGCTGCTTGGCGACACAACGATGAGCATCGCCGAAATCAGCGGCCAGCTCGGCTTCACCGACCAGGCGCACATGACCAAGGTCTTCCGGGCAGTGACCGGCGACACCCCCGCCGCCTGGCGGCGCACACATCAGGCCAATTGAAAACAGGCCCCGTCACCTGCGAAAATGACGAGGCCCGTTCAACTTACCAGGTCTGGCGGATGGTCGCGTAGATGGTGCGTCCCGGATTGTAGTAGAGTGCTCCACCATCATTGTTGGCGACATGCTTCTCGTCGAACACGTTGCTGACGTTCAGCTGGAAGTTCGTGTTCTCCTTGATCGCGTAGGAGAAGGATGCATCGAAGATGACCGCACCTTCCGACTTCCGCGTGTTCGCGTTGTCGAAATAGTAGGATCCGGTGAACCGGGCGCCGGCCCCGAACGTCATGTCACCTCGATCACCCTCTCCTGCAAGGGTATAGGTCCCCCAGAGCGACGCCATATGCTCCGGCACCTGGGCAAATCGCTTTCCATCATATGTGCCGCCTGCATCGACAATCTGTGAATCGATATAGGAATAGGCTGCGATCAGGCTGACGTTCGAAGTCAACTCGACCTTCGCTTCGAGGTCGAGCCCGCGATGGTGAATTTCCTCGACCGTGTTGGGCAGATAGACGGGCGCCTCGTAAGTGGTGATGTTCTCCAGCGTCAGGTCGTAGATCGACGCGGTGATTATCGCAGGGAATGCATCCGGACGATACTTGATCCCGGCCTCGTACTGCTTCCCGTATGTCGGCTCATTTCCGGTGCTCGGTGGCGCAACGGATTCGGCATAGCTGACATAGGTTGCGAGCTCCTCGGTGATCTTGTAGCTGAGCCCGACACGCTTGCTCAACTCGCTGTAGTCACCACTGGATGTCGTGTTCGTCAGGAGATTTCTGTCGTCGAGCTTGAGCCAGTCATTGCGCAAACCGACACTGGCGGTCACACGGTCGAAGAAGATGAGGTCCTGCTGCAGGTATACGGCTCGGGTCGCCTGATCCTGCTGCGAATTGCTATAGGGTGACAAGGCTCCCGGGCCGCCCGAATAGACGGGATTTGCCCAATCGATCTGCGGAGCGGCGGTATAGTAGTTGGCCCCGGTCGAATCGAGATTGCTATAGTCGATGCCGACGAGCGTGCGGCTTTCGACCTGATCGAATTGCGCCTCGTAGAGAAGATGAGCATCGGCGACAAACTGCTCGGTGGAGCGCTCGCTGCCGAAGTAATTGCGGTTCGCCAGGGTATCGGCGAGACTGCCAGCCCCCGATGCATCCCAGATATAGGCATAGCCGAAACCGGTTTTGGACTTGCTGTAGCGAGCATTCGAGCCGAGAGACAGGCCATTGCCGAAATCGTGCTCAAACAGGAAGTTATAGGTGTTGCGATTGGTTGAATTGTAGTTGTAGTCCGGTTCGCCGAAGAAGCGATCTCGGTCGAAATCGGTGTATAGCGGGTGACCGCCGCCACTGGGCGTGCCATCGCGGCCCAGGTGATCGAAGACGAATGTCAAGGCAGTCATGTCCGTCGGACGCCAGGTCACCCCGGCCTGAATGAAGTTCTCGTCATTCTCTGAAAAGTCGAACTCGCCGTCGGCACGCTGGACCTTGCCTGTCAGACGATAGGAGAGCGTATCTTCCTCGGTGACATTATCACCAAAGTCAAAGCCCGCTTCCTTATGCGCGAAGGAGCCGGTAGTGCCATAAACTTCCCCGAAACGCTCGCTACGCGGGGTCTTCGTGACATAGTTGATCGCTCCACCCGGATCGGAAACGCCGTACCCGGTAGAATTCGCGCCCTTGAGGACATCCAGTCGCTCGAATGCGTAGGGTTCTTCCCTGACACCGGTCCAGGTTCTTCCGACCATGAGGCCATCGCGATAGGTGAAGGGTGTGAAACCGCGGATCTTGACGTAGTCGAAACGGTCGTCCGAGCCGTAATAGTCGGTCGTCACGCCCGCCGTGTACTGCACCACTTTCTCGACCGAATCTGCGGCGCGCTGCTCGATTTCCTTCGACGTAATGACCGAAACGGTCGCCGGTGTCGTCAGGATGTCACCCGGCATTTTGCCGACGGCACTCGATCGATTGGCAACCACCGTCTTCGAATCCGCGTCGCCCTGGCCGGCGCCCTCTACCGTGATGGTCTGCAGCACGGTGGAATCGCCATCGGCTTCAGCATCTTGCGCCCCGGCAATTGCTGGCATCAAGGCAATGAAAGCTGTGCAACCGAGAAGAACGGCAGTGCGCTGGCGGATGGAAGCTCGGCTCGTGCCTCGGGAAGAAATGACTCTGATCATGATGTTTCCAGAATTTGACGTTCAGACATTCCGTCTCGACGAACCCCAGGGATCATCGTCGGGAGCCAACCGACATGCAGTGTCAATTTGCAGTCTCCTTTGGCCATGTCCGCAAGCCCGGCTAGACGCAGATTGAACCCTCATTCGGTCCAATGGCCATTAACTGGATAATTTTAATCCAGTATTGTAGAATCCCCTTTTTTGTAAATTCCTCCGGAAAATCAAGAGGCGCCTCACCTCCAGGGTCCAAAAAGCTTGACCCCACATCGTGAAGCTGAGAGGGACACTCAACTTAAACAAGGGATGATTGTGACCCATGCGGATCAACTTGCATCATCTGGCGCTCATCACCGCCCTGCTCTGCCTGCCCTGGACCATCTCGGTGCGAGCTGCCGACCAGGCAGGCTTTCCGCTCGAGATCTCGCATGCGCTCGGAAATACCACCATTGCCACAAGGCCGAACCGCGTGGCGACAATCGCCTGGGCCAATCATGAAGTGCCTCTCGCTCTGGGCATTGTCCCCGTCGGCATGGCCGCTGCAAATTTCGGCGATGACGATGGCGATGGCTTGCTGCCCTGGGTGGCTGAGCGTCTGAAGGAACTTGATGCCCAAGCCCCGCAGCTCTTCGATGAGGGCGATGGCATCGATTTCGAAGCTGTCGCCGGCACCCGGCCTGACGTCATTCTGGCCGCTTATTCGGGGCTCAGCCAATCCGACTACGACACATTGAGCCAGATCGCCCCCGTCATTGCCTATCCACAGGCGCCCTGGTCGACGGACTGGCGCGAGATGATCCGCTTCGACAGCGCCGGTCTCGGCCTCGCCAAAGAAGGCGATATGCTGATTGCAGACATCGAGCGGAAGATTGCCATGGAGGTGGCGAAATATCCGGAACTGAGGGGCAAGACGGCCATGTTCGTCACCCATCTCGACGCCAGTGATCTGAGCATCGTGAATTTCTACACGACGCAGGACACGCGCGTCCGCTTCTTTGGGGATCTCGGTCTCTCTCCGCCGAAAAGCGTGGTCCAGGCATCCTCCACCGGCAGCTTTGCCGGCTCGATCAGTGCCGAACAGATCGACCTCTTCGACGACGTCGACATCCTCGTGACCTATGGCGATCGTGGATTGATCGAGGCCATGAAAGCCAATCCCCTGCTCGCCCACATGCCGGCCGTCAAGCACGATGCCATCGTCATGCTGGGCCGCGACCCTGTCGGCACCGCCGCCAATCCCACGCCCCTCTCGATCACCTGGGTACTGCCCGCGTATGTCGCCATGCTGGCGGAAGCGGCCAGAAAGACGGAATGACGGCACCTGCGAGACATCAGGCGCCCCGGCAATCGCCCGGTCGCGTGGCAGACACCGGCCGGTTGATCTGGCTCGGTGCAGTCGTCGCGATGGGCATCGTGGTCGCGATCCTGTCGCTTATGATCGGCACGCGCGATGTCCCGGTGGCCGATGTTCTGGCCGCAATCGCGGGCGACATCTCGACACTTGATCGCGCGGCAGTGGCGACCCGAATTCCACGGACCATCCTCGCCGTGATGGCCGGCGCGGCCCTTGGCCTCGCGGGAGCGGTCATGCAGGGCGTCACGCGCAATCCACTTGCCGATCCCGGCATTCTCGGCATCAATATTGGCGCCTCGCTTGCTATTGTGGTCGGCGTCGCATGGTTCGGCATGAGTTCCGCCCTCACCTTCATCTGGGTCGCGATCACAGGCGCTGCGGCCACTGCGATATTCGTCTATGTCATCGGCTCGATGGGGCGCGGTGGTGCGACGCCGCTGAAACTCGCACTGTCGGGCACCGCGACGTCGATTGCCTTTTCATCGCTGGTCATCGCCGTCGTCCTTCCCCGGGCAGACATTGCCGGCGGCATTCGGTCCTGGCAGATCGGGGGCGTTGGCGGCGCCACGTTCGAGCGCATGGAACCCGTCTATGCCTTCCTCCTGATCGGTTTCATCCTCTGCCTCCTCTCCGCAAGACGGCTCAATGCGCTGGCCCTCGGCGACGAACTCGCAGCCGGCCTCGGGGAACGCATAGCGCTTGCAAGGGGATTGGCGACGCTTGGTGCCGTAATGCTCTGCGGCGCGACGACAGCCGTCTGCGGTCCCATCAGCTTTGTCGGCCTCGTCGTTCCCCACGCCTGCCGGCTTCTGGTCGGCGTGGATCACCGCTGGCTGTTGCCGTTTTCGGCCCTTGGGGGCGCCATTCTGCTGACCACGAGCGATATTCTGGGACGCCTCGCGGCACGTCCGTCCGAGCTGGAAGTCGGCGTCGTCACCGCCCTGATCGGCGCGCCCTTCTTCATCTTCATCGTTCGCCGACAGAAGGTAAGAGACCTGTGAACGACCTCCGGATCCCTCCGCTGACGGCTGCGATGATTGCATCGAGCCGAGGCCGTCAATCCCGACGTTGCCATACACTGCTGGCACTCATGCTCGTTCTGCTGGCGCTCGGATTTCTGCTGACGTTGATGGCAGGCCAGACCTTCACGCCCCTCGACGAGGTCATTCGCGTGCTGACAGGTGAGAGTGTTCCCGGAGCCGATTTCACTGTCGGCCAGTTGCGTCTGCCACGGGCTGTCCTCGCGATCGGCGCTGGCATCAGCTTTGGGCTGGGCGGCGCAGCCTTCCAGACCATGCTGCGCAACCCGCTCGCCAGCCCCGACATTATCGGCATTACGTCGGGAGCCAGTGCCGCGGCAGTCTTCGCCATCGTGACACTATCGCTGAGCGGCCCGGCCGTCTCCGTGCTCGCGGTGGGCGCCGGCCTGGCGGTCGCGCTTGTGGTCTATGGACTCTCGGCCAAAAACGGCGTGGCCGGCGCGCGCCTCATCCTCGTCGGGATTGGCGTTTCAGCCATGCTGGAAAGCATGATTGCCTATACGCTTTCCCGCGCACCCGCCTTCACCCTCCAGGAAGCCATGCGCTGGCTGACCGGTAGCCTCAATGGGGCAAAGCTCGAGCAGAGCGTCCCGGTGATGGCATCCCTTATTGTCTTCGGTGCGCTCATCCTCTCAAAGGCGCGTGACCTCGAAGCCATGCGAACGGGTGACGAGACGGCGACGGCTCTCGGGGTGGATGTTCCAGCCACGCGTCTGATCGTGATGATATCAGCGGTGGGAGTGATCGCCATGGCCACCGCGGTCACCGGGCCGATCGCCTTCGTTGCGTTTCTCGCGGGCCCGATCGCCACCGGCATGTTCGGGCGGCGCAGTTCCATCCTCCTGCCGGCCGGCCTGGTCGGCGCCTTGCTGGTTCTGATCGGAGACTTCGTCGGCCAGTTTCTGCTTCCTGGCCGCTACCCGGTCGGTGTCGTCACCGGCGCGCTCGGCGCGCCCTATCTCATCACCCTGATAATCCGGAACAACCGCCGTGGAGGCACGCAATGACCGGTTCCCGCCTCGAGGCGCAATCGATTTCGGCCGGCTATGGTGAAAACCGGGTGCTGCAGGACCTGGACCTCGTCATTCCCTCAGGCCGGATCTCCGCGATCGTCGGCGCCAATGCCTGTGGCAAGTCCACTCTGCTCAAGGCCCTGTCGCGGCTGATCAAGCCCCAGAGCGGCGAAGTCCTGCTCGATGGCCGGGCGATCCACCGGCTCCCGACCCGTGAACTGGCCCGGCGGCTCGGCCTGCTTCCGCAGTCCCCCATTGCGCCGGAAGGCATCACGGTCATGGATCTGGTGAGTCGGGGCCGACACCCGCATCACGGTCTTTTTGCCTCATGGACCAAGGTTGACGACAAAGCCATTGCAGACGCGCTGGAGGCCACCCAGACCACAGACCTTGCAGAGCGTCCGGTGGACGAACTGTCCGGCGGCCAGCGGCAGCGGGCATGGATCGCCATGGCACTGGCGCAGGAAACCGAAATCCTGCTGCTCGATGAACCCACGACCTTCCTCGACATCAGCCATCAGATTGACGTGCTCGACCTGCTGACGGATCTCAATCGCTCCCGCGGCACGACCATCGTCATGGTCCTGCACGACCTGAACCTTGCGGCCCGGTACGCGGACCATCTCGTCGCCATGCTCGACGGCAAGCCGTTCCGGACGGGGGACCCTCTGTTCGTGCTGACCGAGGACATGGTGCGCCACGTCTTTGGTCTCGAAAGCAAAATCCTCACCGACCCGACCTCGGACAGACCGATGATGCTTCCCATCGGACGCCACCACATGCAACAGCCCCCCGTTTCCAATCGTCAGGTACGATCATGACCGATTTTCAGCCCTCCCGTCTTTCAGGCATCGCACGCCCCGCCGATGTCAGCGTCATGCTCGACGAGATCTGCGAACATTTCGTCGAGCACTCGGACGTCGTTCAGAAAAACGGCATCGCCACCCTCAAATCGAAGGACTGGACGATCGACATCGCAACCGTGGACCACCATCTGGCAATCGAGATCAGCACCAGTTCCGACGAAGCGCTGGCGACGACCCGCACCATGTTCGCCGAGCACCTCTTCTATTTCGCGGGCGAGGATCCTTTCTCGCTCGAATGGTCCAAGCCCGCGCCGAAGGTGAGGCCACCCGGTTTCGTCGAGGCAACGGTCGTGTCAGCGCATGACGTGACCCCTCGCATGCGACGCGTCACCCTGTCTCTTGCGGATGTGTCGCCTTTCATCGGCGGCAATATGCATGTCCGGTTGCTGGTGCCGCCAAGGGGCCGTGCGCCGGTCTGGCCGAACCTCCAGGAGAATGGCCGGATAGGCTGGCCCGAGGGCGAGGACGAATTGGTCGTCAGGCTCTACACGATCCGCTCCGTCGACCCGCAAGCAAACCATGTCTGCATCGACATCCTGCAGCATCCGGCCGAAGGCATAACCACGCCCGGCGCGGACTTTGCACGCGATGCAATGCCCGGCGAGCAGATAGCGATCATGGGCCCTGGCGGCGGCGGTTTGCCGGAAGCGCAGGACATCATCTTCGCCGGGGACGAAAGCGCGCTTCCCGCCATCCTGCGCATGGTCGAGGAAGCGCCGCCAGGGGTGACGATGAAAGCGATCATCGAAGTCGAGAATGCCGGCGAGGAGCAACCAATGTTTGGTCCGGGTCTCGTGGAGGTCGTGTGGCTCCACCGATCATCCTATGCCCCTCATGGCAGCAACCGTCTGGTGGACCGGGTGAAGGCCGCGATCGATACCGTAGACGAAAACACCTTTGTCTGGTTCGCGGCTGAGAAAGCGGACACTCGCACGATCAAGCGTCACCTGGCTGACCGAAAGCGAGATCGACGGCGGCAATACGTTGCCTGGTACTGGGAAAGGGATGCCTGACGGCAGAAGTGCGCCCACCGCACGTCAAACGACCAACTTCCGGCATCCTGATGCTCGCTAAGGCGCATCCCCCATGTGGCCAAGTCCTGATCAACAGGTTCGCCAAAAATTGTCTTCAGTTGCTGGAAACGGGATCCGCGCCGATGGCATCGAGGGCTGCGCGCGCGACCTCCTCATCCTGGTCGCCGCTGCCGGAACCGATCCCGACACCACCGACAAGAACTCCGCCAAAGCGGATCGGCAGGCCGCCCTTGAGCCCTGTCACTTCGCCTTGGGTTGCACCTGAAATGAGCACGCGCGCATGTTCAGGAATGGCGGTCGACGGCGCATTGATGGACGCGGCCGTTCGGGCCTTGGCCAGCGCACTTTTCAGCGACAGAAAACGGGCACCCTTCATGCGGAAGGACCCGAGCACGACACCGCTCTGATCGACAATGACGATGCATTGCGGCTGCCCTATCCTGGAGGCCGTGTCGATCGCGGCCTGCAGCATGACGAGCACGCCCTTGTCCGTGAGTAGCGCCGAAGGCTCGAAGAAGCTGCTCATGCATCTGTTTCCCTGATCAGATTTTCAACTGGTCGCGGCCGGCACGGAGGAGCTTGTGCCGGCCGCGAAGAGCAAATTCTTATTTGCCCCAGATCTTGGCATACTGATCACGGTAACCGTTACCGGGATCGAAGATGTTCTTGTCACCACCGTCGGAGCTGATGTTCGCCTTGGTGACGACATGCAGCGGCGAGGTGTAACCCGACCACTCTACCTTGCTGACGGCGCGGTTCAACTCGTCGATCAACTGCCAGCCCTGCAGGTTGAGAGGCTCGGCGACCGTCACGGCCTGATATTGGTCGGACCGGATACGCTGATAGGCGGACTCCGACCCGTCACCGGCAGCGACAGCCTTCGGCGCGCCATCACCGGGAATGCCGGCCGCAGCCAGGCTCGGCCCCATGAAGTCGAAGTAGATGTCGTTGATCGCGAGCGCATGCGTCCAGCCGGCACCATACTTCTGCAGAAGCGAAGTGGTCAGCGTCGGCATGCGGTTGGACGTGTCGGCAATCGGCGTATCGACATATTCGAGCACGGTGCCGCCGAGCTTCTCGATTGTCTCCTTGATCTTGTCGGCCTTGGCGATGGCGATCGCATAGGTCGAGTCGGTGAAGATCACGACACCCGGCTTGCCGCCCGCATCCGCAAAGGCCCATTTTCCGGCGGCGGCCGAGACTTCCATGGCGTCGGTGGAGACATTGGCGAAGAGGCAGTTGGCCGGATCCGGGCCGATGACCGGACCGGCATGCCAGCTCACCATCGGGATGCCCGCATCGCAGGCCTGCTTGAGGGCTGCCTGCTGTTCGACCGCGTCAAAGCCGTTGATGATGATACCATCGGGTTTCAGGGCAAGCGCCTGGCCGAAGGCCCCGGCACGGCTCTGGACGGATCCTGCGCCATCGAGAACGGTCACATCCCAACCGATCTTGGCAGCAGCCTCCTCGATGCCATTGGTAACGCCGAGAATGCCGCCATTCTTCATGTCGGCAGCGAGCACGACGACCTTCTTGGCCGAGGCAGCGGTCGGGCCGCTGGTCGGACCATCCCAGGCGGTCTTTTCGCCGGCATATTTCTGGACCTCTGCCATCGCGTCCGAAATCGCGTCGGCATGGGCAGGCATGGCGGCCGTCAGCGCCAGAATTGAAACGGCTAGGGCACTCTTCAGCATGGTTTCCTCCCAAAGTAGCTGAATGCAGTTATTTCGACTTCGCGCCTTTCTTTCTTTGCGCGTAACCGGCGATCCCGATGGCGATCAAAAGGGTTGTGCCGTTGAACAGCGGCTCCACCCAGAAGCTCCCGCCAAACTGCTGGATGCCGGAAATACCGACGGCGAGGATCATGACGCCGACGATGGTGCCCCAGACATTGACCCGTCCGGGTTTAATGGTGGTGGAGCCGAGGAAGGCGCCGACAAGTGCCGGCAGCAGGAATTCAAGACCGACCGAGGCCTGTCCTATTCTGAGCTTCGAGGCGAGCAACACCCCTGCGAGAGCGGTCATCAGACCTGATATGACAAAGGCGCCGATGACGAATTTGCGCGTCGGAATGCCGTTGAGCTCGGCCGCCCGCTGGTTGGCACCGATTGCATAGAGATAGCGGCCGACCGGCGTGTATTCGAGCGCGATCCAGAGCACGAAGGTGATGATCAGGACGTAGATTGCGGTGATCGGTAGGCCGAACACGAAGGTGCCGTTGATCGCGTAAAAGGCATCCGGCAGGGCGCCGACCATCTGGCGGCCACCAGTATGCCAGAGCGCGACGGCATAAAGAACCGTCCCGGTCCCGAGCGTCGCGATGAAGCTGTCGATCCGTGCGACTTCCACCAGCAAGCCATTGAGTGCGCCGATCAGCACGCCGAGCACGAGCACGATGGCCACCGCGACCGGCCACGGAAATCCGTACAGCGTCTGCAGGCTGATCGCCAGGATATGCCAGAGAACGATGCCGTATCCGACTGTGAGATCGATGCGTCCGGCGACCATGGGGATCATGGCCGCGAGCGACAGAAGCGCGATGATCGCCTTGTCGGAAAGGATGGCCCTGACATTCAGCATGGTCGGGAAGGTTGTCGGCAACAGGATCGAGAACAGCAGGATCAGGCCGAACATCAGAATAACGAGCCCATAGGTGGGCGCGAGGCGCACGAGCTTGCGGCCGGGCGAAAGGCCCCGCAATTCGTCCTTTGTGGGTTCGACGGCGTTGGATTGGATACCGGGCATGGCGGTCCTCAGGCGGCTTCACCGGCCGATGCGGCCTGGATCAGGGATTCGGTTGACAATTCGACGCCACTCAGTTCGGCCACGGGCAGGCCACGACTGAAGACGATCGCGCGATGGCAGATATTGGCGGTCTCCTCGAAATCGGTGGACACCACGAGGACGCCCATGCCGCTTGCGAGAGCCTGGTAGAGAAGGTGGTAGATTTCAGCCTTGGCTCCCACGTCGACGCCGGCGGTCGGGTCTTCCGCGATCAGCAGGCGACGCTCGGAATCGAGCCAGCGCCCCACCACGACCTTTTGCTGATTGCCGCCCGAAAGCGCCTCGATCGCAAGTGTCGGGTCATTCGGCGACAGTCCCACGCGACGACCGAGCTCTTCAGCGAGAGCGTCTTCTGCCTTGGGTGACAAGAGGCTCAGCAGCCGCCGGCCGGTGGCGGACGGGTTGAGAAACGCATTCTCCCGGATGGTGAGCCCCGGCGCGACACTCTCGGCGACGCGATCGCGCGCGACGAGACCGATCCCGGAGCGCATGGCAGCGCCCGCGTCTTTCAGGTCAGGTGCGACACCGTTCAGCGTGATCTTTCCCGCATGCGGGATGAGGCCGAAGAGGGCCCGACCAACGTCCTCGTGACCGGCGCCGCGAAGTCCCGCAAGACCGAGAAGTTCCCCACGCCTTATCTCGAAGCTGACAGGACCGACGGCATTCGTCGCCAGACCAGAGACTTTCAGGATGGACGGCCCCTCGAGAATGGCGGGCCGGGCAATTTCGCGGGCCTTTCTGCCGACGATGAGCCCAACCAGCTCCTCTGGTGTCGTATGTTCAATGTCGCGCATTCCGACCATCTGGCCATCGCGCAGAACGGCGACCCGGTCGGCGATCCGAAAGATCTCGTCCAGTCTGTGACTGACATAGATCATGCCGACGCCGCGCGCCTTCAGCGGACGCAGGGCCGCGAACAGCCGTTCCACTTCGTCTGCCGGAAGGCTGGCGGTCGGTTCGTCAAGAACGAGGTAATCGCAATCGGCAGCCAATGCCCGGGCGATGGCGACCAGAGACTTCTGTGTTCGGGTCAGACCGGAGACGCGCGCGGTCGCCGAAAAGTCGGCCTCGACAAGCGAAAGCGCCTTGTCAGCCAAAGCTTCCGTCGCAGTCCAGTCGATCCGACGGCCTTTCTTCACGTAGCCGAGCGAAAGCGCGATGTTCTCGGCAACGCTCATCCACTCGATCAGACCAAGGTCCTGGTGGATGAAGGCCACTCTCTGGCCACCGGCCTTGCCGGCCTCGTGCGCATACGGCGTACCGTCGATAAACACGCCGCCCTCGTCGGGGCGGTGAATGCCGCCAAGGACTTTGATCAGCGTCGATTTGCCGGCTCCGTTCTCACCGAGCAGGGCGACGATTTCGCCGCGCTCGACCTTCAGTGAAACACCCTTTAGGGCCTGTGTGCCACCAAAGGATTTCACGATGCGATCGAAGAGCAGGCCGTCTGCGGACGGTTGCATGATGTATCTCCTCCCGAGCCGGATCCAGATCTTGCGTCAGGTTTACCGGTAACGTAACTAACCTATCGCCATCAAATGCCGAGTCAAGAAGAAAGTTATCGATAACATGAATTGCGCCGCTCATCATTTTCCGGCGGAGAAGCTCACGTGAAGGCCAATCTCGAGGATATCGCCCGCGCCGCGGGCGTCTCGAAGATGACGGTCAGCCGCGTGCTCCGCGATGGATCCGGCTTTTCCGATCAGACACGGCAAAAGGTCATGGAGATCGCCGAGCGGCTGGGTTACGTGCCTAACCGATTGGCCGCCGCTTTCGGCTCGGATCAGGCCGAAACGCTCGTCGGCATGTGCGTCCCGCGCCTGACATCCGGCCTGTTCGGCCATGTGCTCGATGGTGTGGACAGGGCCCTGGGCCGCCTCGGCTACCAGTTGATCATTGGTGCCAACGATCACTCGATGTCGGAAGAAGAAGCCTGGATCCGGCAGGTCGTCAGCTGGCGCCCGGCAGGTCTCATTCTCTCGGGTCGCCACCACACGCCGGGGACGATCGAACTCTTGCGCAGCGCGGCCATGCCTGTCGTCGAAATCTGGGATCTGACCACGAGCCCGATCGACATGGCTGTCGGCTTCTCACACGCCGACTGTGGCGCCGAAATGGCCAGGCATCTCTTGGCGCGTGGCCGTCGCAAGGCCGGCTATGTCGGCGCACTCGCCCGCTCCGATGTGATGGGACAGGCACGGTTCGAAGGGTTTCGTGACGCCCTCGCTCGTGCCGGCCATCCGCTGGTGGATGCTGAAATGCTGCACGACGCGCCGGGCTTTTATGCCGGCTACTACGGCCTTGAGACCCTGCTCAGCCGAAAGAACGACTTCGACGTGGTCTATTTCCACAATGACGAAATGGCGATCGGCGGGCTCGCCTTCTGCCAGTCGCGTGGTCTGAGCGTACCCGAGCACATCGGCATTGCCGGCTGGGGCGGCATGGAAGCGGCCTCGATCCTTCAGAAGCGCCTGACCACAACCGTCGTGCCGACGACCGGCATCGGCAAGGCCGCGGCAGAGGCGCTGGTGGCGAAGCTGAAGGGCGAGCCGGTGCAGACCATCACCTTCGTTCCGACGCGGCTCGTCCCGGGCGAAACAGTTTGAGGCAATAGCAGGCTTTACGGTGTCTGGATGCCGCGTCGATTGAGCACGACCGAGTAGAGGCTCGTGGTCGCCGTAATGAACAGGCGATGCTTGGAGCGCCCGCCAAAGCAGATATTCGACACCACTTCCGGAACCAGGATCTTGCCCATGAGATGCCCGTCAGGCGCGATGCAGTGAACGCCGTCGGCTGCAGACGACCACAGGTTACCGTCGCTGTCGACCCGCATGCCATCGGCGCAGCCGGGCGTGACTGCGTGAAAGTGCCGGCCATTCACCGGCCGGCCATCGACCATGTCGAAGACCCGGATATGTTGTGGATCGGAGGAGAACATCCGGCCTGTATCCGCAACATAGAGAAGGCTGCCGTCCGGACTGAAGGCGAGACCGTTCGGCCCCTGCATGTCGGTAATGACGGCCTCGATCCTGCCGTTCGGCGAGACCCGGTAGACCGAGCAGGGCAGTTCCTGCTCCGCCTTGGCCCCCTCGTAATCCGTCATGATCCCGTAGTGCGGATCGCTGAACCAGATCGATCCGTCAGGCGCAACAATGACGTCGTTCGGACTGTTGAGTCGCTTGCCCTTAAAGCTGTCGGCGATAACGGTAAGCGACCCGTCCCATTCCGTGCGGGTCACCCGGCGCGTTCCATGTTCGCAACTGACGAGCCGCCCCTGTAGATCCCGGGTGTGACCGTTGGCGTAGTTCGAAGGCTGGCGATAGGTGGTCACGCCATCCTCGCTCCAGCGAACGACCCGGTTGTTGGGAATGTCGGAGAACAGGAGGCAGCCGGCATCGCCGAACCACACCGGCCCTTCCGTCCAGTCGAACCCCGTCGCCAGCCGCTTTAGCGGTGCATTGCCGAGCACATAGGTCGCAAACACCGGATCGATGACTTCGAAAAACGACATGGATGAAATCCTCCCTGGACGATCCGGGCACTCAGGCCGAAAAGTCGATCTGCGCCTTCATCGCCTGGCTCCGGTCCGAGGCGAGCAGGAAGCCCTTCTCGGCCTCGGCCAGCGATACAGTATGTGTGATCAGCGGCTTCACGTCGATGAGCCCCTTGCGCATCAGTTCCACACCGGTCGCAAACTCCTGATGAAAGCGAAAGGAGCCACGCAGTTCGAGTTCCTTGGCCGTGATCGCCATCATCGGCAGTGTCATGTCGCCACCCAGGCCAAGCTGGAGGATAATCCCACGCGGCCTCAGGGCAGGAATGGCGCCGGCAAGGGCTGCTGCTACACCCGTGCATTCGTAGAGCACATCGAAGGTGCCCTTGTCCTCCGCATAGGAAGACAGAGCGTCCGGCTCCTTCGCCGTGTTGATCACCCTGTCAGCCCCGACCTTGGCCGCCAGCGCCAGAGTGAAATCGGAAAGATCGGTCGCGACAATCTCTGCCGCACCGGCCCGACGCGCCGAAAGGATCGAGAGCACGCCAATCGGTCCGCAACCGGTGACGAGAACCCGCTTGCCGAAGAGACTGCCCGCCCGTGTTGTGGCATGCAGGGTGACGGCCAGCGGCTCGGCCATGGCAGCTTCGCCCGAGGAAAGGCCCGTGGCATCGACGCATTGATAGGCGTCTGCCACCAGGCTTTCTCGGAAAGCGCCCTGGATGTGGGGGAACGGCATGGCACTGCCATAAAAGCGCATGTTCAGGCACTGGTTCTGCAGGCCTTCTGCACAAAACCGGCAGTGACCGCAGGGCCGCGAGGGAGAAACGGCGACGAGCTGTCCGATTTTAAAACCCGAAACGCCGGGACCGATCGCCTCGACCCTGGCCGAAACCTCGTGTCCGAGGATCATGGGCTCGCGCAGACGCACAGCCCCGAAACCGCCGTGATTGAAGTAGTGCAGGTCGGAGCCGCAGATTCCGCCCGTCGCCAGGCTCAGTCGCAACTGGCCTGCCTGGGCTTCTTCAACCGGACGATCTTCAATCCGCAGATCACGGGCGGCATGAATGACAATGGCTTTCATCAGAGCACCGGAGTAAGGAGGGTTTCACCGGCGAAATGCGCGGTGAGATTGTCACGGACGAGCTTGCCCATGGCCTGGCGCGTTTCCAACGTACCGCTGGCATGATGCGGCTGAAGCAGTACGTTCGGCAAGGTGAGAAAGCGTGGATTGAGGTTGGGCTCGCCCTCGAAGACATCGAGCGCAGCAGACCCGAGTTTACCCGCCTCGAGAGCATCGAGCAGAGCGTCCTCATCGATGTTGGAGGCGCGGCTGATATTGATCAGCATACCCTCTGGCCCCAGCGCCTCGATCACGTCTCGCCCGACGATGTGCCGGGTCACAGCGGAGGCCGCCAGTGTGACAAAGAGGAAGTCGGAGCGGGCAGCCAGTGCCACGGGGTCGGCGATAAATTCCCAATCCCCGGCAAAATCCTTGGCTGAAACATCGCTATAGGCGATCTCCATGTCGAAACCGGCGAGACGTTTGGCAACCTCATAGCCGATCCGCCCGAGACCGAGCACCCCTGCCCTGCGTCCCCAGACCCTGCGCTTCAGCGGATAGAGGCCCTTCGCCGCCCAGGACCCGTCCTTGACCCAGGTCTCGGCGCCGATCATCCCGCGCGACTGGACGAGCATCATTGCGACCCCGAGATCGGCGACGTCGTTGGTCAACACGTCGGGCGTGTTCGTCACCCGGATCCCGCGCTCGCGGCAGACAGTCAGATCGACAGCATCAAAGCCGACGCCATAGACCGAAATGACTTCGAGATTGGGGCAGGCCGCAATGATGGCAGCATTCGCACCGAGTTCGCCGCGGGTTGCAATACCGCGGATTTTCGGACCGACTTCGGCCAGAAAGCCTGCTTTGTCTGTGGCCTCGAAATAGCGGTGCATGTGGAAGTTTTGCTCCAGCGGAACCTGGTCCCAGTCCGGATAGGGTCCCATCTGAAGAATGTCGGGCTTGGTCATGGTGTCTCCCCAAGAATGCTTGACTTTCGATTGTTATCGATAACATATACAAATCAAACACCGCTTGTCGAGAGCGAAAACAGAAGGAGTAAGGCGTGGCACTGAACCTGTTCGACCTGAAGGGCAAACGCGCCCTGATCACGGGATCTTCGCAAGGGATCGGCTTTGCGCTGGCAGAAGGCCTGCGGGCGGCTGGCGCCGACATCATCCTGAACGGGCGTGACGCGGCGAAACTGAAAGATGCGGCCGCCCGGATCGAGGGCGCTGACACGCTGGCATTCGACGCGACCGACCATGAGGCCGTGCGCGCTGCCGTTGATGTCTACGAGACGTCCGGCAAGGCGATCGACATCCTGGTCAACAATGCCGGCATGCAGCATCGTGCGCCGCTTGAAGACTTCCCCGCAGATGCTTTCGAGCGCCTGCTGCAGACCAACATCGCCAGCGTCTTTCATGTCGGACAGGCTGTCGCCCGCCACATGATCGCCCGCGGACGCGGCAAGATCATCAACATCGCAAGCGTCCAGACTGCCCTCGCCCGCCCCTCCATTGCCCCCTACACCGCCACCAAGGGTGCGGTCGGCAACCTGACCAAGGGCATGGCCACCGATTGGGCAAAATACGGCCTGAACTGCAACGCGATTGCGCCCGGTTATTTCGACACGCCGCTGAATGCGGCCCTGGTTGCAGACCCGACATTCTCGGCCTGGCTGGAAAAACGCACACCGGCCGGCCGCTGGGGCAAGGTCGAGGAATTGCAGGGCGCCTGCGTCTTCCTCGCCTCCGACGCGTCCAGCTTCGTCAACGGACATATCCTCTATGTCGACGGCGGGATCACGGCATCGCTATGAGCTTGCGCCTCGTCATCATGGGTGTCGCGGGTTGCGGCAAGTCGACCGTTGGCGCGGCCTTGTCCGAACAACTCGACATTCCCTACCAGGACGGCGACGACCTCCACAGCGCCGAAGCGGTTCGAAAGATGAGCTCGGGAACACCGCTTGCCGATGACGATCGCTGGCCCTGGCTCGACCGGATTGCCGAAACCTTGAGGAACGAGGCGCCGCTTATCATCGGATGCTCGGCGCTTCGACGGGCCTATCGTGACCGGATCCGTGCGGGCGCCGGGGGAGACGTCACATTCGTCCATCTCGCAGGAGACCGCGACCTCATCGCATCCCGCATGGCATCACGCGCCGGCCACTACATGCCCTTGTCACTGCTCGACAGCCAGTTCGCCACCTTGGAACGACCGGGGTCCGACGAGGCAATCGAAGTGGCGATTGAACAACCAATGGAAGCCATCGTCGGACAGGTCCTGTCCACGCTCGGAGGAAGCCGCAATGACTGACAAAATCGCCCTGATCGGTGCCGGCGCCATGGGCGGCGCAATCGGCGCACGCCTCGCCGAAACAGGAACGGATCTGATTGTCTACGATCGCGATCCGGAAAAGATTGCCGCGCTCGTTGCAAAAGGGGCTGTGGCGGCCTCGTCCGCTGCTGAGGCCGCAAGCCAGGCCAAGGCCGTGATCCTCTCGCTCAATTCCGCGGCCATCGTCCGCGCCGCCGTCTTCGGGCCACAGGGCGTTGCGGACGGCGCCAAGCCGGGCACGCTGATCATCGACATGTCGTCGATAGACCCCGAGACCACCAAGGCGCTCGCAACGGAAGGCGCGACCCATGGCTTGCGCTGGGTGGACAGCCCGCTCTCCGGCGGAATCCCTAAGGCAGCGATCGGCCAGCTCACCCTGATGCAGGGCGGCGCGCAAGGCGATGTGGAGCAAACGCAGGGCATCCTGTCGAAGCTTGCTGGCAACCAGACCCACATGGGTGGCCCGGGTGCCGGGCAGACCACCAAGATGATCAACCAGGTCCTCTGCGGCCTTGGCTTCCTTGCAGTCGCGGAGGCAACCGCCCTCGCCGAAGCAGCTGGTGTCGATGTCGAGAAGATCCCGCAGGCGCTGAAAGGTGGCCGGGCCGACAGCGCGCTGCTGCAGGAATACATGCCGCGTTTCGCCACCAGGGATTATCGCCGCACCGGCCGCATCGATAACATGGTCAAGGACCTGAATGCCGCCCAGGACCTGGCAAGACTGAGCAACACCTCGATGCCGCTCACCGCGATCTGCGCCGAAGTCCACCGCATGCTGACGGCCGCCGGCCTCGGCGGCGAAGACCAGGCCGCACTGATGGAATATTTCAAGGGACCCAACAAGGAGCTTGCCCCATGATCACCCGCTACGCACTTTTCGATGGCCAGATTAACGAAGGTCAGTCCGAGGCGTTTCGCGCCGCCGTGCTCGCCGAGATCCTGCCGAAATGGCGGGCCTTCCCCGGCGCTCTTTCTGTCCGCGTCACCTTTGCGGAAAGCCGCGATGAAGGCGCACCGGAATATCCCATGATCCTCGCCATCAGCTATCCCGATCTGCCGAGCGTTGACGCTGCCCTTGCAAGTCCCATTCGCAGCGAGGCAAGAGCCGCGACCGAGTCCGTACTGGCACGATTTTTTACCGGAAAGATCCATCATCACGTCACAACGGCGCACGAATACGAACCCGTGTGAGGCCTTGTCGGCGAGACTGGATTTTCACCAGAGATAACGATAACAAAGTGGTATGAGCACGCCCCGCAAAGCACCGACCATGGCCGATGTCGCCCGCCTCGCGGGCGTCTCGCCCATGACGGTCAGCCGAGCGTTCAAGCGTGACTCCTCGGTAAGCGATGCGACACGCAGCGCGATCCTGGAAGCAGCCGATAACCTTGGCTATGTCTTCGACAGCACCGCCTCGAACCTGCGTTCACAGCGCACGGATTTTGTCGCCGTCACGATCCCGTCGATCAACAATGCGAACTTCGCCGATACCGTAAGGGGTTTGTCGGACGGGCTGAAGGAACGCGGCCTGCAGATCCTGCTCGGCTACACCGATTACGACATTCAGGAAGAAGAACGGCTGGTCGAGCAGTTGCTCCGCCGCCGCCCGGAAGCGATCGTCGTCACCGGCGGCCGCCACACGCCGCGCACCCGGCGTCTGCTGGAAAATGCAGGCATCCCTGTCATCGAGACCTGGGATCTGCCCGACGATCCTGTCGGCCATGTCGTCGGCTTCTCCAACGCAGCCGCAGTTCGCACCATGGTCGACCACTTCGTGTCAGCCAAGATCACAAGGATTGCCTTCATCGGCGGCGATGCCGATCGCGACACCCGCGGCACCGATCGCCGCGCCGGCTTCATCGCGGCCATGCAGGCCCACGGCCTGGACGCCGACCGGCTGATCGCAGCGGGAACACCGCCGATCTCCATGAGAGAGGGCGCCGATGCCATGGGCCGATTGCACGACACGCTTCCGGACACACAGGCCGTCATCTGCGTATCCGACCTATCCGCCTTTGGCGCCCTGACGGAATGCCAGAGGCGCGGCATCGATGTGCCCGGGCAGATGGCCGTCGCCGGTTTTGGCGACTACGAGATCGCCGGGATCTGCGTGCCGTCGCTGACCACGATCAACCCCCAGCCGCGCGAGATCGGCAAACGCGCCGCCGATCTCATCCTCGAAGTGCTCGATGGCAGGCAGACAGATCCCGCGACCATCGCCCTTGAACCCATTCTGATGCGTCGCCTGTCGAGCCCTTGATCCCATACAAAAAAGGGGCGCGTTGACCGCGCCCCTTTCATTTGCATTCAAGGCTTCACTTCTGGGTGGCAAGCACCGCGTTGACGACAGTGTCGCCATTCGCAGCGGTATAGCCATCCCAGACCGACTTGACCGCGGCCTGGAAGGCGGCAGCGTCGACATCCGTGTTGACCTCCATGCCGGCGGCCTGCAGCTCAGCGATCATCGACGCCTCTTTCTCCTGCGCCAGCTTGCGCTGCATGGCGACAGCCTCGGCAGCCACATCGAGGACCACCTTCTGCTCGTCGGCAGTCAGGCCGTTGAACTTGGCGTCGTTGATGGCGAGCGCGAGCGCGGAGTAAGCATGCTGCGTCATGCTCAGATACTTCTGCACTTCATTGAACTTGAACGACAGGACGATGCCGATCGGATGATCCTGTGCATCGACCACACCGGTCTCGAGTGCGGTGTAGAGTTCGGCGACCGGCAGCTGTGTCGGATTGGCGCCGAGGGCCGAGAACATGTCGTTCAGGGCCTTGGAGTTGTTGACGCGCATGTTGAGCCCGGAAACATCGGCCGGCACGCGGATCGGACCCCGATTGTTGGTCATGTTGCGGTAGCCGTTTTCCGGATAGCCGAGCATCTTCAGACCGTGCTGGGTGAACTGGGCGGATACTCCCTGCCCGACCTCGCCGTCGAGAACCTTGTAGGCAAGCTCACGGCTGGGGAACATGAAGGGCAGTTCGAAGGCGCCGGCATCCGGCACCAGGCCGGTCAGGTTGTTGAGACCGGTCATGACGATGTCGATGATGCCGGAACGGGCACCGTCGATCATTGCCTGGTCGTTGCCGAGCTGCCCCTGCGGGAAGATCGTCACCTTGACCGATCCGTTCGTGCGGGCCTCGACCTGCTCCTTGAAGAAGACGGAAAGGGTCTGTTGCAGATCGGTATCGGGGGCGGCATGGGCAAGTTTCAGTTCTGTCTCGGCATGAGCCGAAACGCCGGTGAAGGCGATTGCGGTTGCCAGTCCAAGCATTTTCAAGATTTTCATGTCAGGCTCCTCCCTGTTGTGAAGTCTCACCCGCCAAGGAATTTGGCGGGAACGGTGATGAGTTGTGGAAAGATGATGAATAGGCCGAGCAGCGTGGCATAGGCGAAGAGAAATGGCATCACGCCGCGCACCGCCACGCTCATTGGCACGCGTCCGACCCCGCAGATGACATTGAGCACCGTACCGACCGGGGGTGTCAGCAGTCCGATCGAGCAGTTGAGGATGAACATCAGTCCGAAATAGACCGGATCGATGCCCGCCATCTTCACCACCGGCATAAACAGCGGCACGAGGATCAGAACGGTTGGAGACAGGTCCATCACCATGCCGACCGCGAGCACGATCAGCATGATGACCAGCATCAGAAGGCGCGGACTGTCGATGAGGGGCTGGAGCATTACAGCCAGCTGTTGCGGCAGTTGGGCAACCGTGATCAGCCAGGCGGCGACCATGGCCGCACCCACGAGGAACATGACCATGGCGGTCGAACGCCCGGCCGTGACCAGCACTTCGAGCAGGATCTTCCAGGTGAGCGCACGATAGACAACTGTTGAAACAACAATCGCATAGACAGCGGCCACCACTGCGGCTTCGGTCGGCGTGAAGGCGCCGGAGCGTATGCCACCGATGATGATGACCGGCAGGAGCAGCGCCCAGATACCATCTTTCAGGGCTGCAAGCCGTTCCTTGCCACTCGCCTTCGGCAGTGTCTCGATCTGCTCCTTGCGCATGATGAAGGACCAGACCGCCATGAGCGTTACGCCCATCATCATCCCTGGCGCGATGCCGGCCATGAACAGCTTGGCAATGGAGATATTGCCGGCAACGCCGATGAGGATCAGCGGCAAGGATGGTGGAATGATCGGCGCGATGATCCCGCCCGAGGCCAGCAATCCCAGACTGCGGCCTTCCGGATAGCCGGCCTTGCGCATCATGGGATAGAGGATCGCAACCAGGGCCGCGGCATCCGCGACGGCCGAGCCGGATAGCCCGGCCAGAACGATCGCGGTCAGGATGGCGACGTAGCCGAGGCCGCCGCGCTTGTGGCCGACAAGCGTCATGGCGAGCCGGACGATCCGCTCCGAAAGCCCACCCTTGGACATGACTTCGCCAGCCACGAGGAAGAAGGGGATGGCAAGCAGCGGAAAGCTGTCCACGCCGTTGATCAGCCCCTGCGCCAGGATATCCGGGCTGAACGTGCCCAGATGCAGCATGAGTGCCATGGCAGAAAGCAGGAGGGCAAAGGCGACGGGAAGACCGGCAAGGATTGCGACAAACAAAACGCCGAGGAACAGGATGAGTGTCATTCCTTGGTATCCTCCGGAAGGCGGGCATCAACGCTCATCGGATCGATGAAACGAACAACGGCGATCGAGGCCATCAGAACGGCCGAAACGACGCCAGCGAGATAAAAGAGGCCGGACGGAAGGCCCGTGAGCGGAGACAGGTTGTTCCAGTTCGCGATCGTCTGATTGAGCGCACCGATGAACAGCATTCCGACAGCGACGAGCACCACGACCCAGCAAATGCGGCGCAAGATCGGCACCGCCCTTGGCATCAGGGATTCGGAGAATTCGGCGACGGCGAGATGCTCGCCACGGCGCAAGACCACCGCGGCTCCCAGCATGACGACCCAGACGAACCACAGTCGGGCCAACTCGACGGATTGACGTATGCCCGACGAAAAGCCGTAGCGCAGGACCACATTGGCAAAGACGAGAGCGATCATGGCCGCGAGGATGACAGCCATCAGGATGTCGATCATCGACCAGATTGCCCGGATCAGACGTCGCATGAAATCCTCCTCCCCGAAGACTCGTTGCGTTGAACCCATCATTGGGTTATCGTTAACCCAATTTGGTATCGATAACATTGCCATGAGTCAAGCCCCACATTTCCCTCGCACGATCACAATCGCCGATGTGGCCAAAGCCGCAGGCGTCAGCAGCATGACAGTCTCGAAGGTCCTGCGTGGAACGGGGCGCATTGCGACAGAGACGCGTGCCCGCGTCACGCAGATCGCCGAAGAACTGGGTTATGTACCCAACCGGCTGGCAGGCTCGCTCTCGTCACAGACGAGTTCCCTGATCGGCATCGTCATCCCCTCCATTGGTGACCAGGTGTATACCGGCGTGCTGGCCGGAATAAACGAGGTTCTGAACGGTCGGGGCTATACGGCCTTCATCGGTGAGAGCTTTTTCGATCCCGAGATCGAGTTGCGTATCGTGCACATGATGCTGACGATGAAACCGGCCGCGTTGATCCTCACGGGAGGGCTGGCGCGTGACGAGCGCACAATACGTCTACTGCGCCGCTCCGGCATCCGCGCCGTGCATCTCTGGGACGGCGACCATCCGGATCTCGACGCGACGGTCGGCCTGTCCCATCGGACAGCAGGCCAGTTGGCGGCCCGGGTCTTCCTCCAGGCAGGCCTCACCCGTTGCGCCTATATCGGAGCGCAACTCAACCGGGATCTCTGTGCGGCCTGCCGGCTGGATGGATATTCGGACGCGCTGTCGACAGCCAATGCGACCTTGCAGTGCCTGACGGACGCTCACCTGTCGCGGACGGCGGAAAGCGGATACGAACTAACCAAAAGACTGCTTGAGCAAGGCGAGCCCCCGCAAGCCATCCACTACCTCAATGACGCCATGGCGATTGGCGGCCTGCGCTTCCTGAGCGAGGCGTCGATTACCGTTCCCCAAGCCGTCTCGGTCAATGGTTTCAACGGCACAGCGCTGCCCCATTCTCTCTCGACCAGACTGACGACCATCGAAGTACCGCTCATGGAGGTCGGCCGCAGGGCCGCCACCGCGGCCCTCACCCGCCCGCCGACGGATGCCGAGGCAACGGTCGACCTGATCGACATTTCACTGACCATTGGGAATACGACAGTATCCCGTCCCTGATCGCACAGGCCCGCGCCGGTCACACTTTAGTCTCCGTCACCCTCGGGAGACAGAAACCATGCGCGCGTACGCACGCAGATTGTTCTGCCTAGCCGAACTGTTATTTCCGAAAAAGATGGATACCCGGAACAGTGCGGCACGGATAGATATTCCTGGCGACACGAGAGAACACGACCATGAAGGCGAGCACTTACTTCACCACGGAAAATGCCCAGCGCTATCTGGGCACGCTTTGCAAGCATTTCGGTCACAAGGTGCCGGTAACCCATGAAACGGCTTCCGGCCGGATCGAACTGCCATTCGGACAGTGCGACCTGCGCACAGATGAGGCGGGACTGATGCTGATCGCCACCGCTAGCGACCGACCGCAGCTCGACAAGACCATTGAGGTTATGTCCGGCCATCTGGACCGGTTTGCCTTTCGCGAGAACCCGGAACTGACATGGACGTTCGAGGGCGCGGAGGCCTGAACCCGGCCATCTGTCCCCTGATCGCCCCAAGCCATGCCCCAGCGCGCGTCCTCCCTGGACCGTGTCAGAGGGAGCATGCCCATGGCCAACAAATTGGAGACGATTTGAAACGCAACCACATCCCGGGATCAGCTGCGACTGTCACGACCCGCCGCACCGAAGCCGGGACATTTCGACCGAAACAGCCGTTGCGGGCCAACGCCGCAGCGCGCGCCACAGGAGCAGACAATGAATCGCAGAACTCTTTTGACCACTTCGCTGGGCGCATCGCTCGCGATCATCCTTGGACAACATGCTGGAGCACAGGACATGGACCAACAGACAAAGACAAGCTTTGACACCGTCATGGGCTTCATGGGCGCGATGGGATCGGGCGACATGGAGAAGATGAATGCGCTGATGGCCGATGACATGGTCTGGCACAATGAGGGCGACACGACCATCCCATGGGTCCACGGTGGCATTCAAGGCAAAGAGGCAATCTTTGATTTCCTCGGCGTCTTCGGCGCAGGGCTTCAGACAACCAAGTGGGAAAACACCGATGCCTTTGCCTCGGGTGACACTGTCGCGGTCTTCGGCGCCATGAACGGCATCACCACCCATTCCGGCAAGGCAATCGGGGACTTCAGCTTCGCTTTGCGTGCCAAGGTCCGCGACGGGCAAGTGGTGCTCTGGCACTGGTTCGAGGACAGCTTCGCACTCAGCAAAGCCTATCACACCGCGTAATCGACAATCAGAGGCACCGGGGAAAACGCCGGCCCTCTCGATCTTGAGGCACTCAACAATGCTCAAAAAACCCTACCTCATATCCCGGGTTCTGATCGGCCTGATGGCCTTGATCATGCTGGGGGCCACCCTGATGGCCTATGGCAACCCGACCTCGAACCCCGGGTTGATCAATCTGGCCGGTCCAGCTCTGTCGCTTGGGCAGACGGCGGGCGCCTTCCTGGGTCGCCAGATGACGGTCATCATCATCGCGCTGATTGGCGCATTTACGGGGGTTCGCCACTTGGTGATGATCGGCGGTTTTGGCATGATGTTCATGAACGGCCACGACGCCATCCTGATGGGTCTGGTGGGCGGCGCAGATGTGCGTATCGCGGCAATCGCGGGACTGCTCTTCGCTGTCTTGGGCGCGATTTCCATTGTGCTCGTCTGGCGCAAACCGGCGTGACGGCAAGTTCACCCCACCGGAGGATCCCGACATGACAATCGCCGTTGCGGCAGTATCGGGCCAACTAGGGTCCACCATCGCGCGCAGCCTGATGGCCCGCCAGACCGGAACTCCAATCATCGGCCTTGCCCGGTCTCCCGACAAGGTTCGGATTGAGGGGATCGAAGTCAGGCAAGGGGACTATACCGACAGGGAGGCGATGGTTCGGGCCCTGTCAGGCGTCGACACGCTTATGATGGTGTCGTTGAACACACCGCCCAGCATCCGCACAGGCCAACACCAATCCGCGATTGCGGCGGCCAAGGAGGCAGGTGTCAGGCGCGTCGTGTACACGAGTATGCAAGGCGCCGAAACGGGCACGGCCTTTTCGCCGGTGATCCAGAGCAACCGTCAGACCGAGGCTGATCTCAGGGCCAGTGGCATGGAATGGACGCTCGGCCGCAACGGCATCTACATTGAGCCGGATGTCGCCTATGTCGACAATTATGTTCGCTCCGGCTGCATCGAAAACTCGGCGGCCGAGGGCCGCTGCGGATACACAACCCGCCCGGAATTGGCCGAAGCCTACGCCAGTATGCTGCTGGATGATCGGCACAATGGCCAAACCTACAATCTGCATGGCCCGTTGCTGACCCAGGCAGAACTGGCGACCCATTTGAACACGGCCTTCGACACCCATCTGACCTATCGGTCCCTCTCGGTGGAAGAATACCACGCGGACAGGGTTGCCGAGCTTGGCGACATGATGGGAACGATCATCGCCGGCATATACGAAGGCATACGGTGCGGGGCAATGGACCGTCCGAGCGACTTCGAGGCCGCAGCAGGACGTCCGCACCAGGCCTGGGAGGACTATTTCGCAACCTTGCGCGCCTGACCAAGACGCACACGCTGCACCGCGGCGTGTAGCGGCAGAAACAACGATCCGGCCGCCCGGCCGACCCTTATTCGAAAGGCGACAGACATGCTGTCACGATTCTCTCCTTACTGGCTCTGGGCGCTGATGGCGCTGCCGGGCGTCGCGATCCTCGCAAGCATTCTTGGCGCAACAGACGCCGAGACCACGCGGACGGCCATTCATGAGGGGCTGCATCCCACCGGTGAATTTGCGGCACGCTTCATGATCATCGCCATGCTGGCCTCGCCGCTGGCCCTGGTCTTCAAGGGCTGGCGCGGCCCCAACTGGCTCAGGAAGAACCGCCGTTACTTCGGCGTCGCGGCCTTTGCCTATGCGCTGGCGCACACGGTCCTCTATCTGATCGACCTTGGCGCCGTACCGAAGATCGTGGCCGATCTGCCCAAGCTCTACATCTGGACCGGCTGGATCGCCTTCCTGATCTTTGTGCCCTTGGCCATTACCTCGTCGGATTATTTCGTTCGCAGGATGGGCCGGACCTGGAAGACGCTTCAACGCACGACCTATGCCGCGGCGGTGCTGACCCTGTTGCACTGGGGCGCACTGCACGACTGGGGCGGTCTTGGTCCGGCGCTGGTCCACTTCGTACCGCTCGGACTGCTGGAGGCTTACCGTATCTGGTACTGGTACCTGCGCCCAAGGCCGCAAACCGCCTGAGCGCTTCACCAGTGACCGCAGTAGGGGCGTACTCACTCCGGGCCCGCATGGGGCCTCGGATGGAAGTGTCCCGAGCTTCACTCTGGCCGAAGGCAAATAATTCGGATATTGACGGGTTTCAGGATGCAATGGTTGGCCAGGCAGAACAATGATTGATCAGCTGAGGCAAATGGCAATTTTTGCGCGGGTCGTCGACGAAGGCTCGTTTCGGGCCGCAGCGAAAGACATCGGCTTGTCCCCGTCGCGGGTCAGCGAAACGGTCTCGGATCTGGAGCACTATCTTGGTGTAACGCTGCTAAACCGCACGACCCGCAAGATTGCCCTGACCAACGAGGGCCGTATGTTCCATAGCCGCGTCGTGGAGATGTTGCGCAGCGCCGAAGCCGGCTTGAACGAATTGAACGCGCTCTCGCTCGAGCCCGTGGGCGCATTGCGCATTTCGCTGCCCGCCTTCCTGTCCGGTGGCCCCCTGACCTCCGCAATCGCCTCATTCACCAAGCTACACCCCAACGTCGCCTTTTCGGTTGTCTACAGCGACAGTCGGCTCGGTCTGGTCGACGACGGCTTTGACATGAACGTGCGCGTCGGCTGGCTCGACGATAGTTCTATGATGTCGCGTAAGCTGGGAGACGGCCAACGCGTGCTCGTCGCCGGCGCTGGCTATGCAGCCAGCAGAGCAGCACCTCAGCGGCCAGGGGATCTCGAAGACTGGGACTGGATCCGCTACAAGAACAGGTCCGACACAACGACCCTCACCAGCCCCAAGGGCAAGGAAGAGAGCGTCACCGGACATTCTCAGATCGAGGTCGACAGCATCGATGCGCTGTATCATCTCGCGATCCAGGATGTCGGCGTAACGATCTTGCCGTCATTCCTGGCTGAACGGGGCGAAGCGACAGGCGCACTGGTACGTCTTCTGCCCGATTGGACATTGCGCCCACTTGGGATTTACGCCGTCTGGCCTGATAAATCCCGACGCGAGAGCCTGACGCTGTTGTTTGTCAGATATCTGGCCGAGCAGGACATCTACTAAGCGAACGGGCCGCGATGAAGATGTCCGGCGGCAAACTGGAGAGCCATCCCCAATCCCGTAGCGGTAGGCGTGACGCCCGCAATCCGTGACGATTTCAAATCGTCATCCTTCAGGCAGACTGGATCGGCAATCCCGTTTGATTTGCGTTTGACTGCTGCTGATCCCGGATGAGCTGGCCTGCATCCTCACCGCTCATGGGCCGGCCGAACAGGAACCCCTGGATCAGGTCAGGCTCGAGGCCTGCAAGAACAGCCATCTCCTCTTGGGTCTCGACGCCTTCAAGCACACACCGCAAGTTGAGCTTGGAGCATAGGGCAATGATGGCGGCCACAATTTCACGCGATATGATGCTGTGGGGAACCTTGCGAACGAAACTCCTGTCGATCTTGACCTTGTCGAGCGGAAGCTGGTCGAGATACTCGAAGCTCGAATAGCCAGAGCCAAAATCATCGAGTGCGACCCTGCAGCCGCTGCTTCTCAGCCTGTCAAGAACGGTGCTGGCTGTTGCCAGGTCAGACATGACAGCCGTTTCCGTGATCTCGAATTCCAGACGGCTTGGCGAAACCTCCTCCTTCATGATCTGAGCGAGAAGAGAAAGGACAAAGGCCTGGTCCGAAATGTCCCGTGCCGAAAGATTGAAGGACAAGCTGATGTCGTCGGGCCATTTTTTCAGCTCCGCCAATCCCTTGCGGAACAGGATGGCTGTTACTTTCTGGATAAAGCCGGAGCGTTCGGCCACGCGAATGAAGTCGTTGGGACTGACGAGCCCAAGCCTTGGGTTGTGCCAGCGGGCCAGCGCTTCGAAACTGATGACGCGCTTCTTGCTCGGCGAATATTGTGGCTGAAACAGAAGGACGAGCTCCTGTTCGAGGTTGCCCTCACGCAACTCCCGTTCGATGGCGATGGTGTTCTTCATCTCCTCGCTGTCGGTGGCATCGAAAAAGATGCATTGTCCGCGGAACCGGGCCTTGCCCTTGTAGAGAGCAAAGTCGGCCTGTTCGTAGATCTGCGTACTGTTCGTTCCCATGTCTGGAAAATGAGAGAAACCCGCCGTAGCGCCCACTGAGAGTGACTGATTGTCGATCACATAGGGGGCCGTGATCGCTTTGATCCACCTGCCGGCAAGCTCCCTGACCTGCAGTTCTGTGACGCCGCCGGGAAGAATGGCGGCAAATTCGTCACCACCGATCCGGCCAATCATGCCGCCTTCGCAAGAGAGTTCCTCCATGGCCCGCGCGACCGATGCGCGCAACAGACGGTCGCCCATCGAATGGCCGTACACATCGTTGATACCCTTGAAGCCGTCGAGATCGAATATTCCCAGCCAGAACGGCGTATCTTGCTCGATGAGATGGTCGATCTTTTCGAAAACGGCGCGCCTGTTGGGTATGCCGGTCAGCATGTCGGCATCGGCAAGCGCCTGCGCCTTGACTGTCAGTTCATCGGCAAACAATCGCGCATCGATTTGACGAATGATCGCGTGCCGGAGCAACCCCGTCATGCTGACGGAAGCGAAAGCTGTCGCAACGACGATGGAGGCGTACTCTGCGTGGAGGTCGCTCGGAAGAGACGTGGAGAACAGGTAGAGAGTCCCCAATGTCAGTGGAACGCTGATCATCACCGTGCGCGTCGTTGCGCCGGTGATCGCGAAAATGAATGCCAGCAGCACGAAGTATATGTAACGCGGCTGTACGTTGTAGACGAGAAGGTAACTCAACAGGTTGAGGTACATGAAAAGGTGCATGGCCAGGTTATGCATTTCGAGCCTGGCCAGAGATAGTGTCCGGTTTTTCGTCAGAAGTTTGTGAAACAGGTAGAAGCTGAAAGCCGTCGTCATGCTGATGAAGGAGAAAACGGCCAGCATGAAGCCGGTCTGCGTCTGCGAGTGCTCCCAGGTGACGAATAGGTAGTAACCGCAGGCAGGGATCAGGATAGGCCGCAGGATCGGGATATAGGCATCAACCATTGCCTGCTGCCGCACAGGGTCGCTCGACAGCCTGAACTGGTCGAGCAGTGTGGCGATTTTCATGGAGAGAGCTTTTTTAGCCCCTCCCAATCCATATCCTCGGTGCTCTACTCGGGACGAACGCACAGATTATTCTCATCTCTTCATTTGCCAGTATGGCGTGCCACAGCGATGCGGCCCAGCTTCTCGTCAGAAGTTGGGGTATATATCAGCGGGATTTAAAACAGGTTTACGGCAAACCCCGTTGGGGGCGGCGCTCTATGCTTCAGTTGGCTTACTGTAACTCCCGAGGCGATTGTCACGCGACGGGCCAAGGCATTTCCATCTGTACGGGGAGCCCTGCTTTCATCGGCAACTGAGGATGTTCCGAGAGCAACAACCCCGCCTCATGGAGATCTGAAATCGTCTTCACCTCGCAGAGGCACTGGCCTCACGCGATCGGCGGTTCGGGAATTCTCAGTGGCGACCGGCCGGACACCGGACACGCGCCGCCGTTTGGCAACTCAGTCGTGGTCGAGAATATCCAGGAGGAAAGAGCGCAAGAACCTTACCAATTTGTAAGTTCAGCTTGCCCCCCTGCACTTCTATAGAGAATGCAAGACGCGGCCTCGCGCCCAGAAAAACAAGGAAAACGATAATGCGCTTCAGCCTCGTAGTACTGACGTCTTGCCTGGCCCTCACCAGCGCGGCCCAAGCCGAAACCTTCTCGGTCGACATCTGGGCGGACAACTGGTTCTCCATGAGCGTCAATGGGCAGCAGGTCGCTGAAGACAGCGTACCGATCACAACCGAACGGTCCTTCAACGCCGAGAGCTTTGTCTTCGAGGCCGAGCGGCCCTTCGTCATCGGCCTGACGCTGAAGGACTTCAAGGAAAACGATACGGGCCTTGAATATATCGGCAGCCGTCGTCAGCAGATGGGCGATGGCGGAGCTATCATGCAGGTTCACGATGCCGATGGCGAACTCGTATCGGTATCGAATTCGGACTGGCAATGCCTCGTCGTTCACAGGGCGCCGCTTGATGCGACTTGCGCCGAGGAAAGCGACCCTGTGGCCGGCGAAGGGGCCTGTAAATTCGAGATCAGCGAAGAACCCGAAAACTGGGATACCGCAGAATTCGACGCCACGGGCTGGAGTGCTGCAACCGAGCATAGCGCCCGTGAAGTTAGCCCAAAGGACGGCTATGACAAAATCGACTGGGCGCCGTCCGCCAAGCTGATTTGGGGACCGGACCTGAAGACGGACAACACAGTCCTTTGCCGTCTGACTGTCGAGTAATCCCCGTCCCTCGTGACGACCTTGGGCTCCTCCGGGTGCCGGCATACCGCCGGCGACCTATCCGAAAGGATATCGTGTGAAACATCTCTCTTCCGTCAAAAGCCTTGGCCCACTTGCTGTTTTTCTTCAGTCTGCCGCGTTCTCTGCAATCCCTGCGCAGGCCCACGAAGACAAGTCCCATGATGCAAAGGCGCATTGCGAAGCAGTTATGACCTCGGTCGAAAAAGCCGGTTTTGCAGATACGGTAACGGTGACCTGTGAGGACGACCGCGCGATCATCTCCTCCGACACCTATCCTGCTCATGAGTTGATGACCGGAATTGTCGGCACGAACGAACAGGTGCCGCTCCCCGCCAAAAAATATGATGCGCCAATCCCGTTGAAACCAGTGCTGGGCGACACGCCGCAAACGCGCGACGCGGCACTTGGAGTGGCTGTCAATGGCGTTCCGATTTTCGACTATACCGGCGGCGGCGAGATGACAGAGAAAGACCTTCATCATCACCAGACCGAGCACGACACCTATCTGACCCAGCAGCTCGACATCTGCGGTGGCCATGCGGGTCGCGGGGATGACTATCACTACCACATGAAACCCGTCTGCATGATCGCGCAGATGGAAAACGCGGGCAATGATGCCATCATCGGCTGGGCCTTCGATGGTTTCCCGATCTATGGTGACAACAACCCCGACGGAACACCTGTTGTCGAGGGCATGCTGGATGTCTGCAATGGTCAAACGGACCAGACATATGGCTATCGCTACCACACCTCCAAACATGCCCCATATATCATCCAATGCCTGATGGGGGAGGTTGGTGACCTGCGCGAACTGCCACGCACCGCTCCGCTGACCAGCGCTGCCACAGGACAGACGGTCGAGCCGGGGCAGCCTCCGGCCGGGGGCGTCGAGAACCTGATCTTCACCCAAGACAAGAACGGTAGCCGCAGCATGGATTACAGTTACCACGGTGAAGACTATTACATCCGCTACAGCCCTTCTGGCACCGAGAACTGCTACAATTTCGAGACCAAAACCGTCACCAATGACGGCGAGATCCAAACCGGCGAGTTCTGCCGATAAGGTCGCCACTCCCTGTCTTGGCGATCAAGGATTCTCTCGAGGCAAGGCGACATCGCGGGACCACCCACAGCAGAGCCACCTTTCAAGCTCACGAGTACGGCCTCCCAGAATGGGGACCGTCTCCCTGCCCGCATGGAATACGTGCAGGATGGAAGCGATGGCAGCTCCCCACAACCGTGGCGCGCGCGCCCAGAGAAGGCAGCAGTCCACGACGATGGGGTCGCGGACTGCATAAGCTCAAACTGCCCGGCGGCGCGTGTTCCGGTCAACCCGTGGCACGCGCACCGCCTGTCGCCGAGTGGCACAAAATTGGAGCTGCCGTTCGCAATCTCGGCTCCAAAGGCACACCAATCAGGTGTTCGTCTGGCAAGGATCGACTCAACGCTTTGAGACGGGGGTCCAGCTGTACTTTTCGAAGGGCGCATCGACCGGCGTTTTTGCGATATGGTTGGTGTAGTTGCTCATCAGTTTCTGCGCCAGACCGAGAATAACCTCCAGGACTTGCTGATCCCCGTATCCCTCGGCATAGAATGCATCCATCTGCTCTTCGGTCGGGTTGCCACGGCTCTCCAACATTGCCAGCGTGAAGGTGCGCAAGGCCTCCAGCTTGGATGTCGGCAGAGGCGTTTCATCGCGCAGCGCGTTGGTCACTTCGTCGCTGACCTGCATTGCTTTTGCGATGCCTGTATGCGCTGGAACACAGTAGTGGCATTCATGGGCAACATTGATGGTTTGCCACACGACGGTCTTCTCCTCGGCATCGAACGAGGTCTCTTCCGCAAACAGGCGATGCAGGACCTGATAGCCGTCCAACAGCGCCGGCGCACCCGCCATGACAGCGTGCAAACCTGGCAAACGTCCAAATGCTTTCTTCGATTTCTCGATCAGCGGGATGGATGCAGCCGGCGCGTTGGTTTCATTGAGGCGTTCGAATCTGCTCATCTGATTTTCCTTCCGTTTCAAGTCCGTCGTCAATCTGCTCATTTTGAGTGATCGCTCAAGTTATTTTTGAGCGTTCGCTCAACAAATATTTGTGATAGTGCTGACAAGGTCATGGAGTTGGGATAGTTTGCGCTCATGTCACGCACTGCTTCATATGATCGCGCCGACGCGCTGCAGGCCGCGATGGAACTTTTCTGGGCCAAGGGCTACCACGACACGTCGATGAAAGATCTCGAACGGGCGCTGTCTCTCCGGCCCGGTTCGATCTATGCCGCCTTCCAGAGCAAGGAAGCACTTTTCCGCGAAGCGCTGGAGCGCTACTCCGCGCAAATGGAGGCCAACTTGCTTGCATTGGTGAATGACAGCCCCTCCCCGCTCATCGCCTTGCGGATGCATCTGATTTCATTGTCGGATCTCAGGCCAGCAGATCGCCCGTCGAGCGCCTGCATGCTCGTGAAATCGCTGCTCGAGGTACCAGGTGACGGCAAACTGCGGGACCTCATTCTAGGCCACCTGGACCAAATAGAGGGCGTAATTTCGAAGGTTTTACAGAAGGCTCAACTGGCGCGCGAGCTACCTGTAGACGCCGATCTGGATCGGCTGGCGATACGCATTCAGACTTATATTTTTGGCTTGAAGATACAGGCGCAGCGCCAGATCGATCCCCAAAAAATGCGGCTGCTTTGCCTCGATCTTGCCGAGGAATTGCACGCCCTGTCGCCCGATTGTGCCGCCATAACACCTCTGAGAACAGGCGAAACGCCGGTTTCCGCCGGGAAGATGGTCGTCACGGAGCGGTGAGCCAGGCCGCGCCCTCATTCAGCTCCCGGACAGGACGAAAACAAAAAGGCTCGGCGCATAAGGCCTCACAGTTCGAGACGTCTTGTGTCCGAAGACCACGTCACCACGCGCCCCTTAAGTCCAGCTCCGCGTGGAGACCGCTACTGGTGCACTGAACAGCCAGTCAGTTATGTGCATACTCGCTGCACGATCGCGCGCGATGAGGGAGTATGGACTGCTTGCGTACATCACTGACAACCAAGATCTTCCTGGCCATCGCGTCCACTTCGGTTCTGGTAATAGGCACAATGGCCATGCTGGTGGCGCTGTCCATGCGCGATGGCTTTTCCCAATATCTGCTGAGAGGTGAGATCGCTCGCTTCAACACATTGGCGCAGGAATTGGCACTGGCGCACGACCCGGCCGCACCGGGCTGGCCAGAACTTAAGGCAGAGGGCGAGGCTTGGAACGCCTTCGTCATCAAACATTTCAGACCGCCCGGCAATCCAGACGGAGATGACGTGAAGGCGGATCCCCTGATGATCGGCGACCGGTTAACGCTGCTGGATGCCCAAGGCGACCGCATTGCCGGTGCGACCGCACGCAGCGCGATTTACGAGCAACGTCCGATTTGCGTCGCCGCCGATTGCAAAGATGGCGCGCCGCTTGGCTATCTCCATCTGAATGCTCCCGAATTCTCCGACAGCACTTCGGATGGCTTCTTCATTCGAGGGCAATACACGTCGCTTGCGTTCTCCGCCTTGATCGCCCTGCTGCTTTCAGCCGCTGCGGCATTCTTGATCGCTCGCCAAATTCTTATTCCGATCAAACGCTTGGAAGTCGGAGCAAAGACCCTGGCATCCGGCGACTACAGCCAACGGATCGAAAAAGACCGGACAGATGAACTGGGCGATCTTATCGCCTATCACAATGCACTTGCCGAGACGCTGGCCAAGGCGTCCCAGGCTGAACGTGAATGGATGTCCAATACGTCACATGAGCTGCAGACGCCGCTTGCGGTGTTGCGTGCGCAGATTGAGGCATTGCAGGATGGTGTGCGTCAGCCCAACCAGGAAACGCTGGCCGAGATGCACGCTGCACAAATGCGGCTATCGCGACTGGTCCAGGACCTCAAGATCCTCACTCATTCCCGCGAGCCCGAGCATGTGGCCAGTTTCAATCAAGAGGATCTGGTCGACGTCGTAACCGACGCCGTGCGGGTCGCGCGCCCGATGCTCGAAACGGCCGGACTTGAAATCGACTGCGCATTTCCCGAAGCGCTGACACTCAAATGTGACCGAACGCGCATCTCGCAGGTGATCGACAATCTTTTGCAGAACGCCGCGAGATACACCGATCCGCCGGGCAGGATACGTTTGCGGATCTGGCACGCCAAGGGGTTCGCCCATGTATCAATTGAAGACACCCCACCAACGGTACCGGATGACGTGCTGCCGCGGCTGTTTGACCGCTTCTTCAGAGCCGAAGGCTCCCGTTCACGCGCGCTTGGCGGTTCGGGCCTCGGCCTTTCGGTCTGCGAGGCCATCGTTGAGGCACACGGGGGCAAGATCTCTGTTGCGACATCAGAACTGGGTGGCCTGAATGTGACCTTCACCCTGCCGGAGAGACGATCGTGACCAAGCCACATATCCTCATTGTCGAGGATGAGACCGCACTTGCCGAGGTAATGCGGGATTATCTGCTTTCTGACGGCATGTCAGTGGACATCCTGTCTACAGGCACCCATGCCGTGAAGACTGCTCTCGACGGGGCGCCCAACCTCATCATCCTCGATTTAATGCTGCCCGGCGTGGATGGCTTGACGATCTGTCGCGAACTGCGCCAAACCTCTGATGTCCCCATCATCATGACGACCGCCAGGGTCGAAGAGATCGACCGCCTCCTCGGGCTCGAACTGGGAGCCGACGATTATGTCTGCAAACCGTACTCTCCGCGCGAGCTCCTGGCGCGTGTGCGGGCGGTGTTGCGTCGACGCCCCACCGGTGAGCAGGTGGCATCCGAAGACCCAAAGTCGCGGCTGCAGATCGATTCTGAGAAATGGCGCGTCACCCTTGACGGCTCCGATCTGGACCTGACCCGCCGCGAGTTTTCGCTTATCGCCGCCCTGGCTGCACGCCCGGGTCGCGTGTTTTCGCGCGATCAGCTTCTCTCACTGGCATTTCCCGACGACACCGACGTCATTGACCGGACAATCGATAGTCATATTCGCAACATCCGTCGAAAATTCCATTCAAAGACAGACTGGGATCCGATCCGCTCTGTCTATGGTGTCGGCTATGCCTACGAGGACTGAAGCGACAGACGAGCGCTCCGCAGCACACAGGAATTGTGTCTGCATATTCCCTGCATACTCCTTCCATGCCCCGTCCCTGATAAGCTGGCATCACTCCGCCAATGACTACTGCAATTGGCGTTCCGGAAAGAGGCGTTTCCGGTACATAAAATACTCAAAAGAGAAGCCGCATCATGCCCAATGCCTTCAGGTTCATCTGGCTACCCATTCTGGTAGCCATGGGATTTCCAGCAAAGGTTTCCGCCCATACCCAAACAGGTGCCTTCCAAGAAACGGCCCTCCTTCGCGCGCCGGAAATTGTCGATTGCACTCTGGAAAACGGCGCCAGAACCAAGTGCCAGAAACTTACATTGGGATATTTGCCCGACGGATTGGAAATCGGACCATTCTGCCCGGCAACGGTCAATGATGCGGGTGGCCTTTGGGAGTGGACTGGCGAAAATGCGGGGCTTTACAGGATCGATGGAAACTTCCTGCGCATGCTCGACGGTCTTGGATATCGCTTCTTCGACGACGAAGGCCATGTTTACTCGGTCGACAATGCCACGGAGCGCCCCACGGTCGATCACGCCTGCATCAATGTCTCGCTGGATGAAAGCGTCGAGATCACGATGCTGCTGCCGGTCCAGCCCGTCATGGCTGACACACCAACGGCCCTAGGGGTCGTTTCAAAGGTCGGCGTCGCGCTGGATGGCGTGCCAATCTTTTCTGATGCGCCGCCAATTCAGGTGACGGGCCACATGCCTGCTCTGGACACCTGCGGCGGCCATGTCGATCCCGGCGGATGGTATCATTGGCACGGAACTTCGACAGATGTGGCAACTGTCTTCAAAGAGGAAAACATATCTGCCGATTGCGCAATCAAGCAGGACGCCAGCGCACATTTCGGATACGCCTTCGACGGCTTCCCGATGTACGGCTCGCTTGAGGCTGACGGATCAACCCCTGTGGGACTGGATGCTTGCGGTGGTCATGTTGGCACCACCGCAAATGGCAAAACCTATCATTACCATTCTTCGAAGGACTTCCCGAACCTGCCTGCCTGTCTGGTGGGTGTCGTGGCCGAACACAATTTCACGACAACGGCAACCGCCGGCATCGGCGCACAGCGCGCAGGCGAAGACAGACGCAACGAGCCCCCGCGTCCGAATGGCGGACCTGGTGGAATGGCCCCGGGCTTTGAAGATGCCGCCAAAACCCTGGGCGTCACGCCCGAGGCACTTCTCCATGCAATGAATGAAGCAGGCGGCCCGCGTGCCGACCTTGCCGCCGCAGCGGCGGCTCTGGGGATAGATGAGGCCACCTTGCGCAACGCCCTGCCACGGCCACCCCGCCCATAAAAGCGCTGAAATTGGAAGGACAGGACATGCTACGCCTCTCACACATCGCTCTATTTTTCGCCGTGTCGGCCGTCAATGCTCACGCTCAGGACATCACCTATCCGGTGGTCGACACAATGCAGGATAAGTGCTTCGACCTACTGGGCGACGAGGTTGCCTGCCCCGCGAAGGGTGAAGATCTTTTTGGCCAGGATGCGCAGTATTCCCGTGTTGAAGCGTCGTACACGGCCCAAGGCGACGGCACCGTTCTTGATAACAATACGGGTCTTGTCTGGGAAAAAACGCCGCAAGACGACCGCCTTCAGTATAGCGAGGCCCTGAGCTACTGCAGCGCTCTCGAGCTGGGCGGACGCGACAACTGGCGCGTACCCTCCATCAAGGAACTCTACTCGCTCGCCGATAACCGTGGCGAGTTGCTGAAGCCTGAGCAGGGCGAACCGACGCCTTACATTGACACCGAATACTTCGACTTTTCCTATCCCAAGGGGCATATGGCATTCGCTGGCCAATACTGGAGCAGCACCCTCTACGTGAAGGGGCCCGTTCAGAACGGTCGCAACCAAGCCGCGTTCGGCTTCAATTTCGCCGATGGACATATCAAGGCCTACGGCACGGGACTGGACTTTTATACTGGCGCCGCAGCCACCGGCGGATTGACCGGGGAAGACGGAAAAGCGCCCGGCAATTACGTGCGCTGCGTCTCGGGCCAGGAAGACGTCTACGGCATGAATGCCTTTTCAGACAATGGCGACGGCACCGTTAGCGACAGGGCCACGGGCCTGATGTGGCAAAAGGCCGACGACGGCACCCGCCGGGAATGGAAAGATGCACTTGCCTATTGTGAGGCGCTTGATCTGGGCGGCTACGACGACTGGCGACTGCCGACCTCCAAGGCCTTGCAAAGCATCGTCGACTACAAGCGCACTAGCTTCCCGGCCATCGACACCTCCGTGTTCACGATCACCGAAGATAATGAGACTCTGGACTTCTGGACGAGCACCACATTTGGCGATTGGAAGAACTACGCCAACGTCATCGCCTTCGGCAAGGCCCTGAGCAAAGCCGGCGATCAGACCGAATATAGCGATTGGCACGGCGCAGGTGCGCAACGCTCTTCGATCAAGACGATTGTTGGTCAGGAGACGACCGAGGATACAACCTGCTCGGTGAACGCCTGCGACTATAACCGATCTGACAATCTCGTGCGCTGTGTGCGCTGAACCAAAGCTTGCGGGCCACTCGATGGCCCGCTGTTTCGCAGGCTGAAAGGATACCGACATGAAGCGCTTTATCATCAGCTCTGTTCTGGCTGTCATCACTCCATCGATCGCCAGCACCGAGACTTTCTCTGCCGATGTCTGGGCCGATAACTGGTTCGAAGTGCGCATCGACGGCACTCAGGTTGCCGAAGACAGCGTGGCGATCACAACCGAACGGTCTTTCAATGCCGAAAGCTTTACCTTCGAGGCCGAGCGACCTTTCACCATCGGGCTTGTCGCAAAGGATTTCATCGAGAACGACACCGGCCTGGAATATATTGGGACCAGACGGCAGCAGATGGGTGACGGAGGAGTGATCGCGCAGATCAAGGATGCGTCAGGCAGCATCGTTGCAGTCACCAATGCCGACTGGCAGTGCCATGTCATTCACACCGCCCCGCTGGACAAGGCCTGCGAGAATGAAAGCGACCCGGTCGCCGGCGAGGGCGTTTGTGCCTTTGACATATCCGATGAGCCCGACAGCTGGGATCAGGCCGCATTCGATGCCTCGGACTGGCCTCGGGCCAGCGTTTACACATCCGAACAGGTCGACCCCAAACTCGGCTACAACGAGATCGACTGGTCTGAGGACGCGCAATTCATCTGGGGACCCGACCTTGAGCAAAGCAACACGATCCTGTGCCGCATAACCATCGAATAGGCACCCGATCAGACTTCCATATCACGCCAACACAGGGAAACCTCCAGCATGACAAATCGATTGATAAGTGCGACCGCCATTTCTCTCCTGCTCTCCACCGGAATTGCCTATGCCGGGACAGTCGAGATCTATCTGCTTGACAGGCTCGACAACAAGCAGAACGGATATTGCCTAGATATTTCCGGCGGACAGGGCGCGGATGCCGATCCCTCAAACGGTCTGCAAGGTCACACCTGCTACTCACCCTCCGGACAGATCTTCGTCGACCAAGGCTTTGATTCCGAAAAGTTTGCAAACGGTGTTCTCTACATGCCGGAATTCGATGTCTGCGCAACCGTGGCTGCGACCGAGCCCGGCAGTTCCGTTGGGCTCGCAAGTTGCGACGGCAGCGAGGCGCAGAGCTTCGTCTTCTCCGGCGAAGGGACGATCGTGCCCGCCTCTGCGACGGACATGTGCCTGACACTTGGGGAAGATACCCGCTCTGGCCGCAGCGACACCAATCAGATCAAAGCCCTTTCGCTGGAAGCCTGCAGCACGGACAACGCAGCATCTCAGACTTGGGGCAATCGAGGCGCGAATTGACAGGTGAGTTCTGTTGACAGGTTGAAGTCTCAATCCAGCAGGACGCGCGGCGGGCCCCCGTGTCCGCCGCGCGGCTCTGACGGTTGACCAAATCCGGGGAGGTCGACCTCTACGCCGATAGGACCGTATCCGGCACCCGCGCTGGCGCGGCCGCTATCTGATCTGCGGCAAGGGCCCCGCCCACACTTACGCCTCACCGGCAGTCCCCGGATCGGCCTGCCTATACGCGGTGTCACCGATGATGGTGACGCCAGGGTCGAGCCAAAATCCACTTAATAAATTTTCCAGAAGCTGTTCAGACCAATCGCGCCACCTCCATGCGAGCCGCAGCCCTCGTGCATGGCCCATGGCCTGCGCTATCTTATTGTTTTACATGAATTTTTTTCACTTAGGCGGCATTGGCATCCACCTTATTCGAATGACAGCAACGTCTGCAGAAGAAGGAAAGTGAAGAAAAAATTCTTTATGACATAAGTTTTTTAGCATATGCGCAACGGGCGACAGTGCCTGCTCCCCGAAGAGCCGTCATGCCGCACCGATCTCATCCGTTGTCGCTTGGCTTCGGGATCATGCGAACACCCAGCGATGCAGGACCCACCAGCAGAACCATGGTCAACGATCCACACCACATCGGCTGCCCGAACTGTGACACCGTGCATCGGTTCTCGGCGCAGGAACTGACTGTCCCCACACGCTGCGCCCGCTGCGGCTACAGGCTGACACTCGGTCGGAAGGATGCCGTTTTGCGCGTAACCATGCTGGCGCTGACCTCGCTTGTGCTGATGGGGCTGGCGCTGTTTGCACCCTTTCTGACGCTCAATGCCGGACCGTTTGAATCGCGAGCCTCCGTGATTGATGTCATCTTCGGATTTGCGGAAGGCATCATGGTGCCGTTGTCGTTTGCGGTGCTGTTCTTCATCGTGATCATTCCGGCAATGCGATCCGGGCTGCTGATCTATGCGCTCGCCCCGAACCTCGCCGGAGTGGCACATGCGCCGCTGGCCAGACCTGCCCTGCGCCTTGCTTTCAAGCTGAAGCCCTGGGCAATGGTGGAAATATTCATGGTTGGAGTGGCAGTCGCACTCGTCAAGCTGGCCGGCATGGCAACGGTCGACACCGGTGCGGCGTTCTGGGCATTTGTTCTTTTGGTGCTCGTGAACGCGGCACAAGACGCGTTCATGTGCCGCAACACGCTCTGGACAACCGTCGGGACACCACCATCATGATGACTGCGCGCGATCATGGCCTTCTCACCTGCCGATCCTGCGGGCTGCTCGCGGAGCCGCAGGCATCATCTTGCAAGCGGTGCGACAGCCCCCTTGCCAGCCGCGATACGGCAAGCCTGCAGCATGTCTGGGCCTGGCTGGTGGCGGGGCTGATCATCTATGTTCCCGCCAATCTCTATCCGATGCTGCGGACAACCCAGGCCTTCCGATCGCAGGAGAGCACGATCGTCGGCGGCGTGGTCGATCTCGTACATCACGGTGCCATTGCCATTGCAGCCATCGTCTTTGTCGCGAGCGTCGTTATCCCGGTCGGGAAGTTCATTGTCATCGCCTACCTCGCCATACTCCTGTCACGACCTGGGCCAAAGAACGCCCATCGCCTGCACATCTTGCATGAGGCGGTCGAATTCATCGGACGTTGGTCCATGATCGACGTGTTCGTCGTCGCCATTCTGGTCGCCCTTGTTCAGTTCGATGTGCTGGCGTCCATTCAACCCGGCTTTGCCGCGGCCTGCTTCGCGCTTTCCGTGGTTTTCACCATGCTTTCGGCCCAAGCTTTCGATCCAAGGATGATCTGGGACGCAACCGATGAAGGAGCGCCACATGACGCCTGAGGACAACACGACAGTCACCCGACCGAAGGTGGAGACCAGGAAGCGGAGGTTTTCGCTCGTCTGGCTGATGCCGGTTCTGGCCATTGCCATCTCCGCCTATGTCGTATGGAACAACTACAATCAACGCGGTCCGCTGATCACCATTGTCCTCCAGTCGGGTGCAGGCATCAGTGCCGGCGCGACGGAAGTGCGTATCCGCGACCTGAAAGTCGGCGTGGTCGAGGATATCGGCTTCTCCGACGGCATGGCGGCGGTCGAAGTGAAGGTTCGGCTGGACAAGGATATCGTCGGCTACGTCGATGAAGACGCGCAATTCTGGCTTGTGGAACCGCAAGTCACCGCGCGCGGTGTGACGGGGATTGGGACACTTCTTTCCGGCGTCTATATCGCCGCGAACTGGGACGGCGTGGAAGGCAAATTCAAGGACCGCTTCACAGCACTGACCGTGCCACCGCTCGCCTCCATCGGCGAAGAAGGCACGCGGATCGTCCTGCGCGCGCGGGCCGGCGGGCAATTGGCAGCGGGTGCGCCTGTTCTGACCAGCGGCCTCGAGGTCGGACGGATCGGTCAACCAGAACTGTCCAAAACCGGCAACACGGTCACCATGGAGGCCTTCATCTTCAAACCGTATGACGCCCGCCTGACAAGCAACACGCGCTTTTGGGATGCCTCGGGTCTGTCACTCAATCTGGGTGCTCAGGGCTTGGCTTTGAAGGTCGATAGCTTGGCAGCGCTCATCGAGGGTGGCGTCACCTTCGGTGAGCCGGTGACCGGCGGCCAACTGGTTTCGGATGGCCATGTCTTTGACGTCTTTCCGACCGAAGCCGCCGCGCGCGAGAATGCGTTCGAAGCCAACGTCCTGCCGAGCATCAATGTTTCCGTTCTCCTTGACGGCGACATCAACGGCCTGAACCTCGATACGCTTGTCCGTTTTCGTGGCATCAAGGCTGGCGAGGTGGCCGATCTCGTCGGTGTGGCGGTCGAGGATGGCAGCGATAATCCGGTTCGGCTGCGTGTCGATCTGCGGCTATCGCCAACACGGCTCGGCCTTTCGCGCGATCAAACGGCAGATGAAGCCATTGCACAGCTCAAGACACGGGTTGCCAACGGTCTCCGCGCACGTGTCGGACAGGAAGGCCTGTTCGGGCAAACCGTCATTCTGGAACTGGTACGGTTGCCGGAGCAGCCGACCGCCGAGATCACCCAGGGCGAAGACGGACGACTGTATCTGCCGACGGCACCAACCGCAGAGGTTGATCCAAATTCCGGCGTCAACGGTTTGGTTGCCCGGCTTTCAGGTCTTCCGATAGAGGAATTGATGGCGGCGGCCACGGATGCACTGGGCAACGTGTCACGCCTGACGACCACGGCAGACGGACTGCTGCAGTCCGAAGGACTGGACCGCATCCCGCTCACCCTCGACAAGACATTGGGCGAAATGCGCACGCTTGTTGAAGCGATCCGCAACGGCGGCGCCATCGACAATCTGAATGCCACGCTGCAAAGCGCAGACAGCGCGCTGAAATCTGTCGACAGCGCAGCCGCCAGCCTTCCTGCACTCTCCGCGCGCCTCAACACGGCTGCCGGAAATCTTGAGGCGGTGATTGCGGGCTACGGCGATCAGTCACGGCTATACGGCGATCTGCGCGGAGTTTTGGGTGACTTTGCCAGAATGGCCGAATCTTTCCGTTCGCTGGCCCGCAGCATCGAACGCAATCCCAGCTCGCTCATTCGAGGACGGTAACCCATGCGTATTGTCATATCAGCTTTTCTAGCACTGTCCCTCGCAGCATGCAGCGCAGCCGCGCCTGACCGCTTTCTGATCGAACCAGTTTCAACCGGACAGACGGTCAAAACCAGCGCAGGCACGATCTCGGTCATGACCGTCAACCTGCCGAGCTATGCGAAAGAGACCGGGATCTATGTCCAGAACCAGACGGGCGCAATTGTCGCGATCCCCAAGGCCGATTGGGCCGATGACACCGAGCGTGCCATGCGCCTCCATCTGGTGCGCAGCCTCGCCGACATGACCGGCGCGGATGTCGCCTCTGATCCCTGGCCGCTCGGTGGAGTTCCCGAAGCCGAAGTCCGTGTCGATGTCGAGCAGATGTATGTCGACAAATCCGGCATCATGCGACTTTCAGGCCAATTCTCGATCCGTCGTGATCGCGCCGAGAGCCGCAACCGAATCCGGCAGTTCGACATAGAGACACGGGCAGCGGCCCAGACACCCTCGGCCATCGTCGATGCGCATGGCAAGGCCTGGCAGCAACTCGCCGACGCCATCGCGAAATCGCTCTGAACTCTTGCGAAGGATGACCAGATGGAGATTCTCGCGCCATACATCGACATGTTTCCGGATCAGGTCGAGCAGTTGCGGGCCTTCTTTGCACGTGCGACCGCAACCTGGGTCGTGTACCAGGGTCTTGCGATCGTCTTTGCGGTCATCTGTTCGTTCACCTTCACGCGGGCAGTGTCACGCCGTATCGAGGCTTTTCTGGACGGTGACGACGGTCATTGGCTGAGGACCTACAAGCGGGAGATCGTTGAGCGTATCGCGCCACTGATTTTCCTTGTTGTCGTCTGGTTGTTCTGGACAACGTTCCGCCAGATCACCTGGACCAGCAACACGCTTCTTCTGGGCAGCGTTACCAAACTCGCGACGGCCTGGATCCTGATCAATATCCTCGCAAGTGTTATCCGCAATCGCTTCGTGTTCCGGATCGTTTCCGTTTCGCTTTGGTTCATTGCCGCATTGTCGATCCTCCGGTTGATGCCTGCCGTGACCGTCTATCTCGACACCATGGCGATCTCGGTTGGCGACACACGCCTATCGGCGCTGCGACTGATCAAGGCCGTGATCCTGCTCGGCCTTCTTCTTTGGGCGGTCGGATTTGCTGCCCATCTGCTGGACACGGCCCTGAGGCGATCGACCGAACTGTCGCCCTCGATGAAGGTTTTGATCGGCAAACTGGTGCGGATCGTCTTCTTCTTCATTGCGGTGATGATCGCATTGCGGGCCGTTGGCCTCGATCTGACGACCTTCGCCGTATTCTCGGGCGCTATCGGTGTCGGCATCGGATTTGGCTTGCAGAAAAGCGTTTCGAACTTTGTCTCGGGAATTTCACTGCTGATGGACAAATCCATAAAGCCCGGAGACGTGATTTCGCTCGGCGACACGTTCGGCTGGATCAACCAGTTGAACACCCGGTACACGTCCGTGGTCACCCGTGACGGGCGTGAACACCTGATCCCGAACGAACAATTGATCAGTCAGGAGGTCGTGAACTGGTCCTACAGTGATCAGAATGTGCGGATCGAGGTGCCATTTGGCGTGAGTTATGATGCCGATCCGCATCAAGTGAAGTCGCTGATCGAAGCCGGACTGGTGAAGCATCGCCGCATCCTCGCCAAACCGGCGCCCATCGTGCATTTTTCCGCGATGGGCGAGTCCTCGCTTGATTTCATCTTCCGCTTCTGGATCCGCGATCCTGCCGAGGGCGTCGCCAATATCAAGAGCGACGTGCTGTTTGCGATCTGGGACATCCTGAAACAGAACAACATCGAGATCCCGTTCCCGCAGCGCGTTGTGCATCTGCGACACGAATGACTGAGCCAGCATTCACTTTTTAAACGGAACAAGAAGGTCCGCCTATCCCATTACAGGACAGGATTGCAGGTGATTAGCATCGCCAGAAGCGCTCAAAGCTTCCGCTAGATCGCCTCTGGCTTGTGGATATGAAAGCCTTGGGCATAATCGACACCGATCGAGGCGAGCTTGGAGAGGATTTCGGCGCTTTCAACATACTCGGCCACCGTCTTGATACCCAAAACACGTGCGACTTCAACGAAGCAGCGAACCGTTGCATCATTAAGCGGATCTTCCGTAATATCGCGAATGAACTGTCCATCGATTTTAAGATAATCGACGGGGAAGCGCTTCAGATAGCCGAACGATGACGCTCCTGCACCGAAATCATCAAGAGCGACCCGAACGCCCCTCCTCCGAACCTGATCTATGAACGTCGTCGCATCCGCCATATTCGTGACGGCGGCGGTCTCGGTTATTTCAAAGCAAAGTCGTTGGCAAACGGACTCGCCGGCATCCTTGAGAATGGCAATGGCCTGCCGATGAAACGAACGATCACCAATGGAATGCCCCGATAGATTGACGCTGATTGTCTCCAGCTCCGTTGCCGGCGGCAGGCTCCTGATCCAATCGATCGCATGTTTGAGCACCCATTGATCCAAGCGTGTCGCAAGATTGAACCGTTCTGCAGATGGCAGAAAGGCAGATGGCGAAATCAAGCTGCCATCTTCATCCTTCATGCGTATCAAGAGCTCAACATGTCGGCCGGCGAGCTTGCCCTGAATGGGCCTGATATTCTGTGCGAACAGCACGAATTGATTGTCATCCAGCGCACGCTCGATACGCGAAGCCCACCGCATCTCGCCGGATCGAGCCGCGATGGCCTGATCGGTATCGATCCAGACATGGACACGGTTGCGCCCCGCCTCTTTGGCCGCATAACAGGTATTGTCCGCGGCCTGCAGGATGGAGGCGAGAGTAGGCATCGTTCCGTCGATTGGAACAAGACCGATGCTTGTGCCGACGCGAAACCTTTTGTCATCATGCACAAAACGGAAGTCTCGCATCCGATCGCACATCGACTGTGCGATTTTTTGTGCCATTTCTACCGAGCACGATTCAAGTATCACGCCGAATTCGTCACCGCCCAGGCGAGCGAGCGTGTCGCCCGACCGGATGGCGCCGGCCAGAAGCTTGCTGACCTGTTTCAACAAGTCGTCACCGACGGCATGACCGCATGAATCGTTGACGATCTTGAATTGATCCAAATCGATATAGAGCAGCGAATTGGAAGACCCGTCAGAATGCGATTTTTCAAAAACGGTCTGTAGCCGTCTGTCAAACTCCGAGCGGTTGATCAGGCCGGTGAGGGGGTCGTGGCTTGCTCTGTAGCGCATCTCACGCGAAAGACGCCGCTGTTCGCTGACGTCGTGGAAGACGAGTACGGCACCCAGCACATCCCCCTCTGCCCTTCTGATGGGAGCAGCAGAATCTTCAATGCCGAATTCCCTTCCATCACGGGCGACGAGAACCGTATTCTCGTCGAGACCGACGATGCCGAAAGTACGCAGACAAGCTGTAATGGGATCCGGAGCTCTTTGCCGCGTTTCTTCATTGATCACATTGAACACGAGACTGCTTGGTTGCCCCTTTGCTTCGGCAGCCGACCAGCCGGTCATACGTTCAGCTACGGGGTTGAGCCACTGCACAATGCCGAGCGCGTCAGTCGTTATGACAGCATCACCAATCGAATGGAGGGTGACGCGCATCAGCTCGTGTTGCTCCGACAACTCGATCGCCAGCTTTCGCTGACTGGTCACATCCCAGGCAGCACCGATCAACCGTATTGGCTTGCCCAATGTGTCGACAATGATCTTTGCCGATATACGGATATAGTGGGTCGAATGATCCGGCCGGATAATCCGGTATTCTTCGTTGAGTGGCGACTTGTCTCTGATCGCTCTGTAGACAGCGCCTTCGATACGCTCGTAATCATCTTCGTGGATGTGACGACGCCATAGGTCCGGAACCCGCTCGCCCGTCCTTTCCGGCAGACCAAACAGACGGTACATCCATGGATCCCACGTGACGGTATCGCCGACAAGGTCGTAGTCCCAGATTCCGATGCCGCCGCTGTCGGTTGCGATTGCCATGCGATCGGCAAGAAGGCGTCGCTCCTCTTCTTCCATCTTTCGCCGCGTTATGTCGACGTGAGTTCCGATCATCCTGACTGGATTACCGTCGTCGTCCCGTGCAACGACCCTACCACGGTCAAGTATCCACACCCAGCCGCCATCCTTGCGGCGCATGCGGAATTCCTCCTCGAAAAACGCTGTCTTTCCCGCGATGTGGTCGCGATCGGCAGTTTTTGCTCTTTCCCGATCATCGGGATGAACCAGTTCCAACCAGTTGTCGATGGCATCCCCGAACTCCTCACGCGAGTAACCCAACAACTCGCACCACATATCGGAGTAATAGGTCCGCCCACTTGCAAGATCGGCATCCCATATGCCGATACGGCCGTTCTCCGTGGCGGCAGCCATTTGCTCGTTGAGGCGTTCCAAAGCCATACGCTGGTGAACTCTTTCCGAGATATCCTGGAAGGCACCGCTGATGCGGATCGGCTTGTCTCCCTGGAATTCGACCGAGCCCACGGCGCGAACCCAAATTCGCTCCCCGCCAAGTTTGATAAATGGCAATTCAAGATCCCAGCCCTCGCCCGTGGCCATGCTCTTGCTGACCGCCTCCTGGACCAGGGGCCTGGCCTCAGGGGCATAAAAGGCAATTGCCTCATCCATCGTCGGCACATATCCCGGCTCAACACCGTGGATACGGCAGGTCTCGTCGGACCAGACGATGTCGCAGGTTTGAAGATTGACCTCCCAGCCACCGACTCCGGCCACCTTGCCGGTTCGGTCGAGGAAAATCTGATTCTTGCGAAGCATATCTTCCTGGGTTTTTCGAAGCGTGATGTCCTGATGCGTGCCGAACATCCACTCCGGCTTACCGTCATCTGTCCAGGTGATCACCTTTCCGCGGTCAAGAACCCAGACCCAATGTCCATCCTTGTGGCGTAGCCGTGCTTCAAATTCGTAAGCGGGCGATTTGCCATCGAAGTGCTCTTGCAGGTGTTCGCCCGAGGACAAGAGATCGTCGGGATGGCCGTGCTTCATCCACGTGTCGATGGACACGGGCTGGAGCTCATCGAGCGTGTAACCGATGATTTCGGCCCACCGTTCGTTGAAGCGCGCTTCTCCTGTCTGAACATTCCATTCCCAGGTTCCGGCCCGCGTGCCTGCAATAATGTTGGCGAGACGTTCCCTTTCATCGGCGAGGCTTCGCTCCGCCCGAAGGCGAAGGGTAACGTCTTCAATGATCGCCATGGAACGAAGTGGCCGACCTTCAACGTCTCGTTCAAGGGTCGCCGACACCAGCACGTCTATGACCTCTCCCCGGCTGCTGACCATTTGATATTCGACTTGTTCGCAATGGCCGGTTCGAAAGAACTCGGGAAGTACCGTGCGCGCCTTGATGCGCGACTGCGCGGTCAGGAATTCCGACGATAGACGACCGATCACATCGTCACGGCGATAGCCCAGAACCTCCAGCCACCGATCACTGACACTCAGCAACCGCCCGCTGGCATCTATGGAATGCATCATCGCCGGAGTAGTCTCATACAGTCGCCGAACGCGTTCCTCGTTGTCGGACGCCTTTTTCCGGGCCATCACCAGATCGCCGATGTCTCGAATGATCGCAGTCAGGCCAACGATTTCGCCAAGCTTCGACAGAATTGGACCGATTGCGATCGAAGCGGGAAACGCGGTCCCATCCGCACGCAAGCCGGTGCATTCCGCCAATTTCCCGGCCTCCCGCTGCAACCAGGCCGTCGCGTCGAGCATCCCTCCATCCTCGAACCCGGCGGGCACAAATCGAGCAATAGGCTGGCCGATCAGACTGTCACGAGAGCACGCAAACAGCAGTTCCGCTGCCTCATTGGCATGCTGTATCAAGCCGTCCAGACCGATCGCCACGATCGCGTCGGGGCTGCTCTGGAGTATCGACGCCGCTCTCGACTCAACGAGACGCAGGTAATTCTCGTTCTTGACAGCGACACGGGCTTCAAGTGCCCGCGCTGCCGTGTAGCCGAGTTGGTTCAGCACATCGCGCTGATGCTGCGTCAGCTTCCGGGGCTTATGATCGATAACGCATAATGCGCCGACGCTTTGTCCGTTTGTCAGCGCAAGTGGTACACCCGCATAAAATCGGATCTTGGGGTCACCGGTAACGAGCGGATTGTCAGAAAATCTCGTATCCTGTGTAGCGTCCTCGACTTCCATCAGCGCATTTTGCTGCATGGCATGCGCACAGAACGACAGGTCTCGAGAGGTTTCCGTGACGCCCGGGAGACCTACATTGGCCTTGAACCACTGCCGGTCTTGATCGACCAAGCTGATCAGGGAGACAGGTGTACCGCACACCAGCCCGGCCGCCTTGACCAGGGCATCAAACTCCCGTTCTGACGCGCTATCCAGCACCTCAAGGTCGTGCAGAGCCTGTAGGCGCGTCTCCTCGTTGAGGGAGGGAGGTATGTTGGTCAACTTCATTTTCCTAGGCTAATTTTGAATCCCCTACTTAATCTAGGTCGATTTCCGATGTTTCGATAGTGCATGATTGGCCTGCTGCCGGTTTTTGGGGCCCCGAGTCGAGCTGGGCCCACACACGCGATTTCCTGCGCGGCAAGGCAACCTGTATTAACCGACACATGAGCATCGCGCACGAAATACCCGACAGGCACGGGATCATCCTGGCCGGAAGGTACCGGACAAGTTGGCTGAGAGGTGCCCAGCGCATCTCCGCTCGACGAGTAAAGCGACGCAATAGATCGGGCGGATGGCAGGATATGACAGGCGTGACGACCGACCATCGAAACGGTTCACGAATGGCGACGCCGCCGGGGATCAACACCCCGGCGGCGGCCGAGAAACATGCACCAGCGGATGATTTTACCGTGCAGCCGCAACGGCTGCATCTATCCGCTCACGGGCCTTCTTCGGCAGCACCTTCCGGATGACGCCTGCAATTCATGGCGCGCGCTTTGGACAGGCGCCAAGAAATTCGCCGACGATCTCGTGCGGCACATGCACTCGGAAAAAACGAAGTCCTCCTTCCACGCTTCGCCGCCGGCACCGGTTGAAGCAAGGCGATCAGCTCGGGGTGATCATGCTGAATAATCAAGATCTGCGCGGAGACGTGGAAACCAGTCGGCTTGCTCCAGACACTGCAGATGCGATCAATCTGCTGCTCTGGCAATTTCCCGCGCCATTGCTGCAATGAGGTCGGTTCTGGTGACGATCCCGATGAGCTTTCCGTATTCCAGAACCGGCACCGCATCGACATCCGTATCCCCCATCAACGGCAGCAATGCGCCCAGTGGTGTCGTGGCTATGGCGCGAGGCACCGTGACGCTCATGACGTCGATTGCCAGGACCGGCTTGTCCCTTTCAGGATCGATCAGCCGACGCAGAGCCGGCATCAGGCCCCGATCGAGGCGCAGCGCATCGTCTCTTGCACGACTGATCAGATGTATCTGGAAAATGACACCAAGAAACCGCTGCTTTTCATCGACCACGGGAAGCGATGTGAAACGATGGCGCCTGAAGAGATCGGCAACCTCGCCAAGCGCAGTGTCCGCTCTTACCGTTATCAAGTTGGTCGACATGATCGCGCCCGCCGTCGGAGCGCCGGTCTGGTGTGCGGCTGCCTGGAGCTCGGCCGCGCCGATCAGGCGTGCCAGGTCCTCGACGCCAAGATTGAATGACTGCCGGTAGCGCTGAAGGATATCGCTCAACTCGGTCTCGGAAAGCCCGAGCCGCTCGGCCGGAACGCGATCACCGGTGCCATATCTGTTCTGTTGTTCGAATTGACGAAACGGATAGCGACGCCCCGTCAGTCTGGCATAGGCGACGGCAATCAGGACAAGACTGGCAGTCCCCGTTGCAATCGGCGCAAGAGCAAACCAGAAGCCGAGATGCTCCACCGCGTCCGGGCTCATTGCCGCCGTCATCGCAACGGCACCCGCCGGAGGGTGGACCGCCCTCAACATGAATGTCACGACAATCGCCAGCGCAACAGCGAGGGCAATCCTCAAGGTTGGTTCGTGAATGACCAGCGAGACTGCGACACTGACGAGAGCCGCCGCCGTATTGCCGACGACCGCAGACCAGGGCTGAGCGAGAGGACTGTTGGGAACTGCAAACAGGAGCACAGCGCTCGCACCCAGGGGAGCAACAAGATACAGGCCATATTCGAGATCAACGCCGGTGGAAAGCAAGCAAAGACCAGTGATCCCCAGACCGATAAAAGCGCCGAAACCTGCGCGAAACGCCTCCACCGGAGCAGTGCCTGGCACTGCCGGCCCAAGTGAACGTAAGAACTGCAAGATGGCGCCCCCGATGAATTGAGAGCACAAAATTTCAGCAAATGATCAAAATATCAACCGTCGTACTGAGCGCCAAAGACCGGAGCCGAGGACACCGAAACGCCACCGTCGCACTCTTTCAGCGGACGATCCGTAACGGGCAAACGCGAGCAGCGATCTGGCTGGCCAGCCCTCACAATTCGAGCTCCAAATCCTCCTCCGTTTGTGCCGGGACCGAACAGCAGATAAGTGCCTCGCCGTCTGCTACGGCATGGCCAGGCGCTGATCGATAACTGACGTCGCCCTTGACAATCCTGGTTCGGCAATCGCCGCAACTGCCGGCCCGGCAGCCATGATGCGGAGTGAGGCCACACTGCTCGGCGAGGTCCAGCAAGGATCCGCCGCCTGGCTTCCAGAGCGCCTCTTTTCGCGATCGTGTGAAGACGACGCGGGTCGGCGCCTGAGCTGCGGGCCTAGGCGGCTGCGAGGACAGGCAAATGCCGGGATCGCGCTTCAGGCCGGAAGGGCCGAACGCCTCCGCATGAATATGGTCGTCAGCAACGTTCAGGTGGCGCAATCCGTCATACATTGACTGCATGAAGAATGCCGGTCCGCAGATGTAGAAATCATAGTCGCCAGATGGCAGTTGAGCCTTCAACAGCGTCATGTCGATCCGACCGGCTGTATCAAAAAGGCCCTCGTCGTCTTCATCAGGCGCTCCGAGCACCCTGATATCCCGAACCGTTCCTTCGCTGCGCGCGACCAGTTCGACGATTTCGCGATCAAACGCTCTTTCGGCAGAGATGCGCGACGACCGGAACAGCCAGACCGGCCGGCGATAGCGCGTCCTGTCGCCCGTCTGGACGATATGGCGCAGCATGGACAGCAACGGCGTAATGCCGATGCCTGCCGCGAGGAGAACGGCCGGTCGGTTGCGTTCCAATGCGTCGATGGTGAATGCTCCGGCCGGTGCGAGTGCCTCGATCTCGTCGCCTTCCTGCAGTGTGTGCAGGAGCGTGGATGCCCGCCCCTCACGCTTCACGCTCAGTCTGTAGAAGCCATCCGCCGGACCGCTGGATATCGTATAGCTGCGGCGGAGCGAGCCCTCCCCATCCTTGATCCTGATCGGCAAATGCTGGCCTGCAAGGTGCGGAATGAGCGCCTCTTCATCGACCGGTGCAAGGTGAAGCGAACGGATGGTTGAGCTTTCCTGGATCGCCCTCTGCAGGCGGAAGCGCCTCCATGTCTTTGGCTTGGCCACGATCTCGAGGCGCCTTGCTGCCTCCCTCCATCCTCCCGTCATCAGGCTGCTCGGTGACATGCCGTCTTCGAGAAGGCTCCATCGCAGCGGCAATGCATCTCTGCGCAGAACGACCTTCTCCGGCATCACGCGCCAGAGACGTTCGGCGCCCTCGAAGGCGGCAATTTCGGGTGAATCCAGTATGATTTCGACAGTGCCGGCAATCTGCAGCATGTCCCCCGTCGCATGATCAACAAACAGAAGTCCGGCGCGCGGATTGATGACGAAATTGCCGAGCGTGTTGAAGAACAGGTTTCCATTGAAATCCGGCACGGTCAGGCCACCATCGGCATCGACGCGAACGAAACCGGGTCTGCCACCCCGATGGGAGACATCCACCTGCCGTCCTTCCCCGTTGCGCTCCACATAAGACGCAACAAAAAAGGTGTCGGAAGCTTCGATGATAGCCCGTTCATCTGCGCCCAGACGATCTGAAACCATCACGTCGGAGCGCGCCGGGGTCGCCGGATCGCGCACAAAGCTGAATTGCCGATTTTGGATGTAGCGCGGACAATTGCCAAAGCTCTGCCCGACGGAAACGGAAAACCGGTCATTGCCGCTGCGGACAACGGTACCGTTCAACCGATTGCGCCGGCGCGTGATGAGATCGACGCCCACCAGACCGATCGGTTCCCCGTCGATGAGCCCGGCTTCGGCGGGATCATCAGGATCGCTGGCGGCCTCGATGTCCAGTGTGAGAGGGTCGGGCGAATGCAGAAAGCCTGGCCTTCCGCTGCGGATCGTAGCCCATGGCCTGCCATCGCCATCGACAGAGCCGATGACGATGAACGGCAACAGCGGATAGAAATCCCGGTGCTGATCGATCAGGAAGGTTCGCAAGACCCTGCGCCCGACTGGGTCCATCTGCTCGATCACACCGGCGTGCTGTTGCAACTGCAATTCGCCCGCATGCCATGGTGACGGTGGTAAGGCTTTTTCAGCAGACATTTGAATGTCCTGTGAGACGGCGGCCGTGACCAAAGCCGCGACCGCGAGATTATCTCAGGCTGCGAGGCCGACTGCCGTTTTTGGCAGAGCGATGAAACCGGGCAAGGCTTCGATCCGCGCCAACCAATGGCGAACATGCGGGTGCGGTGCCAGGTCGACATTGCCTTCCGGAGCGCCGGCGATATAGCTGTAGAGCGCGACATCTGCGATCGTCGGCGTGTTGCCGATGATGAAGGGGTGATTTTCAAGTTCGGCATTGATGAGGGCAAGAACCCGCTGAGCGCGTGCAATCACCTCATCGGCGCGGAAATCTGCGCCGAAGACTGTAATCAGTCGTGCCGCGCACGGGCCATATGCAATTTCTCCGGCCGCCACGGAAAGCCACTTCTGGATCTTCGCGATAGAAGCCAGATCATCCGGCAGCCAATCTGTGCGGCCAAGCTTCCTGGCGACATAGACAAGGATAGCATTGGAATCATTGACAACGACATCGCCATCTTCCAGCACCGGCACCTGGCCGAACGGGTTAAGCTTCAGGAATTCCGGCGTCTTGTGCTCGCCGTGCGCCAGATCAAGGTCGATAATCTCAGCTTTCACATTGAGCAGAGAAAGGAAGAGGCGAGCGCGGTGCGCATGGCCCGAAAGTGGAAAGTGATAGAGTTTCATCGCTGGCTCCCTTGAGATCCGGACACAATCATCCGGCGATGGGAGAAATCTAGCGACATCCAATTTTTTGTAGTAGGGCGTTATTTCTGAAACCAACCTCTCGTTTTATGGAAGGCAACTATGGATCGGCTTGATGCCATGGCGGTTCTGCTGGCTGTGGTGGAACATGGCAGCCTTTCCGCTGCGTCGCGCGCATTGCACACGCCCCTACCGACGGTCAGCCGCAAGATCGCCGAGCTGGAGGCGCATCTCGGCGTTCGCCTGATGACCCGCACCAGCCGCCGGATCCTGCTCACTGAGGCAGGGGAGAGCTACGTCGCTGCGACGCGCGAAATTCTCGAGCGAGTAGAAGAAGCGGAACGGCGCGCATCCGGAGAATATGTTGCGCTGAAGGGAGACCTGACCATGACGGCGCCGCTTGTCTTCGGTCGCCTGCATTTGCTGCCAATCGTCGCGGATTTCCTGAAGGCTTTTCCGGAGATCAACATTCACCTGACGATGAGCGATCGAACGATCAGTCTAGCTGACGAACATATCGATATCGCGCTGCGCATCAGCGAGCTCCCGGACAGCAGCCTGATTGCGATCCGTCTGGGGTCGATCCGCACGACGACCTATGCCAATCCCGACTATCTGAAGCGGCACTCCCGTCCTTCAAACCCTGACGAACTCAAGGACCACGATTGCATTGCGTTCAAAGGGGTACTTTCAACACGGTTGTGGACGTTCCGAGACGGGGCAAAACATATCGAAGTGCCAATCCGGACGCGCCTGTCCGTCAACACGGCAGAAGCGGCGGTCGATGCTGCAGCGGCCGGTCTCGGGATAACCCGCGTCATGGCCTACCAGGCAAAACGGGCCGTCGATGCCGGTTTGCTGGTGCCATTGCTGGAGGATTTTGAACCCAAGGCCTCATCGGTTCACCTCCTCCACTTATCGGAAGGCCTGATGCCGCTGAAACTCAGAACATTCCTCGACTTTGCAACGCCCCGACTGAGGGAATTGTTGAAATAGCGCATGGCTATACTGCGCGCCCGTGCCGCATATTCCCACGATTGACGGCCGCTGACAGTAGGCTCTCGCGCCTAATTGGGAGACCGACGAGGTGTCCCAAGCTTTGTAGGCTCACCACGTCAGCACAGGGGCTGCTTTTTCGACCAGATCGATATTGCCCCTTTACGGGCGGCTCGAAAGCGAAATTGCAGGTTTCGATCACGGCTCGGCGACCCTCATCTCGTGGTGGTTCAGGGATGATCAGGCCGTCATCACCCAGCCGCGAAACGAAAAAGCGCCATAGAACATGCTTGGCTGCTGGAAACCCGCTTCGCGAAAACACGCCTCTTCCCGGTGTGGCGAAAGCAGCGACAGCCGCTCGGCCATCGCCTTGGCCGAGGCTGCCGCTTGACCGGGCGCCAAGTTCAAGCCCCTGGCGAAGGTCGCAGATCTCTCCAGCCAGAGATCCGCTTGTTCATCGATCGCGGTGTGATGGGCAGCAACGAAAACGCCGCCCGGTTTGAGACGTTTTTGGATTTCCCTGAGCGTCTCCAGCCGCTCGCGCCATTCGAGGAAGTGCAGCGTCAGGAGGCACACCGCCCCGTCGAAAGGACCAGCAGGTGCATCGACCGCCGTGCCATGAAGAAGATGCGTTCGCTCGGCCCAAAGCGCGGTGGTTTGGCGGGCGATATCCAGCATGGCGGGCGAAGGATCGACGCCGGTAAATCGCCAGTCCGGGCGCAACTCTGCCATGGCCCTGATCTCCAGGCCGCCGCCGGCACCCACGACCAGCACTTCCGCGGCGCCCGACGCATGTTCGGCCAGAAGCAGCGTCGCCATTTTGTGCAGGTCTGCGAAGCCTGGCACCTTGAGCGGAGTCTCGCGGACATAGTCGCTCACGGCCGCCGGCTTGAGGAATGGATTGGGATCGCCGCTCATGAACAACATCCTTATGTATCAGTTGAAGTTTCGTAACATGATCCCTCATCTTGTATCAAATGAAGATACATGAATTCGGAGGGCATCTGATCCGCATGGATCGGGGCGGGCAATGAACAAGGATACGAGACTGTCTGACGTGCAGCATGTGCTCTTGCACATGGCGCAGGTGAAGGAGCCGCTGACATCGGCGGTTTCTGGCCGCGGTTTGGGCAGGTGACGCTCGGTCGATTGAGGCCGTCGCAGGTGAAAGCCTTGTCGCAGACTTGCGGAAGCGCTGTGCCGATCACGCCGAGCTACACGGGGGCAGACTAGTCCCGCTCCCGCATGGCGTCGCTCACGGGCCTGCCACAAATGTTGGGCAAGCCGGAATGAGAACGCAAGGGTGTCGGGCACTGCCGTCGGTCGAACGACCGGGCTGTTTGATCAAACGTAAGCCACTGAAAACGTGAATGCAGCGTAAGGCTCTTTGCAAACCGCAAAGTCGCCGGGATTATGCAGACTTGCTGCGCACATAGTTGATGATCGCCGAAAAATCTTCGCCTCCATGCCCAAGTTGGTCGAAGAGATCGTATAGCTCGGTCGCATGCGCACCAAGGGCAGTCACCGTACCGGTCGAGTTGGCAGCCTCCTGCGACAGGCGCATGTCCTTCAGCATCAGGGCCGCTGCAAATCCGGGCGCATAGTCTCGATTGGCCGGGGAAGTCGGCACCGGTCCCGGAACCGGGCAGTTTGTGCTGATCGCCCAGCATTGGCCAGATGATGTCGAGGCGACGTCAAACAGGGCCTGATGCGAAAGCCCGAGCTTCTCGCCCAGCACGAAGGCCTCGCAGACGCCCGCCATGGTGATGCCGAGGATCATGTTGTTGCAGATTTTCGCAGCCTGGCCGGCTCCGGCCGAACCGCAATGGACGACCCGTCGTCCCATGGCTTCCAGCACCGGGCGCCCCCGGCTCAAAGCATCCGCCTCCCCGCCGGCCATGAAGGTCAGCGTGCCGGCACTTGCCCCAGCCGTTCCTCCGGAGACCGGCGCATCGAGCGACAGGCAGCCGGCCCCAGCCGCAAGCGCATGACATTTCCGGGCGCTGTCGACATCGATCGTCGAGCAGTCGATCATCAGTGTCCCCTCATCGACAACCCCGACGAGCTCGCTCCAGACCGACAGGACATGATGACCGGCAGGCAGCATGGTGATGACGATCGCGGCGCCGGTCAGGGTGTGTGCCGCCGTATCGCAGAGCGTGATGCCGCTTTCTCTCGCGGCGAGCTTCGCCGCTTCAGAAAGATCAAATCCGCGCACCGGATATCCCGCCTTGACGAGATTGGCAGCCATCGGCCCACCCATATTGCCAAGACCAATGAAGGCGATCGTCTCAAGCATTGCGTTTCCTCCCTGTTTTCACGTCCGTCCCCGAGCGCTGCCAATGTGGCATCCTACAGATTTCTGGCGATCACCATGCGCTGCACGTCGCTCGTGCCCTCGTATATCTGGCAGATACGGGCATCCCGGTAGATCCGCTCAACCGGATAATCTCGCATATAGCCATAGCCGCCATGGATCTGGATCGCATCCGAGCACACGCGCTCGACCATCTCGGAAGCGAAGAGCTTTGCCATGGAAGCCTGAGAAATGCAGGCAATGCCGGCCTCGCGCAGCGAAGCTGCATGCCATACGAGCTGCCGGGCGGCCTCGATCTGTGTCGCCATATCGGCCAGGCGAAAGGCGACAGCCTGATGCTCGGCAATTGCTTTGCCAAACGCCTTTCGCTCACCGGCATAGTCGCGTGCCGCCTCGAAGGCCGCCTGCGCCATGCCGACCGACTGGGCCGCAATCCCGATGCGTCCACCTTCCAGGTTGGAAAGTGCGATGCGATAGCCTTCCCCCTCCTCGCCGAGCCTGTTCTCGGCGGGAATTTTCAGTCCATTGAAGACAATCTGGCAGGTGTCTGACGCGTTGAGACCGAGCTTCTCCTCGACACGCAGGACCTCGTAGCCCGGTGTATCCGTCGGCACGATGAAGGCCGTAATCCCGTTCTTAGCCGCGCTTGGATCGGTTACGGCAAAGACGATAATGACATGGCCGTTCTTGCCCGATGTGATGAACTGCTTGGCGCCGTCGATGATGTAGTGATCGCTGTCGCGGCGGGCGCGGGTTTTCAGGTTCGAGGCATCCGATCCGGCCTGTGGCTCCGTCAGGGCGAAACCGCCGATCCATTCGCCCGAGGCCAGTTTCGGCAGGAAGCGCTGCCGCTGCTCTTCCGTCCCGAATTTCAGGATCGGCACGCAGCCCACCGAACTGTGCACGCTCATGATCGTCGAGCAGGCGCCATCGCCTGCGGCTATTTCCTCGACCGCAATCGCATAGGCGAGCACACCGGTGTCCGATCCGCCATAGGCTTCCGGAACCAGCATGCCAAGCAGCCCAAGCTCACCCATTTCGGTCAGTTCCTCGCGTGGGAAGCGGTGATCCCGGTCGCGTTCGGCGGCACCTGGGGCAAGCCGCTCGCGGGCGAAGCTGCGCGTCATCTCGAGGATCTGCTGTTGAAGCTCCGAAAGAACCATCCTGTCTTCCTCCAATCAGGGCCGCTCGATGGCGATAGCCGTTGCCTCGCCGCCGCCGATGCACAAGGCTGCCATGCCGCGTTTCAGATCGTATCGTTCAAGTGCTGCAATCAACGTCACCAGGATCCGCGCTCCGGATGCTCCGATCGGATGGCCGAGTGCGCAGGCACCGCCATGAACATTGACCTTGTCATGCGGCAGATCGAGATCGCGCATCGCGGCCATGGCGACGACGGCGAAGGCTTCGTTGATCTCGAACAGGTCGACCTCTGAAAGTGGCAGGCCTATGCGATCGGAGAGCTTCTGCAGGGCACCGATCGGCGCCGTGGCGAAGAGGCTGGGCGCCTGCGAATGCGTGGCGTGTCCGAGGATTGTGGCAAGCGGGGCTAGACCGCGCCGCGCCGCTTCCGAGCGTCGCATCAGGACCAGCGCCGCGGCACCGTCGGAGATCGAGCTGGCATTGGCCGCCGTCACCGTGCCGCCGTCGCGGAAGGCGGGCTTCAAGGTCGGGATCTTTTCTGGCTTTGCCTTGCCCGGCTGCTCGTCGCGACCGACGACCTGCTCCGCCTTGCCGGCTTTGACGACAACCGGCACGACCTCGTGGTCGAAGGTGCCATCGGCGATAGCCTTTGTTGCGCGGGTGAGCGATGCAATTGCATAAGCATCCTGCGCGTCTCGGGTAAACTGATAGGCCTCCGCGCAATCTTCCGCGAAGGTGCCCATCAGCCGGCCCTTGTCATAGGCATCCTCAAGCCCGTCGAGAAACATGTGATCCAGCACACGACCATGTCCGAGCCGATAGCCAGCGCGGGCACGGTCGAGCAGATAGGGCGCATTGGTCATGCTCTCCATGCCGCCAGCCACCGCAATTGATGCACTTCCGGCGGCAATAAGGTCATGGGCGAGCATGGCCGCCTTCATGCCGGAGCCGCACATCTTGTTCACAGTTGTTGCACCCGTCGAGAAAGGCAGACCGGCACCGATCGCAGCCTGGCGTGCGGGCGCTTGGCCCTGCCCCGCCGGCAGAACACAGCCAAACAGGATCTCGTCGACGGCCTCGGCTTGAAGTCCGCTGCGGTCGAGCGCCGCCCGTATGGCAGCAGCACCCAGCGCGGCTGCGGTCATCGCCTTCAACTCGCCCTGGAAGCTCCCGATCGGGGTTCGGGCAGAACCGACGATGACGATTGGATCCTGGGTTCCCATCTTTCCTCCTCCGGCAGCGATCAGCGCGCGCCCATGCGGATTGCTCCATCGAGGCGGATGACCTCCCCGTTGAGCATCGTGTTTTCAATGATGTGCCGGACAAGGGCTGCGAACTCCGCAGGTCTGCCAAGGCGCGGGGGAAATGGAACACTGGAGGCCAGCGTCTCGCGCACCTCCGCCGGCATCCCAGCCATCATCGGCGTCTCGAAGACACCCGGCGCAATCGACATCACCCGTATGCCGAACCGTGCGAATTCGCGGGCAATCGGCAGGGTCATGGCGGCGATCCCGCCTTTGGACGCAGCGTAGGCGGCCTGACCGATCTGTCCGTCAAAGGCGGCAACGGAGGCGGTATTGATGATGACGCCACGTTCACCCTCGGCATCGGGTTCGTTCGTCTGGATGGCGGCAGCAGCAAGCCGGATCATGTTGAAGGTGCCGACGAGATTGATCGCGATGGTCCGCTCGAAGCTCTCCAGCCCGTGTGGGCCGTCGCGCCCGACAACCTTCTCCGCCGGAGCCACACCTGCGCAATTGATCAATCCCCGCAGATTGCCGAAGGTGATTGTCGCGGCCTCGATTGCCGCGGCGCCATCGTCGGCACGCGTCACGTCTGTTTCAAGAAAGGCAACCTGATCGCCGAGCTCCCGTGCAAGAGATTGCCCACGCTCGCGATCACGATCGGCAATCAAGACGCGCCCGCCGGCCTCGGTGATCATGCGCACAGTCGCCGCGCCGAGCCCGGAGCAACCGCCGGTCACGATGAAACAGGCATTGTCGATGCGCATCGACCCTCCTCCCCTCCAGTTTTCGTCTGAAGCTGCCGATGCCGTAAACTCTACTGCGTTTCACAGTTGCAACCGATGACGAAATCGATCCATTCTCGAGGCCACTTTTGCCACTGATGCGCTTGAGGTCGAACGAAAACCATGGCTGAAACCGAACGACATATGATCTCGACGGGGTTCGTCGAAGAGGCTCTCGACAGTCTCAGACGCGCCGACCGCCCCACAGAGCCGCTTCTGTCCCGTCTCGGTCTTCCGCCTGTCGTCGACCAGCCGGTCTCGACGCAGACCTTCGGGCGCCTCTGGCTCGCAATTGCCGAAGAACTCAATGACGAATGTTTCGGCCTTGGTGAACGACCGATGCCACGCGGCAGCTTCACGCTTCTGTGCCACTGCGTGCTCCACGCACCGACGCTCGATCGGGCTCTACGCCGGGCACTGCGTTTCCTCAACATCGTGCTGGGCGAGCCGACGGGTCGGCTTGACGTGCATGACGGCACGGCAGTGATCGAGCTTTGCGAGACCGGAAAGCCCCGCTCCGCCTTCGCCTATCGCAGCTACTGGATTATCCTGCATGGACTGACCTGCTGGCTGGTGGGCAGGCGCATTCCAATCCGCCTTGTGGATTTTCGCTGCAGCGAACCGAAACTGAGCGCGGAGCACCGGCTTTTCTTCGGCGCTCCCATTCGCTTCTCGCAACCGGTGAGCCGCCTCGGATTCGATGCCTCCCTGCTAGCCTTGCCGATCGCGCGCAACGAACAGGCCTTGCGGCAATTCCTCCGGGGAGCGCCCGCCAACATCTTGATCCGCTATCGCTATGACGCCGGCACGGCTGCGGCCGTCCGGCGTCGATTGACCCAGAAGGGACCTGCCGACTGGGGCAGCTTCGGTGATCTGGCCAGCGACATGCGCATGTCGTCATCGACGCTTCGCCACCGTCTGCATGACGAAGGACAAAGCTATGCCGGCATCAAGGACGACATTCGCCGTGACCTTGCCCGCGACATGCTGATCAACACGCCAGACACCATCAGCGAGATTGCCGCCCGTCTGGGGTATTCGGAGCCGAGTGCCTTTTACCGCGCCTTCAAGAAATGGATGGGGGAGAGCCCAGAGGCTTTCCGCAAGAGCGCCAGATCCATTCAGGCCTCCTAACGGACGGCAGAGCCCTCACGCAGAATATGGCAAAACTGGCCAAAGAATTGGATGCAGTTTTGTCATGGCTTGCCACACGTAACAGGCTTACCATTCACGTCGATTGAACTGCTCCTGGGGAGAGGAGCAGGTTTTCACGGGAGGAGACTGATGGTGCAACCTGCGCATCTGAGCCTGCATGTCCCCGAACCTGCTGTTCGGCCGGGGGGGCAGCCCGATTTTTCCAACGTCAAGATCGCCAAGGCGGGATCAGTGCCGAGGCCTCCGGTCGATGCGGCCGCAGAGGATATCCGCGATCTGGCCTATTCGATCATCCGGGTTTTGAACCGCGACGGTGAGGCAGTCGGCCCCTGGGCGGGCCTTCTGAACGATGACGACCTGAGAACCGGCCTGCGCCAAATGATGACGTTGCGCGCCTTCGACGCCCGGATGCTGATGGCACAGCGGCAGGGCAAGACCTCCTTCTACATGCAGCATCTCGGCGAGGAAGCCGTCAGTTGCGCCTTCCGCAAGGCCCTCCAGAGGGGCGACATGAACTTCCCGACCTATCGGCAGGCCGGACTCTTGATCGCCGACGACTATCCCATGGTCGAGATGATGAACCAGATCTTCTCGAACGAGGCCGACCCTCTGCGCGGGCGGCAATTGCCGATCATGTATTCCTCCAAGGAACATGGGTTTTTCACCATTTCCGGCAATCTCGCCACCCAGTATGTCCAGGCCGTCGGCTGGGCCATGGCATCGGCGATCAAGAATGACAGTCGTATTGCGGCCGCCTGGATCGGCGACGGTTCGACGGCCGAGTCGGATTTTCATTCGGCTCTGGTTTTCGCCTCGACCTATCGGGCGCCCGTGGTCCTCAACGTCGTCAACAATCAGTGGGCGATCTCCACCTTTCAGGGCATTGCCCGCGGCGGTTCGGGCACCTTTGCCGCACGAGGCCTCGGGTTCGGCATTCCGGCGCTCAGGGTCGACGGAAACGACTATCTGGCGGTCTATGCGGTCGCATGCTGGGCCGCCGAGCGGGCACGCCGCAATCTCGGGCCGACCCTCGTTGAATATGTGACCTACCGTGTCGGCGCGCATTCAACCTCTGATGATCCGGGCGCTTACCGGCCCAAGACGGAATCGGAAGCCTGGCCTCTCGGCGATCCGGTGCTGCGCTTGAAGAAACATCTGATCGTCAGGGGCGCCTGGTCGGAGGAACGGCATGTGCAAGCCGAAGCCGAGATCATGGACGAGGTGATCACGGCCCAGCGCCAGGCGGAAGAACACGGCACGCTGCATGCCGGCGGTAAGCCTTCTGTGCGTGATATCTTCGAAGGTGTCTATGCCGAAATGCCGCCGCATCTACGCCGCCAGCGACAGCAGGCAGGATACTGATATGGCCAGAATGACGATGATCGAAGCGGTCCGCAGCGCCATGGACGTATCCATGGAGCGTGACGACGACGTTGTCGTGTTCGGCGAGGACGTCGGTTATTTCGGCGGCGTCTTCCGCTGCACCCAGGGGCTGCAGGCAAAATATGGAAAGACCCGCTGTTTCGACACGCCGATCAACGAATCCGGCATTGTCGGAGCCGCGATCGGCATGGCGGCTTATGGCCTGAAACCCTGCGTCGAGATCCAGTTCGCCGATTACATGTATCCCGCCTATGACCAGTTGACCCAGGAGGCGGCCCGCATCCGCTATCGGTCGAACGGAGACTTCACCTGCCCGATCGTCGTGCGCATGCCAACCGGCGGCGGCATTTTCGGCGGACAGACCCACAGCCAGAGCCCGGAAGCGCTGTTCACCCATGTCTGCGGTCTGAAAGTCGTTGTCCCGTCTAATCCCTACGACGCCAAGGGTCTGCTGACCGCTGCGATTGCCGATCCGGATCCGGTCATTTTTCTCGAACCCAAGCGTCTCTATAACGGCCCCTTCGACGGCCATCACGACCGGCCGGTGACGCCCTGGTCCCGCCACGAACTGGGCGAGGTGCCGGAAGGCTACTACACGATCCCTATCGGCAAGGCGGATGTCCGCCGCGCGGGTTCCGCCGTCACCGTGATCACCTACGGGACCATGGTGCATGTGGCGCTTGCCGCAGCCGAAGACACCGGCGTGGATGCCGAGGTGATCGACCTCAGAAGCCTGATGCCGCTCGATCTCGACACAATCGTAAAATCCGCCGCCAAGACCGGCCGATGCGTCGTGGTGCATGAGGCAACGCTGACATCCGGTTTCGGCGGCGAAATCGCGGCACTGGTGCAGGAGCACTGCTTCTACCATCTGGAAGCCCCGGTCATGCGCGTCGCCGGTTGGGACACGCCCTATCCGCATGCGCAGGAATGGGACTATTTCCCCGGCCCCACCAGGGTCGGCCGCGCGCTCATTGACGTGATGGAGGCCTGAGCGATGGGTGAGTTCACGATCAAGATGCCCGATGTCGGCGAAGGCGTGGCCGAAGCTGAACTGGTCGAATGGATGGTGAAGATCGGCGATCCCGTCCGCGAGGACATGATGGTTGCCGCTGTCATGACCGACAAGGCGACCGTGGAAATCCCCACCCCCGTCAGCGGCACGGTGGTCTGGCTCGGCGGCGAGGTCGGAGACACAATCGCAGTCAAGGCGCCCCTCATCCGGATCGCAACGGATAGTGTCGGCGAGTCTTCGCCACCACCGGAGGCGGCTGTTCTGCCGACGCCCGAGCCTCAGCAGACCGAGACCGACGAACAACCCCGTACGCAGCAAGGATTCGCGCCGCCGCCAGCCCCCGCCCGGCAACCTTCGCCGGAATTCGACAAACCGCTCGCGGCACCCTCGGTGCGGTTGCTGGCCCGCGAGAACGGCATTGATCTGCGCCTTCTGCGGGGAACCGGCCCGGCGGGACGCATCCTGCGCGAAGATGTAGAACAGTTTCTAGCCCGTGGCACCGATCCAGCACCTGCGGTCTCCGGCCTCGCCAAGAAGACCGCGCGGGAGGAAATCAAGCTGACCGGCCTCCGGCGCCGGATCGCCGAGAAGATGGTCGTCTCCACCTCCCGCATTCCCCACATCACCTATGTGGAGGAAGTGGACGTAACAGCGCTTGAAGAACTGCGCGCCAAGATGAATGCCGAACGTCGGACCGACCAGCCGAAGCTCACACTCCTACCCTTCCTCATGCGCGCCATGGTCAAGGCGGTCGTCGAGCAACCTGATGTCAACGCCACCTTTGACGACGACGCCGGCATGCTCACCCGTTTCGGTGCGGTTCATATCGGCATTGCCACCCAGACCGCAGCCGGTCTCGCGGTCCCGGTGGTCAAACACGCCGAGGCGCGCGGCATTTGGGATTGTGCGAGCGAGATGAACCGGCTTGCGGACGCCACGCGCGCCGGCACTGCGACCCGAGACGAACTGACCGGATCGACCATTACCATCTCATCACTCGGGGCGCTTGGCGGCATCGTCTCGACGCCTGTCATCAACCATCCGGAAGTGGCGATTGTCGGCGTCAACAAGATCGCCACACGGCCCGTATGGGATGGAGCGCAATTCGTGCCGCGCAAGATGATGAACCTGTCCTCCAGCTTCGACCACCGCATCGTTGACGGCTGGAATGCGGCGACCTTCGTCCAGCGCCTGCGGGTGCTGATGGAGACCCCGGCACTGATCTTTATCGAAGGCTGAGTCATGAAAGAGATTTCCTGCAAGCTTCTCATCATCGGCGCTGGTCCCGGCGGCTATGTCTGCGCCATCAAGGCCGGCCAGCTCGGGATCGATACCGTCATCGTCGAGGAGGGCCGCCCCGGTGGCACCTGCCTGACGGTCGGCTGCATTCCCTCCAAGGCACTCATCCATGCGGCAGAGACCTTCGACAAGACCCGCGCCCTTTCCGCAGGCGAAAATGCCCTTGGCATTCGCGTCGAGGCACCTTCGATCGATCTGTCCAAAACCATGGCCTGGAAAGACGCGATTGTCGGCCGATTGACCGGCGGTGTCTCCGGCCTCCTGCAGAAGGCACGGGTTAAGATCGTTCATGGCCGCGCCCGCTTTCGTGACGGCAAGACCGTGGAAGTGGCAACTGAAACCGGCCAGCAGGTCATCCGCGCCGAGACCGTGGTGATTGCGACAGGCTCCGATTCCGTCGAGCTTGCAGCCCTGCCATTTGGCGGGCGAGTGATTTCCTCCACCGAGGCCCTGTCGTTGACGGACCTGCCCAAACGGCTCGTCGTCGTGGGCGGCGGCTATATCGGGCTCGAACTCGGAACCGCCTTCGCCCGGATGGGGTCCGCCGTCACTGTGGTCGAGGCAACATCGCAGATCCTGCCGCTGTACGACGCCGATCTGGTCAAACCGGTTCTGCGCAGGCTTGGCGAACGCGGCATCAAGGTGCTGACCGAAGCAAGGGCCGTTGGACTTTCTGACACGGGCGAGGCGCTGGTCGTCGAGACCGCCGAGGGACGGCGCGAACTGCAGGCCGATCGCATTCTCGTGGCCGTCGGACGGCGACCACGCACCACAGGCTCAGGACTGGAAGAACTCGACCTCGACCGTATCGGAGCTTTCCTGCAGGTTGACGACCGCTGCCACACATCCATGCGCGGGGTCTATGCGATCGGCGACGTCACCGGCGAGCCGATGCTGGCGCATCGTGCCATGGCGCAGGGCGAAATGGTCGCCGAGATCGTCGCCGGGCGCAAGCGCGCCTGGGACAAGCGCTGCATCCCCGCCATCTGCTTCACCGATCCGGAAATCGTCAGCGCCGGCCTCTTGCCGGAGGAAGCCCGCAGACACGGCTTCGATGTGAAGATCGGCCAGTTCCCCTTCACGGCGAATGGGCGGGCGATGACGGTGGAGGATGAAGATGGCTTTGTGCGCGTCGTCGCGCGGTCCGACACTCACGCCGTACTGGGGCTGCAGGCAGTTGGAGCAGGCGTTTCCGAACTTGCCTCGACCTTCGCCATGGCCATCGAAATGGGGGCACGGCTGGAGGACATAGCCGCGACCATCCACGCACACCCGACGCGCGGCGAGGCCCTGCAGGAAGCCTCTCTGAGGGCCTTGGGACACGCGCTGCACATCTGACCGACTTGGGCCGGCCACATGACACGATCTCGGTGAGGAAGCCACATGACTGAAATGGACTTCGGGCTTGGCGAAATGGCGGAGGCGATCCGCGAGACGACAGCGCGTTTCGCGCGCGAACGCATCGCGCCGATCTCTGCCGAAATCGACGCGCAGGATCGCTTTCCGCGTGAACTCTGGCCAGCCATGGGCGCTCTCGGCCTGCATGGCATGACTGTTGCAGAAGAGGATGGCGGTCTCGGGCTTGGCTATCTCGAACACGTTGTTGCCTGCGAGGAAATCAGTCGCGCCTCAGCCTCGGTCGGCCTGTCCTACGGCGCACACTCCAATCTGTGCATCAACCAGATCGCGCGCTGGGGCTCGACAGAGCAGAAGGCGAAATACCTGCCCGGACTGATTTCCGGAGACCATGTCGGCAGCCTTGCCATGTCCGAGGCAGGCGCCGGATCCGACGTCGTTTCCATGCGGCTGCGCGCCGACAGGGTCGAGGGCGGTTTCCGCCTGAACGGCACCAAGTTCTGGATCACCAATGCCCCTTATGCCCAAACGCTCGTAGTCTACGCAAAGACCCAGCCTGAAGCGGGATCGAAAGGCATCACGGCCTTCCTCCTCGAGAAGGATTTCCCCGGCTTCTCGATCGGCCAGAAGATCGACAAACTCGGCATGCGCGGATCGCCCACGGCCGAACTTGTTTTCCAGGACTGCTTCGTTCCGGACGAAAACGTCATGGGTCCGCTGAACGGCGGGGTGAAGGTGCTGATGTCCGGCCTCGACTACGAGCGGGTCGTGCTGTCCGGAATCCAGCTCGGCATCATGCAGGCCTGCCTCGACGTCGTCCTGCCCTATGTCAGGGAGCGACGGCAATTTGGTCAGCCCATCGGCAGCTTCCAGCTGATGCAGGCCAAGATCGCCGACATGGTCGTGGCGCTCAATTCCGCCCGTGCCTATGTCTATGCGGTGGCGCGCGCCTGCGATGCCGGCCAGACGACGCGTCAGGATGCCGCCGGCGCAATCCTTTATGCCTCTGAGAACGCGGTGAAGGTGGCCGAACAGGCGATCCAGGCCCTGGGCGGTGCAGGTTACACGAAGGATTGGCCCGTCGAGCGCTACTGGCGTGATGCAAAGCTCCTCGATATCGGCGCCGGCACCAACGAGGTGCGCCGCATGCTGATCGGCCGGGAGGTGATTGGTGCGGAGGCCATGAGCTGATGCCCGTTCACTCCACTCTGCTCGATCCTGGCAGCGAAAGTTTCAAGGCCAATGCGGCACGCAACGCCGCGCTTGCCGAAGAACTGCGGTCGAAGGTGGCAATCGCCGCCTTGGGCGGGGCGGAAAACCATCGCCAGCGTCATGTTGCGCGCGGCAAGCTTCTGCCCCGGGATCGCGTCCTGCGGCTCCTTGACGCCGGTTCTCCCTTCCTCGAGATCGGCCAACTGGCTGCCGGCGGCATGTATGGCGACGAGGCGCCTGGCGCCGGCATGATCACCGGCATCGGCCGTGTCTCCGGTCGCGAATGCATGATCATCGCCCATGATCCGACGGTGAAAGGCGGCGCCTATTTCCCGATGACGGTAAAGAAGCACCTGAGAGCACAGGAAATCGCTTGGGAAAATCGCCTGCCCTGCATCTATCTCGTGGATTCCGGCGGCGCCAACCTGCCGCACCAGGCCGAGGTCTTTCCCGACCGCGATCATTTCGGTCGGATCTTCTACAATCAGGCGCAGATGTCTGCCGCCGGCATTCCGCAGATCGCCTGCGTCATGGGAAGCTGTACGGCAGGCGGCGCCTATGTGCCTGCCATGTCCGATGAAACCGTGATCGTCCGCAACCAGGGCACGATCTTTCTCGCCGGCCCACCTTTGGTCAAAGCCGCAACCGGCGAAGTGATCTCCGCCGAGGATCTGGGTGGCGCGGAGATCCATGGTCGCAAGTCCGGCCTTGTCGACCATGTCGCCGACAACGACGAACACGCGCTGCTGATCGTGCGCGACATTGTTGCGACATTGAACCGGCCGAAGACGGTGGACATCGAGCTTGCCAATCCGCGCCCGCCCCTGTTCGACGCAGACGATCTCTACGGCGTGGTCCCCCAGGACCTGCGTAGACCCTATGATGTGCGCGAGGTGATCGCCCGTCTCGTCGATGGTTCCGAACTGCAGGAGTTCAAGCCGCTTTTTGGTGCGAGCCTTGTCTGCGGTTTCGCGCATCTCTGGGGCATTCCGATTGCCATCCTTGCCAACAATGGCGTCCTGTTTTCCGAAAGTGCGCTGAAGGGCGCCCATTTCATCGAACTCGCCTGCCAGAGACGCATTCCGTTGCTCTTCCTGCAGAACATTTCCGGCTTCATGGTCGGCGGAAAATACGAAGCGGAAGGCATTGCCAAACATGGCGCCAAGCTGGTGACAGCGGTCGCAGGCGCGCAAGTGCCGAAGGTCACCGTGCTGATCGGCGGCAGTTTCGGGGCCGGCAATTACGGCATGTGCGGCCGCGCCTTTCAGCCGCGCTTCCTGTTCTCATGGCCGAATGCGCGGATTTCCGTGATGGGGGGCGAGCAGGCCGCTTCCGTGCTGGCGACCGTCCATCGCGACGCCGAAGGATGGACGCCGGAGGAAGCCGAGTCCTTCAAGGCGCCGATCCGTCAGAAATACGAGGACGAAGGCAACCCCTATTACGCCACGGCGCGGATGTGGGATGACGGCATCATCGACCCGGCCCAGACCCGCGACGTGCTCGGCCTCGCCTTTTCCGCAACGCTGAACGCCCCGATCCCCGACCGGGCGCAGTTCGGCATCTTCCGGATGTGAGGCGAAGATGATCGAAAGTCTCTTGATTGCCAATCGCGGTGAAATCGCCCGGCGGATCATTCGCACGGCCAAACGGCTTGGCATCCGGACGATCGCCGTCCATTCGGATGCGGATGCCGGCATGGCCTTCGTGCGCGAGGCCGATGAGGCTCTGCCGATCGGTCCGGCGCCGGCACGCGACAGCTACCTGCGGCAGGACCGCATCCTCGAAGCCGCGAGGAGGAGCGCAGCCGGGGCAATCCATCCCGGTTATGGCTTCCTGTCGGAAAATGCCGAGTTTGCCGAAGCCGTGATGGCCGAAGGTCTCGTCTGGGTCGGGGCGCCGCCCGCTGCCATCAGGGCCATGGGCCTGAAACATGCTGCAAAACAACGGATGATCGCGGCGGGCGTGCCGGTGACACCGGGTTATCTTGGTGACGACCAGAGCCCGGAACGTCTGCAACGCGAGGCCGATGCCATCGGTTATCCGGTGCTGGTCAAGGCGGTGGCCGGCGGTGGCGGCAAGGGCATGCGCCGCGTCGAGCGGGCGGAGGATTTTGCGGCGGCACTTGCCAGTTGCCGGCGCGAGGCGGCGTCTTCCTTCGGCGATGACCGCGTGCTGATCGAGAAATATATCCTCTCGCCGCGTCATATCGAGGTACAGGTTTTCGGCGACAGAAAGGGCCAAGTCGTACATCTCTTTGAGCGCGATTGCTCTCTGCAACGCCGTCACCAGAAGGTGATCGAAGAAGCACCGGCGCCCGGCATGGATGCCTTGACCCGGGATGCGGTTTGCCAGGCCGCCGTGAAGGCAGCACGCGCGGTGAACTATATCGGCGCTGGCACGATCGAGTTCATCGCCGATGCCTCTGAGGGCCTGCGCGCGGACCGCATCTGGTTCATGGAAATGAACACACGTCTCCAGGTCGAGCATCCCGTGACCGAGGCGATCACCGGACAGGATCTGGTCGAGTGGCAATTGCGCATTGCGTCAGGCGAGCCTCTGCCATTGGCTCAGGATCAACTTTCCATCACCGGCTGGGCCATGGAAGCGCGGCTCTATGCGGAAAATCCCGCAACCGGTTTCCTGCCGTCGATCGGCCGGCTCGACCATCTGCGCCTGCCGGACACGTTGAGGATCGACAGCGGCGTCGAAGAGGGAGATGAAGTGACCCCGCATTACGATCCGATGCTGGCCAAACTCATCAGCCACGGCGCAAGCCGGCAAGAGACGGTCCATAAGCTTTGCGACGGCGTGAGGAAGGTCGAGATCTGGCCGGTGCATAGCAATGCCGGTTTCCTCGTGCGCGCGCTCGCTCATCCCGACTTCCTCGCTGGCGCCGTCGACACAGGCTTTATCGAGCGACATGCCAAAGACCTCGTGCCACCGGAAAAGCCGGCTGAAGCGGTTTTGCAGGCCGCAGCGACGGCCCTTTTGCAGAAGCGCTCGCCGGATGTCTGGGCCATGCGGGCTGGATTTCGTCTCAATGCCGAAATTGACCGACGGGTTGCCGTCGACGTGGGAAAGAGGCCCTATCTGGTTGAGGTCAATCCGGCACAGGCGACCGTCCGAACGGAAAACGGCGTCCTCTTCCATGATGGCGAGGCCTGGGAGTTCGCGGCACCGCGCGCGGGGCATAGTGGTCACGGATCCGGCTCAGGCGACGGTGCCATCGTCGCGCCGATGCCGGGCATCATTATCGCCGTTTCCGTTGCCGAGGGAGACGTGGTCAAACGCGGTCAGCCACTGATCGCCATCGAGGCCATGAAAATGGAGCAGGTGCTGCATGCGCCTTTCGACGGCACCGTGGCTGAATTGAAAGCCTGCCTGGGCAGTCAGGTGGTCGAGGGCAGCCTGCTCGTCAGGATCGAGGGAGAGGGATGATGGCCGGACGCTATTTTGACGACTGGACAGTCGGTGACAGGATCTCTCACGAGATCCGGCGTACGGTGACCGAAACGGACAACCTGCTGTTCACGCTGATGACCCATAATCCGCAACCGCTGCATCTCGATGTCGAAGCGGCGAAGGCGAGCGAATTCGGCCAGATCCTCGTCAATGGCACCTTCACCTTTTCGCTGATGGTCGGCCTGTCCGTGGGTGATACAACGCTCGGCACGCTGGTCGCCAACCTCGGCTATGACAAGCTCGTCATGCCGAAACCCGTCTTCATCGGCGACACGATGCGGGCCGAAACCGAGATTGCCGACCTTAGAGAAAGTCGATCGCGCCCGACCGCCGGCATCGTCACGTTCAGGCATGAGCTCTTCAACCAGCGCAACGAAGTGATCTGCCAGTGCCTGCGCTCCGCACTCGTCTCACGGAGACCGCAATGAGGCTGCGCTCGCTGCTCTTTGTTCCCGGTGACAGGCCCGACCGAATGGAGAAGGCACTCGGCTACGGCGCCGATGCCCTGATCCTTGACCTCGAGGACTCCGTGACACTTGACGCCAAGCCTGCGGCACGGGTGGCGACGGCCGATTTTCTGAGAAAGGCCAAAGGTAAGATCCGGCTCTTCGTCCGCGTCAATCCGCTTCAGGGCGACCTCCTGGACGCCGATCTCTCCGCGATCCTTGACGCCAAGCCGGAGGGGCTCGTGCTGCCGAAGGCAGAGGGAGCATCAAGCGTTGAAGCCCTCATCGCAAAAGCACCCGGCATTCCGGTCCTGCCGATTGCGACGGAGACCCCGGCCGCGATCTTCCAGTTGGGATCTTATCCATCGGTCAAGACCTGCCTTCTTGGCCTGACCTGGGGCGCCGAAGACCTTCCCGCCGCCATCGGCGCGCTTGGCGCGCGCGACGAGACGGGTCGCTATACCGCACCTTACGAACTGGCACGCTCTCTCACCTTGTTGAGCGCCCATGCGAGCGGCGTCGCAGCGATCGAGACCGTGTATCCAGACATCGCCGACCAAGACGGCCTGGCAGCCCATGCGAGGCGCGCGCGCTTTGACGGCTTCAGCGGCATCATGGCGATCCACCCCGCGCAGATCCCTCTGATAAACCAGGCATTTACGCCGACACTGGAAGAATTGGCCGAGGCGCAGGCGATCATCGACGCTTTTGAGGCCAATCCCGGCAAGGGAGCACTGACATTCGCCGGCCGCATGATCGATGCCCCCCATCTGAAGGCAGCACAGCGCTTGCTCGGCCTTGCCACCGAACTATCCAAAGGCTGATCGGCATGACAGCCATATGCGGCCAGTGGTTCAGGCGCCGAGATTCTGACCACTGAGAGCATTTGGCACGGAACCGCATCTGGAGCGATGGAACGAGGACGTCACCGGTTCTGAACCGCTTCCGGCTTTTGGTTCAGTACAGAACGTGAGGGATCGACGTGCAGCAGCAGTTCATCACCGCGGCGCAAAACGATCTGATGACGCGCCTGGCATCTGGCAAGATTGAACCGCTCCGGGTTTTCCGGAGGCCATTTCGTTTAAGTTATGCGGCCATAGCTGGCGGGTCCAGCATGGCGTAATACTGCTCCTCGGCTTCGGCTGGCGGAATATTCCCGAT